>JAKUTK010000077.1:9304-21662 GCA_022448005.1 Pseudomonas sp.
GCAGGGTGCGGAAAAGCAAAAACCCGCCGAAGCGGGTTTTTCTGACCTATCCGATTCCATTCGAGCGCCTTCCTGGCAATGGTCGATCATCCTGATCCTGAGCGCTTCCTGCGCTTCAGAGTGGGCATAGATTAATTACCTGAGCGCTGGAGTTGTAGTGGTGATCGCGCAGACTCTTGTAAGCCTTTGGCTATTCGTGCCTCCGAGGCTCGACCGTGAAACCGCTGCAAATCACCACGTCTCATACAAACTTTGCGTCGTTATGAAGGCCAATACATTCGAAAAACCAGGATTTAGCTGGCATCGGTCAGATTGACGGCAGGTCATGAGGGATGAACCCCCTCTCAACAACCTTACTTTCTTTGAGTATTACCCTGCCTTTGTCTCGTCAATGGCTGCGGGTGTTTGTGCGTTCGAGTTTACGAGCCGGCCTTCGCCCAGGTCTGCGTTGTCACTGCGGCCAACTTGAGGAGACACGGACTCAGGATGACTTGCGGTAGCGGCTCGGATGCCAGTAGCCCGACAGCAGCGGCAGTGCCGGCCCCTGCCAGCCCCGTCGGCGCAGCTGCGTGGCGATCAGTGCGTTCATGATCTTGTGCCCCATCAGCAACACGCTGCCATGCGTTTCCGCCAGCTCGATAAGCCTGTCGGCCGCGGCACTGGCGCGTCGTCTCGACTCGCTCACCGGCTCGGTGTGACGGGCGAAACCAAGGAACCAGGCCGTGCGGAAAGTAATACGCCAGACACGCGAAGGCATAAACGGATAAGCCCAGTCGGGATACGGCAGGTGCGCCTCGGCGAATAAGGGATCGGGCTGGTGCAGGCATTGGCAGTTCAGGTGATCCCGCGACTCCACGCAGCGCATCAGCGGGCTGCAAACCACGGTGCCGGCCGCATCGGCAAGGCGTCGGAGGGATTCGGGCCGCTCGCTGCCCACAACATTGGCGGCATTGTACCGCTCGACCCAGTGCTTCATGCCGGCCGGCGTACTCCATGGCTCGGCGTTGTGGTCAGGCCGTCCATGACGCACCAGGATGATCTGCATGAAGGGGCTACCAGACGGGGACGATACCCATTCGAAACGCAACGATAGCGGCTGGTTCCGGGCTGTACAAAAGATAACGGGGCCGACGCAGATCCCCGTGGAAAGGCCCCGGCAGTAAACCAGGGCCAAACGCCCTACTTGTCGAGCTCTTCCTGTTTTTCCAGGAATTCCTCTTCAAGCATCGCATCCTTCACCGCCTGCGGTTGCTCGTCACGCAATGGATCATTCAGTTCGCCGCCAGAAAGTACCTTGGTGTCCAACTTGCCGCTCAGGTGCTCAAGGGCGTGGCGCATCTTCTCAGCGGCACCTTCAACCGCCAACTGAAGGGATTCGGCCTTGTGTGTCACCGATACGGCCTGATGGCCCTTCGGGCGGGCTTCGATCTGGCAGCGCTTGTCATCAGCGCCGGCCTTCTGTGCATTCTCGTCGCTGACGTGCACTTCGATGCGAGTGAGGAAATCGTCGAAACGCTCCAGCCGCTCCTCTACGGTCGAACCGACCCACTCATGCAGCTCGACGCTGCCGGGGATGTGGTGGCTGTTGACTTGAACATGCATACGACTACTCCTGATTGATGACGTACCTACTAGGGTTCGAGGCGTCTGTACCGCCGAGGTTCAGCGGTTTCGTCTGGTTGAATTGTCGTCAGCGCAAGACTTGCCTTGTCTGACGTACGTCAGTGAAGCGCCGGGAACCATGGGATCTGGCGCCTCGAACCGCTCTGCCGACAGGCCGTCTTACTCCTCCATCAGCTGTCGATAACGACGCTGGTACTCCTCATAAGGCAGGTTTTCGTTCAGCAACCGTTGCAGTTGCTGCTGACGGTACGCGTGTGCGCTCAGCGGCGTGCTCAACACGGCCTGCGGGGTTGCAACACCCAGGCCGCTGGCCCCGTCAGGGAACAGCTGGTCGGTGAGTTCGGCAATCTTGTTTTCGGCGCTGATGAATTTGTCTGGGCGACCACCACCCCAACGCGCGTCGTATTCCGCCTGCCCCACCTGGCGTCCATGTTCATAGACGCGGATATCCGCGTGATTCATGTACAGCAGCAGGTCCCAGCGCCAGGTCCCGGTGTAGGTGGTGCTAAGAGGGCAGCGGTCCGGACTGCTGCCGGCCGCCATCTGACGGGTCTTGAAGCCCTTTTCTCGGAGCAATTGCTGATAGGTGGAGTTGAAGCCGGCGCGAAGCCCAATGGCTGGAATGGCGCAGATCTCCGGCGCCAATTCAGCGGAGAGGCTGGCCGGCGTGACGGTCTGCTTGATGCTGCAGCCGGTAATGGAAAGCGAGGCGAAAAGCAAAAAAAGTGAGGCGACGCGCATCGGGACATCCTGTCTGGAGAAAACTGTGGGCATTCTGCCAGCATTCGATCAGATCTGCGTGCCCTTACCTAGTCTCGCCCGCGTTGCCTGCTGACCTGGTCGGCTCGCGCGCCGAGCCGCCAACCCACCGCGCCCCAGACCGCCGCACTCACCGCGCCGACCAGCGCAACCAGCCAGACGCCGTAACCAAGGCTATCGAGCAGGGCTTTGACCCAGCCGCTCAGAGCATCACCACCGCGATAAACCAGGGTATCAATGAAATTCTTTGCCTTGTATTTGCTCTCGGCATCCAGCGGTGCAAACAGCATCTCGCGACCTGGGCGGACAAAAGCATATTCGCCAACGCGACGCACAATCATCACCGCCGCCAGCACAGCAAAGGTCGGCGCCAGTGCCAGGCCAACGAACCCCAGGCAGACCAGCATTGGCACTGCGCTTAGCAGCACTTTGACCCCGAGCCGCTGCGCGATGCGCCCGGTGATGAACAGCTGTGACAGCAAAGCGCCGGCCTGCACCACGAAGTCGATCGCACCGAAGACTCGTACCTGCTCGACGCGGTCGGGAAAGAGTTCGGCCACCAGCCGTGCCTGTTCGAAATAGAGGAAGGTACTGGCGGTTGTCAGTAGCAGTACGAAGACCGCGATGCCTAGCAGATAGCCCGAACCGAGCACGCGGGTCAGGCCACTGAACGGATTACCCGCCACGGGCCGCTTTGGGCTTTCGGCGTGTTCGGCACCGGGGCGACCGGCACCCAGCACTTCGCGCCAAGCCATCAGGTAGTGCTTGATCGCCACCGCTACCGCCAGTAGCAGCGCCGCCAGCAGCATCAGCCCGAACTGCCCGAGCACACCCACGAACAGTGCGCTCAGGGCCGGCCCCATCAGCCCACCGACGCTGGCGCCGGCCGCAATGAAGGCGAATAGCCGACGCGCCTGAGGTGCGTCGAACACATCGGCCATCAGGCTCCAGGCTACCGAAACCACGAACAGGTTGTAGACCGAGATCCACACGTAGAACACTCGAGCCAGCCAGATGCTGTCGCGCAAAAGAAAGAACAGCCCGGCAAACAAGAGCAGGTTGACGCAGAAGAAGCCGTACACCCAGTCGATGTAATGGATGCGCGCCACCCGCGAGTTGAGCCAGGCGAACAGCGGCACCGCCACCAGCATGGCGACGAAGGTCGCGGTGAACAGCCACTGCAGGTTTTCGACGCCGCCCTGAATACCCATCGACTCGCGGATCGGCCGCAGCATGAAATAGCCGGTGAACAGGCAGAAGAACAGGCCGAACCCTGCCAGCGCCGCGCGCAGCTCGCCCGAGCGGGCATTGATCAGCGCGGCGGCACGCGCGGCCAACGGCATGATCATTCAGCCCCAGCTACGGTCTCTCCGACCGCGCTCATCGGAAGGCTTCGACAATCATTTCCCGTTGGCGCGCGTCCGGCAACCGGCCCTGCCCGGCCATGAGGTTGTCGGCCATGTAGCGCGGATTGGATGTGGCAGGTATTACCGTGGTCACCGCCGGCTCGGCGAGAATAAACTTGAGCAGCAACTGCGCCCAGGAGCCGGCATCGATGTCCGCCGCCCAGCTCGGCAACGGTTTTCCCTTGACTCGCGAGAGCAGGTTTCCGCGGGTAAAGGGCCGGTTGATCAGCGTGGCAATGCCGTGCTCGGCGCAATACGGCAGCAACCGCCTTTCAGCATTGCGCTCGCTGACTGAATAGTTGAACTGAACGAAATCGACAGGCTCCTGCTTGAGTACTTCTAGCAGCCGATCGTGGGCGGATTCGACATAGTGAGTCACGCCTATGTAGCGGATACGACCCTGCTCCTTGAGAGAGCGCAACAGCTGGAGCTGGGTGCGCGTGTCCTGCAGGTTGTGCACCTGGATCAGGTCGATCACTTCAGTCTGCAGCGCCTCGAAGCTCTTTTCGATCTGCGCCACACCACGATCGCGGCCGGTGGCGGAAACCTTGTTGGCGAGAAATACCTGCCTACGCGCATCGCCGCGCTGGACCAGCTCGCCGACCACCCGGTCGGCATTGCCGTAGCTCGGCGCGGTGTCGATCACCCTTGCGCCGCCCTCGACGAGCACCCGCAGCACCTCGAGCAGGGTTCGCATCTCGTCGTCGTCGAGTTGAACGTCATGTGTCCGCGAGGTACCCAGCCCGATCACCGGCAGCATCTCGCCGGTCGCAGGAATCGCGCGCTGGCGCAACGGTTCGGCCCCTCTTGCCAGCAATGGCAGCAGCGGGCCGAGGCCGGCGACTGTGGCTAACAGGGCGGAACGACTGAGTAGCTGGCGGCGAGTCGGCATGAGCAGATCTCCAGGTCGGGCGGCGGCGACCTTTGAGTATGGTCGACACCGCGCGGAGCGCCCGGCTGATATGCACGCTAGAGCTTTTCCGATTGTGACAGCGCAGCGATGGCAGACGCTGCGGAATGGCAGACACCCCGAAATGACAGACCATCGAGGTTGTCTTCACGGTAGTGGCATTATGCTTTTATTTCGGATTTACTTCGCCGCCAGAACGGTACACGTCGGCTCCACTCCACTAGATGAGCCGCGGTTTGCCATCTATCGAGATGACGATGCACCCAACCCCTTCACGTTCCAGTGAACAACCGACCAGCGCAGCACCCGTGAAACGACGTCGCCAGCGGCAGCGCCTGATCAGCCTGGCCTATGCGCTCGGGCTGATGCTGGTGTTTACGCTAAGCCTGCTGTTGCTACCGAACGACACCGGGCTGGGCAAACTGCTGTGGGGCGTACGCGTCCCCGGTTAGCCGGACGCCGCGTAAACGCGGGCGTCCAGTCAGACCTGGAAGCGCCCCACCAGGCTCGCCAGACTCTGCGACAGCCCGGACAACTGCTGGCTGGCCTGCATGCTCTTCGTAGAGTTGGCAGCCGCGTCATCGGACAGGTCGCGTATATCGCTGATGTTGCGCGCAATCTCCTCGGTCACGCTGCTCTGCTCCTCGCAGGCCGTGGCGATCTGCGCCGCCATGTCATTGATGCGCTGGACCGACTCCGCCGTGTCGGCCAACACCTGATCGACGCCGGCAGCGCGCTCCACACTGTCGCGCGCCTTGCCACTGCCGGCGTGCATAGCCTGCACGGCCTTGGCGACCCCGCCCTGTAACCGCTCGATGCGTAGCTGGATGTCCTTGGTCGAATCCTGGGTCCGGCCTGCCAGCGCCCGCACTTCATCCGCCACCACAGCGAAACCGCGTCCCTGCTCGCCGGCGCGGGCAGCCTCGATGGCAGCGTTGAGCGCCAGCAGGTTGGTCTGTTCAGCAATGCCACGAATCACTTCGAGCACCGCACCAATGCTGGCGGTCTCTTCAGCCAGGACCTCAATAGTCTGCGAGGTACTCTCCACCTCCTGCGCCAGCTGGCGGATTGACTGGACGGTGTTGGTGACCACCGCTGCGCCCTGACTTGATTGCTGTTGCGCATTACGCGCCGCGTCGGAAGCGTTCTGCGCGTTCAGCGCAACTTCATGCACCGCAGCGCTCATTTCCGTAGCCGCCGTGCTGACCTGATCCACGGCGGCATGTTCGCTGCTGATCAGTTGATCGTTCGTCGCCGCCATCCTGGCCATATCACGCGCCGCCGCATCGACTTCTGCGGTAACCCGACCGACTTCAGCGATCAACGGCTGCAGCTTGTCGAGAAAACGGTTGAACGCAGTGCCGAGCTGACCCAACTCGTCAGCCGACCGCACATCCAGCCGGGCGCGCAGGTCGCCATCACCCTCGGCAATCTGCTGCACACGCTCGAGCAAACGCTGCATCGGCCGCAGTACCACCAGAGGCAGGCCCACCACCAGCAACAAGCAGCCGAGCAGACCAACAGCCAACACGATGATCTGCTGTTCCGCTGTCGCCGCGCCTTCAGCGATGGCGGCCTCGCCTTCGCTGTTAGCCGCCGCCGCTTCAAGATCGCCCAGCTTGTCGATGGCGTCACGCATGGCATCGAAGCTCGACTCGCTTTCGCCAAAGCTCAGTGCACTGGCGGCCAGCGGATCCAGGTCGATCTGCTCGATCACCCGCCGCGAAACCTCAGACCATTGCTGAAAGCCACGGTTGAACTGCTCGACCAACGCCAGCGCTTCCGAACTTGGCTGCATGGCGGCGTACTGCTGCACGCGGTCGTAGGCCTGCTTGAGGTTTTCTGCATGGCTGGCCCTGAGCGCCTGGACGTGGTCGCCCGCATCGCTGTCGAGCAGGCTGCGCTCGGCGACAAAGGCCTGATACAGGTCACGGTCGGCATTGAGCAGCAGCCCGATGGCGGGCAGGTGCCGTGTTGCGAGCTGCTGGCTCGAATCGGCCACTTGGTCGACGCCACGCATGCCGACGACCCCCATCAGCACCAATAGCAGGGCCAGCGCCGCAATGGGCAGGGTAATTTTCCAGCGGAATCCGAGATCGGTGAACAAGCGAGACATAGGTTCGTTCCTGGCAGATTTGTCTTAGCTATCGGCAGCTACGCCTATCGCAATAGGTCACCGCATTTATGGGCGAAGCATGCAGCAGTCTATGGCTGAGCAACATCGGCTTAGCCCTATCCTGCAGTAGGATTAGTCAAGCGCTCTGTAGGGAAAGACCTACATGCAAGTCACTCCAGCTCTGTTTCATTGCATAGCGAACTGGCGTCGCCGCCTCGCCCAGTACTTTCGGATGAAGACCATGGTGGCATGGCGAATCTGTATCCAGCGGCCGATAACGTGACTGACGACAGCACCGCCGAACGGTATACGCCTCGCGGCTATGGTGCCGATATAACAACAACTAACTTCTGATCGATGGCTGATCAGTACGGGAGCGGCCGAGTGTCCCGCTTCATTTTCTAAAAGCGCGAGTAAAGCCCATGATTTCGCTTTCCCGATTCAAGCCAGGCCACACGCAATCCAGCGGCACGGCCAGTCTGCTCTGCTCGGCTCAGCAGCTGGCCCAGCAGCTCGCCGCCTTGCGCTTCAACCCGACCTACATTGCCGGCTTCGTCTCCCCGCATGTGAATCTGGATGACGTGGCAAGACAGGTGTCGCAGCGTTTTCCGCAGGCGACGATCAGCCTGTGCACCACGGCGGGCGAGCTCTCCAGCGAGGGCCAGCGGCTCTACTGTGCCACCGGCGCGCAATGGGATCGGGTGGTGCTGCAGCTGTTCGACGCCAGCGTCATCGCCGCCGCCGAGATCGTTCAGGTCCCCCTGGAAAGCGAAGACATCCGCGGCCAGGGCAACCGCCTGAGCATGGCGCAGCGGATCGCCAAACTGACGGCCTCGATCAAGCGAGTGCAGCTGTCGATGAAGATCGACTACCGCGACACCCTCGCCAACATCTTTTTCGACGGGCTCTCCGCTTCGGAATCCTTCTTCATGGAAGCGCTGTACGAGTCCGGCCGCTTCCCGTGTCTGTTCGTCGGTGGCTCGGCCGGTGGCAAGCTCGATTTCCAGAAGACCCAGCTGCATGACGGCAAGCGCAGCTACCAGAACCACGCGCTGATCGTCTTCCTCAAGTGTGCGCGGGATGTGCGTTTCGGGGTGTTCAAGAGCCAGAACTTCGAGCCCACGTCGCTCAGCCTGAGCGTGCTCAGTGCCTCGCTGGAAGAGCGCTATATCAGCCAGGTGATCGATTCCCGCGGCAACATCCGCAGCATGGTCCAGGCGCTGTGCGAGGCGCTAAAGTGCGCGCCGCAAGAGCTGGAGCAGCGGCTATCGGACTACTCCTTCGCCATTCGCGTTGGTGAGGAGGTTTTTGTCCGCTCGATCTCGCAGATCGACTTCGCCAACGAGCGCGTGCACCTGTTCTGCGACGTCGCGCCCGGTGAGGAGCTGATCATGGTCAAGCGCACCCCACTGGCCGAGACGACCCGCCGCGACTACCAGAAGTTCATGCAGAACAAGCCCGGCAAGCCGCTGGTGGGCATCCTCAACGACTGCATCCTGCGCCGCCTGAACAATGAGCAGGCTCTGGGCGGCATGGACCCGGTATTCGATGACGTCCCGGTGGCCGGTTACTCGACCTTCGGCGAGATCCTCGGCCTCAACCTCAACCAGACACTGACCGCCGTGTTCTTCTTCCGCACCAACGGCAAGGAGGAGTTTCACGACGAATACACCGACAACTTCATCGCCTACCACGGCGAGTTCAAGGCCTTCTTTCTGCGTCGGCAGATCAAGAAGCTGACCGGCCTGAGCCAGGTGGTGGTCAAACAGATCGAACAGTTCAAGCGCCAAGACTACAGCAGTGCGGTGGACATCAACGGCCTCGACGAGCACATCCGCCCGGTGTTCCGCGGCCTGGCCGACCTTGGCCAGGTGCTCTCGCAAGCCGACGAGGAGCGCCGCTCGATGTCCGAACAGCTCAGCCAATGCGCCACCGAGCTGCACGGTTCGATGGATGACCTGACGCTGAACATCAACCAGCAAGGCACCGTCATCGAGCAGGCCGGCAGCTCGGTCAAGCAGATGGTCCATCAGGCCGACGAGGTGGTCAGCAGCGCCCGCGACCTGGCGCAGTCCAGCCAGCGTATCCAGTCGGTGGTGCAGACCATTCAGCAGATCGCCGGACAAACTAATCTGCTAGCACTGAATGCGGCAATCGAGGCCGCACGCGCAGGCGAGCAAGGTCGCGGTTTCGCAGTGGTGGCCGACGAAGTGCGCAAGCTGGCCGAGATCACCGGCAAGAACGCCGAGGAGATCGGCACCGACATCGACCGCCTGGCCAGCGAGATTCGCGCGGTCGCACAGCATATCGAGACCCAGTCGGCGGGTGTCGGCTCGCTCACCGGGCTGCTCGATGCATTGGAGAACTCCAGCAACCTAACCGCTGGCACCTCACGCCAGACCAAGGGCGTCGCCGACCGGCTGATCGGCCTGACCGCGCGCTGAAGCTCGTCGTCGATGGCTAGCGCGTCAGGCGCGCGCGAACCTCGGCGTAGGGGTAAGCCTCCAGCGAGGCGAAACCGGGGAGCTGGCGCGCCTTGAGCTTGGTGAACACCGGCACGCTGATGCCGCAGAGAAAACGCGTCAGGCACTCGGCGCTGGGCACACTGCCCTTGAGCTGCGTGTAGCGCTGACTGAATTCGGCGCAGCGGGCGTCGACATCCATCTCGCCCATCGGCGCCAATGGCGGCGGTTCTGGTAGTTGCGCGACCTGCCCGTGGCAGACCGAGCAATGGCCACATCGCTGCGGTGCTTGGCGATCACCGAAATAGGCGGCCAGCCGCTGGCTCAGGCATTCGGCGGACTCGAACAGTGCCAGCATCCGCTCGATGCGGGTGATTTCGCTCGCCTCATGCTCTTTGAAATAGGCATGCAGCTCGCCACTGAGGGCCTCGGCATCGAAGCCTTCATCGAGCAGCGCATAGACATCGGTCATCTGCTTGCTCTCCAGCTCGATCCAGCCCTTTTCCTGGAAATACTCCAGCGCCTTGACCACTCGCGCGCGGTCGGCGCCGTGCTGCCCGTAGAGCGCATCGAAATCCAGCGTGCACCAGGTTCGCGCCCGCGCCGAACTGTGCACGATGGCCTCGACGAACTGCCGTCGCTCGCCGTCGAACTTCGCCACCAGCGCCTCGGGTTCGAGCAGGTACTTGAAGCGGTACTCGGCAAAATAGGCGAAACGTGGCGCAATGATGCCGCGCAGCTCCAGCTGCACCAGCAGGGTTTTCAATGGCAACTGGCGGATGTTGCTCTGGTCCGACAGCTGATTGAGCATTAGCTCCCACTGCCCGCCTGCGCCGGCCTGCAGCAACTCGTCGAGCACGCAGCGGATGCCCTCGCGTTCCGGCGTGTCGCCGTAGACGAAGTTCTGCAGCACGTTGAGGCTGTCGCGGTTGGCCAGCACCAGGCAATCGGATGGCTGTCCGTCGCGCCCGGCGCGGCCGATTTCCTGGCTGTAATTCTCCACCGACTTGGGCAGGTCGTAGTGCACCACGTTGCGGATGTCCGCCTTGTCGATGCCCATGCCGAACGCGATGGTGGCGACGATGCAGTTCAGCTCGCCAGCCATGAAGCGGCGTTGAATCGACTCACGCCGCTCATGGGCCATGCCGGCGTGGTAGGCGCTGGCCGGGAAGCCGCGCTGCGCCAGATGCTCGGCGACCTGCTCGGCGGTCTTCTGCTGGGTGACGTAAACGATGGTGGGTTGGCCGCCCTTGTCCGCCAGCCACTCCACTAGCCGCCGCTGCTTGTTGAAGCCGCTGACCGGCTCCACCAGCAGATTGAGGTTGGGCCGGTAGAAACCGGTGGTGACCACGTCCTCCGCGGTGATCGAGAATTTGGCCTGCATATCGGCGATCACAGGCGGCGTCGCCGTCGCGGTCAACAGCAGCACCTGGGGGATATTGAACTGCCGCTGGTAGTCGGGAAGCTTGAGATAGTCCGGCCGAAAGTTATGCCCCCACTCGGAGATGCAGTGCGCCTCATCCACCACCAGCAGCGAGATCGGCACCTGGCTGATGAAATTTCGAAAGCGCTCGTTCTTCAGCCGCTCAACCGAAATCATCAGGACTTTCAATTCGCCAGACTTGGCCCGCGTCATGGTTTCGCTGGCCTGCTCGCGGCTCTGCGCCGAATCGATGCTGCCGGCGGCGATGCCGTGGCGCTGCAGAAAGGCCAGTTGATCCTGCATCAAGGCCAGCAACGGCGAGACGACCAAAGTCAGATGTGGCAGCAGCAATGCCGGCAGCTGGTAGCACAAGGATTTTCCAGAGCCGGTGGGGAATATCGCCGCCGCCGAACGACCGGCCACCACCGCGCGGATGGCCTGTTCCTGGCCGGGACGGAAGCCGTCGTAGCCGAATGTCTGCTTGAGGGTCTGCTCGATCATGCGGTGTCACGCCTTGGACGGGAGGCCGGAGGGTAACAAAATGAGGGAGACGGTACTGCAAAGCGATAGGCACGCGCGGACAGCGCTGCATACGTAGACGGGCATCGCGTTTGGGCAAGCCGCGATGCTCGCGCTCTAAGACTGCAAAGGCAGCGGGCTGGGGCCGTCAATAACACGCGAAAACACACCGCCGCGGAACGTGTCGCGGCGGCGCAGAGGCAGAGAACGCTTCGCGCGCTCGTTCGGATGATTCAGAAGCGGTCGCGGATGATCACTTCGTCGAACGGCAGCTTGCCCACGCGGGGCTTGGGGTCGACCGTGCGCTTACCGACCGCGACCATCATGGCGATGACGTGGTTATCCGGCAGGTTGATCAGCTTGGCCACCGCATCGAAATCGAAGCCATCCATGGGGCAGGAATCCAGGCCCTTGCCACGTGCAGCAAGCATCAGCGTCTGCGCCATCAGGCCGCAGCTGCGCATGGCCTCGTCACGCTGTACCTGCGGCTTGCCGCGGTAATAGTTGTCGATGGCACTGGCCATGTAGTCCTGCACTTCGGCCGGCGCACCGTCCCATACGCGGCGAACGTTCTTCTCCCAGCTGTCGACTTGAGCGCAGACCACCACCAGCATCGAGGCATCGGTCATCTGCGCCTGGTTCCAGCCCACCTCGCGGATCTGCGCGCGCAATTGCGGGTTACTCACTTCGACGAAGCGCACGTGCTGCAGGTTGAACGCCGACGGCGCCAGCAACGCCAGTTGCAGTAGCTCGTCCTTCTGTTCGCGGCTGAGCTGATAGCTGGGGTCGTATGCCTTGACGGCGCGGCGGGTCTGGATGGCTTCTTCGATCTGCATGGCGTGGCTCCAATGGGGGTGAACGTGGCCGTTATGCTATGTGCCAACAGGCATCGAATCCATCCGTCTTGGTTGATAGAAGCTATCAACCGAGCCGATGGAAGGCTCGAACTCGGTGCCTCACAGTTCGGAACTGCCGCACTCGCGGCCAATCCCGCCAAGGGCGATCGGAAGCCCATCGACCCTAGCGAACCGGCAGAAAGACGCCCACGAAAAAGCCTCCCGAACAGACTGTGTTAAAACAGCTCGCAAGCGCAGCGGTATAATCAGCAACGCCCCGACTGGTTCGGGGCGTTTGCTTTCT
>JAKUTK010000078.1 GCA_022448005.1 Pseudomonas sp.
TGGGCCTGCCTCAAACTCGGGGTGCCCTTCGACTCCTCCAAGCTTTTCAGCCAAAAACATCTGAAGAATGCTTGAACCCCAACAGAGTATCTACGAATCAAGCGGAGCGGTGCCGGCCATACCTACTCGCTGCCTACATGTCCTCGGAGCACGCTCGCCTTACCCTACGACCTCAGGACTGGCTAATCAATCGTAGGGAGGGCACTAGCCCAACAGTTGCACACGCATCTACGTCGCGGTCAGGCCTCCTCGATCAACCAGTCCAGTCGCCATCCGCCTTCGCTTTGACCCAGCAGTTTAGCCAGCCAGGGCAGCAGCTCACGCAGTTCTTCTTCCAGCCCCCACGGCGGATTGCTGATGGCTAGGCCCGAGCCGTTCAGCCGCAGCGCCTCGTCGGTGGGGTGGACGTACAGCTCAGCGCGCAGCAATTTAGGTGCGCCACTGCGTGACAGGTCCTGATAGAAGCGCTTGAGCTGACGCTCATCCTTGATCGGGTACCAGATCACGCCGATGGTCTGGCGCATACGCCCCAGCGCTTCTTTCAGCGCTGTCACGCAGCGGCTCAGCTCGTCGGCCTGCTCGAAAGGCGGATCGATCAGCAGGACAACGCGTTTTTCGGCGGTCGGCATCAAGGCACGTGGCACGTGCCAGCCTTCGCCCAGATGCACCGCTACACGGCGATCACCAGCCATGTTGTCTTTCAGCAGGCGGCCGTCTTCCGGGTGCTTCTCGTTCAGCTGCAGGTGATCCTGCGGACGCGTCAGCTGACGCGCCAGCTCCGGTGAGCCCGGGTAGTAACGCAGCGTGCCGTCAGGGTTGAGTGCCCGGATCACGTCCAGATAGCCCTGCGCCATAGCCGGCACATCCTCTGCCTGCCAAAGTCGGGCGATGCCCTGCAGCCATTCACCGGTGCGGCTGGCCTGATCGCCGGCGAGGTCATACAGGCCGACGCCAGCGTGGCTGTCGAGGTAGGCGAACGGTGCCTCCTTGCGAGCCAGCATGGCTAACAGACGGGACAGTACGAGGTGTTTGAAGACGTCGGCATGATTGCCGGCGTGGAAAGCGTGGCGGTAGTTCATCGGGTACTCCTGAAGTGCGCACAGTCTAACTGGGCAATGCGGCGATTCGCAGGACCTCGCTAAGCTGAGACGCAACCTGAGAGCGAATCCACGACAAACGGCTGATACAGTCAGCAGTCTCGCCCAGCCGCTCAAAGGAATTCCGATGGATATCCGCACCCTCTTCGAGATCAGCTTGCCTATCATTCAGGCACCGATGGCCGGCTCGCAGAACCATCAGCTCGCAGCAGCGGTATCCAACGCCGGCGGGCTGGGTTCGGTTCCAGCCGGCATGCTCAATGCAGAGGCGCTTGATGCCGAGCTGGCCGCTATCGCAGCACTGACGCGCAAACCCTACAACGTGAACTTCTTCTGTCATCAGACGCCTGCCGAGGACGCCGCACGAACCGAGGCCTGGCTGGCAGCGCTGGCGCCTTACTTGAAAGAACTCGCCATCGACCCGACGAGCATCCCCAGCGGCGCAACCCGCAAACCGTTCGATGCTGCAATGGCGGAAGTGCTGGAGCGGCATCGTCCGCCGGTGGTCAGCTTCCACTTCGGCCTGCCAGCGCCAGACCTGCTTCAACGTGTCAAAGCGACCGGCGCGAAGATTCTATCCAGCGCCACGACGCTGGAAGAAGGCCGCTGGCTGCAGGCGCAAGGCGTCGATGCGGTAATTGCCCAAGGCGTTGAAGCGGGCGGGCATCGCGGCATGTTTCTCAGCGAAGACATCAACGGGCAGCTCGGCACCTTTGCCTTGCTGCCACAGCTGGTTGCCGCGCTGGACGTGCCGGTGATCGCGGCCGGCGGGGTTGCGAGTGCCCGCTGCGTATCCGCCGCACAGGCGCTTGGCGCAGCGGGGGTGCAGGTCGGCACCGCTTATCTGTTGTGCGACGAAAGCCGCGCCAGTTCGCTGCACCGCCAGGCTTTGCAGAGCCAGTCTGCCGAGCATACCGTGCTGACCACCTTGTTCTCCGGACGGCCCGCGCGGGGCATCGTCAATCGCGTCATCCGCGAACTGGGCGCTCGGCCAGACGCCGTGCCGGCGTTTCCGCTGGCAGGCAATGCCATCGGCAGTTTGCGCGCCGCTGCTGAGCCTCAAGGCCTTGATCACTTCTCACCGCTGTGGGCCGGGCAGAACGTCAGCGGTTGTCAGCCGATCCCCGCGGCACAGCTGACCGAAGCGCTTGCATCCGGATGGAAAAGTTAGGCGACAATCAGGGCGGCGCCAGGCGTCGGAGCTGGGTCCATTACGGCGACGTAGCGCGTAAACTGGCGCGACCTGCAGATGAACGGATCGGATATGACCGTGCTGACTAACACACTGATATTTCTAGCGACCCTGGCCGGCATGGAGCTGTTTGCCTGGTGGGCGCACAAGTACGTGATGCATGGCTGGGGCTGGGGCTGGCACAAGTCACACCATGAGCCGCGCACCGGCTGGTTCGAGAAGAACGATCTGTATGCGGTTGTCTTCGCCGGGGTCGCGATCCTGCTGATCGCGCTGGGCACGGCGGGCTACGGCCCGCTGGAATGGATAGGCGCCGGCATGACGGCCTATGGCTTTCTCTACTTCGTCGCCCATGACGGGTTGGTGCATCACCGCTGGCCGCTGCGCTTTGTACCCCGCAATGGCTACCTCAAGCGGCTCTATCAGGCGCACCGCATGCACCACGCCGTTGAAGGGAAAGAGCGCTGCGTGTCCTTTGGATTCCTTTATGCGCCGCCGCTGCCGGTGCTCAAACAGCAGCTGCGCGAGCTGCATGACGGGCCGTTGCGCAAGACGAACGCTAAGCCCGACGCGGACGTGTCCAGAGGGAATCGGGACGCGGCGTGAGTTGCATCCGACGCGAAGCCAACGCCAGCACACCACCGCCAAGGAGAAACTGCAGTTTCTGCGCGCCAGTCGTCGACACACGCGTGTCCCAGGCCGCAGCGCCTCGCGCTTTCACTTCCACACCGATCTGCCGATAGACGCCGTGCGCCGTGGCAATGGACCAGGCCGAACGCAATGGCAGGTCGCGCAACCCCTGCGAGGCCGACAGGTAGTAGGGCTCGGCCAGGTCGACCAGGCGTGCAGCCAGCAGCGCCAGCGCTGGCCGGTTGTACGGCATGCCTATTTGATCAGCCGGGATTCCCACTTCCGCGAGCCAGTCGGCCGGCAGATAGACACGGCCGATCTCAGCGTCCTCGACGATATCGCGCGCAATATTGGTCAACTGAAACGCCAACCCCAAATCGCAGGCCCGGTCTAGAGTCGCCTCCGCTTCGGCGCCCATCACCTTCGCCATCATCAGGCCCACCACCCCGGCGACGCGGTAGCAGTACAGCAGCGTGTCGTCGACAGTCTGATAGCGGTAGTCCTGCACATCCATGCGGAAGCCCGCCAGATGCTCCAACGGATATTCCAGAGGAATCCGATGACGTTGGATGACCTGCTGAAACGCAGCAAAAGCCGGATCCTGCATGGGCTCGCCGGCATAAGCGCGCTCGGTCAGGTCCACTAGCTCGGCCAGGCGCGCTTCTCCGGTGGAACGGTCACCTTCGACCTGGCCGTGCCCGAGGGTCTGGCCATCGATCACGTCGTCACAATGCCGGCACCAGGCATAGAGCATCACCGCGCTTTGACGGGTGCGCTCATCAAACAGCTTCGCCGCCGCCGCAAAACTCTTGGAGCCGACGTTGATCGCCTGGGTCGAGTGATCAATCACCTGATCGTTCATCCGGAGAGATCCTCCAGCATCAGGCCGGCCGTGGCCTTGGCCGAACCCACCACGCCCGGCACACCCGCACCGGGATGCGTGCCGGCACCGACGATGTAGAGGTTGGGAATCACGTCATCACGGTTGTGCGTGCGGAACCAGGCGCTCTGGGTGAGGATCGGCTCCAGCGAAAACGCCGAGCCGAGATGGGCGTTGAGCTCGTCGCGAAAATCGAACGGGGTGAAAATCCTGTGCGTGACCAAATCCTCGCGCAGCCCGGGAATGTAGTGACGTTCGAGGTATTCGAAGATGCGGTCGCGGTACTTTGGCCCCTCCACGGCCCAGTCGATGTCGGCCGTGCCCAGGTGCGGCACCGGCGCCAGAACGTAATGACTGGCACAACCTTCCGGCGCCAGCGAGGGGTCAGTGACGCAAGGCGCATGCAGGTAGAGCGAGAAGTCATCAGCCAGGGTCTCGCGCTTGAAGATCTCATCGATCAGTTCGCGGTAGCGCGGCCCGAAGCACACCGTGTGATGCTGCAAGTGTTCGTGACGGCGCTTGAGGCCGAAATGAATTACGAACAACGACATGGAAAAGCGCTTGCCGGAAAGCCGTTTGGCTTCGTCGCGACCACGCTGTTCATGCCCGAGCAGCTGCTTGTAGGTATTCACCACATCGGCATTCGACGCCACCGCATCGGTGACGAAGCGGCGCCCGTCCCAGGTGACCACTGTCCTTGCCAGCCCACCGGAAAGCTCGATGCTCGCGACCTCGGCGTTCAGTTCCAGCTTGCCGCCCAGGTCTTCGAACAGCCTGACCATGCCCTGCACCAGCGCGCCGGTGCCACCGCGCGGAAACCAGACGCCCCCCTGCCGCTCCAGCGCGTGGATCAACGCATAGATGGAGGAGGTTTCGAACGGGTTGCCGCCCACCAACAGCGAGTGGAATGACAACGCCTGGCGCAGCCGCTCGTTCTCCACGAAGCTCGACACCATGCTGTACACGTTGCGCCAGGCCTGCAGCTTGGCCAGCTGCGGCGCGACGCCAATCATGCTGCGGAACGACAGGAAGGGCACGGTGCCGAGCTTGACGTAGCCCTCCTCGTACACCGCACGTGAATAGGCGAGAAAGCGCTGGTAGCCGGCAACATCCTTCGGGTTCAGCGCATGGATCTGTTTGTCCAGCTCGGCCTGGTCGTTGACGTAATCGAAGCTGTAGCCATCTTCCCAGCACAGCCGATAGAAGGGGCTGACCGGCAGCAGTTCGACGTAGTCGGCCATGCGCTTGCCGGCGCCGGTGAAGAGTTCTTCCAGCGCAGGCGGATCGGTGATGACCGTCGGCCCCGCATCGAAGGTGAAGCCCTGGTCGTGATAGACGTAAGCACGGCCGCCCGGCTTGTCGCGCTTTTCCAGAACCGTGGTCTGGATGCCGGCACGTTGTAGCCGAATCGCCAGCGCCAGTCCGCCGAAACCGGCCCCAATCACCACCGCCCGCTTCACAACGCCAGTTGCCTCGTTCATTGCTTTTCCTTGTGGTGCAGATTGCCGGCGGCCAGCGCACGCAGCGCTTCGCCCACCGGCACGGGAGGTTTGCCCGAGACGATGCGCAAGCGGTCCCAGGTGGTCAGGTCTGCTGCGTAGAAGCGCTGGATCAGCGATTCCCGCAGACCGTAGAAGCGCTGCATGACCGCCCAGCGTCGATCCGCCGGCCCAGCCATGAACAGCATGCGATTGAGCAGGCGGAAGAACCCGCGCTGCCGCCACTGCAGCATCGAATAGTCGCGAATCGCCGCGAACAGGCTGTCGGCATCCCAGCGGCCCAGCGCGACCAGATGGTCGGCCAGACGCACCGCATCAGGCAGGGAATAGCCAGTGGTGGGATGGAACAGGGCGGCGGACAGGCCCGTCTGCGGCACGCCATGCGCCTCATCCCAGAACGCCGGCAGGTCACCGGACAGCACGATGGGCAACACGCCCTGCTCTTCTCGCAGCGTCGCGTCGATGCGCCAGTCGCGTGCCTCGGCGTAGCGCCGGATGTTGTCTCGCAAGGTGTCGAGCGCAACGGCATCGCCGTCGGCGTAATAGGTGTCCTCGATCAACAGGGTGTCAGCGCTGAGCGGCAACACATACACGAACCGGTAGCCATCCTGCTGGGCGACGCTGGCGTCCATGATGATCGGCTCCAGCAAGCCATGCGGCTCATGCAGGCGCAGCTCCTGCCCGAGAAACTTCTGGAAGCCCAGCGCCAGCTGATCGGTCCGGCGCACGCCGCGCCCATCGATCACCGCCCCGGCGCGCAGAACATCGCCGCAACCCAGTCGCACCTGGCGCGGCTCTGCCCGGGTGACGGTGGTGTTCAGGCGCACCCCGTCTGCCAGTTCCGACATCAGCAGCCGATTAAATCGATCAGAAAAAATGCTGGCGTAGCCACTGCCCAGACGGCGCTGCATATCCGGGAAAATCACTTCATAGCCAGGCCAGCGATTGCCCACCAGCGGCTCCAGCCAGGCCTGCTGGGCTGGCGTCAGGTCGTGCTCGTGAAAGGACCAGGTATGGTTGCCGCCGAGGGTTTCGCCCTGCTCGATAATCAACAACCGCAAATCCGGACGCGCCTGGCGCAAGCGCAGGGCCAGCAGCCCGTTGGCCAGACCGCCACCGACCAGGATCAGGTCCGCATCAGCCATGTTCTTCCCTCTGCAAGGCCGGTGCTTCAGCGTCGAGCGCCGCCTCGATCAATTGTGCGGCGCGCGGCGCCCCGCCGGCCGTGCGTACCTCGTCGCCCAGCTCCCTCGCACGCTCGGCAAAGCCGGGCTCGCGTAACAGTCGCCGCAGCCCCTGCACAATGCGTCGACGACTGGCCAAGCGCGGGTCGAGTTTCAAGCCCACACCCGCATGCACCACCCGAGCAGCCACACCGGGCTGATCGAAAGCAATCGGCAACGCCAAGCTTGGCACCCCTGCTTCTAGCGCGTCGAGCACGGTGTTGAGCCCGGCATGGGTAATCACGGCATCCGCTCGCGCCAGCACCGCACGCTGCGGCGCGAAATCGGTGACCCAGCTGGCGCCTGCCTTGAGCAGCCGTCGCTCTTGCGACGCATCCAGACGACCACAGTGGGCGATCAGGAGCTGCACATCCAGCTCGCGACAGGCCGCGGCGATGCGCCGGAACAGGCCGAAGCGATCGCCCTGCAGGGTGCCCAGCGAGGCGAATACGAATGGCCTGCCGGTGGCGACCGGAATATCCAGCGGTGGCTCGTCACTCAGCGCCGAACGCAGCGGGCCGATGCCGTGGAAATGTTCGGGCAGCGAGGTACGCGGAAAATCGAAACCGGGGGTCGTCTGGCTCAGCTGCAGCAGCGGCGACAAGCATTCATCGAGGCGTTGGCGAGGCGGCAGGCCAAACGCGGCCGCATGGCGTGCGATGACCGCGGCGTGCGCTTGCATGGCGCGGTCATAGACACCACTGCTGTGCAAGTTCAGCTGCTCGCCCCAGGGCGTCGCACGATAGCGCCAGGGCATGACCGGCAGCGGCACCAGCGCTTCGCGATTGACCGGCAATGCGCAGGCCACCGACACGAACGGCAGCCCGAGATGCTCGGCCACAAGCCCACCGGCCGGCTCCATCTGATCGGCGATGATGCAGTCTGCACCGATGGCGCGAAGCACAGCTGGCGCCTCTCGGCAGACCATATCAGTCGCTGAGGCCATATCGGCAATCACGCGGCGTATGCCCCATGGCCCGCCAGGCCGCGCGGCCCGGTCGATCACCGCCTGGAGCGAGCCAGGCGGATGCGAGCCCGCGCCGACTTGGGCGAAGCCCAAGCGAGGGTCGCGCAGCATCGCGGCAACATCGGCCTGCTGCACGACCGTCACCCGGTGCCCGCGCGCCAGCAGCTCGCCAGAGAGCGCCTCCATGGCCCGCACATGGCTGTGAAACGCCGGCCCGATCACGGCGAAATGAGTCATTGAAGCGAACCTCGCCGGTCAGCTGGTTGGCACTTGTTTCGCTGCATCACAGCGTCGAGGGATCGAAGGGTGCCAGCAGCGGCGCCTTGGCCAGCGTCGCCAGACTGGCCGACCCGGTGCAGAAGCAGGCGATGCGCAGCTGCTCGATCAACACATGGAAATGTGCGACCACGGCGTCCGGACCGATCAGCGCCGCGTCCAGCACACCGGCGGCCTGGCCCACCAGGTTGGCGCCGAGGCGAATCGCCTTGGCCACATCAATGCCGTCCCGAATGCCCCCTGATGCAATCAGCTGCGCGTTCGGGCAGGCGCGGCGAACGTTCGAGATCGCCTGCGCGCTGGGTATGCCCCAGCCGGTAAATGCCTTGGCGATGGCGCGCTGTTGCGGGTCCAGGGTGCGTTCAGCCTCCACCGCTGCCCAGCTGGTGCCACCGGCACCAGCAACGTCGATCACCGACACACCCGCATCGAGCAGTCGCTGCGCCACGCTCGGCGAAATACCCGCACCGACCTCCTTGGCCACCAACGGCACCGGCAAGCGCGAGGCAAGCGCTTCGAGCGCTGCGTACACACCTTGCCAGTTGCGATCACCGCCGACCTGCACCGCTTCCTGTAACGGGTTGAGGTGAATGATCAGCGCATCGGCCTCGATCATGTCGACGGCTCGCTGCGCCTCGTCCAACCCGTAACCGGCGACCAGCTGGGCGGCTCCGAAGTTGGCCAGCAATGGGATCGAGGGCGCGAGTTCGCGCAGCTGCCGTGTCAGCCCCTGATCCGCATTAGTTTCCAGCGCGATTCGTTGTGAGCCAACCGCCAGCGCAATGCCAAGCACCTGCGCCGCCTCTGCCAGGTTTCGATTGATCTGCGTAGCCCGTGCCGCGCCGCCCGTCATCGAGCTGATCAGCAATGGGGCCGAAAGGGTCCGGCCAAATAACGAGGCGCGAATATCGATGTCATCCAGACGCAACTCCGGAACCGCGCAGTGCTCGAAGGTCAAGGCGGCGTAGCCCGGATCTACCGCGGAACAGGCGCGATGCGGGTCGAGAACGATGTCCAGATGGTCGTTCTTACGTTCCGCAATAGTTTCTTTAGTCATGCAGCGCCTCGTTTGATGACCTTATGTGGACGGTAGTGGTCATTAAAAGTGCCAAGACTTATACACTCTGTACAGGTATTGTCACGATATCTAACGAAAAACGATACAGGAGGTCGTCATGGCCATCGCTTTGCCGGACACGCAACACGACTTCGAAGGGACAGTCAGTGCGCTGCGTGCACAGGTTGACGAACGGCTAGGCCAATGGCTACCGCTAGCGCCCCCACAGGATGCGATCGCCACGGCCATGCGCGAAGGCACCCTCGCGCCGGGCAAGCGCGTCCGCCCACTGCTGCTGCTGTTGACCCTCAAGGATCTGCAGCAGGAAACGACCGCGTCCGATGCCGGGCTCGACCTGGCCTGCGCCTTGGAAATGGTGCACGCCGCGTCACTTTTTCTTGATGACATGCCGTGCATGGACAACGCCGAGCTGCGCCGCGGCCGGCCGACCATCCACCGCCAGTTCGGCGAAGACGTCGCGGTCTTGGGCTCGGTCGCACTGCTCAGCCAAGCCTTCAGCATAGCGGCCTCGACGGCCGGCATCGACGCGTCGACACGTAATCAACTGGTGCGCCTGCTGTCGCAAGCCACCGGTGCGCAGGGTCTGGTTCGCGGCCAGTTTCACGACCTGCGCGAGGGACAGCGCGCCCGCCCGCTGGAAGCCATCGCCCATACCAATCGCCTGAAGACCTGCCCGCTGTTCACAGCGGCCGTGGAGTCCGCTGCGTTATTGGCCGGCGCCAGCGCCAGCCAGATGCGCCATCTAACCGGTTTTGCCACCGAGCTTGGGCTGGCCTTCCAGCTGCTGGATGACCTGTCCGACGGGCTCAGCCCGCAACAGATCGGCAAGGATTCCGGCAAAGACGCCGGCAAAAGCACTGTGGTAGCCCTGCTCGGTCCCGAGGCGGCTCGCCAGCACGTGGAAGAACACCTGGCACGGGCCGAACAGCACCTGATCGACGCAGACATCGGTAATGGTCACCTCGCCCAGTTACTCGAATATTTCTGCGCAAGGCCACACTGAGCCCGCTGGGGCAAGCCCTAGAAGAGGCTGCTGTGTCGACCCATCACTCGAATGTATGGTGCTAGGCAGCCGTCTCGTCGCCTCCTTAGACTCGATTGCATGTAAACGGAGGATTTTCCATGCCCGAGACTCTGCTCTGCCCGCGCAACCTTGCGTTCGAACTCTACGAAGTACTGGACGCAGAAGACCTGACCCAGCGCGAACGCTTTGCCGACCACAGCCGCGAAACCTTCGACGCGGCCATCGACACCGCCCGCAGCATCGCCGAGAACCTCTTCGCCCCGCACAACCGCAAGGCCGACGAGAACGAACCGATCTACAAGGACGGCGAAGCCGTACTGATCCCGGAAGTGAAGCCTGCCGTCGATGCGTTCATCGAGGCCGGTTTCCACAACGCCTCGCGCAGCTTCGACGACGGCGGCATGCAGTTGCCGAACCTCCTGTCACGTGCCTGCTTTGCCCACTTCCAGTCGGCCAACATCGGCACCTCTTCCTACCCGATGCTGACCATGGGCGCCTCGCACCTGATCGAAGTGTTCGGCAGTGACGAGCAGAAGCAGCGCTTCCTCCAGCCGATGCTCGAAGGCCGTTTCTTCGGCACCATGGCGCTGACCGAGCCGCACGCCGGCTCTTCCCTGTCCGACCTGCGCACCCGCGCCGAGCCGGCCGGTGACGGCAGCTATCGCCTCAAGGGCAACAAGATCTTCATTTCCGGCGGCGACCATCCGCTGTCGGAAAACATCGTGCACATGGTGCTGGCCAAGCTGCCGGACGCCCCGCCCGGCGTGAAAGGCATCAGCCTGTTCATCGTGCCCAAGTTCCTGGTCAATGACGACGGAAGCCTCGGCAAGCGTAACGACGTGATCCTTGCCGGCCTGTTCCACAAGATGGGCTGGCGCGGCACCACCTCAACCGCGTTGAACTTCGGAGACAACGGCGAGTGCGTCGGCTATCTGGTGGGCGAGCCGCACAAGGGCTTGTCGTACATGTTCCAGATGATGAACGACGCGCGCATCGGCGTCGGCATGGGCGCGATCATGCTCGGCTACGCCGGCTACCTGTACTCGCTCAACTACGCCCGTGAGCGTCCGCAAGGCCGTCTGCCGGATGGCAAGAATCCAGCGTCGGCGCAGGTGCCGATCATTCAGCACACTGACATCAAGCGCATGTTGCTGATGCAGAAAGCCTATGTCGAAGGATCCTTTGATCTTGGCCTCTATGCCGCGCGCATCGTCGACGAAGAGCAGACTGCGGCAACCGAGGAAGAGCGCAAGAATGCCCACGAACTGCTGGACCTGCTGACGCCCATCGTCAAATCCTGGCCGTCGGAGTTCTGCCTCAAGGCCAACGAGATGGCGATCCAGATTCTCGGCGGCCACGGTTACACCCGTGAATACCCGGTCGAACAGTACTACCGCGACAACCGCCTCAATCCGATTCACGAAGGCACCCACGGCATTCAGTCGCTCGACCTGCTGGCACGCAAGCTGACGCAGAACGGTGGCGCGGGGCTGCGTCAGTTGCTCGGCCTGATCCAAGGCACCTGCAAGCGCGCCGGCGAGTTCAGTTCGCTGGATGCGCTGCGTCAGCCGCTGGAGCAACTCCTGGCGCGCCTGACCGAGGTCACCCAGGCCCTGCTTGGCGATCTGATGGCTGGCAAGATCAACCAGGCACTGGCCAACTCGGCGCTGTATCTGAAAGTCTTCGGTCATGCTGTAATCGGCTGGCGTTGGCTGGAACAGGCGATACGCGCAGAACAAGGGCTGGCCAAGGGCAACGAGGCGGACGTGGATTTCTACCGCGGCAAGCTCCAGGCCGCACGCTACTTCCTGACCTGGGAAGTGCCGAGCTGCCATCACGACCTGGATCTGCTGGCCGGTCGTGACGACACCTGCCTGACCATGCAAGAAGACTGGTTCTAACCGGGCACCCGGCACGCGCTGCATTGGCGCGTGTCGACGTCTCACCACTCGCCTGCCGCCTGGCAGCGGCACTGCGCCCTCTTCGAAACGCCCGTCGCTCTGCCGGGCTTTTTTGACAGCACGTCAAAACCGCGGGTTAGAATCGCTGGCATGCAGCCTGCATGCTTGCCAGCACTAACCTTCGGAGAGCGCGTTTGGATATCGGCCATATCAACCAACTGTTCTTTGTCGGTGCCCTGTTGGTTGCGGCGAGCATCCTGATGAGCTCTCTGTCGACGCGCCTTGGCGTGCCGATCCTGGTCATCTTTCTTGCGGTCGGCATGCTCGCAGGCGTCGATGGTATCGGCGGAATCGTCTTCGATGACTACTCGCTGGCCTTTCTGATCAGTAACCTGGCGCTCGCCATCATCCTGCTCGACGGTGGCATGCGCACCCGCGCCGCCACCTTCCGCGTCGCACTCTGGCCAGCCTTTTCGCTGGCGACTGCAGGTGTCGTGGTGACTTCCGGCCTGACCGGCCTGGCCGCGGCCTGGCTGTTCGATCTGCCGCTGATGCAGGGGCTGTTGATCGGTGCCATCGTGGGCTCCACCGACGCTGCTGTGGTCTTCAACCTGCTCAACGGCCGGGGGCTCAACGAACGGGTCGGTTCGACGCTTGAGATCGAGTCGGGCAGCAACGATCCGATGGCCATGTTTCTGACCGTTGCGCTGATCGACATGCTCGCGTCCGGTCAGACCGGGTTCGGCTGGGGCTTCTTCCTCAGCCTGCTGCAACAGTTCGGCATCGGTACATTGCTCGGCCTGTCCGGCGGCTGGCTGTTGCTGCACCTGATCAACCGTCTTTCGGTGGCGGACGGTCTTTATCCGCTGCTGGCGGTGGCCGGCGGCATCATGATCTACGCGCTGTCCGGCGCCATCGGTGGCAGCGGCATTCTCGCGGTCTATGTCTGCGGCCTGCTGTTGGGCAACCGGCCGATCCGCAACCGCCACGGCATCCTGCACATGTTTGACGGCCTTGCCTGGCTCAGCCAGATCGGCATGTTTCTCGTGCTCGGCCTGCTGCTCACACCCAGCGAGCTGCTGCCCATCGCCCTGCCGGCACTGGGCTTGTCGCTGTGGATGATCCTGTTTGCCCGCCCATTGGCCGTGTTCATCGGCCTGGCACCGTTTCGCAGCTTCCACTTGCGCGAGCGCCTGTTCATTTCATGGATCGGCCTACGCGGCGCAGTGCCGGTGATCCTCGCGGTCTTTCCGCTGATGGCCGGACTGGAAAACGCTCAACTGTTCTTCAACGTGGCGTTCTTCATCGTGCTGGTTTCGCTGCTGCTTCAAGGCACCACGCTGACCTGGGCGGCGAAGAAGGCCAAGGTCGAGGTGCCGCCCTCGCCACTGCCGATCTCCCGCGCCGGCTTGCAGATTCACACCACCAGCCAGTGGGAAATGTTCATCTATCGCCTGACCGCCAAGAAGTGGTGCATCGGCGCCGCGCTGCGTGAGTTGAAGATGCCCACCGGTACACGCATCGCCGCGCTGTTCCGCGGCAAGGCCCTGCTGCACCCCTCCGGCAGCACCCGGCTGCAGGTGGACGACATTCTCTGCGTCATCGGCCACGAAGAAGACCTGCCGGCGCTCGGCAAGCTGTTCAGCGAGGCGCCGCAACGCGGCCGAGACATGCGTTTCTTTGGTGACTTCATCCTCGAAAGCGAGGCCGAAATGAGCGCCCTTGCGGCGCTGTACGGCTTGAAACTCGGCGATGTTGACGGCAACCAGACGATCGGTGATTTCATGGCCGAGCGCGTCGGTGGCAAGCCGGTCACCGGCGATCAGATCGAGTGGAATGGCCTAACCTGGACCATCGCGACCATGGAGCACGGCCGGGTGCGCAAGGTCGGCCTGAAGTTTCCCGAGGGCAACAAACCCGGTCCCTCGCTGCATTTCTGATCGCTGAACGAGCGCAACGCCCCGCGCCAGAGCGTTCCGATCTATGGGCTCGCCTCGGCCTCCTGCAGCCCTTAGACTCCGCACTCTTTTCTTCACTCGATAACGTTCATGGCACCCTTGCGTACCCTGTTGCTCGCGACCTTGCTCGCCTTCGCTCCCGCTTCGACCTTCGCCCAATCCATCCCCGGGCTGACCGGCAGCAAGCCGGCTGCCGAGGAGGCGAAACCCGCACAGCCGAGCGCGGACGACCGCGCCCAACGACTTGCCGAGCAGGCCGCTACCGCACAACAACGGTTGACCGAACTGAAGGCCGAACTGGCCAGTGCGCCGAAGGAAATTGTCGAGTCCCAGCGGGCGCTGAGCAAACTCAAAGGCATCGACACCAGCGACCTGGCCGACAGGCTGGCCAAGCTGAAGGTGCCGGCCCTGGAGCAACGCCTGGCCGAACGCGTCGAGGAGCTATCGACCTGGCAAACGGCCCTGACCGCCGCCAACAGCATGATCATCAGCGCGCAAACCCGCCCCGAGCGCGCCCAGGCCGACATCAGCAAATCGCAGACACGGATCGACGAGATCAACAATCTGCTCAAGACCGGCCGTGAAGGCGGCAAGCCGCTGAGTGATGAACGCCGCGAACTGCTTGCAGCAGAGAAATCTGCGCTCAATGCCCAGATCGACTTGCGCCGCAACGAGCTGGCCGGCAACAGCCTGCTGCAGGACCTGGGCATTGCCCGCCGCGATCTGCTGTCAGAACGCATCACCCGCGCCGAGCGCGAAACCATGGCGCTGCAGGCGGCCATCAACGACAAGCGTCGCGAGGAATCCGAACAAACGGTTGCCGAGTTTTCACTGAAAGCCGAGAAGGCCGGCTCCGACAAGCTGCTGCCGGCCGAAAGCGCCGAGAACAAGCGCCTGTCTGGCTACCTACTACGCGCCACCGAGCGGCTCAACGACCTGACCCAGCTAAACCTGCAGACCCGACAGCAGCTCGACACACTCAACCAGGCCGATCAGGCGCTGGAAGAGCAGATCGCCGTACTTGAAGGCAGCCTGCTGCTGTCGAAGATTCTTTATCAACAGAAGCAGGCCCTGCCGCAGCTGACGCTGGACAAGGACCTCGCCGATGAAATCGCTGACATTCGTCTTTACCAGTTCGAACTGAACCAGCGCCGTGAAACCGCGGGCAACGTCGAGGACTATGTCGAGCAGCAACTCGCCAACCAACCCCCCGGCGAGGTGACGCCTGAGCTGCGCAGTGCGCTGCTGGAGCTGGTTCGCACCCGCAGCGAGCTGCTTGATCGGCTCAACCACTCATTGAACGCCCTACTCAGCGAATCGATTACGCTGCAGCTGAATCAGCGCCAGCTACAGAGCAAGGCAGAAGCCTTGCGCAACACGCTGGACGAGCAGATGTTCTGGATTCCCAGCAACCGCCCGCTGGACCTGGACTGGTTCAAAAGCGTGCCGACGCTGCTCGATCGCCAGTTACGCGCAATGCCGTGGGGCTCGGCATTCGGTGCGCTGGGCGCCGGTCTGATCGAGCGGCCGTTGTTCTTCGTGCCGCTGCTGCTGCTGATCGGCGTCCTGCTCTGGCGCCGCAGCGCGATCAACGCCAAGCTCGATTCGTTAAGCGCTGACATCGGTCATTTCCGCCATGACAGCCAGTTACACACCCCCTTGGCGCTGCTCTTGAACCTGCTGCTGGCATTGCCGGGGGCCCTCTTCCTTGCCCTGTGCGGCTATCTGCTGCAAATGGACGGCCGCGGGCAGAACATCAGCCTTGGGGCCGCGTTCTACCAAATGGCCCAGGCCTGGCTGGTGTTCTACAGCGCCTACCGTATGCTCTCGCCCAATCGCGTCGCCGAGGCACACTTCGGCTGGTTCCGGCCGCAGGTGACCTTCCTGCGCAACGAAATCCGGCGGCTGGGCCTGGTGGTCATGGCGCTGGTGGCGGTGGTGGCAATTGCCGAGCATCAGCCGGCCGGCCTGGTCGACGACGTGGTCGGCATCGTCGTGGTGCTGGTCTGTTTTGCGCTGATGAGCTGGCGCCTGATGCGCCTGCTGCGCAAGGGCCCGTCGAGCCAGAACGCGCCGCCGGTGCGGCGTTTCATCGGCCTGCTGTTCAGCGTGTTGCCCCTGGCGCTGATCCTGGTGGTGGGTTTCGGCTATTACTACACGGCCCTGAAACTGACAGGTCGCCTGATCGACACATTGTATTTGCTGCTGGCCTGGATCGTCATCGAAGCGACGCTGATCCGCGGCCTGACTGTGGCCGCACGACGCCTCGCCTATCAGCGGGCGCTGTCCAAGCGCGAAACCCAGACCGACGAGGCGATGGACAACAGCGAGTCAACCGGCGACACCGCGCTGGATATCGAGCAGGTCAACCAGCAGTCGCTGCGCCTGACACGACTGGCGATGTTCGGCCTGTTCTTCGTGGTGCTCTACTGGGTCTGGGCCGACCTGATCAGTGTCGTCTCGTACCTGGATAACGTGGTGCTCTACGAATTCGTCAGTGGCACCGGCGATGCGGCCACCACCAACGCGATCACGCTGAACAACTTGCTCGGCGCCCTGCTGATTGTTGCCATTACCATAGCGGTGGCACGCAATCTGCCGGGGCTTCTGGAAGTGCTGGTGCTGTCGAAAATGCATCTGGCGCAGGGCAGCGCCTATGCCACTACGACCCTGCTGTCGTACCTGCTGGCCGGTATCGGCATCGTATCCACGCTGTCGACCCTTGGCGTCAGCTGGGACAAATTGCAGTGGCTGGTGGCTGCGCTTTCTGTGGGCCTCGGCTTCGGCATGCAGGAGATTTTCGCCAACTTCATTTCCGGCCTGATCATCCTCTTCGAACGCCCGGTACGGATCGGCGACGTGGTGACCATCGGCAACCTGTCGGGTACGGTCAGCCGCATACGTATCCGCGCCACCACCATCACCGACTTCGACCGCAAAGACATCATTGTCCCGAACAAGACCTTCATCACCGGCCAACTGGTGAACTGGTCGCTGAGCGACACCGTTACCCGCGTGACGATCAAGGTCGGCGTGGCCTATGGTTCGGATCTGGATCTGGCCAGGAAACTGCTCTACAAAGCCGCCCAGGAAAACCCGCGAGTGCTCAAGGACCCGGAGCCACTGGTCCTGTTCCTCAACTTCGGCGAAAGCACGCTGGATCACGAGTTGCGTATTCACGTACGCGACCTTGGCGACCGCAACCCTGCAACCGACGAGATCAACCGCTATATCGACCGCGAGTTTTCCAAGGCGGGGATCAATATCGCGTTCCGTCAGGTCGATGTGTTCCTGAAGAACCTTGACGGCAAGGTGCTGCAGCTGGGCACGGCGCCGCGGTTGAATCAATCTGACGACAAGCCAAGCGCGCCGCCAGCCGACAGCCAGACCTGAGGAACATCAACGGCGGCCTGGCACTCCAAAACCTGAGCGCGCCCGTAACCGGGCGCCGACCCGCACATTGCCGGAGCCGCTGTGAAAACGCTTACCGAGCTGCAGTTCGACAATCGCTTCGCCCGCCTTGGCGACGTGTTCTCCACCGAGGTCACACCCCAGCCGCTGGTAGAGCCGCGACTTGTGGTCGCCAGCGAAGCCGCGATGGGCTTGCTCGATCTCGATCCGCCCAGCCGCGACGATTCGTTGTTCACCGAGCTGTTCTCCGGCCACAAGCTCTGGCCCACGGCGCAGCCGCGGGCGATGGTCTATTCCGGCCACCAGTTCGGCAGCTACAACCCGCAGCTGGGCGATGGACGTGGCCTGCTGCTCGGGGAAGTGGTCAACGAGGCCGGTGAACACTGGGATCTGCACCTTAAAGGCGCCGGCATGACGCCTTATTCCCGCATGGGTGATGGCCGTGCTGTGCTGCGTTCATCGATCCGCGAATTCCTGGCCAGCGAACACCTGCATGCGCTGGGCATTCCCAGTTCGCGCGCGCTCTGCGTGACCGGTTCGGATACACCTGTGTACCGTGAGCGCCAGGAGCGCGGCGCGATGCTGATGCGTCTCGCGCCCAGCCATGTGCGCTTCGGCCATTTCGAATTCTTCTACTACACCAAGCAGCACGAGGAGCTGAAGAAGCTGCTCGATCATGTCGTCGAAAGCCACTTTTCCGAGTGTCTGGAACACCCGGAGCCTTACCACGCCTTCTTCCGTGAAGTGCTGGAGCGCACTGCCGAAATGGTCGCCAAATGGCAGGCGTACGGCTTCTGCCACGGCGTGATGAACACCGACAACATGTCCATCCTTGGCATCACCTTCGACTTCGGGCCCTACGCCTTTCTCGATGACTTCGATGCGCGCTTCATCTGCAACCACTCCGACCATGCCGGCCGGTATTCCTACGAGAATCAGGTGCCGATTGCGCACTGGAACCTCGCCGCGCTGGCGCAGGCACTGACGCCCTTTATCGCCATCGAACAACTGCGCGCAACCATGGACCTGTTCCTGCCGATCTACGAAGCGGCGTGGCTCGATTTGATGCGCAAGCGGCTGGGCTTGCAGACCGCCGAGGACAGCGACAAAGAGTTGATTCAGCGCTTGCTGCAATTGATGCAGAGCAGCGCCATCGACTACACGCGCTTCTTCCGCGAACTCGGCGACAGCACGGCAGAGCTGGCCCTGGCTCGTCTGCGTGAGGACTTCGTCGATATCAAAGCATTCGACGATTGGGCCGCTACTTACAGCCAACGTAGCGAACGCGAAGGCAACGATCACGAAGCGCGCCGGGCCCGGATGCACGCGGCCAACCCGAAGTACATCCTGCGCAATTACCTGGCGCAAAAAGCAATCGAGGCCGCGGAAACGGGCGACTACGGCCCGGTGCGCGAGCTGCACGAAGTGCTCAGCCGACCCTTCGACGAGCAGCCAGGCATGGAGCGCTACGCCGAGCGTCCTCCGGAGTGGGGCAAGCACCTGGAAATCAGCTGCTCATCCTGAGTCCGGGACTGCGCAATATGCTGCGCATTGTTTAACCGCTGAACCTGGCTACCCCAGCTGCAAGGCGCACAGTCGCAGGGCTAGAGCGCACTTGCGCCAAATCTTGCGCAGGGCTCGGCAGAAAGTTGCCCAGGCAAATGTGAGCCGTCCCCCACTCAAGCTGGAACTGACGGCAGCCATATATCTAAGCCAATGATTTTAATGGACTTTTATTATCTGGCACGCGCCTTGTACTTGTGATTGAGCCATTCCGGCATTCAACAAGGCAAGGAGAGCGTTCATGCCAACACCCGCGTATCTGTCCCTCGAAGGCACGAAGCAAGGCCTGATTACTGCAGGCACGTTCACCGAGGACTCGGTCGGCAATATTTTCCAGGAAGGACACGAAGACCAGATTCTGGTGCAGGCTTTCCAGCATCAAGTCATCATCCCGCGCGACCCTCAGTCCGGCCAGCCCACCGGCCAGCGTGTACACAAGCCACTGATGATCACCAAGGTGTTCGACAAGTCGTCGCCGCTGATCTTCAACTCCCTGACGTCCGGTGAGCGCCTGAACAAGTGCCGCCTGGAGTGGTACCGCACATCTTCGACCGGTACTCAGGAGCATTACTTCACCATCGAACTGGAAGACGCGGTAATCGTCGACGTGCAGTCGCGCATGCCCAACTGCCAGGATCCGAACATGTCGCACTTCACCCACCTGGAAGACGTCTACTTCACCTACCGCAAGATCGTCTGGACTCACGAAGTCTCCGGCACTTCCGGCTCGGACGACTGGCGCACCCCGATCTCGGCCTAAGCCTTGATCAGGCCTCGCGGCCACGGTTAACCCACATCGGCCAGGCTTACCTGGCCGATGCGTTTTCAGCCGACGGATGCGGTAAACAACGCAGTGCTTCACACGGCCAATTTCCCAAAAGGGCGAAAATAGCTGCCAGATTTCTGCGGAACTGGGTGCTGCTCCAATCCGCGCTACGGCACCCCTGAAATACAGGCATTGCCGCCTTGCGAACCGTTACCGGTTCGCTGCCATGGACTGGTTATAAAGGAACAGGGAATGTTCAATCCGGCCAACGACACGCATTTCAGTCTTGCTATTGAAGGCATCCAACATGACCTGCAGGTACTCGAATTCAAAGGGCGAGAGGCCATCTCGCAGCCCTTCGCGTTCGATCTAGAACTGGTCAGCGAACGCCGCGATCTCGACCTGGAAAGCCTGCTGCATCAGCGCGCCTTTCTAGCCCTGTCGCCTGGCGGCAAGGGTATCCATGGCCTGGTCTACAGTGCAGCGCAAGGCAATTCCGGCAAACGCTTGACGCGCTATCGCGTCACCTTGCGGCCACAGCTCGCCTATCTGTCCCACCGCACCAACCAACGCATCTTCCAGCAGCTCTCGGTACCGCAGATCATTGCCAAGGTGCTTGATGAACACGGCATCCTCGCGGGCGATCGCCACCGTTTCGATCTTGCCCCAGTGCTCCATCCCAAGCGGGACTACTGCGTTCAGTACGACGAAACGGACCTGCACTTCATCCAACGCCTCTGCGAAGAAGAAGGCATCCACTACCACTTTCAGCACAGCGAAACCGGACACATGCTGGTGTTCGGTGATGACCAGACTGTGTTTCCGACGCTTGCCTCCGTTGCCTATCAGCAGGACAGCGGCCTGGTTGCCGATGATCCGGTCATCAAGCGCTTCGGCGTGCGCGTCGAGACCCGTACCAGCCGCGTTACCCGCCGCGATTACGATTTCGAAAAACCTCGTCTGACGATGGAAGCGGCCGTTCAGAGCAGCACTCAGCCCGACCTCGAGGACTACGACTACCCAGGCCGCTTCGTCGACCGCGAGCGAGGCAAGCATCTGTCCCGGCGAGCACTGGAACGCCATCGCCACGATTTCGAACTGGCCGAGGGCGTGAGCGACCAGCCGCTGTTAGTCAGCGGTCACTTCCTGCCGCTCGAAGCGCATCCCCGCAGCGACTGGAATCAGCTGTGGCTACTCACCGAAGTTTTCCATGAAGGCAAGCAACCGCAGGTGTTGGAAGAGTCCGTCACAGAGTCTTCAGGCGTCCCCGAACCGATACCCTCTCCCCTCCATGGAGAGGGCTGGGGTGCCGAGTTCAAGGGGCTGGCACAGGGCTCCCATGACTTCACCCAAGGCTACCGAAACCACTTCACCGCAACGCCTTGGGCCGTCCCCTTCCGGCCCGCACTCAGCCACCCCAAACCACGCATCCTCGGCAGCCAGAGCGCGGTTGTCACCGGCCCGGCCGGCGAAGAGATCCACTGCGATGAGTACGGCCGAGTAAAAGTGCAATTTTTCTGGGACCGCGAAGGCAAAGCCGATGAACACACCAGCTGCTTGCTGCGCGTGAGCTCAAGCTGGGCCGGGGATCACTACGGCGGCATTGCGATTCCACGTGTTGGTATGGAGGTGCTGGTCACCTTTCTCGAAGGCGATCCCGACCAGCCATTGATCACTGGCTGCCTGTATCACAAGGAACACCAGGTCCCGTACGACCTTCCGGCCAACAAGACCCGCAGCGTGTTCAAAACCCTGAGCAGCCCGGGCGGTGACGGCTATAACGAACTGCGCATCGAAGACCGCAAAGGCGCCGAACAGATATACGTCCATGCCCAGCGCGACTGGGACGAGAACATCGAACACGACCAGAGGATCCGCGTCGGCCACGAACGCCACGACACCGTCGAGGCCAACAGCTACAGCGAATTCAAGGCCGAAGAACACCGCACCACCCACGCCAACCGCCGCAGCGAAGTCAAAGCAGACGACCACTTGACCGTCGGCAATAACCAGCACGTCAAGATCGGCACCGGCCAGTTCGTCGAGGCGGGTAACGAGATCCACTACTACGCCGGAAGCAAAGTCATAATCGAGGCCGGCATGGAACT
>JAKUTK010000079.1 GCA_022448005.1 Pseudomonas sp.
AACGACCTCTTGCACCAGTGTAGTTACATCCGGGCCGGCGACTTCTACGGGAGGGTTGTCATTGATCCATTCGGGCGCGGACCAGTTTACTGTGGCAGCTGTTTTACCTCGGGTGGTCAAGTTGGACGAGGTGAATATGTTCGCGTCGCCGGCATTTTCCGCTTTTACGGCAAAGGTGACCGGGTCGCTATTGGACGCAGCAGGCGTGAAGTTCAAGACTGCAGACTGAATGGTAGCGCCACGCGGGATGCCGACATTCTGGAAGCGCAGCGCACCCATGCGCTCTTCGGATTGAGTACTTGGAGCCGAGTAATTGATAACGATACGTGGCATTACGTCTGAAGCAGCACCTTGGGCGTTAAAGGAGTAGTCCCTGTTTTCTTGTGCGCGAAACTTGATGACCATGTCGCCAATAGGGTTCGCATCATCGTTCAGTAGAGCTTGTATTGAACTGGTGATGTCGAACTGGGCGGTCTGGCCGGATTGCCAGCTGGAGGCACGGGGAGACGAGCTGATAAAGATTCTTTGGTTGCCCGCGGGACTGAGCAAGGAGCTGTCGTTGAGTGCCGCCGGGATCTTGGAGCGCTCAATGGTTATGTCAAGTGTGGGGCGTCTGTTGTTTTTTTGGCTATTGGTTGGAGTGAGTTCCAGATAAGCACTGGTAATGGTGTAGTTGGCCGGGTGGTTAACTGCAGGGAATAAGAAGAGAGCTGTATTACCGGCGTTTGAATCTCTCAGGTTCAGCGTAGAGAGCGCGGAGTTGTTACTGCATTGGGCGCTGGGCCGACCAGCTTTGGGACTCAGGGCCGAAGGGTTGAGTGCGCAAGCATAGCCAGCGCTGGTCAGATAGAAAGACCCGCTGTTGGGCAAGGCTTTGCTGTTGCTGCCCGGCACTTGAGTCGCGACGGAAAGCGCTCCCATGGTTAGCGAGGTACTGCTGATGTCAGCGTTCTGAACGCTAGGCGCCACTCGCTGGCTAGCATCGTCACCACTGACTTCGATTCTTGGCGTGCTGGCGACAAGCTGGGCCGAGGTTGGCAGTTCCGCGTCAATGTTCGTGACGGGGTAAACCATGCGCGTATTGTCATAAGCGTTACGGCTGTTGAGCACCATGATCCCGGCGTTGATGGCCCCAGCACTATTGATGATGCTAGCAAACGACTCCTTTAGCACCTGCATCCGTGATTGTTGGCTGCCCGAAGGGTTGCTGTTGCTATCCAGACGCCAGGCCATGGAACCTGAGTTGTCGAGGACAAACAGCACGTTAGGGCGCACGCTGTCGTCGATGGCCGAGCCGCCGAAGAAAATTTCAGTGTCGTCGGCATAGCTGACCGCACTGTGCAGTACCAGGAGGCTGGCGATGGTGCTGAGTGCCAAGCGATGAAACGCTGTGAGGCGCTTGTTCATGGTGGAATCCTCGGGGTACTTCACTGAATGATGCGGTCGCGATAGCCCTGCAGGTGCCGGGCATTGGTATTGCTGTCGTTTATCTGCACAGCATTGGCCGCTGCGGGGTCGAGAGTGGCGCTGCTGGTGAAGTCGTAGATGATGATCTGCGGGGTACCGCTGTTTTCCTCGGCATCCAGGCTAGTGCCCTCGGCAAAGCGTGAGGTCGACTGCATGCGCGCCCTGACAATCCTCGTTGGATAGGTCAAGAGCAGGACGCTATCCGCTGCCGGGGCTGTGCCATCACGAACCTGGGTATTCATGGCGGCCAGTGCACTCTCGGCGGCCTGAAAGGCCACGTTGCTTTCCTGGGCATTACCAGCCATTCGCTCCTGCAAGGATGAGCTGGTCGAGGCGGTGATGGCCAGAATGGTCAGTAGCAATAGCAGAATCAGGCTGACGACCAGCACTACACCGCTTTGGTGTCGAGGGGTTTTCAGCTGCGTCATGGCCGGTTCCTTACATCTATAACGGTATTGAACACGCGGCGTAGGCGGCGATCTGCGATGGCCGCCAGTTGCGTATCTGCTCCGATATTCGCGATGGCGAACGTCTGGTTGTTGACCGCGTCGGCAACTTCGGCCGGGCTGGACATCACCAGGCTGATCTGCAAACGGCTTACCCGCTGGCGTAGCGCATCGGTCAGCTCGCTTGCATCTAGCCAACTGGTCTGGCCCGCATTTTCTACTCCGTAGAGCACTTGGAAGTTCTCGACATCAGCAATCATGGCGGCTGCGTTTTTGTAGAGGGTTGGTCGATTGTCGTTGGTTGCGTCATTGCGAATATCGTAGGTATTTTCGACGACCTGCAGAAATTGCGAGCCTGTCCCGCTGGGAATGCCATACAGGCTGGGCGGTGTGCCGTTGTCGGCACCCTGCAGGCTGGTCAGGGTGTACCGATTGGGCATTGCGCCTTGTGTCAGGGGGTCTGGGTTATCGCTGCGGACCGAGGCGATGCCGGTGAAAATGGCGACGTCTTCGCAGTTGGTGAGGATGAATTCGTAACGGTTGCCGGCAACGAAGGAAATATTACCGCCACTGATAAACGTCACCTGGCTTGAACCGATACTGGTGGCGCGCATCACTGTGGGTGTTGCGTGGCGCATTACCAGACTGTCGCTGGCGGTGCCAGCCCCTTCGTTAAGCTCAACGTTCTGGACGCCCATGGCGTCAAGAGGAAAGGCTCGGCTCGAGTTGACCCGGCTTTCTGCCGAGGGCGAGGCGCAGCCTTGGTAGCCTGTTCTGCGCAGATCTCGCTTGAGCAGGTCTAGAGCAATGCGGCCATTCTCCTGGAGCCGAGCGAGTGACGAGTTGGCTCTATCGGAACTGTTGGCGTTGATGAACAGTTGCATAACGCCTAGCAGCAGGAAGGAACTGAGCAGGATCGAGACCATAAGCTCAATGATGGTCAGACCTCGCTGGTTGTGCGGGGCTGCTTTCAGGTGGGCGCTCATAGGTCTGCCCTCAAAACGAAAGAGCATTGGGGTATCTCATTAATCGGTGCGCAGGCAGTGGAGCTGTCCTCTTGCCAGGAGATGGAAACGGTATAGGCATTGTTACCAACTCGAGTGACTCCGCCAGTGAGACCTGCCTGGCCCAGCTGAGTCTTCCATTCGAATAAATCCAGGGTCGCGACGTTGTCTGCGCTACAGCCATTGGCCTTGCAGTTGGGGTCTGCTGGCGCGGCATCTGCTGCGATCAGGTAGTTGGGTGTCAGCGTTGCGACATCACTGTTCAAACGCATGCGTTCGATTATGTCGTAGGCAAGCCAGCTGGCCTGGCTGCGCATGGCCGCACTCTGGTTGGATTTCATGCTGGTCATCATCAGGCTGGCCATGCCAAGCAGCCCGACGGCGAGGATCAGAAGGGCTATCAGCAGCTCCACCATCGTAAAGCCGTTCTGCTTCTTTATCCTTAAGGACATACAACGTCTCCCTGTGCGTTGCCCCTGCTGATGCGGCTTTGTCCGGATGTGTTCAGCCGAATCTGTCTGGAGCTGGGCTCGGCACGATCATCACAAATGCGCAGCATCGCTCCCCCTACCAGTGTTCCGTCAGTCAGGAAACTAATGGCACCATTGACCCCTCGGATGGTGTTGCCGTTGGTCACTGCTGGCATCACGCGGACGAGTTCGGCGGCGGCAGCGCTGCCATTGCCGTCATTGTCTCGAAAGACCATGGCCCCTTGCTCCCAGCTATTGGTATTGCAGGTGGTCTGGTCAGTGCTGCCGCAAACACGGGTAATGACGCGGTTGGTCACCGCTTCGCTGCGAGCCAACTGCATCAAACCTTGCAGTTCATTGGCCTGAGTAGAAAGTCGACCGTTCTGCATCATCGAATTGAACCGCGGGATGCCATAGCTGGCGATTACTGCGACGATGGCGATTACGATCATCAGTTCAATCAAGGTGAATCCACTGCTGCGCTGGTGCATTGCTATGTTTCCGCGGAAGCCCATGTGAACCCTAAGCTACGGCTACGGAAAACGTATCGGTTGCTGGACAAGCGAGCTGATAGGGCGACGAACTGCATTTTAGCTGCAGCGCGTGTTGCCTGGCGCTGCTTGAAGTCTCGCTCGGCCTGTTAAATTGATCACGATTTGCCTGGTAGGGGTGTCTGCATGGCAAAGCGTGAGCGTGCCGTTCAGTGCCCGGGTAGTCCCGTCGGCCTCGAACTGCATATAGGGGCGGCTGCGGAAATTTGACCAGTACCAGCTATAGCCTTTCGACAGGGGGAGTTGTTGCAGCAGGGCCTCACCATTGTCGAGTTGGCCGTTCTTGTTGAGGTCATTGAAAATCAGCAGCTGGTTCTGCCAGGTCTGCTCGGGGTTGCAGGGGGCATCACCGGAGCAGAGTGCGATGGTCTTGCGTCCCATCACTGCCGAGCTGCGGGCATAATGCAGGGCGCCAAGCAGTTGGTTGACGGCTTGCGTCTGCTGGTTGCGTTGCAGAGTTGAGGTGAAGGCGGGTAATGCCAAGGTGAGCATGATGCCGCCAATCAATAGGCAAACCATCAGCTCGACCAGTGTTTGGCCGTGCATCCTTTCCATGATTCTAGCTTCCTTTCTAGAGTGTTGGGTTAACACTAGCGAATCAGTGTAGAGCGAATTTTTCGAATGCCAAGTTTTGAAGAAAGAAGTGTGGTGCTGGTTGGGGGCGGAATCATTGGCTTGTTGAGTGCCTATGGTTTGGCCGCGAATGGAATGAGAGTTACCTTGTTCGAAGCATCCGAGACGGGCACTGAAGCCTCCTGGGCCGGTGGGGGTATCGTTTCTCCGCTTTATCCTTGGCGATACAGCGCTTCGATCAGTGCGCTGGCGCACTGGTCGCAGGACTACTATCCAAAGCTTGGCGAGGCGTTGAAGCAGCAGAGCGGGGTCGACCCGGAGGTTCACGAGACTGGCCTCTACTGGCTGGATCTGGAGGATGAAGACCAAGCCCTGGCCTGGGCACGCCGCCATGGTCGGCCGCTGCACCCGGTAGACATGGAGCAGGTCCATGCCGCTGTGCCTTCGCTTGGGGAGGGTTTCTCAAAGGCGGTGTACATGCCAGGCGTCGCCAACGTCCGTAATCCCCGTTTGCTGCAGTCGCTGCGTGCAGCTTTGGCGAAGCTGCCCAATGTCACGATCATCGAGCATTGCCCTGTTAGCGGTTTCGTTCGTGAAGGTACGCGTATCGTAGGCGTGCAGACGGCGCAGGGTGAGATGCGGGCGGATCGGGTTGTAGTGGCTGCGGGTGCCTGGAGTGGGAATCTGCTGGCAACCCTGGGGCTGGAATTGCCGGTCAAGCCCATGAAAGGGCAGATGATTCTGTTCAAGTGCGCCGAGGACTTCCTGCCGAGCATGGTGCTGGCCAAGCGGCGCTATGCGATTCCGCGGCGTGATGGCCACATTCTGGTGGGCAGTACGTTGGAGGACGTGGGGTTCGACAAGACGCCGACCGAAGATGCGCTGGAAAGTCTCAAGGCGACCGCTGTCGATTTGCTTCCTGGGCTAGCCGATGCTGAGGTGGTCAAGCATTGGGCGGGTCTGCGTCCTGCTTCGCCGGACGGCATTCCGTATATTGGTCCGGTGCCGGAGCATGATGGGCTTTGGCTCAACTGCGGGCACTTCCGAAACGGACTAGTGCTTGCACCGGCTTCATGTCAGCTGTTGGTCGATCTGATGCTGAATCGGTCGCCCTGCATCGATCCCGAGCCTTACGCCCCTGCGGGTCGGTTGTGACATTGCCCAGGACTGGTGCGCGCCATGCGTGCCAGCCCTGCAACTAGCTGGTTTCGATGTTCAAATGAGGCGTTTCATTGTGCGCCCGTCGCATCGAAACCTTTCCCGGGTTGTACATAGTCGCCCGCAGTAGGTTGCGCCTCACACGTCATCTATCAGTGGGTGTGAGGCGCTCGTTCTCGCGTCAAATCGCTGGCCTTTCGGTAGCCCGAGTGCAGTATTCAATAGTCAGTGCGTAGCTGCTGTGCTATCCGGCGGTGTTTGTGGCAAAGCGCTGTGCAGCCCTTCGGGTGTGCCGGTTTTGCTGTTAAATTATCCGGCTTTGTGGCGCAGAGCCTTGTCGCGCCGATTTCTACACTCATGAGGTTGCGTGTGGCCAAGAAAACCACATCCCTTTCCGGACTAGGTGGTCTGGTCTTCTCCACCGATGCGGGGCGTCACTGCCCGGATTGCAGTCAACCGCTGGATGCCTGCGTCTGCAAGCAAGCGCTGATACCTGAGGGTGACGGCATCGCGCGCGTGCGCCGGGAGAGCAAAGGTCGCGGCGGCAAGACGGTCACCACGGTAACCGGTGTGCCGCTTGCGGAGGTCGAGCTCAAGGAGCTGGCCAGTGCGCTCAAGCGTCGTTGCGGTACCGGTGGCGCACTCAAGGAGGGCGTGATCGAAATCCAGGGTGATCATGTCCAGTTGCTCATCGACGAACTGAACAAGCGCGGATTCAAGGCCAAGAAATCGGGCGGTTGAACGTCCGATCTGACTCAATCAGGCGCGTGCGCTTATTTCCGGGCGCGTCGGCTGTCCAAACCGGATAGCTCCGCTGTCGCGCTAAGCTCGACAGACTCATCCCCATTCTCAGGAGGTCTAGATGCCCGTACGACGCACACGTAAAGATGACGGCAGTCAGTGGACCGCAGCGGACAGCCGTAGCGTCTATGGCATTCGCCACTGGGGTGCAGGCTACTTTTCGATCAGTGATGACGGTCACGTCGAAGTGCGCCCACAAGGACCCAATGGCGCGGCCGTTGAATTCACCGGGCTGATCGAGCAGTTGCGCGATGCCGGGCTGACCTTGCCGCTGCTGGTGCGTTTCCCGGATATTCTGCAGGATCGGGTACGTCATTTGACCGGTGCCTTCGATGCCAACATCGAGCGCCTCGAATACCAGAGCAAATACACCGCGCTGTACCCGATCAAGGTCAACCAACAGGAAGCGGTGATCGAGAACATCATCGCTACACAGAATGTATCGATCGGCCTGGAAGCAGGCTCGAAACCCGAGCTGATGGCGGTGCTGGCGCTGGCACCGAAGGGCGGCACCATCGTCTGCAACGGCTACAAGGATCGCGAATTCATCCGCTTGGCGCTGATGGGGCAGAAGCTCGGCCACAACGTGTTCATCGTCATCGAAAAGATGTCCGAAGTGGGCATGGTGATCGAGGAAGCGGCGGAGCTGAAGATCATCCCGCAGGTTGGCTTGCGCGTACGGTTGTCCTCACTGGCTTCGAGCAAGTGGGCCGACACCGGTGGTGAAAAGTCCAAGTTCGGTCTGTCCGCTGCGCAGTTGCTGACCGTCATCGAGCGCTTTCGCGCGGCGGGCGTCGAGCAGGGCGTGCGCTTGCTGCACTTCCACATGGGCTCGCAGATTGCCAACCTGGCGGACTACCGTGACGGCTTCCGTGAAGCCATTCGTTATTACGCCGAGCTGCGCGCGCTCGGGTTGCCGGTCGATCATATCGATGTGGGTGGCGGCCTCGGCGTCGACTACGACGGCACGCACTCGCGCAATGCCAGCTCGATCAACTACGACATCGATGAGTACGCCGGCACGGTGGTCGGGATGCTCAAGGAGTTCTGCGATCGGCAGGAACTGCCGCACCCGCATATCTTTTCCGAAAGCGGCCGAGCCATGACTGCGCACCACGCAGTGCTGGTGATGCAGGTGACCGACTTCGAGCGCCACAACGATGAAGCGCCGACCATCGAGAACTACGACGAGCTGCCCGAGATCGTCCAGGCGCTGGCCGATCTGCTCGGTCCAACCGATCCTGAAATGGTTACCGAGACCTACTGGCGCGCCACTCACTACATGAGCGAGGCCGCAGCGCAATACGCTTCCGGCAAGCTGAGCCTGGCGCAAAAGGCGCTGGCCGAGCAGAGCTACTTCGCCATCTGTCGCCGGCTGTACAACCAGCTCAAGGCCCGTCAGCGGTCGCACCGTGCGGTGCTCGACGAGTTGAATGACAAGCTGGCCGACAAGTACATCTGCAACTTCTCGGTGTTCCAGAGCCTGCCGGATACCTGGGCGATCGATCAGATCCTGCCGATCGTGCCGTTGCAGCGCCTGAGCGAGGAGCCGGTGCGCCGCGCCGTGTTGCAAGACCTGACCTGCGACTCCGACGGCAAGATCAAGCATTACGTGGACGAGCAGAGCATCGAGAACAGCATGCCGGTGCATGAGATCCAGGCGGGAGAGGAATACTTCCTCGGGGTGTTCCTGGTAGGGGCCTACCAGGAAATTCTCGGCGACATGCACAACCTGTTTGGCGACACCGATTCGGTCAACGTCTATCAGCGTGAGGATGGCAGCTTCTATCACGCCGGTATCGAGACCCACGACACCATCGAAGACATGCTGCGCTACGTGCACCTCTCGCCCGAGGAGCTGATGACCTATTACCGCGACAAGGTGTCCAGCGCGCGGCTCAGCGCCAAGGAACGCACCCAGTACATCGATGCGTTGCGGCTGGGCCTGACGAGGTCGTCGTACCTCACGCCCTGATCCAGTTATCTATGCTGGCATCGGGAGCAATCGAGCACCGATCGCCAGTAGGCTAGCTTCTATCGGACCGTAGGGTGGATGTCGTCTTTTACATCCACGGTGGCTCCGCTCCGTGGATCGATGAAGCGCGATCCACCCTACGGACCAGAAGCTGATGTTCGTACACGCTTCTAAGCGAACGTGAGGTCGAGCGGTCCCGCTTTTTTGTAGGAGCCAGCTCGCTGGCGAAGCTTTTATGGCCAATTCGCGAGCAAGCTCGCTCCTACAAGACGGCAGCGTTACGATACGCCCCAATAATCCGGGGGATTTGCCGTTAAACCTTGCGCACGAATTCCGACTTCAGGACCGTACGGTGGATGTCGCCTTCTACATCCACCGTGGTTCCGCTCGGTGAATCGATGAAGCGCGATCCACCCTATGGACTGCATTCGCCGCGGGGCGCGCCTCCCACCAGAGCGCGCGGTGTGGTTCTTTTGCTTATGTGGGAGGGCCGCCCCCGGCGCGAAGCTTTTCGCTTCAGACCTTGCGCACGAACTCCGACTTCAGCTTCATCGCACCGATGCCGTCGATCTTGCAATCGATGTCGTGGTCGCCGTCGACCAGGCGGATGTTCTTGACCTTGGTGCCCACCTTGACCACCAGCGACGAGCCCTTGACCTTGAGGTCCTTGATCACGGTGATGGTGTCGCCGTCCTGCAGCGTGTTGCCGACCGAATCCTTGATCAGCTTTTCGTCTTCACCGGCGGACTCTGCAGCGTTAGCCGACCATTCGTGGGCGCACTCCGGGCAGACCAGCATCTGGCCATCTTCGTAGGTGTATTCGGAATTGCATTGGGGGCAGGCTGGCAAAGCGCTCACGGCGGATCCTCATTGGCAGTGCGAAAAACCGCGGATTGTATAGGGTTTTATCGGCTCGTGGGCTTTGCGCCCAGGGCATGGAGACTTGCCGACAAAACGGAGAGGCCCATCCCCCCGCCGGTGCGACGGCGTAGGGGCAGCGAGCAGGGCTCAGTAATCGTCCTTGAGTGCGCGGTAGCGCTCTTCCAGCTCCCGACGAATCTGCCGGCGCTGCTGGGCCTGGGCGAAGCGACGCTTCTGGTCGGGTGTTCTCGGCTCCAGTGCCGGCACAGTGGCAGGGCGACCATCTTCACCTACCGCCACCATTGTGAAGAAGCAGCTATTGGTATGCCGCACGGTTTTTTGCCGGATGTCTTCGGTGATCACCTTGATACCGATCTCCATCGAAGTGTTGCCGACATAGTTGACCGAGGCGAGAAAGGTCACCAGCTCGCCAACATGCACCGGTTGGCGAAAATTCACCTGGTCGACCGACAGCGTTACAACATACTGACCTGCATAGCGGCTGGCACAGGCGTAGGCCACTTCGTCCAGGTATTTCAGCAGCGTGCCGCCATGTACGTTGCCCGAAAAGTTGGCCTTGTCCGGGGTCATCAGTACGGTCATGGTCAGTTCGGCATGTCCATCAAGCATGGTGCGCGGCTCGTGCTGGCAAAAAGGGCTGCTACTTTAGTCGAATGCGAGGTGGCTGTGGCCCAGAAATCTGAGTCGTCAGCCGTTTTTTTTCGGGTGGTCAATGTGGCAATAGCGCGCAGGTCGTTGTGGTGTGTCGCCGGCTGTTCAATTGTCGACTGCAAGGTCGCACAGGCCCAGCCGCTGCACTGCGCGCCGTGCAGCGAATGAATATTGCGAACCGGTGCTCGGGTCTGGCGAGGTGCCGCGTGTGTGTGAGGCTTTATTGACCTGCGCCAGTACCTCGACTGATTTTCTCCTTATAGTTCAGTGGCTGCTATACACGCCTCACAAACCATCAACGCCGGACTAGCCATGCGTTTATTCAGCCTCCTTCTGCTCAGTTGCCTCGTTCCGTTCGCCCACGCCAGCGAGGAGGCGATGGAGCGCTTCAACTATCTGATGGAAGACGCGGCACGACGTCAGCAGGCGTATGAGGCCGGCCAGGAGCGTGCGCTTTTTTGCGGCTACTGCCACGGCGAAACCGGCAATAGCAAGCGCCCGCACATTCCCAATCTGGCCTCGCAGAATCCTGTCTATCTGTTCCATTCGTTCGAGAAGTTTGCCAAAGGCGAGCGCGTCGATTTCGTGATGTCGAAACTGGCGAAAAGCTTGACCCTGGAGGATCGGGTCAACATAGCCGTCTATTTCAGTCAGCAGAAGGTCGAGCCTGCCACCGTTGCGCCGGATGCGGCGCTGGTCCAGCGTGGCGAGGCGATGTTTCAGCGCACCTGTACCGCCTGCCACGGCAGCCATGCGCAAGGTAAGGAGACCATGCCACGCCTGGCTGGGCAGTCTGATGAGTACATTCGCAAGGCGTTGGGCCGTTTCCGCAGCAATGATCCGAGCCGAGCCGGTTCAGTCATGATTGGCATCGCAGGCCAGTTGTCCGAGGCGGACATAGAGGCGCTGGCCGCCTATCTGACGCAGCTGCAGCTGACTGAACACCAGGAGCAGCAGGCCAGCACGCAGTTGCTCGGGGTGGCTGCACACTAGGTTCGTTCGCGACGCCACCGTTGATACCTCGCGGCGACCGACCTTTCGCTTGCCGAGTCGAGAGCCTGACGCGCCGCTTGAGAGGTTTCCTATACGCGGGTCAGTAGCTCTTGTAGGGCAGAAATTTGCCCGACAGGACGACATTCACCCGGTCGCCCTTGGGATCGGGCTGGCGCTGGATGTCCATGGAAAAGTCGATGGCGCTCATGATGCCGTCGCCGAACTCTTCGTGAATCAGCTCTTTGATGGTGCTGCCATACACGTTGACCAGCTCATACCAGCGGTAGATCAGCGGGTCGGTGGGCACCGAGGTCGGCAGTGACCCTTTATAGGGCACGATCTGTAGCCAGGCGATGGCTTCGTCCGACAGCTCGAACAACTTGCCCAGGGTTTCTGCCTGGGCCTTGTCGAAGGCCATCTGTCCAAGGCAACCCGCGGTGGTCCACTCCTTGGACATGCCGATGGACTCGGCTATCTGGGCCCATTTCAGCTTCTTGCGCACCTTGGCGGAAACGATCATCTGGGTCACTTGGCTACGGCAGGAAATCATTGCGCGATCCTCATCGACTTGATTGGGCGAGCCGCATGTTGCGGCTGAGCGCTCAGTTCGATGCAGAGGCTGTGCCAGTCTAAGGCGCTGGCTGCGGTCGACCCTGGGGCAGACGCCGCGAACCGGCTCAATCGTACTCCGACGGCTCATGCTCACCGAGCAGGCGGCGCTGTCTCGGTGTGGCCGCGGCGAGCACATCGGGGTTGAATCGCCACTGCAGATAGGGCGAGAACTTCTGCGCCACCATCCGCCTCCCGTAATGCATCTGCAGCAGATAGCGGCTGTGGTCAGTCGTGCGATTGCGGCTGCCGGCGTGCCAGAGGTCGCTGCGAAACAGCAGCATGTCACCGGCTTCGCAGAGTACCGGCTGTACTTCGCGACCTTTCCAATGCGTTTCGCCCGGGCGAGGCTTGCGACCGGCCCGGTGGCTGCCGGGTATCACCAGGGTAGGGCAAAGGTCGGCATCGATCCGGTTGAGATAGAGGTGTGCCGTGCAGACCTGCATCGGCAGGTCGAAGTCAGGGGCGTGCACCACGTGCTCGGGTAGCTCCATGGCGAGGTAATCGGCATGCAGGTCTCCCCCGACAAAGCCCGGATGGCTGCGCCAGGCAGTCTGTCCGATGACATGGCAATCCTCGCCGAGACAGGCTTCCGCCAGTTCGATCACCCCTGGGAGATCCAGCAGGGGCAGCCAGAACGGGTCGCGGTTGAACACGCATTTGTAATGGTCGTCGACCAAGCCCTGGTAGTCCCAGTGAATAGGTTCGAGGCGATCGATGGCCGCGCGTACCGCTTCGACCTGTTGTGGCGTCACGATGCCACGCAGCAACACGAAACCTTGCTCGTGCATGGCCTGCAACTGCTCGGTGGTGCGGCTGGTGCCTGGCATGGTGTCTGGATTCCGTGGTGTTCAGAACTGTCGACAGCTTGTTGAAAGCTTGGGTTCGTAAGCTGCCTGTGCCTGTGACGACCTGTCGTCACAGCAGGCGCACGGTCACAAGCGGTGAGCCCGTTTCATCCCTTCTCGTGCGAACCTCGGCGCGCAGCCACAAGCGGCGTCTGCCGGGTTCGCTTTCAGCCTGCTTACGGCGGCGATGCTGCTCCAGCGTCGGCATGTCTGATTCGGCCAGCGCGTGCTAAGGGCGTTCACAAGCGCTGCTGGCTAACGGCAAAGCAAGGCGCAGTGCACCTTGGCCACCCGATTTGTCTAGTCCTAAATGCCCGCTCCGCCGACGATCTTCAATCCGCTCTGGCCGTTGCCCTGCCGTTGCACCTGGATCTGCACCGGGATGCGCTCATGCATTTCGGCCACATGGGAAATCACGGCCACCTTCCGGCCCTGAGCCTGCAACGAATCCAGCGCGTCCATGGCGATTTGCAGCGACTCCGGATCGAGGCTGCCGAACCCTTCGTCGATGAACAGCGATTCGATCTTCAGCTTGCTCGACGCCATCGAGGCCAGGCCCAGCGCCAATGCCAGGGACACGAGAAAGGTCTCACCGCCCGACAGTGAATGCACCGAGCGCAGCTCGTCGCCCATCTCCGTATCCATTACCAGCAAGCCCAGCGGACTGCCGCCGCGCTTGAGCCGATAACGGCGAGCCAGCTGGCGCAACTGCACATTGGCGTGCTGCACGAGTAAGTCGAGGTTGTAGGCCTGGGCGATCTTGCGGAAGGCGCCGCCATCGCTGGAGCCGATCAGCGCGGCGATGCGGCCCCAGCGTTGGCTTTCAGTCGTGGCATCGGCGATTTGCTGAAGCAAGGCCTGGCTTTGGTTGCGTCGGCGATCATCGTCGAGCAGCGCGGCGCGGGTCTCGGTGCTGCGCTGCTCGGCGCTCTCGCAGCTGGCTTGCTGAGCGCTGAACTGTATTTCCAAGGCGTCGGCGTCCGGTAGGTTCGGCTGCCCAGCCTGATGTGTTGTCAGGCGTTGCTCGCAGCCGTCCAGTCGCTCGCGGCCACGGGCAAGCTGTTCAGTATTGGCACGCAGTTGCTCGCGGGCTTCGCTGAGCAAGGCGTCGTCCAGCCGCAGCAGTTGCGTCAGGGTGGCATCGTCCAGGTCAGGCTGGGTGGCGCGCCAGGCGGCAAGGTCTTCTTCGAGCGTTTTACGTTCGACCAGCAATTCGTCGCGGCGCTGGCTGCAGCTCTGCTGTTCACTGGCGAGTCGGGTCAGTTCAAGTTGCGCCTCGTTCAACTGCTGGTCGACCTCGGCTTGTTGCTGGCGAGCAGTCTGGATTGCGCTGTCGAGGTGCTGTTGCCAGGCCTGGGCGCTGGGTTGCTCGCCAAGACTGTCGTTCAGCGCGAGCCGACAGGCCTGCTCGCGGCTCTCCAGCTCCGCGAGCCGGTCGGTGCAAGTCTTGTGCTGCTCCATTCGATGCTGTTGTTGCAGTTGCTCGCGCTCCAGTGCGGTCTGGCGCTGCTGCTGCTCCTCGGCCAATTCCGATTGCTGATCGACCTGCTGGCGCCGGGCTTCAACCTTGCCGTCCAGCTGCATAAAGGTATCGGCCGGTTTTTCCCGCCAGCGTTCGAGCATGGCTGTCGGCAAAACCTCAGCAAATTCGGCCAGCTCTTCCTCGAGCCGTGCGTCATCGCGGACGATGGCGTCGCGCTGTGCGGCGAGCATCTGTGTGGCCTGCACACAGGTGTCACGTGCACTCTGCCAGGCACTCTGCAGAGTATCGGTTTGCTGTTGCAACTCCAGCAGCTCGCGCTGCCAGTTATTTGCCCCTGCGATGTCGGACCTAAGCAAAGCTATGCGGCTGTCGAGCCAGGTTTGCTGTTCTCCTTCCGGCTGGTTTTGCAGTTCTACGTAGACGGGCAGCTCTGCCAGTTGAGCGTCGAGCTTGGCCAGGTCGCCGGTGAGTTCCGCTTGCCGTTGTCCGTTCTGCTTGATGCCGGTGGTGAGCGCAATGTGCTGGTCACGCAGGGCTTGCAGCTTTTCGTCCTGGGCCTTGAGTTGCAGTTGCGCTTGCTCGACTTCACGCTCGTCCTGTTGATCGAGCGCGGCAATCAGTGCCTCGCCGTCGTGCCAGGGGTGCTCGGTGCTGCCGCAAACGCTGCATGGCTCGCCCGTTATCAGCGCGGCACGTAAGGCCTCGACGTTTACGCTACGGGCCAGACGCTGTCGATCCAGTAACGCCTGCACCACCTTCAATGCTTTTTCTGCATCGTCACGCTCGACACGGGCGAGCTTGCCCGCATCGGTGAGCCTTCCCAGCTCGTCTTGCTGACTGCTCTGTTCGCTCTGTAGCGTGCGCTGCTGGCTGGTTAACTGTTGCTGGCGGGACCAGAGGCTGTACAGGCTTTCGAACCCACGCTCGGTTTCCCGAAGCGTCCCAAGGCGCGTCGTCAGTTGCGCCAGTTGCTCGCCGAGGCTGGTGTCGCCTCCGATCTGCTTCTGCAGCGCGTCCAGGGCCGCTTTGGCACTGTTTTGCGCCGTTTCGGCGGATTTGGCAGCGGCTTCCAGTGCGGGCAGTTCTTGACGGCCTTGCTGTAGTCGAGCAGCGATCTGTACGGCCTGTTGCAGGCGCGGCCGGTAGCCGCTCCAGGCCGCGCAAAGCGGTTGCAGTTCGGCACTGGTGGCGAGTTGGTTGGTCAGGGTGGCGAGTTGCTGGGCGGCTTGTTGCTGATGTTGGCGTAGCTGGGCGAGCGTGAGTTCACCCGTTCTGCTGGATGTTTCGGCCTGTTCGGCCTGTTTCTGGGCGTCGCGCAGATCGGTGCGAAGATGGCTGAGACGCTCCTCTTCACGGCGCGCTACAGCCAGTCGCGGTTCGGCTGCTTTCAACCCATGCTCGGCGGCTTTCAGCGCCTCGGTAGAAGCTCGGCAGGCCTGTTCCAGCGTTTCGAGGCGTTTTTGTACGGCGGCGTGCTCCCGGGCGTGACGGGCAAGCGTCTCCTCGACCTTGGCTACCAATGGACCCAGTTCGCGCTCACGGATGAATCGATGGCGTTGCGGCGCCAGCTGCTCGAACAGTCCGAGGATGCGCCGGGCGTCTGCCAGATTTTGCTGTTCTTCCTCAGCCTCGCTGAGTTGCCGCTGGGCGGCGTCACGCTCTTGTTGCAGTCGCGCCAGATCCTGCAACCACTGGCGCTGCTGTTTAAGCGCTTCGAGACCTTGCTGGAGGTCTCGAAGCTCGGCTTGTTGCTCCTGAGCCTGTACTTCGAGCGCCTCACGTGCCTCGGCGTCCATCGGCTGCACGCCGCCGGCCTGTTGCTGCAAGGCGGCCAGTGCTTCGCGGGCTCGTTTGGCTGCTTCGAACGCCGCCTGGCCCAGGCGGCTGTAGAGGCCCGTGTCGGTCAGCTTTTCCAGCAGCGTGCCGCGGTCGTTGTCATCGGCCTTGAGAAAGGCGGAAAACTCGCTCTGCGCCAGCAGCACGGCGCGGGTGAATTGCGCCAGGGTGAGCCCGAGTTTGGCTTCGAGCAGCTCTTTGAATTCCCGCTTCTTGCCGCTGGCCAGTAGCTGGTCGCGGTCCAGGTCGAGCAGGCTCTGGCTGCTGGCTTGCAACTTGCCGTCGATCTTTTCCCGTGCGCGCTTGACCTCCCAGCGGGCACGGTAGCGGTGGCCGTCGACGCCAATGAAATCCACTTCGGCATAGCCGTTGGCGCAACCACGTCGTAGCAGGTTGCGCTCATCGCCGCTGCCTATTTCGTCCTTGCCGTCCGGCACCTTGCTCAACAGGGAAGCGCCGTCGAGCCGCGGTGTACTGCCGAACAGCGCCAGACAAAGCGCATCGAGGATGGTGCTTTTGCCGGCACCGGTGGGCCCGGTGATGGCGAACAGGCCCGCGCTCGCCAGGGGTTCGGCGGTGAAGTCGATGACCTGCTCGCCGGCCAGCGAGGCGAGGTTCTTCAGGCGAATGGCGAGGATTTTCATCGCGTGTCTCCTTCACCGGCAAACTCGACGCCTTGGAGCAGGCTGGCGAAATCCTCCTGCGCCTGATCGTCGGGCGGATTGCCGAAGTGTTCCTCCCAGGCGCGGGCAAAAAGCTCTTGCGGGGTGATCTGGTCGAGGCCGAGCAGCACTTCCGAGTCGGCCTCACCGCGTTTCCCTGCATATTCACTGGCGATGCGCACCAGCCGGCAAGCCTTTCCGGTGATCGCCGTTTCGATGCGCTGACGCAGGTCTGGAAGCGGCTCGTCGAGCTGCACACGCACTTCAAGCCAGGGCAGGTTCTCGGCGAACAGGCCCAGCGGGGGCAACGCTTCAAGCTGGCCGATCACCTCGGCCAGCGGGGCGCGACCAATACGGATCATCTCCACGGCCCGAGGAACGGGCAGCGGCTCGACGCCGGCGAGCTGATCGCCATCGAAGCTGACCAGCAGCACCTGATGCGGATAATTGATCTCACCGAACGACAGCGGCAAGGGCGAGCCGCTGTAGCGGATGCGCTCCTGCCCGGCGACCTTTTGCGGTTTGTGCAGGTGGCCGAGGGCAACGTAGGCGATGGGTTCTGGAAACAGGCTTGCCGGCAGCGCCTCGGCATTGCCGATGACGATGTTGCGCTCCGAGTCTTCCGAGACTGCGCCGCCAGCCATGTGCGCGTGGCTCATGGCGATCAACGCCTGGCCGGGCTGGCGCTGCTCTTCGGCGGCGGCGATCAGGTGTTGGTGAACGTGTCGGATGCCGAGCATGTAGTCATCCCCTGCACCACCCCCGGTGACTTCCGCCGGGCGCAGGAAGGGCAGGGCGAGGCACCAGCCGGCCACCTGGCCCTTGGCGTTGTGCAGCGGCACCAGCAGACGACTGTGGTCAAGCTGGTTTTCGGCGATCCAGCTGATACGGCCAATAGCGTGGGCATTGAGGCGTCGCATCAGCGGCCCAGGCAGCTCGATGCGCCCGCCGGAATCGTGGTTGCCGGCGATCATCACGATGTCCAGCTGCGGCAGCTTTTCATGGGCGCGGACGATGAAGTCGTACAGGCGCTCCTGTGCTTTCAGGGGCGGGTTCACCGTGTCGAAGATGTCGCCGGCGATCAGCAGGGCATCGGGCTGGTGCTGGGCGAGCTGGTCGAGCAACCAGACGAGGAACTGCGCGTGTTCGTAGTCGCGTTCCTGGCCGTGGAGGGTCTGGCCGAGGTGCCAGTCGGAGGTGTGGATCAGGCGCATACGAGGGGTCTTTTTAGGTTGAAGGTGCGGCGGGGCGCGACTGGGTTCAGCGGTCCGGACGCAAAGTTTTCGAACTGCTTCGGTAGATAGTGCTTTTGGAGGAACGGGCTTGGGCGAGAGGGTTTGGGGCTTGGGCTACGTGAGGTATGGCCTATTAACGGCGTTGGCTGACGCATTGGTTTCGCCCTGCTGGGCGACTCACTTTTTTCAAACGCGAAAAAAGTAAGCAAAAACGCTTGCCCCTGCATCCGGGTCTCGCTGCGCGAGACTTCCCTCACTTCATCCGCGTTCCGGAGGCCGGCGTACAAGGGCCGTCCATGGCCCTTTACGCCTCTCGCGGCATCCATGCCGCTCGCTCCCCTCCACGCGGATTCCGTTCGGCCTCCTGAAAGGGGCGTTCGGCGTCGCCTGACAGATTTTTGATCAGCAAACGACCGAAGCGGTGGTCCCCCGCTATTAATAAACTTGCAGACGACTCGGTCCCGAGTCCCCTTCAGGAGGCCGAGCGTAGGCGTTGCGCAGAGGGGCGCGAGGCATGGATGCCGAGCGAGGAGTGATGGGACATGGATGTCCCTTCGCGACGACCCCCGGAGCAACGCCGGAGCGAGGGAAGTTTTGCGAAGCAAAACCCGGATGCAGGGGTGGCCTTCTTTTTGGTTACTTTTTCTTGGCCACACAAGAAAAAGTGACGCGCCGTGCAAGGCGCAACCTGCACGTCGGGCTGAGGAAGGCGCTGCGTCGTACGCGCAGGTCTGCGCGTGCACCTGATCGCGAGCAAGGACTAGGCGTCCCTCTCCGCTCCTACGAAAAGCTGTACGAGTCGCCAACCCCATCAATACAACCACCCCTTCAACCCCTGCAGATTCCTCACCTGAATCTGCTGCGCCGCCGCATTGGCCAACACCGTATTCGGATCGATCTGATACCGCTGCAATACGTACTGCACCAACGCCCCACGCGTGGCGATGCGCAGCTCACCATCCTGCATCCCGTAGTCAGTTTCGATGATCGCCTTCTGCTCTTCGCTCAGCCGCACATCCGGCTCGATGACCACATCCACCTGCGTGTTCCAGGCCTCATCCTGCTCGCTGCTGTTTTCGGTTGAGTCCATCAGATCCGGCTCGCCGCGAAAACGGCTGAGGACGAAATCGCGGAAGCCCCGGTTCTTCTCGCAATAGGCACGCACATGCCAGCGGGTGCCGGTGAACACCAGGGTGTGCGGCGCCATCACTCTGATCTCGACGTCTGGATGGGCGAGGGAGACGTACTCGGTTTCCAGCCGCAGCCCTTCGCGGCAGGCCTTGAGAATCGGGCGCAGCACTTCGGGGCGGATGCTGCGGTCAGGCATGTGCAGCACTTCGGTGTGGGCATAGGCCAGGGCCAGGCCCTCAATGTGTGGGGCGCGGTCGCGGTTCTGGTCGAGCAGGTGCAGATAGGCACTGGCGCTGCCATCGATGAACAGCGGCTCGAACTGCTGGCTCGGCTTGTAACCCTTCAGATGACGGTCATATGTAAGGTTTTTCGGCGCATGCTCGTTCAGGTAGGTGTTGATGTCTTTGGAGGCCTGCTGCCGGCTGATGCCGAAACTCTGCATCAGATGGCCGGTGGTCAGGCGACCTTCCCACCAGGCAATCGTCTCGATCAGCCGGTAACGCAGTGCCAGATCCCAGCGAACCTGACTGATCGATTGCTTGCGTTTCATGCGCGCCCCATCTGTTGAAAAAGTTTACGTGCGACTATCGGGTGACTCGACGTGTCGTGCGAAGCTACATATATTCAGGGCGTACTTCAAGCGAGCAGATAGAGGAACGCCCATGAGCCTGTTACTGAATGCGCTGATCTTTTCGCTGACCGCCTTTGCAGGGATGGGCGTTCTGGCGTGGCTGGCCTACGGTGCCAACGAACGGAAGTGAAGGGTCTTTACAATTTGTTGTCGGCGAACGGTCATCCGATGAGTGGTTGGAATCGCGAGTGTAAAGCAGGGTCTTTGTTTCAGACCCAGCGCACGAGGCCCCCATGAAAACCCTGTCCCATCACCTTGCCGACAACTTTCCGGCTGATTACAAGACCCGTGTAGAACCGCAAGAAGACGGTTGTCTGGTGGTTCGTGTCGGGTATCCGCTCAACGGCACCGAGGCCACTCGGGTTATGTCGGGCCGGCATGTTCAGAACGGTCTGCTGGTTGAAACCATCCTGGAAGACATGCGCAACGAGTTGGCGCGCGTCCAGTAACCCCCGCGTCATCCGCTACGATCTTTGGCTTTGCATCGCAAGCCGGATGCGTACGCAGAGCCCTCCAAGCTCGCTCTCCTCAAGTGATAGCTCACCCCGCCAGGCGGCCAGGATATCGCGCACGATGCCAAGCCCGAGACCGTGTCCTTCGGCATGCTCATCGAGGCGAGTACCGCGTTCCAGCACGGCTTCGCGACGTGCTTCAGGGATGCCCGGCCCGTCGTCATCGACCGTAATGAAGTAGCCGTCATCCAGCTGCTCGATCTGCAGCCGCACCTCCGATCGGGCGAACTTGCAGGCGTTGTCCAGCAGGTTGCCGAGCAGCTCCAGCATGTCCTCACGGTCCCAAGGCAAGCGGCATCCTTCATGGCTGTGCCAATGCAAGTTGAGATCCCGACGGTGGATCATCCTCAGTGTTTCGAACAGCGGCGCGAGTTCTGCGGCGCAATCGAAATAGCTGCCAGGCAACACTTCGCCTGCCAGGCGTGCACGGCCCAGTTCCCGAGTGACCCGCTGCTGAATCTGATCGAGCTGCTCCGCAAGGCTGGCCTGCAACCCAGGATGCGCGGCGAGTTCCTCGCGTCGGATCAGGCTGCCGAGCACCGCCAGTGGCGTTTTCAGCGCGTGACCGAGATTGCCCAGCGCATGGCGTGAGCGCTTCAGGGTGTCGTCGGTGTGTGCCAGCAGATGGTTGATCTGTTCCACGAGCGGCTGCAGTTCGACCGGCGCCTGGATGTCCAACTGCTGGCGCTGCCCCTGCTGCAACTGCGCAATCTGCTGGCGCGCGCGCTCCAGCGGGCGCATGGCGAGCTTGACTGCATAGCGTTGTAGCAACAGCAACACCAGCAGCGCCAGGCCGACCAGTCCCAAGCCACTGAGCCTGACTTGGGTAAAGCTTTTGAGGATGGGCGTGTAATCTTGCGCCACGTTGATGGTGATGGTTTGCCCGTCGCGGCGATAGGTGGCTCGATAGGCCAACAGCCGCTGCTCCTGCGGGCCGCCCAGCAGATCGTCGGCCATGCCGTTGTCAGCCGGCCAGGCCGGTTCGGCATCCCACAGTGAGCGTGAACGCCAGCTGCGGGCCGGCAAGTCGATGCGGAAATAGTGTCCGGAAAATGCGCGCTGATAACGAGGGTTGAGCCGGCTCGAATCGAGCACAAAGCCCTCCGGTCCCTGAACCACGGCCATCAACAGGCCTTCGGTTTCTTCCCTTAGATCGGTGGCCAGGTTGCGCCGCAGGCCGGATTCGAACAACCAGAGGCTGCTCTGGACCAGCAGCAGTCCGACCAGCAGCAGCACCGCGATCAGTCCGACACTGAGGCTGCGCTGAATCGACTTCAAGCGGCGCCGCCAAAGCGGTAACCCTGGCCGCGGCGGGTTTCGATCAGCTCGCGGCCGAGCTTGCCGCGCAGGCGGTTGACGTGCACTTCGATGACATTGGAGTCGCGGGGGGGTTGGCCGGCCTACAGGTGTTGGGTGAGGTGGGGGTTGGGGAGGAATTGGGCGGGGGGGAGCATGAAGTGGCGCCGCAGGGGGGAGTCACCGGGGGGGAGGGGGCTGTGCGCCCCG
>JAKUTK010000008.1 GCA_022448005.1 Pseudomonas sp.
CCGCCGTTGCCCAGGCGGCCTATCGGTTCGGAGCCCGCACTGCTCGCAACCAGCTTGAGTTCGGCACGCACTACGAGCAGCGCCGCTACCACAACAGCGGCAACATCAACGCGTCGGAAGAGCGCGACAGCCTGATGTTCAACTCCATCTGGTTCCATCGGCTGGGTTCCAAGACCCGTTCGCTGGTCGAAGTTCGCCATACCGATCATGACTACAAGCTCTCCAGCGCACTGCGCGACAGCACCAACGTGGCGCTGTTGGGTGGTGCCACCTGGGATGCAACCTCCAAGACCTCCGGCACAGTCAAGCTGGGCGCCGAGCGTAAGGACTTCGACAGCGATCAGCGCGAAGACTTCACCAGCCCCATGTGGGAAGTCGGTGTCACCTACAAGCCACGTAGCTATTCGGCATTCACAGTCAATTCTCGCCGTGCCTTCGACGAAGGTGATTACGGCGCCAGCACCATCAATGACTGGACCACCATTGCTTCCTGGGACCACGAATGGACGTCGCGGATCTCGACCGAGCTGCTGTATCGGTTCTCGGACCGCGAGTACGAAGGGATTAACCGGGACGATGAGCGCACCGGCTACGGCGCAGGCGTGACCTGGTCACCTGATCGTTGGGTCGACGTGACCCTTTCCTATCTCAGGACGGAAAACGACTCCAGTCTGAGCTCGGAGACCTACGACCGTAACGTTTATCTGCTGAGTTTCGACCTGAGCCTCTGAGCCCGGGTAGGACGTTAACCAGTGCCTAAGGAGGAGCCGCCGATGCGCATCCCGAACATGTTCAAACTCTTTTCACTGCTGCTGATGCTGGCGTTCAGCGCCGGCGCCGCCGCTGCGCAATACCAGTTGGGCTCGGGGGACGTCATTCGCATCAATGTGCATGGTGAACCGGACCTGACCTTCGAAGAGATTCGTCTGACGGACGCTGGCACTTTCACCTTTCCCTTCATTGGTGAGGTGGACGCCAACGGCAAAACCCCAGGTGAAGTGCGCAACATCTTGGTCGAGAAGCTGAAGGATGGCTATCTGGTCGATCCGCGCGTATCGGTATCGGTCGCCAACTACCGCGAGTTCTACATCGCCGGTGAGGTAAAGCTTCCAGGCGGCTATCCGTTTCAGCCCGGCCTGACGCTTGACCGCGCCATCGCGCTTGCTGGCGGGCTGACCGAGCGTGCTTCGACCAAACGCATGACTATCGTGCGCGGCTCGCAAGGCAGCCGCGAGGAAGAGAAAGCCACCATGAACACCCTGGTTCGCCCTGGCGACACGATCAACATCGATGAAGGATTCTTCTGATGAATAGCCCAGTTCGCCCGGATCGACCATGGCAGCGCCCCGCTGGGCCTGCGGCTGATAGTGACTTCATAGATCTGAAAAAAATCTGGCATGCAGTCTGGTCGCGCAAGTGGGGGATCATCCTGCTCGTGGCGGTCGTCGCGGTGCTGACCGTTTTCCTGCTGTCGCGCATGACGCCGATCTACAAGGCTGTCGCCACGGTCCTAATCGAGAGCAAGGGCACGCCGGTTTTGTCGTTCCAGCCGGCGGCCGATACCCCGGTTGAGCTCAGCGAGTATCTGCAGACACAGCTCAGCCTGATGCAGAGCCGTGGCGTTGCCGAGCGCGTCGTCCGCGATCTGAATCTGACCGAACACCCCGAGTTCGATCTGCGACAGCAGCCGGGCCCGCTGGTCGATGTTGGCGCTCTGATCGATATGGTCACAGGCGAAGAGCCAGAGCAGATCACCGAAGCGCAGGTCATGGATTACGCCACCCAGCAGTTTATGGAGCGTACTTCAGTCTGGGTCGAGGGCAAGAGTCAGCTGGTTTATCTGTCGGTATCCATGGCGGATAACCTGACTGCCGCACAGGCCACCAACCGATTGGCGCAGGCCTATATCGAGGCGCAGCTGGAAGCGAAGGTCGACATGTCGATGACCGCTGCCAGCTGGATGAATGAACGCCTGGTTTCGCTGCGTGAGAACCTGCAGGCTTCGGAAGATCGCCTTCAGGCCTATCTCGATGCGGAAGGGCTGGTCGACCTCGATGGTGTAGGCACCATCAGTGCCAACGAGCTGTCGCTTACTGGTGATCGCATGATCGATGCGCGCCGTCAGCGTGCTGAAGCCGAAAGCCAGTACCGCCAGGTTGAGTCCATGCGCAGCCAGGGCTGGGAGCGTCTGGCCAGCGTGCCGGCCGTTCTGGGTCATCCGCTGATCCAGCAATTCAAAGCTGACCAGGCCCATGCCCGTTCGCGTGTCGAAGATCTTTCGCGTCGCTACGGCAACCGCCACCCGGCGATGGTTTCTGCTCGGTCGGACCTCAATGCTGCCACCGCCAGCCTGAAACAGCAGGTCGAGCAGGTCGTCGCCAGCATCGAACGTAACTATCAGCTGGCCCTCGCCAATGAGAACTCCTTGAAGGCCTCCTTCGACGAGAACAAGGGCCGGATTCAGGATATCTCCCGTAAAGAGTTCAAGGTGCGTGACCTGCAGCGTGAGGTCGAAAGCGATCGTGCGCTCTACGACACCTTCATGACCCGCCTGCAGGAAACCACCGCGACCTCGGATCTCAGCTCTACCAATGCTCGGGTAGTCGATGCAGCCATCCCGCCAACCGAGGCCAGCGCGCCGAACAAGAAGCTGATCTTGGTGGTGGCGTTGTTCCTGGCACTGGTGCTGGGTATCGCCCAGGCGATCATCCGCGAAATTCTCGACAACACCTTCAAGAGCTCTGAAGAGGTCGAGTCCAAGCTGGGTCTGCCTGTCATGGGTATCGTCCCGCAGGTGCCACGCAAGCTGCGCAAGGAAGTCAGCCATCTGTTCGAGCGCAGCGGTGACAAGCGGTTCTGCGAAGCGGTACGGACCATCCGCACCAACCTGCTACTGACTGAGGCAAGCCAGCCTCGTCAGGTACTGGTGATCACCTCGACCGCACCGGGCGAAGGTAAGAGTTCGGTATCGGCCAACCTCGCGTTCGCCATGGGCCAGCTGCATCGCGTGCTGTTGATCGACGCCGACTTGCGTCGTGCTACCCTCGACAAGGCGTTCGACTTCAAGCCGGGCACGCCGGGCCTGGTGAACCTGATCGGCGGCAACGCCAAGCTTGAGGAGTGCATTCAGACCGTTGGCAACGTCGACATGATCGCTGCCGGTGCGGTGCCCTCCAATCCGCTGGAGCTGCTGTCTTCACCGCGTTTCGCCAAGCTGCTTGAAGTGGTCAAGGGTCGCTACGACCGCATCATCATCGACTCGCCGCCGAGCCAGGCGGTCAGTGATGCGGCTGTGCTGTCCACGCTCGCTGATGCGGTGATCTATGTCGTCAAGTCCGATAGCACGCTGATCCCTCACGTGCAGAAAGGGGTGAGCCAGCTGCAGAACAGCAACGCGCCGGTCACCGGCGTGGTGCTCAACTACGTCGATATCGAGAAAGCCAAGAAGAACGGTCAGTTCCGTGGCTACTACGACCATTACGGATACAGCGAGCCACAAACGGTCTGACGACCGGCTCGTCAATCCTTTACCGGGGTGTGTCCAACCATGCGATGGACCCACCCCGGACTGACTATCTGCCCAAGCGAAAAAATTGCGCCAACGGCCACCGAAAAGGGTCGCGCCGTGGCACGCCTGTATCAATGTATGAATCGAGGATCCTGCTATGAATATCACCGTCGTTGGAAGCGGCTACGTCGGACTGGTTACCGGAGCCTGTATCGCGGAGATGGGCAACAGGGTTTACTGCGTCGACGTCGACAAGGCCAAGATCGATAACCTGAAGCAGGGCATTCTGCCGATCTATGAGCCGGGCCTCGAAGAGATCGTCACCGAGAACCATCAGTCCGGTCGCTTGCTCTTCACCACGTCGCTTTCCGAGGCGGTCGAGCAGTCCGAAGTGTTTTTCATCGCGGTAGGAACTCCGCCAGGCGAGGATGGCTCCGCCGATTTGCGCTATGTACTGGAGGTCGCCAAGCAGATTGGCGACATGTTGACTGCCCCGGCGATCGTGGTAAACAAATCGACCGTCCCTGTGGGCACGGCAGACCTTGTTCGCGCAGCGATCACCGAGCGGCTTGAGGCGCGTGGCGTCGACATCGAATTTTCGGTCGTCTCCAACCCGGAATTTCTCAAGGAAGGTGCAGCGGTCAACGACTTCATGCACCCGGACCGCATCGTTATCGGTGCTGACAACGAGCACGCTCGCCAAGTGATGAGCGCGCTCTACGCACCCTTCATTCGCAATCGGCCGCGCACCATGTTCATGGGCATTCGCGATGCGGAAATGACCAAGTACGCAGCCAACGCGATGCTGGCAACGAAAATTTCCTTCATGAACGAGATCGCCAGCCTCTGCGAGCGCCTCGATGTGGATGTCGAGAATGTGCGCCTGGGTATCGGCTCTGACGAGCGCATTGGCTACCACTTCATCTATGCCGGCTGTGGCTATGGCGGCTCCTGCTTCCCGAAAGACGTCAAGGCGCTGATCAACATCGCCCATCAGAACGACTTCGAGCCCAAGCTGCTGCAGGCAGTGGAATCGCGCAACGATCAGCAGAAGCATTCGCTGTTCAACAAGCTGTCCACCCACTTCAATGGCGACCTGAGCGGCCGCACCTTCGCGGTCTGGGGGCTGGCGTTCAAGCCCGGCACCGACGACATGCGCGAGGCGCCCAGCGTGGTGCTGATCAATAGCCTGATCAATGCCGGTGCCAAGGTCCGCGCGTTCGATCCGGTTGCTCGTGAAACTGCCCGCCGCGAGTTCCCTGAGAGCTGGTTCACCGACGGCCGTTTGCAGATCGTCGAAGGCCAATACGAAGCCGCTATAGATGCCGATGCACTGTGCCTCGTCACCGAATGGAAGCCGTTCCGTCGCCCGGATTTCCGTGCGCTCAAGCGCCTGCTGAACACACCGCTGATCATCGACGGACGTAACCAGTACGACCGCGAGCAGGTCAAGCGCGAAGGCTTCAGCTACTACGGCATTGGCCGTCAGCCAGTCCAGGCCTGAGCGAGGGGCAGCGAGTGAGCGCCATCGATCAGTCCAGTATGCGGCGCGCTTCGTCTCCGGTGAGAGAGCGTCTGGCCGCACTGCTGCAGGCAAGCATGCGCAGCAAGTTGCTGCGCAATATCCTGACCGTGGTGACTGGCACCGCCGGTGCGCAGGCGATCACCCTGGCGTTCATGCCAGTGATCACCCGCATTTATGGTCCGGAAGCGTATGGGGTACTCGGCACCTTTCTCAGCGTCACGATGATGCTGATTCCGGTAGCGGCGCTGACCTATCCCATTGCCATCGTGCTGCCCAAGCGCGATGGCGATGCGCGAGGTCTGGTGCGATTGGCTCTGGCTACTGCGTTGTCGCTGGCGACAGTGGTCGCTCTGGCGCTGTACTTCTTTGGCGATCAGCTCTCCCGAACGCTCGAGATCGAGATCATTCAGCCGTACCTGATGCTCATCCCGTTCGTGATGTTCTGCGGCGCGGCGCTTGAGATTTGCCAGCAGTGGCTTTTTCGCACCCAGCGTTTTCGTATCACCGCAAGTGTGGCGGTGGGGCATTCGTTGTTCTTCAACTCGATGCGGACCGTCGCGGGTCTGGTGCAGTCCTCTGCTCTGGTGTTGGTCTGCACTACCGCCCTGCAACAAGCGTTGCATGCGGCAATGCTCGCGTTGGCCATGCTGCGCGCCAAACCCCATGCGGATAACCATGCGGAAGACGCCGAGCAGAGCAGCCCTGGCATGCTCGAACTGGCTCGCAGGCACAGCGACTTCCCGAGGTTTCGTGCGCCGGTGATGTTGATCAACGCCGTGTCGCAGCATTTACCGACGTTGGTGCTTGCTGCTTATTTCGGGCCGGCTGCCGCGGGCTTCTTCGCCCTGTGCAAGCAGGCGCTGACGATGCCAACCAATCTGATCGGAAAGTCGGTGGCCGATGTCTATTACCCGCGCATCAGCCGTGCCATCCACGACCGCGAGCCGGTCGCAGCGATGCTGCTGAAGGCTACCGCCGCGCTGGGTCTGGTCGGCCTGGTGCCGTTTTCGCTGGTAGCAGTGTTTGGTCCATGGCTGTTTGCGCTGGTGTTTGGTGACCAGTGGCATGTGGCTGGCGAGTACGCCCGTTGGCTGGCCTTGGCCGAGTACGTGATCTTTGTTTCGCGTCCGTGCGTGGTCGCGGTCCCAGCACTGTCGTTGCAGGCCCGCTTCCTCCTGTTCGAGATCTTCAGCACCAGCTTGCGCGTGCTTTCGCTGTTCGGTGGCGCGCTGTTCATTGGCACCGCACTGGCCACTGTTCAGGCCTTCGCCGTCGCCAGCATCGTTATCTATTCGTCGCTGATGGTGATCGTGCTGATTGCGTCGCGCAGGTGGTATGCGGCTCAGCAGAACGCGCAGCATCCAGAAGAGAGTTTCGATTGATATGAAGGTATTACATTTGGTCGCCGGCGAATTGACTGGCGGCGCCGCGCGCGGTGCGTACTGGCTGCACCAGGGCTTGCGCTCGCTGGGTGTCGACTCGCTCGTCTACACCAACAGCCAGGAAACCCATGGCGACACCTCGGTGGTATCCGTCAGCCGCAGCAAGAAAGACAAAATCATCAGTATCGCCAGAAGCCAGGCCGACCAGGCGTTCGCAAGCGTCTATCGCAAACGCCAGTCGGGCATGTTCAGCGCCGGCGTCATGGGTGCTGACTTCACGGACAGCGCTGAGTGCCGCGAGGCGGATGTGGTGCACTTGCACTGGGTCAACGGTGGCTTCGTCGACATGAAACATATCGCCAAGCTGCGTAAGCCAATGGTCTGGACCATGCGCGACATGTGGCCGATGACTGGCGGCTGCCACTACGCCATGGGCTGTGAAAAATTCACCACCGGCTGTGGCAGTTGCGATCAGCTTGGCAGCAACTCCGACCGAGACCTGTCGCGTTTCGTACTCAACCGCAAGCACAAGTACCTGCCCGAGTCGATGAAGATGATCGGCATCAGCGACTGGGTGTCCGAGCAGGCCAGGCAAAGTCTCCTGTTCCGCGACTTCGACGTGCGCACCATCCACAACAACGTCGATGCCAGTGAGTTTTTTCCGCTGGACAAACAGCTGGCGCGGCAACTGCTTGGTATCGAGACCGAGAAGAAAATCATCCTCACCGGCTGCACCAGCGCGAAAGATACCTACAAGGGTTTTGGCAAATATCTGGAGATGCTTACGCACCTGGACCCGGCCAAGTACCACCTGTGCTTTTTCGGCAAGCTCGACCAGTCCGTCGCCGACGGCTTGGGGTTCGATTACACCTCGTTCGGCTACCTGCATGACAGCATCTCGCTGCGCCTGCTTTATTCGGCGGCAGATGTCTTCATCGCGCCTAGCCTGATGGAGGCGTTCGGCAAGACCTTGGCCGAAGCCATGGGCTGCGGAACCCCCGTGGTGTGTTTCGACGCCACCGGCCCCAAAGACATCGTGAGCCACAAGCACGACGGCTACAAGGCTGCCCCCTTCGACGCTCAAGGGTTAGCCGAAGGCGTCGAATGGGTCACCGGCGAGGCGGACTATCCGCAGCTCGTGCTCAACGCGCGCGAGAAGATCGTCAGCACCTTCGATAGCCCCGTCATTGCCCGTCAGTACCAGGCGCTGTACGAGGAGATGCTCGCATGAGCGGACCGTCTGTCCGCCCCGGGCAGGGCGGTAACGCCTCGTTAACGTCGGCAGCCAACCATCGATTCAATCAGCTGCATGGCAGAGCAGGGCGCTTGGGCGCCGCTGCGCTGCCTTATCAACATCAACTCAACACCCCTCTCGTCATCTGGAACCTACAGGTACTCTGAAATGGAAAAGAAACGCGCGCTGATCACCGGAATTACTGGCCAGGACGGTTCCTATCTCGCTGAGTTTCTGCTGGAAAAGGGCTACGAGGTACATGGCATCAAGCGCCGTGCCTCGTCGTTCAATACGCAGCGGGTTGACCACATCTATCAGGATCGCCACGTCGAAGATCAGAATTTCGTCCTGCATTACGGCGACCTGACCGACTCCTCGAACCTGACCCGCATCATCCAGGAAGTCCAGCCGGATGAAGTCTACAACCTCGGTGCGCAATCCCACGTCGCGGTCAGCTTCGAGTCGCCGGAGTACACGGCCGATGTCGATGGTATGGGCGCTTTGCGCATCCTCGAAGCCATTCGCCTGCTGGGTCTGGAAAAGAAGACGCGCTTCTATCAAGCCTCCACGTCAGAGCTCTATGGCCTGGTTCAGGAGATTCCGCAGAAGGAAACCACGCCGTTCTACCCGCGTTCCCCTTATGCAGTCGCCAAGCTCTACGCCTACTGGATCACGGTGAACTACCGCGAAGCCTACGGCATGTATGCCTGCAACGGGATTCTCTTCAACCACGAATCCCCACGCCGTGGCGAAACCTTCGTGACCCGCAAAATCACCCGTGGCCTGGCGAATATCGCTCAGGGGCTGGAGAGCTGCCTGCACATGGGCAACCTCGATGCACTGCGCGACTGGGGCCATGCCAAAGACTACGTGCGCATGCAGTGGATGATGCTGCAGCAGGATCAGGCCGAAGACTTCGTCATCGCTACCGGCGTGCAGTATTCGGTGCGTGAGTTCATCAAGTGGTCTGCCGCCGAGCTAGGCATCGAGTTGCGCTTCGAAGGCAGCGGTATCGACGAACGCGCCATCGTTGCTGGTATCGAAGGGAACAAGGCGCCGGCATTGAAGGTCGGTGACGTGGTTGTCCGCATCGATCCGCGCTATTTCCGCCCAGCGGAAGTGGAAACATTGCTCGGCGACCCGAGCAACGCCAAGAACAAGCTGGGCTGGACGCCAGAGATCAGCGTGCAGGAAATGTGCGCCGAAATGGTTCGCGAGGACCTGAAAGTCGCCCAGCGCCATGCCCTGCTCAAAGAGCACGGCTTCGAAATCCCAGTGAGTGTGGAGAATTGAATATGAATCGTGACGCACGTGTTTTTGTTGCGGGACATCGCGGCATGGTGGGTTCTGCGATCGTCCGCCGATTGCAGGCGCTGGGATACACCAACCTCATCACGCGCGGTCGTGAAGAGCTGGATCTGGTCGATCAGGCGGCAGTCAATGCCTTCTTTGCTGAAAACAAAATCGATCAGGTCTACATGGCCTCGGCCAAGGTGGGCGGCATCCACGCCAACAACACCTATCCGGCCGAGTTCATCTACCAGAACCTGATGGTCGAGGCGAACATCATCCACGCGGCCCACGTCAACGATGTGAACAAGCTGTTATTCCTCGGCTCGTCCTGCATCTATCCAAAGCATGCCGAGCAGCCGATGAAAGAAGAGGCACTGGTGACCGGCGTGCTGGAACCGACCAATGAGCCTTACGCGGTCGCGAAAATCGCCGGTATCAAACTCTGTGAAAGCTACAACCGTCAGTACGGACGTGACTACCGCAGCGTGATGCCAACCAATCTTTATGGTCCCAACGACAACTTCCATCCGGAAAACAGCCACGTCGTGCCTGCGCTGCTCAAGCGCTTTCACGAGGCGACCCAGCGTGGCGACGATGAGGTGGTGATCTGGGGCAGTGGCAAGCCCCAGCGTGAATTCCTGCATGTCGACGACATGGCCGCTGCCAGCGTACATGTGATGGAGCTGGATGATGAAACCTACCAGGCCCATACCCAGCCGATGCTTTCGCACATCAACGTTGGTACTGGCGTGGACTGCAGCATCCGTGAACTGGCTGAAACCATCGCGCGGGTCACCGAATACCAGGGAGAGCTTAAGTTCGACAGCAGCAAGCCGGATGGCACACCGCGCAAGCTGATGGACGTTTCCCGCCTTCAGGCGCTGGGCTGGCAGTCCAGCATCAGCCTGGAAGACGGCTTGCTCGACGCCTATCGCTGGTTCGTGGAAAACCAGCATCAGGCACGCCACTGACCGAAATAGTGGCTGCCCTAGATGCATTTTGACAGCAGCGGACCTTTCTACCGCTGCTGTTGTCCATCCATGGCGCATGTTTCTTCGCCGCAGTGGGCTGCCTCATCCAGGTCATCAGGATGGGTTGCTCGGTTCTATGTTTCGCCACGTCAATCGGATACTGGAGAGAGCGCTTGTTAAGGAAAGTTCTGGCGTACAAGAATCTGTTGTTCATCCTGTTACTGCTGAACTCGACCTGCTTCTTCCTGACGGATGACAAGCGAGCTGGGATCGCGTACTTCCAGGAGCTGTTCCTGCTGCTGGTTGTGGCGGCAACGGCCTGTCTGTTCGTGGCGTGGAAGTGGGTTTACCAATCGAAGACCAGCCTGTGGATCATCTTCATGGGCTGCCTGTTGCCGGTGATTTCTGCAGTACTCGCCAACCTGAACTTCGGCCAACCGTTGCCGTACGGCTTGCTGGAAGAGCGGCGCTTCTTTCATTACCTGGTGTTCTTCCCGACGCTGTTCCTGTTGATCAAGGCTTCTCCCACCCAGGAAGAGCTGGCGAAATACTTCCTAAATATCGCGCTCTTTTGCGCGACGCTGGGCTTTGCGTACTACTTTGGGATCATTCCTCAAAACCAGATCGCCTCCTTTACCGTCGATGACTGGACGCAGTACGAGGATCTGCTGCGACCGAATCGCTTCCGCATTGGCTCGCCGTTCGTGACCATTGCCGTGTTCATGGTGATGTACAGCATGAAGGACCGCGTCACCCTCGGCCGGCTGGCAATCCTTCTCTACTTCGTCGCCTACCTGTGGTTGGTCATGCAGACGCGCCAGACCATGCTGGTCTGGGCGCTGGCCGGAGTATGGATTTTCCGCAAGCGTATCGACTCACTGTTGAAACTGAGTGCGCTTGGCCTGGCTGTTCTGGTGGTGTCGTATCTTCTGGTTCCTGAGTTCTACCAGGAGCAGTTCGCACGATTCGATGCCTTGTTGTTCGATGCGACATCCGGACCTGGGGTACGGGACACAACTGTCTCAGTGATTCTCGACGCTATCAGCAGCAACAATTACTTCGGTATGGGCGCGCTGTCCCTGCAATGGAATGGGGGCTTTTCAAGGGTCTATAATTCGCACTTCTACCTCGCCGACGTTGGGATATTCGGGGTCTATCACCGCTACGGGTTCCTGACTCCGGTTGTGGTCCTGATGTTCTATGGCGGCTTTATTTGGGTCATGCGTCAGTGCACGGATAAAGGCAACCTTCTTGCCGCATTACAGCTTTCATTCGTAGTCAGCATGCTGAATATCACGTTGTCCAACGCACTGACGTTTTCGGGTGATGTGTATGGAATGGCTGCTGCGTTCTTCCTTTATTACGCCAAGTTGCAGACGGCGGATTCTCCTTTAAATGCAAATCTAGAACAGGTGAATTATGGTCAGTTTCAGTATCGTAACTATAAACTGGAATAATTTTGATGGCCTGAAGGAAACCTATCAGAGCTTGGCCAGCCAGACTTACCGAAACTTCCGCTGGATCGTCATCGACGGTGCGTCCAAAGACGGCAGCGGCGAGTGGTTGAGGAATTTGCAGGACAGCCAAGCTGAAATAACCATAGAGCCGGACAAAGGCATCTATGACGCAATGGAAAAGGGGCGGCAGCGGGCTGTTGAAACGCCTGGCTTTACACTGTTCCTTAACAGTGGCGATTCATTTGCCGATCCGACGGTACTAGAGCGGATCAACGAAGAATTAACGGATGCCACCGTAAAACCAAAATTTGTGTATGGCGACTTCTATCGCAAGGAAGCCAGTGGTGAATTGAAGCGTACTGCCGCGCGCCCCATTGAGCGAGCACCGCTTGGTTTACCGGCGAGCCATCAAACGATGTACTTCGAGAATGAGCGGCTGCGGCAGTTCAAATTCCGCTTGGACTACAAGCTGTCAGCCGACTATTGCCTGCTGCTTGAGTTTCTACAGGGCTTGAATTTGCAGGCCGAGGTTCTCCAGCTGTCTTTTCCACTGTGTATATTCGATACCACGGGTGTCTCGCATAAACGCCGCTTTGAAGCGATCCGTGAAGATATGGATATCAGAAAGCGGTTCTTGAAATTTTCCAAACCCAATGCGTTGGCGCTTTACATGTTGCATTACGTCCATACGCACTCCAAACAATTGCGTTCGTCGTTGGGCCGCTGAACACAGGTAAACGATCCAATAAAAATGGACTGTCAAAAGAACAGCCCCCAGCAGAGAGTTATATGAATTACCGAAGACTTAATGATCATTCGCGGGTGACCACGGAATGTGCCAGCAAAATTCCCAACGATGTCGATCTGGTCGTCGGCATACCGAGAAGTGGGATGCTGGTCGCCAGCATCATTGCGCTGAAACAGAATCTGCCGCTGACGGATCTCTACTCTTTCCTGCGCAACGACGACCTGAAGAAGGGTAGTACTCGCACCTACAAGCATGCCGAACTGGTGAAGCCGAGGGATGCGAAAAAGATTCTGCTGGTCGATGACAGTATCTCTTCTGCCAAGTCGATGCGTGCCGCGGATGAACAAGTTCGCGCTATTTATGACGGTCAGGTTCTGACCATGGCAGTGTTTGCCGAGAAGCATAATCGGCACCATGTCGACATGTATCTGGAGCTGGTGGAGCAGCCTCGGGTATTCGAGTGGAACATCATGCACCATCCATTCTTGGCTCAGGCGTGCCTGGATATCGACGGCGTGCTCTGTGTCGATCCGACCAACGAAGAGAATGATGATGGGCCGAACTATCGGGATTTCCTCAGCTGCACGCGCCCCTTGTTCATCCCTTCGGTCAAGGTCGCGCATTTAGTGACCAGTCGATTGGAGAAATATCGCGCCGAAACGGAGGAGTGGTTGGAGCGCAACGGCGTGCAATACGGAACGTTGCACATGCTGGATCTCCCTACCGCGGAAGAGCGCCGGCGTTTGAACATTCACCACAAGTTCAAGGCGGAAGTCTATGCCAAACAGCCGCTGACACGGTTGTTCGTCGAGAGCGAAGTCAGACAGGCTGTCGAGATCATGAAGCTCAGCCGCAAGCCGGTTTACTGCATCGAAACAAACGAGATGTATGTGCCCGGGCAGGTCTATAACGTCAAAGCCAACACACTACGGAAAACTCACAGCCTGAAGGCGAAACTGGTCAGGAAGGCCAAATCGTTTTTGAGCAAATGGGCGCCAGTAGCGTCATCATCGAAGAGTTGAACGGGCAGTTGGTTGTACCGAAAAGGTGCAACCAACCACCGGGTCAGTGATTCAATTAGCGATTAGGTCCGATGCGACTGCAGTCACCCTGGCCGACGTATTTGCTGAGCACTTCCCACTGGGGGCGGTCTCGGCCGTCCTTGGTGGGTTCAATGGATAGTTTGTATTTGCCCCACGAGGAGCCTGCTGCCCAATAGGTAATAGGGATGCAGTGTTCCTGAAGATAAGCCAGCAAGTTATCCATGGCTTCAAGGTAACGAGGTTCGTCGGCGGGAATGCCAAATTCACCGATATGGCCTTGTTTGTCATGCTTGATCAGCCAGTCGATGAAGGGCTTGACGCGTTTGACGCCTAGCATGGTGTCGAAGTTTTTCTCCAGCGGCTCTTTGTAGTGTCCGCTCCCATGTTTATCGATGTACAGGTGAGCAGAAAAAATCAACTTGTCGGAGGGGTCTTTCAGTTGCAGCAACGGATCATTGAACTTAGGCCAGCGATAACTGCTGGACCAGAAGTTACCTTCGATGAGCAGGGGCCGCTTCTGGTCATGTTTTCTGATGGCATCAATACCGGCCTGTGCGGCTGCCGGCCAGTATTCATCGGCGCCATGTGGCTCATTCATGATGTCGTAGGCATAAAGGCCTTTTTCATCTTTCCAGCGTTTGGCAACGCGTTCGAGCAGGTCGGCGTAAGCCGATATCGGCACGGCCTCGGTGCCGATGATTTGCTTTCGATATCGGGCATAGTTGTGGATGTCGAGGATGATGCGCATGTCGTATTGGGCGGCCTGCTGCAAGGTCTGGTCGATCAGTTCTGCATAGTCCTCATCAAGTTCGGCATTCAATGCTGGCTGCAAACGCTCCCACATGATGGGGAAGCGGATGGTCTCGATACCCTTGGCTTTCCACTTGGCAAAGTAGCCGGGCGCGGGGAAGAAATAATTTGTTTTATATTTTCCGGGGATGACATTGCCGGAAAATGCGGCTCCGCCAATGTTCAAGCCAACCAGATCGATATTTTCCGCATGGCTGGCGGCACTCCAGAGCATAACCGTGAGTCCGAGGAGTATTCCTTTTGATCGGTTCGAAGCGCTGCGTGTCCTTAACATCTCACTACCTCTTTCTGCTCTTGTGGACGATGCCGCGGCTGCGGCTGCTTCGTTTGTCCGGCGACAGAAGGCAATGTTCATTTTTGTCAGGCGAATCTTTCTGCTTGGCGGCGCACGACGACCAAGATGGGAATCGGGTGCCAACAACTTTCATGGGTTACAGACAGAGAATCTATTTATGAAAAATCCCCTCGCCAAAAGGATGGATCCTTTGATAGGGAAGCTGAAACTGCTGGAAGAATCGGATACCGGCCCCTTCATTTCTGAATTGAAAAAGCGCGAAGCGCCGACGATTCTTGGCTTTCTCAATCAGCACGGCTACAACATTGCACAACGCCAGCCGGCGGTGTTGGATAGCTTTATGCAGGTCAACTACCTGCTGCGCGACGGGATTGGGATCAAGATGGCCTGCTCATTCAATGGCCGCGATCCCAAGGCCAATCTCAACGGGTCCGACTTCATCCCTGAGCTGATTGAAGATCTGGTGGGTGAATCCCATGATCGTTATGAGCTGTTTGCCATGGGTACGCGAGAGCCCTGGTTAAGCGAAGGTGCGCGCAACCTGTTCGGAGACAGGCGTTTCTACGCCATTGATGGCTTCAAGGCGCCTGAGGAGTACCTGGCGTTCTATCAGAAGCACCATGTGCCAGGCCGTTATCCAATCATCGTGCTGGCGATGGGGATGCCCAAGCAGGAGCGCGTTGCACTGCATCTGCAAAAGGCGATGGATACCCGTGCGCTGCTGATTTGTGGCGGTGCGATTCTGGACTTTTCAGCGCAGCGTTTTCCGCGCGCGCCCATGGTCTTTCGCCGTCTGGGGCTGGAATGGGCGTTCCGCATGCTCATTGAGCCGCGCCGGCTATTCAAGCGATATGCCATCGGTATACCGGTGTTTTTCTTCTACCTGTCGCGTAATGCCTTATCCAGCGCCCGGCGTGTAGGCGGCTGGAATGAACTGAAGCGTGAGCCCTGATACGGTCTCGCTGCGACCGCATCGCCATGGATGGCCGCGGTAGCAGGGGGGCTGCGCTGACGCCTATCGCGGAATTACCCGTAACGTCATCGCCAGACTGAACAGGTAGTGCGCCGAGAGCGTGACAGCGTAGATCAGCACAACCGAAGTGATCGGTAGCTCGAGTAGGTGCCCGCTGGCAAAACAGGCAGCGGTAAGCACCGCGCGTTGCACGTTCAGCATCAAAAGCAGCCGCTGGCCCTGGAAGACCGACAACAGATGCGAAGCGGGCGCGTGCATGAACTGAAACAACAGATAGATGGCCAATATCGACGCCATCTCGCCGGCCACGGCCCATTCTGCGCCGAACGCCACCGCAAATAATCGCTCGCCGAACAGCAAAAGCAGCAGCGTCGGTGCGAGTGCGAGTAACAGCAACCTTTTGATCACCGAATAGGTCAGCGTGCGGATTTCTGCAGGGCGCTTGCGTCCTATCGTGGCGATTTCAGCGTAGTACGCCTTGCTGGTCGAATGGCCGAGCAGATTCATAGGCAAAGCCAGAGTCATCATCGCCAGCCCAAGTTGTCCGGTCGTTGTCGGGTCATAGAGGGCTGCAGTCAGTAGCAGGGGCGCCTGGCTGGAAAAGATCTGTAACAGCTGTGACGGCAGCCGGTAGATTGGAAAAGTCCGGTAATGCCGGAACAGCCACCACGCCCGCAGCAAGGTGACCTGCCGCCAGTAGCGCTTCACATCCGCGCTGAACAACCGCACCAGCTTGAACGTCCCCGCGCCAGCCCCGAGCACCTGGCCAGCCAGGAGCCCGAGCGGCTTCATTCCCAGCAATCCCAACACCACCTTGGCAATCGAACCCACAGCGCTCTGCTGCAGTTGTGTGCGAGCGATAGCTGCGTAGGCGCGCCGGCGAATCGCCCAGATCAACAAGACTTCGTAGAAGCCGGCGCTCGCCAGTGCCACTACCAGCATCCAGCGATACGGAATCAGCGCCTCCATCGAGACCTGGGTCAACAAGACGGGGCCCGCAAGCCACAGAACATTACTCACCAGCACCGTTGTTACGGCAACGAAGGCTGCGGCCAGTGCCATCAGCGTCATGGCAGTGCCATCCCTGCGAGGCAGCGGAACCGCGAGTTCGTAGCGCAGCGTCATCAAGGGGGTGAGGATCAGCAGCAAAGCGGTAAAGACCGACAGGAGACCGAAATGCTCCGGGTTGTAGATTCGAGTGAGGATCGGGATGGAGGCGAGGCCAACTATCCTGGCCAAACCGTTGCCGACGGCAAGGGTCGCCATACCCTTGAACACTTTGGCGGAGGCGTCGCCCGCCAGTCGTTGCCGGATTGCGAGCAGTTTGCCCGTACGGAGACTATGCACCTGAACTCCTTTGCCGTGAGCGAGCTACGCGCAGCTTGTACAGTTTCGTACTGCGCGTCATGGGTCGAGTTGACCGTTTGGCATGACGCTTGGAGTGCATCCGGCCATAAGAAGTCGCTCGAAAGGAAAAGTTCTGGTGCGCGAGGGCTGTTTAGTAGCAGGCACACATCGACTTGCGCCGCCGGTTTCAATTGCCGTTTTGACCCTAAGCCTGCTGATGCACCGCTGTGCATGTGCTAGCCAGCCATGCTGGCTCGATGTGGTTTACACGCTCAGTCGATGCCTGGCCCCGACGTCTTGAGTGGCTGGCCAGCGCCTTCGTCATAGACCAGCTTGCCGTCGCTGAGTCTTGCTGGCGATGTATAGGGATGCACTGTCAGACGTTGCTCGTCCTGGATGTGCAGCACTTCGACTCCGCGCAGCTTCAACACGTCGGACACCATTGACCGGTGGCATCGCCACCAGAGTAGTTCGGCACACATCATCGCCGTGGGTTGCTCGGCCGCCAGGCGTAGAAGCTGCTCCAGTCCGCCTACAAATTCGTCGGTGTGCAGGTGTTCGGCGTAGCCGCGAAAAGAGCTATTGCGCCAAGCGCTCGTGCTAGGACCCGGTGATGCCCTTCGGCGACCGCCCAGCGTTTCGATCCACTCATAGGCAATGCCATTCTCGACGAGCGTGGCTTGCAGGTTTGCCGACGTGAATTGTGGTAATCGCCTGGAGCCGGGGAAACGTCGGACATCAGCTATCGCGCGTATGCCGTAGTGCTCCAGCAAGGTGACAAAGGCCGCCGGTGTGCGTGTTGAATGGCCAACGGTCCAGATTCTGTGTGGTCCAGGCGAACTCATTTCGCTCTGCTCAGCGCGCTGCCCTTGTGCATTGCGACGTGATCGGTCTTGTCGCTTGCGATTTCGTATTGGGGCTCATCTGGGCTGGCGTGTCGCTTGTGACCTTTGTAGTCGGTATCGCTGGTGTGCACCTTTACGATACGCCCCGTCACATGCCCCGCTTCCGAATTCCAGCGGATGTGATCGCCCACTGCGAACTGTTCTCGACTCATAGATCGCTCCTAAAGCTCAGAAAGCTGGTCAGCAACGTTCCTGTTCGCGCGAAATATTGCTCCCTCTCTCTATCAGCGACCGGAAATCGGGCCTCCTTGCGCTTACCGTTCGTCGGTTAACTGATAGCGGCTCCCGTCAATGGCGATAGATAAAATTCAAAAAAATGACGCTGTCACAACCATAAACGAAACGTTCTAAAGCGGATTAAACCCTATTCAATATGGTGGCACTAAGCCACAAACTAATAGCGGATTAATGGCCGGTCAAAATTGTGACGTAGAGTTGGCGTTCTAAAGCCGCCAAATAAATTTTGAATCGTTTTGGAAACCTATTATAAAGACGCCACGCAACGGATTGCCGGGTTTCACAACTGGTGATCCGGCAGTCGTTGCAACGCGGTTCGTCCGGTTGCGCGAGTGATGCTTCTGCCCCAAGCGCCTGTACGACTTAATTACAACTCCCGCCACTTTTTTAAAGGCTTAGGCCTTTTGAAGTATTAAGTTTCGGAGAGACTGCATGTCTACTAATGTATTTATGGGCGCCCCCAAGGCACTCGTTCGTTCCATCGCGCTCGCTGCCGTGTTCAGTGCTGTTACTTTCACAGGTGAGGTGACTGCCGCCGCTTCAACAACTGCGGCGTCTACCGCTGTCTTTACCTCTAAGATCAATAAGTTCAACAGTAACGATTTCCTTAACGGCGTTTGGCGCCGCACCGCCGCGTTGTCCGTACCAGCCACTTCGGCTTCCATCGCTGCGTTCAAACCGGGCGTTCAGCTCAAGTTTGCTGACGGCCAAGTACGCAAGATATCCAGGGTCTACAAGGTAGGAGCCAACCTCAGCATTTACGTAGATGGCGGCCTGTTGGATGGCAACAAAGTCGGCGCGCCACGCACCGTCAGCACTGTTGCTGCAGCCGCTGCGGCGCCGAGCGCTCCAGCCCCTTCAGCTCCGGTCACAACCGCTCCGGCAGCCCCGGCGCCTAGCAACACCTACACCGCGTCGATGAACAGCTTCTCCAACTCCGATTGGGAAAAAGGCATCTACCGAAAGTCGGCCGGCTTCTCGATCCCTGACACCGGTGCCAACAAGGCTGCGTTCAAAGTCGGCGCATCGGTTCAGTTGGCCGATGGCCAAGTCCGTAAAGTTGCGGCTGTCTATGATGTAGGCGCGCATCTTTCCGTCATGCTCAGTGGCTCGAAGCTTTCGGCTGCAAGCGTTGGCCATCCGAAAACCATTCGTGTTGTGTCCAGCAGCGCTGGTACAACTACGCCGCCAGCGGCCGTTGCGCCTGCTCCGGCGCCGACCCCTGCACCAGCCCCGACTCCAGCACCTGCTCCGGCCCCAGTAGTCAGTGATGGCAGCGGTATTAATCTTGTGGGTGTCAACTTCGGTTCGGGCGTGTTCGATCCGGGCACTGTTCCGGGTATCTATAACAAGGGTTATACCTACGCGGACGAGTCCTACTACAAGCGACATTCGGAGCTAGGCTTTAAGCTGGTTCGCCTGGGCTTCCTCTGGGAGCGTATTCAGCCCAAGCTGGGTACTGAGCTGGACGCAGCCGAGCTCGGCCGCATCAAGCAGTCGCTTGATTACGCTCAGAAGCATGGCATCAAGATCATTCTTGATATGCACAACTACTATCGCTACTACGGGAAGGTGATTAACTCGCCGGAAGTACCGCGTGCTCAGTTCGCCGAGACCTGGCGCAAGATCGCGGTTGCGCTGTCGAAGCACCCGGCGCTGTATGGCTACGGCCTGATGAACGAGCCTTACAACACAGGTAACAATCTGTGGCCGCAAACGGCTCAGGCTGCCGGTCAAGCAATCCGCAAGATCGACCCGAGCACCTGGATCATGGTCGCTGGCGACCGTTACTCCAGTGCTTTCCACTGGCAGAAGTACAACACCTCGCTGATCAACGATCCGTGGATGCGTGATCCGAAGAACAACCTGGTATACGAAGCACACCAGTACTTGGACTTCGATTATTCGGGTACCTATACCAAGCGTGCCGAAACCTTCGCGCCGATGTTGGGTGTCGAGCGCGTCAAGCCTTGGGTTGAGTGGTTGAAGAAGAACAAGCTGCGCGGTTTCATCGGTGAGCATGGCATTCCGGATTTCTCCCCGTCTGCCGTTGTCGCGACTGACAACCTGCTGGCCTATTTGAACCAGAATTGCATCCCGAGCACCTACTGGGCTGCTGGTCCTCGCTGGGGCGAGAACATCATGTCCTTGGACGTTCGGAGCGGTAAGCACCGTCCTCAGCTGGCTCCGCTGCAAAAGCACGCAGCGGCGAAGAGGACATGCTCCACCATCGGTCCGCTGTAATAGCGACTGAATAAAAAACGGGCCTGCGGGCCCGTTTTTTATTGTCCAGAGATTGTGCTCAAGCGAATCGTGATGCAGTTCGTCGGCTGCGGTTTCGCTGTTAATAGAGTTAAAACCCATTTTTCCAATCAAAGATACATACAGTATTTGCTGGAACTGCCGCTTCGCTTGTTTTACTACCGCTTCGCTTAAGCTCAATGCTGATGCGGCATTGCTCGACATGGTGGGCAAAGTGCTATCGCTTCGCTACCCGTTAACCCAATTTGCGTTGAGTTTTTATTAGCTTGAATAGGGAGCTTGTCGCGATCCTGAAAGTATGGAACTCAAAAATGTACCCCCGGTCACCATATATGTGCGCACCGAAAACTACACAGTTCGCGGCCCACCGCTCTTGCTGTGTTCCTACGGACCGTGGTCTTCCGGCCAAGCCATATAAAAGGTGAATCAAATGACTACACCCGACGACGAAATTACTGGTTACGGTGGCCAACCCAAGACCGGCCCCGATTCCACAACCGGCACCACCGGCTCTAGCTCCACCAACTCGACAAGTTCGGGAATGGGGTCGAGTGGAAGTCATACCTCCAATGCATCCCAAAACACCGGCTCCGGCACGGCCAGTCACGCCACTGACGACGCGAAAGCGAAAGCGCGTCAGGCAGCCGACCAGGTGAAAACGCAGGGTAAATCTCAGTTGGAAGGCTATCGGGAAACCGCAGCTGATGAAATTGAGAAAGTGGCCCAGAGCGCTAAAGCTGCGGCTCAAGAGCTTGAGGGTCAGGACCGTCTTGGACTGTCCAATTACGTCTCCGACATGGCGCAAAGCATGGTGCAGTTCTCCGACAGCCTGCGCGGCAAGAATGTCGATGAGCTGTTCCAGGATGTGAATCGCATGGCGCGAAACAATCCAGCACTGTTCATTACCGGCAGTATCGCGCTTGGCTTCGGGCTGACTCGTTTTGCTCGAGCTTCCAGCAAGCGTGCTTCCCAAGGTGATCACGGCTATCAGGGAAGCTCCAGTTCCGTTGCCGGTTCCAGCAGCCATCACAGTTCCGACCAGCACGAGCTGAATGATCGCCTGAGCACAGGCGAATCAGGCTCCATCGGCAGTGTCAGCAACGCAGGGGTTTCGTCTGCAAGCACGTCCAGGTCAATTACCGGCAGTTCCACGGGGTTGGGAACGGGTTCGGCTACCGGCGTAGGCGCTGGTTCCAGCGGGACCGGCACCGGCACGGGCGCCAACACCAGTAGCGGGTTGGGCGTAGGGTCAAATGCTGGCTCCAGCAGTACAGGCTCCACTACCAGCCGCGACGGCAAGGGTACCGACGGAGGACTTTTCCCATGAGCGAACCACGTAAAACAGCGACCACAACCACGACCTCCAATGCGACTTTGGAGCCTGGCCATCGCGCAGAAAGCGACACCTCAGTTGGTGGGCTGCTTCGGCAACTGACTCATGAAGTGCCGTCCTTGATTACCAAGGAGTTGGCGCTGGCAAAGGCCGAGATGAGCGAGTCGATCCGCGCAACCAAGGCAGGTGCGGGCAGCGTCGCTACAGGCGGTGCAGTGCTTCTCGGTGGGTTTATCGTCTTATTGATGTCGGCCGTTTTCGCACTGAGCAACGTGGTCGAGCCTTGGCTCGCCGCGCTGATCGTCGGCGCTGTTGTAGTGGTTATCGGGATGATCATGGTATCGGCCGGCAAGAAGAAGTTTCAGGCTTCTTCGTTCAAGCCGGAACGCACCATTCACTCGGTCAATAAGGACAAAGAAGCTGTGAAGGGGCACACATCATGAGCACACGTAATCAGATTGATGCCGAAGCGCAAAAGGACCCAGACGAGCTTGAGCGCGAGATTGATCAAACGCGTACCGAGATCGGCAATATTGTTCACGCGCTTGAAAACAAACTGTCTCCCGGCGAGTTGATTGATACCGCACTGGGCTATGTCAAAGGCGGGGGTGGTGAGTTCTTCGGTAACCTGAGCAATACGGTAAAGGCCAACCCGGTTCCCACTGTCCTGACCTCGATCGGACTGATATGGATGATGGCCGGGCAGAATCGCCAACCTCATTCCAATGTGACCACGGCGGCCTACAGCACGGGTTCGGACGGTCCTTCCATGGGGGACAAGCTTCATGCGAAATCTGCGGGTATGAAGCAGCAAGGTGCCAACATGAAGGAGAAGGCCAGCCAGATGAGTCATAGTGTATCCGAGTCGTTGGGCAGTGCCCGTACACGTGCAAGTGACTCAGGGCGCCAGGCCTCTGCTCGAATTCGTGGCGGAGCAGACCGTGCACGCGGTGGATTCAATCAGCTGCTGCAGGAGCAACCCTTGGCCCTTGGTGCGATCGGGATTGCAATTGGCGCTCTGATTGCTGCCGCGGTGCCGCCGTCCCGTCGCGAAGACGAAATGCTCGGTGAGGCCAGCGATCGCATGAGCGACCAGCTTCGCCATAAGGCGGAAGAGGGCTACCAGAAGGCCTCGGTCAAAGGTGAGGACGTCGCGAATCGCGTGAAGGACGAAGTCAGCAACAGCGACAGTAATCGCTCGACCGGTTCGACTGGTACAACTGGTAGTACCTCTACAGGTATCTAACGCAGCGCCACGCCGATTCGAACTCGTTCGATGATAGCGTTTGTTTCGCCGGTGCGGGCTTGAGTCCGCACCGGCGAAATTCGATAATGCGCCGCTCGGCGCCGGTGTAGCTCAGTAGGTAGAGCAGCGCATTCGTAATGCGAAGGTCGGGGGTTCGACTCCTCTCACCGGCACCAATGAAATCAAGGCTCGCAGCGATGCGGGCCTTTTTCATTTTCTGAGGTAATCGCGCGGTGCACTACGCTGGATTGCTGTTTCAGACGCGAAAAAAAGCGGCTGATTGCCGAGCCCCCTTGGGGAAAAGAATAAGACTTCTTGTCTGGAAGCCGGATAATAGCGATCAAATGTATCGCTCTGGTAATCCCGCATGGAAATCAAGGTTAATTTTCTCGACAACCTCAGGCTCGAAGCCAAGTTTGATGATTTCACGGTGGTCGCCGATCAACCGATTCGTTACAAGGGCGACGGTTCGGCACCGGGGCCGTTCGATTACTTTCTGGCATCATCGGCGCTATGCGCAGCGTACTTCGTGAAGCTGTATTGCCAGACCCGCAGTATTCCGACCGAGAACATTCGGTTGTCGCAGAATAATATTGTCGATCCAGATAATCGCTACAACCAGATATTTAAAATACAGGTCGAGTTGCCGGCGGATATTTCCGATAAGGATCGCCAGGGCATCTTGCGTTCAATCGAGCGTTGCACCGTCAAGAAGGTAGTGCAAACCGGACCGGAATTCGTCATCGAAGAAGTCGAGAGCCTCGACGCCGACGCTCAGGCGTTGCTGCTACCTGGCACGGGATCAGAAACGAGCACCTATATTGCCGGCAAAGACCTGCCGCTTGAGCAAACTATCGCCAATATGTCCGGGCTATTGGCTGATCTAGGCATGAAGATCGAAATCGCCTCCTGGCGCAATATCGTGCCGAATGTGTGGTCGCTGCATATTCGTGATGCCCATTCGCCGATGTGTTTTACCAACGGGAAGGGTGCCACGAAAGAAAGTGCTTTAGCGTCGGCGCTTGGCGAATTTATCGAACGACTTAATTGCAACTTCTTCTACAACGACCAGTTCTGGGGTGAAGACATCTCCAATGCAGAATTTGTCCATTACCCCAACGAGCGTTGGTTCAAACCTGGCCGTAAGGACGCATTGCCAAAAGAAATACTCGATGAGTACTGCCTGGACATCTATAACGCCGACGGCGATCTGCGCGGCACGCACCTGTACGACACCAACTCCGGCAACGTGGAACGAGGCATTTGCGCCTTGCCGTTCGTACGCCAATCGGACGGCGAAACAGTTTATTTCCCATCCAACCTGATCGAGAACCTGTTTCTCAGCAATGGCATGAGCGCCGGCAACACGCTCGCTGAAGCCCAGGTGCAATGCCTGTCGGAAATCTTCGAGCGCGCCGTAAAGCGTGAAATCCTCGAAGGGGAAATGGCGCTGCCGGACGTTCCTCAAGACGTGCTGGCTAAATTCCCTGGCATCGTTGCAGGTATTCAGGGGCTTGAAGAGCAAGGCTTCCCGGTGCTGGTAAAGGATGCCTCGCTGGGTGGGCAGTTTCCGGTGATGTGCGTGACCTTGATGAATCCGCGAACCGGCGGCGTATTCGCCTCATTCGGCGCTCACCCCAGTTTCCAAGTCGCACTGGAGCGCAGCCTTACAGAGTTGTTGCAGGGGCGCAGTTTTGAAGGCTTGAACGACTTGCCTCAACCGACCTTTGAAAGCAACGCAGTGACCGAGCCGAACAACTTCGTCGAACATTTCATCGATTCGAGCGGTGTGGTGTCGTGGCGTTTCTTCAGTTCCAAGGCGGACTTCGATTTTGTTGAATGGAACTTCACAGCCGAAGGCGACGACGCCAACGCCAAGGAGGCCGCGACCCTGTTCGGCATCCTCGAGGAGATGGGGAAGGAAGTGTACATGGCGATCTACGAGGACCTCGGCGCAAAGGCCTGCCGCATCCTGGTCCCTGGCTATTCCGAGATATACCCGGTGGAAGATCTGATCTGGGATAACACCAACAAAGCGCTACTGTTCCGGGCGGATATTCTGAATCTCCACAGCCTGGACGATGCCGGCCTGGAAGCACTTGTCGAGCGGCTGGAAGAAAGCGAGCTGGATGACTACACCGACATCACAACGCTGATCGGGATCGAGTTCGATGACAACACGGCCTGGGGGCAACTTACGATTCTCGAGCTGAAACTGTTGATCTGTCTTGCTCTGCAGCGATTCGAAGACGCCAAAGAGCTGGTGGAAGCCTTCCTTCAGTTCAACGACAACACTGTCGAGCGTGGCTTGTTTTACCAGGCGGTGAACGCCGTATTGGAAGTGGAACTGGACGAGGATCTGCAGCTGGACGATTTCGAGATGAACTTCCGCAGGATGTTTGGTGATACTCGGATGGACGCAGTGATCGGCTCGCTCGACGGCAGCGTGCGCTTTTTTGGCTTGACGCCTACCAACATGAAGCTCGAAGGGCTCGATCGTCACCTGCGGCTGGTCGACAGCTACAAGAAACTTCACACGGCTCGAGCCGGGGCGCTGTCCGAGGCCCGCTAGTTGCGCTGTTGATCAAGCGGATGGCCACAATAAGTCCGCACTGCTGCGCCGCTTTGGCGAACATTTTTGCGTTTCTGGCCAGCCGCTACTTATGTTGGCTGACGACGTTACCAACCTTTTTACATGCGACGTTTGGCTGCAGTCTGCCGTTCTGGTTAGCTGTCAATATGCGGGTATTAATCCATGTAAATAGTGGGGTCAAAGTGAATGATTTCCAACCTTCGATTACGAGTGAAGTTGCTGCTACTGGGGTTGGTGCCGACGCTACTGTTGGCCGTGCTGCTGAGTGGCATTGCAGTTTATGAATTTCACGACCTGGCGAAGCAGCAGGAGAGCCAAACCCGAGAAAGCCTGACTCGGGACCGTCGCGCTGAACTCAAGCGGTATGTAGAGGTGGCGCGCAATGCGATTGGTGCCCTCTACGAGCGTTCCGCCGATGGCGACATGGCGGCAAGAGCCGAGGCTGTAGCAACGCTCGAAAGGCTTTCTTATGGTACCGATGGCTATTTCTGGGGTTATGACGATCAGTCGGTGAGGGTTTTTCAGGGCGATACTGGCGAAAAGATCGGGCAGAGCTTTTCGGGTTACAAGGACCCCAACGGCGTTTTTGCGATTCGCGAGCTGGTCAAGGCTGGCCAGGATGGCTCCCATTTCGTCGACTACAGCTTTGAGATGCCAGACAGCAAGGCCGTGGTGCCGAAGATCGGCTATGCCGATTACCTGCCGAAGTGGAAGCTGGTCTTCGGTACCTCTTTGAACCTCGACGGTGTAGAGCGAGATGTGCAAGCTGCGCGTGCCGAGTTCCAGCAGCGCATCGATGCACTAGTCGGCATCATGCTGGGTTCCGCCGCGGCTCTATTGGCGCTGGTAGCGATCCTGGCGGTGTTCGTGAGCAATGCACTGCTGCGCCCGTTGTTGCTGATCAAGACCAAGCTGGACGATATGGCGCAAGGTGACGGCGATCTCACCCATCGTTTGCCGGTGACCAGTAAGGACGAGCTTGGCGAGCTGGCCGGATCCTTCAATCGTTTCGTTGAGAAGATTCATACGCTGGTGCAGCAGGTTGCCGGCACGACTACCCAGCTGACCGGACTGGTCGGCGCGGTGGCCGGCCAGGCGCAGCGCTCGGAACAAGCGATGGCAGACCAGCGGCATGAGACCGACCAGGTGGCCACGGCGATCAACGAGATGTCGGCTGCAGCACACGAAGTGGCGATGAGCGCGCAGCGGGCGGCGGAAGCCGCGCAGGAAACCGACCAGCAAGGCCTGGCTGCCAAGCAGGTGGTTGACCGCAGCATCGAACAGATTCACGAATTGGTGGGTGAGCTGCGGGACAGTGGCTCTTCGCTGGAAGGGCTCCAGCGGGATGTCGAGGGTATCGTCGGTGTGCTGGATGTGATCCGTGCGATTGCCGAGCAGACCAACCTGCTAGCGCTGAACGCGGCGATCGAAGCGGCCCGCGCCGGGGAAGCCGGTCGAGGTTTCGCCGTAGTCGCGGACGAAGTGCGGGCCCTCGCCAGCCGCACCCAGCAGAGCACCGGCGAAATCCAAAGCATGATCGACCGCCTGCAGAGCGCAACTTCGCACACCGTAGGCACCATGCGACGCGCCAGTGAGAAGGGCGAGGCAACGCAGAAGCAGGCCAATCAGGCTGGCGAGTCGCTGGATGCCATTGCTGCATTGATCGGCACCATCAACTCGATGAACGCTCAGATCGCCAGCGCGGCCGAAGAACAGACCGCGGTGGCTGAGGAGATCAACCGCAGCGTCCACCACATTGCCGATGCGGTGGACGGTGTGGCCAGCGACGCGGCCGAAGGTGCGCAGACCGCACGTGAGCTCGATGGCCTAGGCGGACGCTTGCAGGGGCTGGTTGGACAGTTCCGCATTTAAGCGCAGCGGGCAAACGATTCCGCGCCGGTTGCGTTGCTGCATTCCACATCCGCAGGCATGGCAAAGACGAGACAGGTTCAAGCGAGCCGACCGAAGGTAGCGCCGTCCGGCGCGAGAGTAAGAACCGGGACATAAACGTTCCGGTCTAGTCCCCTATGGCCGCGTCCGCTTAAAGCCGTAGGGGACGATGGCGCATGCCATTTTGCGGCCTGCCCATCAATCTCGTTGCAAGGATGAGTTACCCATGCAAAAGAAAAACAATGCACGTCGGGTAGTTGCTTCTTTCGCTTTACTAGCTTCCACCGCAGCCTTGGCTGCACCTACAGCAGAAATCCCTGCGTTTGACGATTACTGGAGTCCGGGCAAGCCCGACTCAAGGGTTTGTCGCACACCGCTGCTGGTCGGCACGCCGCTCGGTCTGCCGCGCTGTATGCAGGCCAGTAACATCATGACGCACCTGCAGAACCTGCAGGACATCGCCTCCCTGAACAACGGGAATCGCGCGTCTGGTCAGCCTGGTTATCAGGCGTCGGTGGACTACGTGCGGACCACACTTGAGCGCGCCGGTTACCGCGTAAGGGTGCAGAGCTTTCCCTTCCTCGCGTTCTACCCGGAGGGGCCAGGCTCACTCGCTGCGGTAGCGCCCCAAACCGTGCAGTACACCTGGGAGGAAGACTTCACCTACGCCGATCAGACTGACCCTGGGACGGTAACCGCTCCTGTCGTTCCGGTCGACCTTGCTCTCGGCCTGGGCAACACCTCCACCAGCGGGTGTGAACCGGAAGATTTTGCAGGCTTCCCTGTCGGCGCCATTGCCCTGATGCAGCGCGGCGACTGTGCGTTCGGCCAGAAGGCAACCAATGCAGCAGCGGCCGGGGCGGCAGGAGCAATCATCTTCAATCAGGGCGATACCGAGGACCGTAAAGGGCTCTTGGTTGCCACCTTGGGTGAAGACTACGAGGGCGGCATTCCCGTTCTGTTTTCCACGTACAACAGCGGCGTCGAGTGGGCCGGGACCGAGGGTCTGCAGCTGAGCATGAACGTCGACGTGGTGCGCGAACGAACCGAAACCTACAACGTGCTGGCCGAGACCCGCCGGGGCGATCCTGACAATGTCGTGATGGTCGGTGCGCATTTGGACTCGGTGTTCGAAGGGCCTGGTATCAACGACAACGGCTCCGGCAGCGCGGCGCTCTTGGAAATGGCAACGCTGATGAGCAGAGCCTATCCGCTGAACAAGGTGCGCTTCGCCTGGTGGGGCGCGGAGGAATCGGGGCTGGTCGGCTCGACCTACTACGTCAACCAGTTGCCGGAGGAGGAAAAGCAGCAGATCAAGGCCTACCTAAACGTCGACATGATCGGCTCGCCGAATTACGCGAACTTCATTTATGACGGCGACGGTTCTGATTTCGGTCTGCAGGGCCCGCCCGGCTCAGGTGCCATCGAGCGTCTGTTCCGCTCGTACTTCCAGTTGCGCAACGCGCCGTCCGAGGGCACCGAAATCGACTTCCGCTCCGACTATGCGCAGTTCTTCGATGACGGTATTGCGTTCGGTGGGCTGTTCACCGGCGCCGAAGACATCAAGAGCGTGGAGCAGGCCCAGCGCTATGGCGGTACCGCCGGGCTGGCGTACGATCCTTGTTACCACAACGAATGCGACGACCTCAGCAATATTTCAACCGAGGCGTTGGAGTTGCATGGCGATGCCTTGGCCTTCGCGACCAGCTGGCTGTCCTTGTCGACCAAGATGATCGACGATGAGATAGCGGCGGCAGCCGAGCAGAGCATCGGCACCATGCGCATTCAGCAGGTGCAGGAGAAATCACGCTGGGGTCATTGGATCCGTTGATCGTCTGAACACCGCGCCGGTTCGCCGGCGCGGTTCTTCAACCAATCCCTTTCCTTACGGCCAGCTGGGCAAATCTGCGACAATCACGCCCTTCACAAAATCGCTTACGGCTGTCCATGACCGACGCAACGCCCGCCTCTGAACAACTCCTGAAAAACCTCGATCAGGCGATGTACGCCGACCGCCATCGCTTGCGTCGTCAGCTGCACGACCTGCGCAAAAAGGCCGGCGCCGCCCCGATTGACGACGAACGCCTCGCTCAGTGGCTTGAGCGCTTCAAAGCTTCAGCGGTCAAGGTCGAGGCGCGGCGCCAGAGTGTGCCGGTGATGCGCTACGACGACAGCCTGCCGATTGCCGCCAAGCGCGACGAGATCAAGGCTGCGCTGGAAAAGCATCAGGTGCTGGTGATTGCGGGTGAAACCGGCTCAGGCAAGACCACCCAGCTGCCGAAGATCTGTCTGGAGATCGGACGGGGTGTGCATGGCCTGATCGGCCATACTCAACCGCGTCGGTTGGCTGCGCGCAGCGTTGCCACACGGGTTGCCGAGGAGATCGGTACGCCGCTGGGTGAGTTGGTGGGTTATCAGGTGCGCTTCGAGGATCAGAGCAAGGACAGCTCGCTGATCAAGCTGATGACCGATGGCATCCTCCTGGCCGAAACCCAGCACGACCGTTTCCTCGAGCGTTACGACACCATCATCGTCGATGAGGCCCATGAACGCAGCCTCAATATCGACTTCCTGCTCGGCTACCTCAAGACTTTACTGCCACGGCGGCCGGACCTGAAAGTCATCATTACCTCGGCGACCATCGACCTGGAGCGCTTTTCCGAGCACTTCAATGGGGCGCCGATCGTTGAAGTCTCGGGGCGCACCTTTCCGGTCGAGACCTGGTATCGCCCGCTGGCCGCCGAGACCGATGAGGACGGCAATCGTGTCGAGGATGACCTCACCGTCGACCAGGGCATTCTGGCGGCGCTGGACGAGATCGATGCCCATGAGCGCAGCATCGGCAAGCGCCCCGGCGACGTGCTGGTGTTCCTGCCAGGCGAGCGGGAGATCCGCGATGCGGCGGAGGTGCTACGCAAGGCCAATCTGAAATTCACCGAGGTGCTGCCGCTGTATGCACGGCTTACCCCCGCCGAGCAGCAGAAGATTTTCCGGCCCGCTGCCGGCCGCAAAATCGTGCTGGCGACCAACGTTGCGGAAACCTCGTTGACCGTGCCAGGCATCCGCTACGTGATCGATTCGGGTACGGCGCGCATCAGTCGCTACAGCTACCGCGCCAAGGTGCAGCGGCTGCCGATCGAGGCGGTGTCCCAGGCCAGCGCCAACCAGCGCAAGGGGCGGTGCGGGCGGGTCGAGCCGGGGATCTGCATCCGATTGTACGGCGAGGAGGATTTTCTCAGCCGGCCGGAATTCACCGATCCGGAGATTCTGCGCACCAACCTCGCGGCGGTCATCCTGCAGATGCTGCATCTGCGGCTTGGCCAGATCGAGGATTTCCCCTTTATCGAGCCGCCGGACGGCAAGGCCATCAGCGATGGCTTCAACCTGTTGCAGGAGCTGTCGGCGGTCAATCGCGAGAACCAGCTGACCCCCTTGGGCCGGCAGCTGGCGCGCCTGCCCATCGACCCACGGCTTGGGCGCATGTTGCTGGAAGCCGCGAAAATGGGCAGCATGGCTGAGGTGCTGATCGTCGCCAGCGCGCTGTCGGTGCAGGACGTGCGCGAGCGCCCGGCTGATCGCCAGCAGCAGGCCGACCAGGCCCACGCGCAGTGGAAGGATCCGGACTCGGATTTCGCGGCACTGATCAATCTCTGGCGCGGTTTCGAGGAGCAGCGCCAGGCGCTCGGTTCCAACCCGTTGCGCACCTGGTGTCGGAAGAACTTTCTCAACTATCTGCGGCTTCGCGAGTGGCGGGATGCGCATCGCCAGTTGACGTTGATCGTGCGGGAATTGAAGCTCAACGATAGCGCGCAGAACCGTGGCAGCCAGCCTGCGGATGAGCGGGTATCCCAGCGTCAGGATCGCCAGCACGCCGAGTCTCGCAATGCGAAGTCCGCTCAAGCTGCTGATCCAGGCAGGGTGGAGGACGGCGAAGCCTCTTCCACGGACAGGCCCGCTCTGACAAAGGACAAAAAGGTCAACGTCAAACTGGCCCAGCAAGCCGAAGCCAGTGAGGCCGCGCAGAAAGCCAAAGGCTACGCGGCGGTGCACAAGGCGATTCTATCCGGGCTGCTCAGTCAGGTCGGGCACAAGACCGAGGAGGGCGACTTCCTCGGCGCGCGCCAGCGACGTTTCTGGGTGCATCCGTCCAGCGTCATCGGCCGTAAGAAACCCAACTGGATCATGGCGGCCGAGCTGGTCGAAACCACCAAGCTGTTCGCGCGCATGGTCGCGAAGATCGAGCCTGACTGGATCGAGCCGCTGGCCAAGCACCTGACCAAGACCAACCACTTCGAGCCGCACTGGGAGAAGAAACGCGGGCAGGTGGTCGCCTTCGAGCAAGTCACCCTGTACGGCATGATCGTCGTGGCGCGGCGGCCGGTGCATTTCGGCCCCATCGATCCGGCCGCTGCGCGTGAACTGTTAATCCGAGAAGGATTGGTGCGCGGCGAGATGCACAGTCGCGCCAAGGCGCTCACCGCCAACCGCGAGCTGCTGGAGCTGTTCGACGAGCTGGAAGCCAAGGCCCGTCGCCGCGACATCATTGCCGACGAGGACACGCTGTTCGCGTATTACGACGCGCGTGTGCCGCAGGACATCTACCAGACCGCGAGCTTCGAGACCTGGTACAAGCGTGAAAGTCAGAAGAACCCGCAGCTCTTGGTCATGCGCGATGAGGATGTCCTGGCGCGTGACGCCAGCGAAGTCACCGCGGCGCAGTACCCAGACCATCTGCGTATTGGCGAACTGCAGCTGCCGCTAGAGTATCACTTCGAACCCAACCACCCGCGCGATGGCGTGACGCTGTGTGTGCCTGCGCCGCTGCTGCCGCAACTGCGTGCCGAGCGGCTCGACTGGCTGGTGCCGGGGTTGATCGAGGCCAAGGCCGTGGCACTGGTGCGCAACTTGCCCAAGGCGATCCGCAAGAACTTCGTCCCGGTGCCGGACTTCGTAAAGGCCGCGCTCTCGAAAATCACCTTCGCTGACGGCGCACTGCCGGATGCGCTGGGCCGCGAGCTGCTGCGCATGACCGGCGCACGGGTTCCAGACGAGGCCTGGGCCGAAGCCGCAGCGGGCCTGGAAAGTCATCTGAAAATGAACATTGAGGTTGTCGACGCACGCGGCAAGTTTCTTGGTGAAGGTCGTGATCTTGCCGAGCTGACCGCACGCTTCAATGAAGCTAGCCAGGCCGCGCTGGCGCCCCCTCAGCAAAAAGCCGAACAGAAACCGGTCGAGGCCAAGGGGTTCGCTCAGGTGGCCGAGAAGGCTCAGGCGAAGATGGCTGGCTTGTCGATGACGGTTTATCCCGCGCTGGTAGAAGAGGGCGGGGTGGTCAAGGAAGGTCGTTTCCCGACCCAGGCCGAGGCCGACTTTCAGCACCGTCGCGCCCTGCAGCGCTTGTTGCTGCAGCAACTGGCCGAGCCGGCGAAGTACCTTCGGAACAAACTGCCGGGCCTCACCGAGCTGGCGCTGCTCTATCGCGAAATGGGCAAAATCGATGCACTGGTCGAGGACATCCTGCTAGCCAGCCTCGACAGCTGCATCCTCGGCGGCGAAGCCCAGCTGCCACGCGATGGCGCTGCGCTGGCGTCACTGGCCGAGCGCAAGCGCGGTGACTGGGCGACGCATGCCGAACGATTGGCGCGCTTGACGCTGGACATTCTCAAGGTCTGGCACGGGCTGCAAAAACGCTTCAAAGGCAAGATCGACCTGGCTCAGGCGGTGGCGCTGAATGACATCAAGGCGCAGCTGGCCAATCTGATCTATCCGGGCTTCGTGCGTGAAACACCGGGTGAGTGGTTGAAGGAATATCCACGCTACCTCAAGGCTGTCGAGCAACGCTTCGAGAAGATCGGTTCTCAGCTTCAGCGTGACCGCGTGTGGTCCGGCGAGTTGGCCGGCTACTGGGAGCAGTACCAGGCGCGACTGAAGAAGCACCAGCAGGAAGGCAAACGCGACCCCGAACTGACGGCTTACCGCTGGATGCTGGAGGAATACCGCGTATCGCTCTGGGCGCAGCAGCTGGGGACAAAGATGGCGGTGTCGGACAAGCGATTGAACAAGCAGTGGAGTCAGGTGGAGGCTTGACTGTTGAGTGTTACAGCTTCAGTTGTTCTTCGGAATCGCCGTCGTGAGCTGGCTGGGTAGGGCAGCCGGTCATACAGGCGACGAAATGAAACGAGGCGCTTATCGATAAGCGCCTCGCTAATTTCAGCTACTCGAAATCACTTAGAACCGGTAGTTCGCTCTCAGCTCGAGAGTGCGTGGCGCGCCCGGGGTGATCAGGTCGACCGAGCCGTGGGCCGAAGCGTAGTACTCCTTGTCGAAGACGTTGAACAGGCGCAGTGCCGCATCCCACTTCGGCTGCTGATAGAACAGCGCGGCGTCGACGGTGGTGTAGCCAGGCATTTCGGTGTCGTTATCCAGCGCGGTGTAACGGCTGCCCACGTAGTTCGCCCCCATGCCGACGCGCCATTCCGGCGCCAGCGTACGCACGGCCCAGAGGTTGGCGCTGTGACGCGGGGTAAGCGTCGGCACCTGACCTTCGTTGTCGACACCGTTGGTCTCGCTGTTCGACTTGGTGATTTCGGCATCCAGGAAGGCGTAGCCACCATACAGCTGCCAGTTGTCCGAGACCTGACCCATGAAGGTGGCTTCGAAGCCGTCGGTACGCTGCTCACCCGCCAGTACCAGTTTGGCCGGATTGACCGGATCGGTAGTTTTGATCTGGGTACGCTCTAGACGGAATATCGCTGCGGTCAGCGTGAGCCGGTCCTGCAACAGGTTCCATTTGGCGCCGATCTCGTAATTCGTGGTTTCTTCCGGGTCCAGCTCCACGTTGGTCGTGCTGACCTGGAACATCTCGCCCGACGGCTGATAGGAGCGGCTGACCGACAGGTAGTAGGACTGCATGTCATCCGGCTGCCAGACCAGACCCGCGCGCGGGCTAAGCGTGTAATCGGTACGTTCCAGTTCGGCCTTGTTATCGAGGTCATTGCGGAAGGACTGGTCGAACTCGTCGTAGCGCACGCCCAGCAGCGCTTTCCAGTGTGGCGACAGTTCGATCAGGTCCTGGACGTAGAGGCCCGTGGTTTCCTGAGTATTGAGGCCGTCCCCAGTCTTCTGATTGGCCTGAGAAGGCACCGGCAGCAGCGTATCGCCATACACCGGCACCCGCGCGACGTCGTTCTGGTTGTAGAACTGCTGATCCTTTTCCTGGCGGCCAAACTCAACGCCGTAGAGCAATTGATGGTTCATGCCGGCAAAGACCGCGTTCTGCTTGAGCTCGGTCTGGTTGAACCAGCCATCTTCCTTACGCTGGACGTTGCCACGCTTGAGCTTGACCAGCAGGCTGCCGTCCGGAGCGGTAACGAAGCGGTTGGCATCGGTGTGTGCCAGGGTGTTGTTGCGGTCCAGATCGTAGTGGTAGTAGCGGCTGGTATTGCTCAACGTGAAGGCGTCATTGATGCGGTAATCAATGCCCGCTGTCAGCGAGAAGACTTCGCTGCGGGTGTAGTCCTGGCTCGCATCGGCAGAACCGAAGCGCTTGTCGCGGTCCACATCGACGGGGCGGCCGTTGAGTGCGGGAATACCGAAGTCGATCAGACGTTTGTCATACAGATACGACGCGCCGAGTTTGATTTCGAGGTCATCGGAGAGGCGGAAGTAGGCCGACGGCGCCAGGGCCTTGCGTTCCAGAAAGGCATCCTCGCGGAAGGTGTTGCTGTCTTCCAGCGCGCCGGTCACCCGAAACGCCTTGTTTTGCTGTTCTTGATCCGCCCAGCCGGCATCGAATTGTGTGCGCCGCTTTCCTTCGCTGTCGAAGCTGACGCCCACTTCCTGCTCTGGCGAGAAGGTCGGCTTCTTCGTCACGCTGTTGATCAGGCCGCCGGAGGAGCCGCGACCGTAGAGCACCGCGGCCGGGCCCTTGAGCACCTCCACGCGCTCGATATTCGACATGTCCCCTGTAGTAGAGCGCGTCATCGCGGATGCCATCGATGTACTGGTCGCCAATCGCACTGAAGCCCCGGATAGTGACCTGGTCGCGTTGCCCGTCGCCGTTGCTCAGGCCGATGCCCGGAACATTCTTCAGCGCGTCTTCCAGAGAATCGGCGCCCTGATCCCTGAGCACGCTTTGCGGCACCACGTTGACCGACTGCGGAATGTCGCGCAGCGGGGCGTCGATCTTCAGAGCAGTCGTGCTCGCTTCCGGCTTATAGCTTGCTTCTTCGCGGATACCTGTTACTGCGGTAGCGGGTAATTCAAGCGGGGAGGCGGATTGTGCATACGCGGCCGGAGCGGCGAGCAGGCTGAGCAATGGCAATAGACGGGTTGCGTGTGATGGCACGGTGTCATCTCCAGTGAAAGAGGAGGCGACAATAGCGATATGTAAACTAAATGTAAATGATAAAAGTTATCATTCAGTAATCATACGTCTGCTTTTCTCGGTGGCGGTTCTTTCAGGCTAAACGCAGGTTGCAGGCTCAGGGGTGCTTCGCACGCGTCCTGGTCGTACCTGCCACCCGTTGCAGCTGACCATGCTTGTCTAGCCTGATTCGCAGGAAATCCTCAGCCAATATCAGGTTCGCGCCAAAATGCCCTGCGGCTTCCTGCCGAATGTCCTCAATCGATAAGCCTCGACTCGGAGCGCCTTGATACCGTGCACTGAAATGCGTCAGCACCAGATGCGGCAGCTGGGCCGACGCTGCGAAAGCGGCGACCTGCGCGGCTGTGCTATGGCCAAAATCAGCCTTGCCGGCTTCGGCAATCGCCTGGGTATAGGTAGCTTCGTGAACCAGTAGTTGCGCGCCTTGGCAGGCGTCGCGGAGCAGTTCGGGTCGGTCGTTATCGCCTGCGATGACCACCCGACGCGGTGCACGGTTGAGAAGGAGATAGTCTTCGCTCAGCAGCGTACGGCCTTCGTACACGACATCGTGGCCATGCATCAGCTCGCCCCAGAGTGGCCCGCGCGGAATGCCGTTGCGGTCGAGCTTGTCGATATCGAGGCTTGGGTCCGGGCGGGTTTCGGTAAAGCTGTAACCCCAGCTCGGGACACGATGTGAAAGGGCGGTAGCCTCGACCCGCATCTGCGAACTGGACCAGCCATCGAGCGCCTCGGTGGCGCGAAATTTCAGTTCATAGGGCAACCAGCTCTGGCTCATCTCCAGCGTTGCCCTGATCCAGCCTTCGATCGCCTTCGGAGCGATGATCTCCAGCGGTTCTTGTCGCCGCGCCATTCCAGCACTGGCGAGCAGGCCCGGTAAACCGTAGCAGTGATCGCCATGCACATGGGTGATGAACACCGCGCGCAGGCCGTGAAGGGTCAGCGGTGTGTGCAGCAATTGGTGCTGGGTGGCTTCGCCACAGTCGATCAGATACCAGCCCTTGCCCTGGTCTTCCAGCAGCGCTACGCCGCTGACATTGCGGGCCTTGGTCGGCGTGCCGGAAGAGGTACCGAGGAAGATCAGATCCATGGGGGTGCTCGTGCATATTTTGTAGCGTCAGTATGGTGGCTGAGTTCTGCGGGATAAACCGGCGCCAACCGCAGCGGTGCCGTGCATATATCTTTTAGCTACTAAGAAAGCACCAACTTATATTAAGGTTTGCTAGTTCGGACCGTTATGCTGCTGGCCTTTGACACGGCCCCGCGGGCCTTAATCGGACAGCACGTGATGGAAATCGGTGTAATCGGCTTCATTGTGGCCGGCCTGCTGGTTGGCTTTATCGTTGGCATGACCGGCGTTGGCGGCGGCTCGCTGATGACGCCGATTCTGTTGTGGTTCGGCGTCAATCCGGCTGCGGCTGTTGGTACTGATTTGCTTTATGCCGCAATCACCAAAGCGGGCGGCGTCTGGGTCCATCAGAAGCATCGAAACATCGACTGGCGCCTGACCGGCTGGCTGGCGTTGGGCAGTGTTCCGGCAGCCGCGCTGATGCTTTGGCTGCTCAAGGGCCTGCATGGCGATCAGGAAGTGCTCAACGCTGTGATCAAACAGTCGTTGGGCGTGGTACTGGTGCTCACGGCGCTGGCAGTGCTGTTCAAGAAGCGTCTGATGTCCTTTGCTGCGCGTCTCTCAGGTCCGACCCCACGACTCTCGCCGCGGGGCCTCAACATCCTGACCGTAGTGGTGGGCGTAGAGCTCGGCGCCATGGTGACGCTGACCTCAATCGGAGCTGGCGCGTTAGGCACCGTGGCGCTGTTCTTTCTTTACCCTTTGCTGGCCACCCGCCGACTGGTGGGCACCGAGATCGCCCACGCGGTGCCTTTGACCTTGGTAGCCGGGCTGGGCCACGCCAGCATGGGCAATATGGACTGGACCATCCTGACCTACTTGTTGATGGGGTCGTTGCCGGGCATCTACCTGGGAAGCAACCTGGCTGGTCGCGTGCCTGAAGCGGTACTGCGTCCTTGTCTGGCAGTCATGCTGGCGATGATCGGGTATAAGCTGATCTGACCTATCGCTTTCTTCGGGAGTGGAGTGCGCCGCGCGATGCTAAGCAAAGCATGCTCGCTTGGCGCTGCCAGATGCCATGACCAATGCAACGTTTCGCTTCTATGCCAGGTTGAACGCCTTCCTCCCAGTTGAGCGCCGCGGGCAGGCGTTCCGCTGTACCTGCGCCAAATCCGCCACAACCAAACACATGATCGAGGCCCTCGGCGTACCTCATACCGAAGTGGCGCTGGTCCTGGTGAACGGAGCGCCAGCTGGCCTTGATTGGCCCATCGAAAACGGTGACCGCATTGCCGTATATCCCAAGTTCGAAAAGCTGGACGTCAGTGCTTTAGCCACCGGTCAACCTTTGCCGTCCGGCCCGCCGCGTTTTGTGGCGGATGCCCACCTCGGCGGTCTGGCGCGACTGCTGCGTATGGCCGGGTTCGACACGCTGTACGACAACCACTTCGAAGATGCGGCCATGGCAGAGCTGGCCAACCGTGAGCGCCGAGTGCTGCTGACCCGCGACCGCGCACTGCTGATGCACCGGGTGGTGCTGCACGGCTGCTATGTGCATGCACTCAAACCACAAAGTCAGCTGCGCGAGCTCTATCATCGGCTCGATCTGGCCAGCCATGCCCGACCCTTCAGCTTGTGTTTGAGCTGCAATGTGCGACTGCATGAAGTGGACAGGCAGGCGGTACTCGACCGCGTCCCGCCGCGCGTGCAAGCGCGCCATGAGCGCTTTCTAGGCTGCAATGCGTGCGACAAGATTTTCTGGGAAGGCACACACTGGCAAGACATGCGCGCCTTGCTCGAATCCTTGACGCTCGTTGACTAGCACTGCATTCGTATCGGTTAATGTTGTCCCCAATCCCTCTGGAGCCGACCATGCAGCGCCACACGATGTCCTATGTTACGCCGGCCATCCCTCTGCTCGTCTCAGGAGTTAGTTGCCTGGCGATTGGCTTTGCGTCGGAGATGAAAACCTTTCTATGGATGGCGCCTGGCTTTCTGGCGACAGGCTTGGTGTTGATGCTGCTAGGCCTCCGCCGTCGAGGCCACTGACCCGATCAGGCCGTTGTCTGCGCGTTCAGTCCACGGCTCGCTGATTGGACAGGTAGATAGGGGCGGGCGAAAGCGCCTGCCCATCCCATACGGCTTGCAACCCCCTTGTCCGTGGTCACAACCGTGAAGGCGTGATATCCGTCGTCGCGTCTTCAGCGCAGCGAACCAACGCACTGGGGAAATAGCACCACCGCCAGGACGAGCGTACATAGCCAAATCGGCAACACGTCGGCAAAAGCCGAAGTAGCTTCCCCGGTTGAGTCCCCCTAAAGGCTCCACGGAATGGTCGGCAAAACTGTAACAATTAAAGGGTAAGGGCGTGGCCGGCGACCGCTAAGCCCCGGTGTGCTTGGCGAGTGGTGTGTTATCCACAAAAGCTGTGGATAACACTGTGAACATATATTGGATGACTTGCTCAAACGCCCATCTGGCGCGGCTCAGAACAGATCGACGAGTTTTTACTCATTATTTATAAAACCTTTTTAATCAAAGACTTAGGTCGGTTTAGTCTGGCACGCGCAGCACCCCTACGAGCAGAGCCAATTCGATCGGGTCTTATGTGCATAAAATTATCTGTCAACGACTTTTTTAGATAATTTCGCTGCTATAGGACTGGACAAATCCGTTCGAATGGTTCGAGTGAATGGCTGCTTGCCACTAGGCGCAGTTGATCATCCAGGACACGCCGAAGCGGTCGATAAACATGCCGAAACGCTCGGCCCAGAAAGTTTTCTCCAGGGGCATCACGACCTGGCCGCCCTCGGAAAGCGCTGCGAATAGACGTTCACTCTCGGCGATGCTTTCGGGGTGCAAAGAGATCGAGCAACCCTTAATGCCTTCGTATTGTCCTCCGCCACAAGCGGGATCTCCGGGCATGGTATCCGACGCCATGAGCGAGAATTCGCCGAGGCTCAGACAGACATGCATGATTCGGTCGCGGTGCTCTGCTGGGAAGTGCCCAGCGTCAGGCGCTTGTGCAAAAGTCATCATTTCCAGTTCGCCGCCGAGTACCTGGTGATACAGCGTAAAGGCGTCACATGCCTGACCGTCGAAGGTGAGGTAAGGGGTAATTTTCATTCGATTCTCCTGCTGCGGTTAGTGGTTGATTTGCGCGCGTAGGCGTTCTCCTTGCTCGCGTAATTCGGCGGTGAATTCCGCCCCGAAGTCCTCGGCTTCGAACACCTGCCGGATTTCGATTTCCGACTCACCGACGGCCGATAGCGGGCAGCGCTTTACCCAATCGATGGCGTCCTGCAACGAAGCCGCCTGGAATAGCCAGAAACCTGCAATTAGCTCGCGGGTCTCGAGGAAGGGGCCATCCACGACCGAGCACTGGCCGCCGTCGAAACGCACCCGCGCACCTCGGCTGCTGGGGTGTAAGCCTTCGCCGCCAAGCAGCACGCCCGCATTGGCCAGGGTTTCGTTGTAATGGGACATGGCTGCAAGAACATCCTCGCTGGGCATCTCGCTCGCTTCGGTTTGCGCGTTGGCCTTGATCATCACCATGAATCGCATCGCTTCGGTTCCTCTGTGAGTTAAGGACGGCCAAGTCGGCGTCAACGCATCCACTGGCACTGGTCTCTAGTCGTTTCGCGCTCAGAGAAATCGACAGACAAACGTCGTTTTCTTCAGGGAGCGATTCTTCATTCAGCGATGAACCATGCCCGTGGGGTACGTGGCGATACATTCCCTGCGCGACGGCTCTGGCCAGCCCAATGCGCGGGTGGCAGGCAGGAGCGATGCGTCGACGAACCGATCGAAAGCGGTTGCGCGCTCTCACTGATCGGTGATGCGCCAGCCATGGGGCACGGCAGCACATGAGTGAAACAGGATGCCGGACTGGGGGCGCTCGATGCGAGCGCGTCATAGCGTTGCTGATCGATGGCTGGGAATTCCAGGGTGGTCAGATAGGGCATCGCGTGTTCTCTGCGAATGTAGAAAGGCAGTTCGGCATCGGCGCGACTGGTCATGCTCAAAGCTAAGCAGATTATTTTTCAAACTCACTGCATCCAATCGTCTGCCTGACGGGTAGTACAGGTAGCGGCTGCTTGGCCGCCCAATCTGATCACTACCCGGAGACACGAAAATGGACGCGAAAAAGATCCTCTGCCTGACCGGTCTGACACTGGCCATTGGCTGTTCTGCCAGCGCCTTCGCCCAGATGAACGTACCTGAAGCCGTGCGCGTACCGGATGGCCACAAGGTCGCCATGGAAACGGTCGGCGTCGGCCAGATCACCTATGAATGCCAAGCCAAGACCGACATGCCCGGCCAGATGGCCTGGGTCTTCATGGGGCCGAAAGCGGCGCTCAACGACCGCAGCGGTAAGCAGGTCGGCAAATACTACGGCCCACCTGCAACCTGGGAAGCGATGGATGGCTCCAAGGTGACCGGTACTCAGGTCGCCATTGCCCCGGCCGGCGACGGCAACATTCCTCATCAGCTGGTCAAGGCCAACCCGGCTGAAGGTAAGGGCGCTATGACAGGCGTCACTTACATCCAGCGCGTCGCGACCAAGGGAGGCGTAGCGCCGGCGATAACATGCGCAGCGGCCAACGAAGGCGAGCGTCAGATCGTCGATTACCAGGCCGATTACCTGTTCTGGGCCAATAAGTGAGCAACGCGCAGTGGGTGAAAAGCTGCTCGATATGAGCGCTGATCGCCTCTATGCTCTGACTCCCCGGCCCATATGCGTCGGGGGTGTCGATAACCAGCCAATGGCAGATACCGTGTCGCAACCCCCCTTGTTCGATTACGAAGCGGCCCTGCGCGCTTGCGCACGTGGCGAACGATCTGCATTGCAGCAGCTTTACGAGCAGGAAAGCCCGCGACTGCTCGGCGTCGTTCAGCGCATCGTGCGGGATGTGGCCCTGGCCGAAGACATCGTTCACGACGCCTTCATCCGCATCTGGAACAAGGCCGGTACATACGACCAAACGCGTGGCTCGGCTCGCGGCTGGATCTTCAGCCTGACCCGCCACCTGGCCCTCAATGCCGTACGTAACAACGCCCGCCACGTCCAGATGGAACCGGACGAGGAGGGCGACATTGAGCACGCCGCTATCGACGGTTGGCAGGAACAAACCGACGCCTTCGATTGGCGGGTAAACCCCGGCAGGATCGAAGCCTGTCTTGAACAACTCGATCCGGTGCGTCGCAATTGCGTGTTTCACGCCTACGTCGACGGCTATTCGCATCAGGAAATCGCCCAGCGCCTGGGTGCGCCACTGGGTACTGTAAAAGCCTGGATTCGCCGCAGCCTGACCGCCCTTCGTGAGTGCATCGGATGAACAACGAACCCAAGGATCCGAACGAGGCCCTGCACGAACTCGCTGGCGAATATGTGATTGGAACCCTCTCTGCAGAAGACAGGGAAGCGGTCGAAAAGCGCCTGGCCGTGGAGCCTGAGTTGCAAGCAGCAGTCGATTACTGGGAAGCGCGGCTGCTCTACCTGACCGATCTGGTCGAACCGCAAACGCCCTCGCCGCGCTTGTGGAATCGAATCGAGCGCAGCCTGGACGAGACGAGTCGCCAGGCCGCTCCGGTTGTACCTACCCGCCCGAACAGCTGGTGGGACAGCCTGTCGCTTTGGCGTGGTTTTGCTGCAGCCGGCATGGCCGCCACGCTGGTGCTCGGGGCCGTGTTACTGACACGCCTGTCGCCCGCGCCGTCGCCTACTTGGCTCGTTGTGCTCGCCACCCCACAGGACCTTTCGCCGGGTTGGGTCGTGCAGGCCAGCAATCAAACACGTGAAATCGAACTGATACCGCTGGGTGTCACTGAACTGCCGCCGGACAAGGCCCTGCAACTCTGGACCAAGGCCGAAGGTTGGCAGGCGCCGGTGTCCCTCGGCTTGGTCAAGCCGGGTGAGCCGGTAAGGATTCGCCTCGACGATTTGCCGCCGTTGCAGCCCAACCAGCTATTCGAATTGACGCTGGAACAGCCGACCGGCTCGCCGACCGGGCTGCCGACCGGGCCGATCCAGTTCATCGGGCGTGCGGCCAAGGTCATTTGAAGACGGGGCGCAACAGGCTGCGCCCCAACTGATCAGCGCTTTGCTTTCTCCATGAGATGGTCGGCCAGCGCCTGATAGGCCGGCAGCGAAGTGGGATCATTGTCCGCATTCTTGGCCGAGGGATGGGAGGCGAATCGGGCAATCACTATTTCGGCTGTCGGGTCTATGTAGAGGGTTTGCCCGTGCACACCGCGAGCGGCGAACGCGCCATTGGCGTTGTGCAGCACCCACCACATCGCTCGATAGCTGCCGCCTGGTAGCGTCTTGTATCCGGCTTTGGCGAACACCTGCTTATCACCCCCGGTGCGAATGGTCCGAACGACTTCTGCAGGGAACAATTGCGCTCCGTCGTGTTGCCCCTCATCGAGCATCAACTGGCCGAGCCTGGCCATGTCGCGAAGGCCGGCGCTCAGACCGCCGCCGGCAAACGGCGTACCCAGTGCATCGACCGTGTAGTAAGCGTCCTGCTCGGTGCCCAGGCGTTGCCAGAGTCGTTCGGATACCAGTTCGCTGACGGCTTTGCCGGACACGCGGGCGATGATCCAACCCAGTGCATCACTGTTGACGGTCCGATAGCCGAACGCATCACCATGGGTACCGCGCTTGGCGACGGTCTGCAGGTACTGGTAATAACCGACCGGCCCTTTGTAGTCGGCAGGCTTGGGTAAGGGGTTCGCCGCCGCGCTGTAACTCCAGATCTGCGCGTTGGGATCGGCATAGTCCTCGCTGAAGTCGAGCGCCGTGGTCATGTCCATGACCTGCCGTACGCTGGCATCACCGAAAGCACTGGAGGCCAGTTCGGGGACGATTGTTGCCACCTTGGCCTGGTCATCGAGTGCGCCTTCGGCCACCAGTATCTCCGCCACCAGACCGGTCAGTGACTTGGTCATCGACATCGCGGCGTGCTTGCGTTGCTCGTTGAGGCAGCCGAAGTAGCGTTCGTAAACGACACGTCCCTGGTGCAGCACGATGATGCCGTCGGTGTAGTTTGCTGCCAGTGATTGTTCCCATGTCATGGGTTCGCTTGTGCCGAGCGGGGTGAAGCGAACGGCATCGATGCTGCCGTCGAGCGATTGGCGCAACGGCGTCGGTGCGTCCAGCCCCCGGCTAACGGCCTTCGTGGGCAGCAGCTCGCGGATATGGCACACGGTCCAGCGCAGCTTGGGAAAGCTGAAGTAGTTCGAGTCCGGCTGGCCGATCAGTTTGTCAGCAGGAGGCGGAAACCCCTGCATCCAGCCCAACTTGACTGGATCGGACTCCGCAGCCGTCAGCTGTGCTTGAGCGGTCGCGCAGAGGCCGGCCAGACAGATGGCTGCCCCGAAACATCGGACCTAGCGTTGAGAACGGCGCATCGAATTTCGGGAGTGGGGGTCGCTACAGCGCGGCCTGGGTCGGAAGCTATTGCCAGCCATGCCTTCACCTCTCGGATTTGTTGTGGCGAGGTCAGTCTGTAGCCGGTCCCCGTTACGCGATGTACTCCGTCAACCCTAGTCCAGCATCACCCACGTGGTGGAATATTCAGCCCCTTGCTCACCGCTGGCCGGGCGATGAAGGCATCCAGTACCCGCTGCACGTTGACGAAGCGCTCGAACTCCACCAGTTCACGCGCTTCGTAGAACTCCACCAGACCGCGGACCCACGGAAATGTAGCGATATCGGCGATGCTGTAGCGCCCGCCCATGATCCATTCGCGACCCTCCAGACGCTTTTCCAGCACGCCCAGCAAGCGTTGGGCTTCGGCGACGTAACGGTCGCGTGGACGTTTGTCTTCGTAATCCTTGCCGGCGAACTTATGAAAGAAGCCGAGCTGGCCGAACATCGGGCCGACGCCGCCCATCTGGAACATCAACCACTGAATCGTTTCGTAGCGGGCTGCGGCGTTTTCCGGCATCAACTGGCCGGTTTTCTCGGCCAGGTACAGCAGAATTGCACCGGACTCGAACAACGCCAGCGGCTCTCCGTCCGGGCCGTTGGGATCGAGGATCGCCGGGATCTTGTTGTTCGGGTTCAGCGAAAGGAATTCTTCTGAGCGCTGGTCACCACTCTCGAAGCTGACTAGATGCGCCTCGTAGGGCAGACCGGTCTCTTCCAGCATGATCGACACCTTCACCCCGTTGGGCGTGGGCAGCGAATACAGCTGCAGACGATCCGGGTAACTGGCAGGCCATTTCTGGGTGATGGTGAAGGTGGAAAGGTCGTGCATCGGTTCCTCCTCAGGGTGACGTCGGAGATCAAAACAGTGCGCTGTATAGCGACGGCGCGTCTTGGCTTGTTTTCATTCGGACAGCGGCGGTCTGTCCTCGTTGCGGCTGGTCGACGCTGCTGGTTGGGGCGAGACGCCCAGGCAGCAGGTGGACGGGGTGAGAACTCAACGTTGTTGTGTGCGTCGCTTTGCACGGGCATTGGCGCCCGTTATGGTCCAAGTTTCACATTCGCCATGGAGCGCTGCACGTGTCCCTGACTACCCCCTACGACTCGCAAAACATCTTCGCGCAGATCATTCGCGGCGATGCGCCTTGCTACAAGCTCTACGAAGACGACGATGTCCTGGCCTTTCTCGACGTGTTTCCACAGTCCTACGGGCATGCGCTGGTGATCCCTAAGCGGTCCGCGGCCTGCAATATCCTCGACGTGGACACCGAGGCGCTGTGCAAGGTGATGGCGGTGGTGCAGAAGCTCGCTCGCGTGATCGTCGAGGAATTGCAACCCGATGGCGTGCAGGTTGCGCAGTTCAACGGGGCGCCAGCGGGGCAGACGGTGTTTCATATCCATGTGCACCTCGTGCCGCGCTATTCGGGAGAGGGGCTCGGTATTCATGCCGCAGGCAAGGCCGATCCAGCGGAGCTGGAAAAGCTGCAGGCGCGGTTGGTAGGCAAGCTTGCCGAGATCGAGCGCTGATCGTCACCCGAACCAGTACCGCTGCTGCGACAGCTACAGCCCCGACCATCGCAGCAGCGAAGAAACACCAAAGTACTATTCGTGGCTGATGTGAGGCTTCGTACCCTGCGGGCATGAAGCCTGCTCCGTGGTTCCTCATCCATTCTTTCGCTCGCGCCTGCCTTGCCGCACTTCGATGTGGGCGTGTGGTTCTGCTCGCGATGACTCCGTTGTTTGTCCAGGCGCAGGGCGAGGCGCAACCGCTGCCGGTGCTGACACTCAGCGTGTTGCAGTTCGGCACGCCGCATTGGGAACTCGATCATCTCAAGCGTCACAACCTCGACCGGGCCAATGGCTTTGAGTTGAAGGTGCGCCTGGTGGCTGACCTGCCCGCATCGAGGTTGGCGCTGAGCAGCGGCAGCGTGGATGGCGCGGTCAGCGATTTGCTCTGGGCTCAGGCGCGCTATGAAGCTGGGACGGCGTATCGCTACCTACCGTTTTCGTCGCAGATCGGCGAAGTATTGGTTAATGATGACAGCGACATTCGCACCCTGGCTGATCTACGCGGCAAGCGCATTGGGGTCGCCGGCGGGCCGGACGGGCTTGGTTGGCAACTGCTGCAGCAGGTGGCGGCGGGGCAGGGGGTTGACCTGGCCCGAGAGGCGACGGTGCAGTACGCGGCGCCACCGCTGCTCAGCCAGGCGTTGCGGCGTGGCCAGGTGGATGCGCTGCTGACTTTTTGGCACTTCTCGGCACGCCTCCGTGGCGAAGGCGGTGTGCGTATTGCCTTCGGTCTGGATGAGCTGGTCGGAACGCTGGGTCTCGATGCCGATCTCCCGGTGCTCGGCTACCTGTTCCCGCAAGCCTGGGCCAGTGATCACGATGATCTCCTGCAGCGCTTCTCCCGTGCGTTGCGCGAAACCAAGGACCAGCTGGCAAGTCAACCCGATCTCTGGCAGGAAATCCGGCCCTTGATGCGGGCCGATAACGACGCGGTGTTCGCCGCGCTGCATGACAGCTTTATCGAAGGCATCCCCCAACCGCTGGACGCGGCGTGCATCGCTGCGCTGCATCGGCTGTTGCTGATGACCGGCGCCGAGCCGGAACAGCTGATACCCGCGGCGCTGTTTCAGAGTGAACCATGACCGGCTCGCGCTATGCCTGCTGGGTTGCGCTGCCGCTGTTGGTCGCGGTGTGGGCCTTCATTGCGCTGACAGTGGACACACCGCTGCTGCCTTCGCCGGCTGAGGTGGCTCATGCGTTCTGGCTCGCCGTCCAGAGTGGTGAGCTGCCCCATCATCTGTTGGTCACCCTGCGCCGGGTGCTGATCAGCTTTGCGCTGGCGATGGCGCTGGGTGCGCTGCTGGGCGTCTGGATGGGGCGTTCGCGGTTAGCCAACGCGGTGCTCGATCCCCTGCTAGTGCTGTTTCTCAACCTTCCGGCACTGGTCACCATCATCCTGCTCTACGTCTGGTTTGGTCTGGTAGAAGCGGCGGCGGTGCTGGCGGTGGTGATCAACAAGGTGCCTAACGTGGCGGTCACCGTACGCGAAGGCGCGCGCAGCATCGATCCGAAGCTGGAGCAGATGGCGCAGGTATACGACTTCAACCGCTGGCAGCGGGTGGTGAACGTCTGGCTGCCGCAGCTGTTTCCCTATCTGATGGCGGCGACTCGCGGTGGGCTGGCGCTGATCTGGAAGATCGTCCTGGTGGTCGAGTTGTTGGGCCGTTCCGATGGCGTCGGCTTCCAGCTGCACATGGCCTTTCAGGTGTTCGACGTGGCGAGCATATTGGCCTACAGCCTGGCCTTCATCGCTGTCGTACAATTGATTGAATTGGCGCTGCTGCAGCCGCTGGAGCGTCACGCATCGAGCTGGCGCAACGCTGGGATGCAGCATGCTTGAGGTGCGCATCGATGGCGTGGCGGCAGGCCATCCGGTACTGGGCGTGATCAATGCGCAGGTGCGGGCCGGGGAGCGCATCTGCCTGTTGGGCCCCTCCGGTGTCGGCAAGACCACCTTGCTCAATGCCATTGCCGGGCTTGACCCGCGTCTGGCGCCGATGGTCCGACTACAACCCGGCCTACGCATCGGCTACCTGTTTCAGGAGCACCGCCTGCTGCCGTGGTACACGGTGCGGCAGAACCTCAAGCTGGTCGGCGCAACCGCAGGCGATATCGATCGGCTGCTGGCTGATGTTGGCTTGAGTGATGCGGGTGATCGGCTGCCGGATCAGCTCTCGCTGGGTATGGCGCGTCGCGCGTCGCTGGCCCGTAGCCTGGCAATCAGGCCGGATCTGCTCCTGCTCGATGAACCCTTTGCTTCACTCGACCCGGAGCGTGCCGCCGAACTGCGCGAGCTGATCGTTCGGCTGCTCGATGCGCAGCCACAGATGGCGCTGATCTGTGTGACCCACGATGCCCACGACGCCGATCAACTGGCCAATCGTCTGTGGTACATGAGCGGCCAGCCTGCCACCCTGCGCTGGGATCGGCCCGTTATGGCCGGTGCCAGCGCCAGTCAGCTCTGCGAGCAGTTGCGCACGCTCCAGGTCTGAAAAGGCTTGCTGGCCGCGCCATACCGGCCGCGCTCACTCAGCCAGCTGCCAGCTGAGTCAGGGCATGCAGCAGCAGCCCGACCAGCCCGCCAACCAGCGTGCCGTTGATGCGGATGTACTGCAGGTCTTTGCCAACGCTCTGTTCCATCTGCTCGACCAGTTCGCGGCTCTCCCAGTTTTCCACGCGCTGTGCGATGTACTTGCCGATCTGCCCGCGGTAACGCTCGAGCAGGCTCGGCGCGGCGGCCATCAGCTGTTCGTTGATCCAGGTGCGCATGGCGGTGTCCGCCGCCAGCGAGTCGCCCAGACCTTGAGTCAGGCGCACGATCCGCTTGCCGATGCGCGAATCCGGGCTTTCCAGATCGGCCTCCAGCCACTCGGTCAGCTCACGCCAGAGCGTCCGCAGGTAGTCGGTGGTCGCGGGGTGCTCCAGCAATTGGGCGACGATGCGCTCGACCTCCAGCCGATAGGCCGGATCATGCTTGAGTCGATCAATGTATTCGCTAACGTGTTCGTCGAAACGCTCGCGCAGAGGATGTTCAGGGTCACCGGCAATCTCGGCGATCACCGCTGATACGCCGTCGACGAACTTGTTGGCCGACCAACCACCGACTGCCTTGCCGAGTCCCAGGTAGCGCAGCGTGCGGACCTCGGCGGTGATGGCGTCGGCCACCAGTGCACGGGTGTCATCGTCCTGCAGCAGTGCATCGACCTTGATCAGCGCTTCATCGAGCATCGCCTGGTGCTTGCCCTGGCGCGTAAGCATTTCCAGCACCTGCCCGCAGATCGGTGCGAGATCGACCTTGCGCGCGCGGTTGATCAGCTTGGCCTGGACGAAGGCTTGCACGCGCTCGTCGTGCAGCGACTCGACGCCGAACCTCGCCATGTTGGTGAGCTGACCGCCCACCGCTTCGGCGTTGGCGGGATGGCGCAGCCAGTTGGCGAGTCGGCCGCCGATATCGAGGGCTTCGAGCTTGGCCAGCACCATTGGAGTGGACAAGAAGTGAGTGGTGATGAAGCTCGACAGGTTTTGTCCGATGCGCGCCTTGCTGCGCGGGATGATCGCCGTGTGGGGGATCGGCAGGCCGAGCGGGTGACGGAACAGGGCGGTCACGGCGAACCAGTCGGCAATCGCACCAACCATCGCCGCTTCAGCGAAGGAAGCGAGATAGCCCCAGGCCGGGTGGCGCGGTTCCATGGCGGTTGCGATGACATAAAGCAACGCAGCGAGTAGCAGCAGCAGGCCGGCGACCAGCTTCATTCGTGTGACGGGGGATTGCCAGCGGCGGTGCAGAGGGCTCATGCGATTCCTCTTTGCGGCGAAATGGTGTGCGGGGTGTTACTCAGGCGTATCGGGTACTGCCGACGGGTCTGCCTGTACAAGACAGACCCGGCTAGCGAGGTGAGGGTTCGGTAACGTCTGCGTGCGGCTTATTCCTCGTCGTCTTCCTCGCGCAGCAGCACGTAGCTGTCGTCGTCCAGCCGCTCGCAGACGTAGAACATGGAGATGCTGCCGTCCTGTTCGGTCACGGCCGCATAGTCGTCCGCCTCGACGGTGAAGAAACCCTTGGAGTCTGAGCCGTGCTCACTGGCAAACACGGCGGTAAAGAAAGCGTCTTCCGGCATGCCGTCGAAGTAGTCGGCCCGCGCCTTGGCGTCCCATTCCCGCGGCGGCTCGAACTGCCCGGTGATGATCACGCGGGCATCACCCATGTCGCGCTCTTCGCCGTCCGGGTCCGTTTCGTGAGCGCGGTAGATCGTGCAGTTGAGCGCTTCCGGGTCGGCCAGAATACTGTCGCGCGAAGGGGTTTGGGTGGCAGGCATGGCAGGCAGCTCCGGTCAAAGTTTGGATTGTCGGCAGTGTGGTGGAGTACAGGGGTCGCTGCAATCGCAAGTTGGAAAGGGCGATGGATTCTTTTGGCTGCAGAGCACTGATCGGACCGCCGGTGCCCGGACAGGCGAACGCTGCAGGGCGCCTGTTGCTCCAATCGGGTAGACCCTTTGCACCAAGCCAACGAGGTAGCCATGAACCAGAGCGACCAGACTCAGCCTGAGCAGAACAAGCCAGCCGACGACCTGCCGGACGTCACCATGACCGACGCCGGCGAGAAGGAAGCGGGTGAGGACCCTGATTTCGACGAAGTCGAAGGCGACGACAACCGGGGCTAGCCCGCTGACGTTCGTTTGCCGCACCGGCTGCAAGCCAGTCGGTACGTCTAATGGCGCACTCACTCGCCGCTTTCTTGCTTAAGAAGCGGGTCGCGCAGATTTCATAGAAGGAACACAGCATGGACAAATACCACGTGAACCCCACCCCGATGGGCTGGGAGCTGACCGATCAGCAGTCTCAGGAAACGGTGTTGCGTACTCTCACCAAAGACGAAATGTTCACCGGCCTGGACAGTTTGATGGAAGGCAAGACCGCATCGGTCGAGGTCTACGATCGCCACGGGACGTTGGAAGAAGAGCGGCCGTATCCGGGCAGCAGTCATCCGGTGTCGACTCGTTAGCCACCGTCGTATCACAGACCCCGATGCGTTTGATGCGCCGCGCGAGACGCGTCAAGTTTCATTGAATGGAGGATAGCCCTGCCTCCAAAGTGTGAACTCGAGACCCAAGCGTCAAGCAACCGGTACAGGTTTTTTTGACTGGACAGAGGACTGCAGTCAGGTCAATATTAAAATGCCATCAGGGCAGCGGGCTGTTGTTGTACCGGAATGCTCAACACTTGGTATGCATAACGCCGTCAAAGGAATGATCGGGGCAGTTGGATGACTGCTCTGTGCGTCGTTGAATTCATGGATGGCTCTAACGCTTGTTGTTCGTCCCCTGTCTTCACTTCTTCAAGTGCGTCTCTGCACATTGTTCCTGTTCATATCGCTGTTCTGGCGGCCTGAGGGATGCCGGTTTGGCAGGGCTGTGTTTGCCCGCCTGGTGTCACTCGGACCTTATGGATCAAGGACCAGAAGACATGAACAGCAGAACTTTCCCTTCTCGATTGCTGGTGCTAGCAGGCTGTTTCGCCTTGGCCAGTGGTTGTCAGACACTCGCACCCACCCAGAAAGCGGCGGACTTCAACCAACTCTACGTCTCCGGCGCCTATCAAGCTGCCGCTGACGCAGCGCTTTCCAATGCCGGCGGTCTCTCAACTACCCAGAAACCTGAACTGCTCTGGTCGCTACAGGCTGGCACGGCTCTTACGGCCAGCGGCCAATTTGCGCTGAGCAATCAGGTCTTTGATGCCGCGGAGAACCTGGCCAAGGAAGAGGATACCGAGCACCTTGCGCGCAAAGGGTTCGAGAAACTCACCTCTACCCTGGTGAATAACAACCTGAACAGGTATTCGCCGGCTGTGTATGACGGGGTGATGATCAATACCTACAAAGCGCTGAATAACATTTTTCTCAGCGATGCACAGAATGCGCGCATCGAGTTCAACCGCGCTGCGGACCGTCAGCGCCGTGCGGAAGAGCTTTTCCGCAGCAAGATTGAGGAATTGAAGCAAAAGCAGGCGAAAGCGAAGGACGAGCAAGCGTCGTCGACGACTGCCGGCATGCCTCAGCCTGATCGCGATCAGGCTGAAAAAACGGTGTATGACGCCTATCCTGAGCTCGCCGACTGGCAGGTCTACCCGGACTTCGTTAACCCCTACACGGACTATCTGCACGGGCTCTATTTCATGCTCGGCGGCACAGACAAGGATGATCTGGGCAAGGCGCGGGATTCGCTGCGTCGGGTTGCAGGAATGAATCCCACCAACCCTGCGATCAAGACTGACCTCAAGGTCGTCGACAACTTGATACGCGGCAAATGGCGCAAGCAGAAGCTGAACCCTGCGGTATGGGTCATTTTCGAGAACGGCTTGGGGCCTCAAGTAGAAGAGCTGTTGATACCGATTCCGCTGTTTGTGGTGAACAACAAGGTCGAGTACTCACAGCTTGCACTGCCGAAGCTGAAACTGCGTGAGCAGGCCTACGATCACCTCGAGCTTTTTTCCGGCAAGCGTTCACTGGGTAAGACCGAGCAGCTGGCCAGCCTCGATCGTGTCGTGCAAACCGAATTCAAGCGCGAGTTCCCGCTGAAGGTTACCGAAGCCGTCATCAGTACGCTGACCAAGGGCGTCATTCAGTATCAGGCGCGCAAGGAAGGTGGACTCGCTGGCGCCTTGGCTGCCGGCATCTATCAGGCGGTTACCACTCGCGCCGATACGCGTATCTGGAGCGCGCTTCCGAAGGAAGTGCAGGTGGCACGTGTTCGCCGTCCGGATGATCGCAAACTCACCATCAATGGACCTGGGCTCCTGACGCCGCTGCAAATCGAATTGCCGGACGCACAGTTCTCCATCGTCTACGTCAAGGCGGCGGCACCGGGTACGCAACCGGTTTACCAGATCGCCAGCTACAAGCCTTGAGGCCTGAACCATGATTATTCGCGCTCTGCTACTGGTCGCGGTACTGATCGTTTCCGGCTGCCAGACCAAAACGCCGGACATCGAGCACCCGCATTTGGTCATCGGGCCACGGGCCAGCAGCTATCTGCAAATCGAAGGTGTGCAGGACGGAACGGCTTCCGGCGACCTGCTGCGCGCTGGGGTACGCCTGCACAGCATCAGCAACGTGCGGCAGACGCTGCGCTTTCGCTTCGAGTGGCTAGATGCCTCTGGTTTCGAGCTTCGAGGCCTGGCGGGGCGTTGGGAGCGGCTGGAGCTTCGACCGCAGGTTAGCCAATCGCTCGACCGCATCGCGCCGTCTCCGAAAGCGACGAACTACCGCATCCACCTGTTCGATATCAACACACCTGCCAACGGCAACCCTCATACATCAGGAAGTAATCCATGAAGATTCAGTCCGCCTCCGCCCTTTTTCGAGTTGCCGGGATGGCTGCGCTATTGGGCCTAACCGTAGGCTGCGCACCCCAGACACAGCTGCTCTCGTCGTCTTCAGTCGACCGCCCGATAACGCTGGGCCTCAGTGCTGCGGATTTCGAGCAAGCCGCTGCGGCCGCAACGCAATCGATGCTGGAATCCGGCGCGGTCGAGCGCAATGACGGCAAGAAACACATCATGGTCGTGTCGAGCGTGCTGAACGACACGATGCAGCGCATCGACACCGATCAGCTGGTCAAGAAGATCCGCGTCGAGCTGCTGCGCAGTGGCAAGGTCATGGTCACTACTGCCATCGGCCTGAATGGTGCGGAAGATCAAATGAACACCGCTTTTTCTGAGCTCAGCCAGTCACGCAAGGTGGATCGCTCGACCCTGGTCAAACAAAAACTGGCGGCTCCGAACATGAGCCTGTCCGGCAAGATCCTGCAACGCAACAACCGCGTCGATGGCAACAAGGAACTGGTCGAGTATTACTTCCAGATGACCCTGAGCGACCTGCAGAACGGTCTCGCTGTGTGGGAAGGCGAGGAACAAATCAGCAAGCTTGGCAGTGCCAAGGGCACCTCTTGGTAAGGACACTGACATGAAAAAGTTGATTGGCAAAACACTGATCGCGTTGGCCATCGCCGGCGCTGTGCCGGCGCTGCATGCGCAGGAACCGGTTGCGGTCGCGGCGGTTATCTCCGAGCAGGAGCTGGACACAGCAGCCGCAAACATTGCCGCTGCTGCGAAGCCTGACGTCAGTGACCCGGGCCTTAAAATCGAAACACTGATTGAAGACTTCGAAGCTTCGGCGCTGGGGCAGGCCTTTCGTGATCGGCCCGGCATGTTCTACGCAACCGCCAGCAGCTCGGTGATGGTAGGTCCCGACAGCCGCGACTGGGGGAACGCCCGTGTCATGGCTTACAAGGACGCCCTGCTCAAGGCGCAAGCCAAGTACGTGGAGTTCTTAGGCGTCAGCGTCCGCGCTGAGAGCCTCAGCCGCCTGTTCGACGACAAATCGCAGATGCCCTCGTTCAGCGAGTCCGACCTGCGAGCAAACGGCAAGCTCGGCGAGCTGTTCGACAAGGCGGTTGCAGTGGTCGGGGGCAAGCTCGACGGTGAGTTGCAGGAGATGGGCATCGACCCGCAGGAGTTCCGCGCTGCACCGGTGGAAAAGCGCGCCAAGATGTTCGAACGCTCCGTTTCCGAGAGCACCGTGACCCGGGCTCGCCAGAGCCTGACCGGCGTCATCCCGGTGAAGACGTTCGAGGCCTACAACGAAAATGGCGATCATGCCGTGGCGGTAGCCATCGTCGCATCCAGCAAATTTCGTCAGTTTGTCTATGACATTACCCAGAGCAAGGGCGACATCGCTGCTGACCCGACCAAGGCGAGCCAGCAGCCCTTGCTGCAACTCTTGCGCGCCGATAAGACGGCATTGATCGACGAGTTTGGAATTCGACGCATGTACGACGAGCAGGGCTATCCAGTGCTCGTATCGTTCGGCCAGTCGAGTAACCCCTATCGTGGTGACGACTTCCAACAGCGTGCTGACAACCGTGAGCTTTCCTATGCCAGCGCCAAGTCAGCGAGTTACGCGAACTTTGCCTATCTGTTCAATGCGACCGGCAGCACTGAACAGACTGAAAGCAAGAAGATGGTGCGTGAAACCACTGGCGTAGCGACAGCCGAGGGGCAGAACGTCACAGAGTCTGAGGAGCAGACGCTGCAGTTCGTCAGCACGATGGATCGGCAGATTGCCGCGCGCGGCAGCATTTCGAATCTGCCGGGCACCCGTGAGCTGTTCCGCTGGAGCGCCAATCACCCGCTTTATGGACACGAGATCAACGGCGTGGTGTACGTCTGGCATCCGCTTGCCGAGCAGAATGCTAGAGGGTTGCGCGATTTCAAACCCGCGCGGACCTCAAGCAATACGCAAACTACGCAGCGCCGCAGTGACGGTCAGGCCGGCACGAGCCAAAGCCGCAACTTGATGTCAGCTGACGATTTCTGAGGAAGATCCCATGCCTGTATTAATGAAAGCCTTGGGACTCTTGCTCGTGCTGCTGGTTGGGCCAGTGCTGGCGGCTGAGCAGGCCGTCGATGCCACCGGCTACGGCGCCAACCGCACGCTGGCGGTTGCCGATGCGCTGGTTCAGGGGCTGCGCCAGGCAACTGGCGTAACCATCGAAAGCCAGGAGGTCATGCAATCGATCTCTGGGCGACAAAGCGTCAGCGTCAATGACGAAGCAACACACACCACCAGTTTTGAAGTCGCTCGTCAGGGCGACCTGCAGCTGAAAACCGGTGGCGTGGTGTCGCGCTACGACGTGCACGACGTGGCGCAAGAAACGGATGGCAGCTATCGGGCCGACATCACTTTGCATGTGATCAAGTACGAAAAGCCGGGATTATCAGCCGACAGCCGTCGCAGCTTGGCGGTGATGCCGTTTCACGTCGATCGCAAAACGTTTTCGCTGCTGGGCGACAACACCCCTGCAGCGAAGGTGGAATCGGAGCTGCGCAACCGGGTTCTCGATCTCTTTACTCAGTCGAGACGGCTGAATGTGTTGGATCGGGAATTCGGCGCGGAATTCCAGCAGGAAAAGGCGATCTGGGTCGGCGGCGACGCGGCGATTGCTGAGCAGGCGAAGGCGGGCAATGTGTTGGGTGCCGACTACCTTGTGGTAGGCAACATCCGCGGGATGCGCAGCAGCCGCAACGTCAAGACACTGCAATTGACCGGTGAAACGATCACGACCTACAGCGGCAGTGCCCAGCTTGATTACAAAATCATTCTGGCCGCTACCCGTCAGGTCAAATGGTCTGACTCGATAACCCTCAACTTCAACGATTCCGGGGTCCGCGGCTTGCTCAGCAAGTACGGCTCGTCACAAGCAGGCATGACGGCGGAGCTGGCCGAGCAATTGGTAAGCAGTGCGTTGTCGAACATCTATCCGATGCGGGTTGTGGCCAAGAACGGCAAAACGGTCGTGCTCAACCAAGGCGGTAAGACGCTTAAGGTGGGTGACAAGCTAAGCGTCTACTTTCTTGGTGAAGAGATGTTCGATCCCTATACCAACGAGTCGCTTGGCCAGCTCGAAGAAAAGGTCGCCGATGTTCAGGTAGTGCGGGTCAATGCAAAAACGACCTACGCCAAGATCATCGGTGGTGAAGGTGACTTGATCGAAACCGGAGCTATAGTGCGACGGTAATTAGCGGAGCGCATGCTGGCTGTGTTGCAGGTGGCCAGCATTGTTGCCCAAACGATTCCCACACTGTAAGGAAGGCTCGCATGCGTTTACTCGTCGCTCTCGTTCCTCTGTTTGCCTTGGCCGGTTGCTCGTCCTGGCAGGCGGACCCGGAGGACATCACGCCAGTGCCCGAGGAGCGTCTGCGTGGCTATCAGACACCTGTGGCCAATGGTGGCGAGTTGGTGGTGACGCGTGACTTCGGCATTCGCGGCGGCGGGTGCTACGTAGCGGTGATGGTCGATCGCAGGCTGGCGGCGCGGATTCACGTCGGCGAGCGGGTGCGCTTGCAGGTGCCGGCCGGGATGCGCATCGTCAGCATTGAGTCCGACCCTGAGGACGACACGCTGTGCGGCATGGGCAATCTGCTGCGCGAGAAAGCGGCGCGGGTCGAGCCGGGCGAGACGCTGCAGTTTCGCATCAGCAGTGATAACCGCATCGGCTTCGATATCAATCAGGTCGACACCGAGTAGACCTTCGCCTCGCGCTCTGCTGAGGGCGGCAGTGGGGCGGTCGCTTAGTTACGGGCACCAACCGGTATAAACACGAAACATTCTTCTGCAGGCCACGCCGAACCCTCACTTCGCTTTCGTGTTCCCAGATAGGCAAACCGTTGTGCTTGAGCCTTCGGCGCCTGTCTGAACATTGGTAACAGCCAGCTCCCCACAACGACCCATACGCCATCGCGGCCGCATGGTCGCCTGCCAGGAGTCGATTCGTGAAACGAGCCATATCCTCCCTGATGTTCGTCGCCGGGCTTGCTCTGGTCCCTGCGCTGCACGCTGAACAACAACCGACCTACGGCCCGCACCTTGAAGGGTTTGAATATCCGCACCCGATTAAGCGCTTCGAGTTTTCGTCTCAGCGCCAGCCATTGACCATGGCTTACATGGACGTGGCCCCCACGGGCAAGGCCAACGGGCGAGCGGTCGTGCTGATGCATGGCAAGAACTTCTGTGCGGCAACTTGGGAGGAGAGCATCGAGGTGCTCTCGCGGAAGGGTTATCGAGTCATTGCCCCCGATCAGATCGGCTTTTGCAGCTCCAGCAAGCCTGGGGCTTACCAGTTCAGCTTTGCGCAGCTGGCACACAACACCCGGGCGCTCTTGCAGTCGTTGGACATCGAACAGGCCACGGTGATCGGTCATTCCATGGGGGGCATGCTGGCGTCACGGTTCACCCTGAATTACCCACAGATGGTCGAGCAGCTGGTGCTGGTCAATCCCATCGGGCTCGAGGATTGGCAAGAAAAGGGCGTGCCCTATGCGCCAATCGAAGAGCTGTACCAGAGCCAGTTGAAGACCGACTTCGAAAAGATCAAAGCCTACCAGCAGAAGTTCTACTACAACGGCAGCTGGAAGCCGCGCTATGACCGCTGGGTGAACATGCTCGCTGGGATGTACGCCGGTGACGGCAAAGAGATCGTTGCCTGGAACCAGGCGCTGACCTCCGACATGGTGTTCACCCAGCCGGTGATCCACGAATTCGACACGCTGAGCGTGCCGACCCTGTTGCTGATCGGTGGCAAGGACCGCACCGCACCAGGTGCCAATCGAGCGCCGGAAGACGTCGCGAAACGCCTGGGCGACTACCCCGAACTTGGCCGGCAGGCCGCAGCGATGATTCCCGATGCGACCCTGGTGCCTTTTCCTGAATTGGGCCATTCACCGCAGGTCGAGGCGCCGGATGTGTTCCATGAGGCGTTGTTGGATGGGCTCAAGACGCGTTGAGCCACGCCGCGGGTGCTGTGGCCGGCACGCAGATCTCCGTGCCGGCTTTGGATACCTCTAGAGAGGCCAGACCCAGAGGATGACAGGCACGGCCACCAGCACCACCAGAATCGACAGTGGCAGCCCGAGCCGCCAGTAATCACCGAAACGGTAGCCGCCGGGCGCCATGACCAGCGTGTTCGACTGGTGCCCGATGGGCGTCAGAAAGGCGCAGGAAGCTCCGATGGCGACGGCCATCAATAGCGGGTCGGCAGAGGCGTCCATACCGCGCGCGAGGGCGATCGCCACGGGCGCGGCGAGCACCGCGGCGGCGGCGTTGTTGACCACGTTCGACAGCAGCATCACACCCACCATCAGGATCGCCACGGTGGCTGCCGGCGGGGCGGCCTGGCCGACGTCCAGCAGGGCGTCGGCGATCAGCCGCGAGCCACCGGTGCTTTCCAGTGCCTCGCCAATGGGCAGCATCGCGGCGATCAGAACGATGATCGACATGTCGATGCTCTTGTAGATGTCCCCGGTGGGCACCAGCCCGACCAGAATCATCGCCAAGGCACCGCCCACCAGCGCCACGGCTGACGGAGCCATGCCCAGCGCGATCAGCGCCAGCGCGGCGGCGAAGATGCTGCTGGCGAGCAGCACCTGGCGAGGCGCGGTGATCCGCAGGCCGCGCGATGCCAACGGCAAGCAACCGAGACTGTTAAGCGTCGATTGCAGCTGATCCTCACGCGCCTGCAGCAGCAGGATGTCGCCCGCTGCAAAGCGGATCTTGCCCAGCCGCTGTTGCAATCGCTGCCCTTGGCGAGCCACGGCCAGGATGTTGACGCCATGGCGCTCACGCAGTGCTAGACCGGAGGCGGTGGTACCGATCAAAGGCGAGCTTGCAGTCACGATGGCCTCGGCCAGGGCGCGCTCGGCGTTGCGGTCGGCTTTGGAATCGGCGGCCTCGGGCTGTTTGTCAGGCTCACCGTTCTGTTTCAGCTGTTTGTCCTGCTCGGCTTTCTCCCGCGCCTCCGCCTTGCTGTCGGCTTCGGCAGCAAGGCGCAGGTGCGTCACATCGAGAAAACGCTTCAGGCTGTCAGAGTCGGCTTCGACCAGCAGGATGTCGTCGTTGCGTAGCACTTCATAGGTCGACGGCATACGGTGGTACTTTCCGGCACGTACCAGCCCGGTGACCATCACATCGACCTCGTCACCGCCCGCAGCGATCAGGTCATGCAGGGTGCGGCCAGCGTATTTGCTGTCGGCCGGAATCTGCAATTCGGTCAAGTAAGCACTGATTTCGAACAGTTCCTGTTCACCGCTCGGGTCCTCGCGACGAGGCGTCAAGCGCCAGAGCAGAGCGATCAACAGCACCCCGACGAGGGTGATCGCGAGACCTACCGGCAGGAAGTCGAACATACCGAACGGCGCTTCGCTGACTTCACGCCGATAGCCGGCAATGATGATGTTTGGCGGCGTGCCGATCAGGGTCAGGGTGCCGCCGAGCAAAGAGCCGAAAGCCAGGGGCATCAGCAGATAGGAAGGCGAGCGGCCGCTCTGGCGTGACATCCAGACGGCTACTGGCATGAACAGCGCGAGCGCGCCGACATTGTTCATGAACCCGGAGCACAGCGCGACGATAGCGGACAGGGTCAGCACCTGGATCCAGGGTCGATCGCCAACCTTGGTCAGGTGCCGCGCCAGCGAATCCACCACGCCTGCATTGAGCAGGCCGCGGCTGAGCACCAGCACGGCAGCGACGGTGATCACGGCCGGGTAGCCGAGACCCATGAAGGCGTTCTCCGGCGGCACGATGCCGGCCAGGGTAACCACCAGCAAGGCGGCAAGGGCGACGATGTCATAACGCCAGCGATTCCACACGAACAGCCCCAGGGTGGCAGCGAGCACGGCGAATACGATCAGCTGATCGCTTTGCATGGATAACTCCGATAACGGCTTTTGCCGCAGTGAACGGATGAAGATAAAGAGCGGAACGGCTGAATCCAGACGGGTTGCGCCAAAGCGAAGCGGCAAGGCGGCGATACACTAGCCGCTAGAGCGGGTGCTGAGCCAGCGCTGCGTTCGACATTAGGTGCTATGCGCCGGTATCGAGCCAGACATTGCTGTCATCGGAGGGCAAATTCGCTGCGGCCAGGCCGGTTTTACCGGCCCGGTCACTGGCAAGACTCGCTCCGGTAGGCAAGGATGTAGAAGACTCCAGAACGAAACCTGCCCATGCCCAAGCAACTTTCTCTGCATTGCCGCGATGGCTACCCGCTCGCTGCGCAACTCTGGCTGCCACCGGGACAGGCACGTGGCTCGGTGATCGTCAGCAGCGCCACCGGTGTGCTGGCGCGGTATTACGCGCGCTACGCCGGCTTCCTGCGCGAACGTGGCTATGCGGTGATGACGTATGACTATCGCGGTATCGGCGGGTCGCGCCCGGCCTGCTTGCGAAAGGCGACCATCCGTTGGCGCGATTGGGGCGATCTGGACTTTGATGCGGCGGTGCGCTGGATGCGGCAGCGTGATCCCGATGGGCCATTGGTGGCCGTCGGCCATAGCATCGGTGGTTTTCTGCCGGGTTTTGCCGAGCCCGCTACCGAGGTCGATCGTTTTCTCAGTGTGGGCGCGCAATATGCCTACTGGCGCGACTATGCCGCCGCGCAACGCTGGCAGATGTTTGCCAAGTGGCACCTGTTCATGCCGGCGGCGACGGCGCTGTGCGGATATTTTCCTGGTCGCCGACTGGGCTGGCTGGAAGACCTGCCCGCAGGCGTCGCGCGCGAATGGGCATTCCGCCGGGCACGCTTGGAACAGAGCTATCCGGAGCACGAACGGGCCGAGGTGCTACGCCGCTTCGCCGCGATCAGCGCGCCGATCCTGGCGGTGAGCCTGAGCGACGACGAGTACGGCACGCCCCCGGCGATCGCCCGCGGGCTGTCCTACTACCGCAATGCCGCTGTGCAGCAGGTCCAGCTGAGTCCGGCGGTACTGGGCATGGAGCAAATCGGGCACTTCGACCTGTTTCGTGAGCGCCATCGAGACGGCTTCTGGCAGGCGAGCCTGGCCTGGATCGGAGAAGGTCGCAATCCCTGGTCGGGCGAGACGCAACCCTCAGTCAGCGAGGCGTGCTGAGCGCGAGGCTTCAGGCCTGTTTGGCGGCGAAACGGCTCTAACTGCGGTTGGCCTGGGTGACTGGGTGCGTCTGATCATCGGCGCTATGCCCGGCGGTAGCGGTCAATAGCTGGCGGATCGCGTCGGCATAGGCGCGGCGGCCCACGCGCATGGCGTTGTTGTGGTTGCCGCCCTCGATCAGCAGCAGCTGTTTGGGGTTTTGCGCGGCGGCGAAGAGTTCTTCGCTGAAGCGCGCCGGCACGTATTGATCAGCCGTGCCATGGACCAGTAACAGCGGCATGCCGACCTGATCGATCTTGTCGATGGAATCGAACTTCTGCGACACCAGCCAGCGGACTGGCCAGGGCGTGTCGGCCACCTCCGTTGCGATATCGGCCAGGCTGGTAAAGGTGGATTCGACGATCAGCGCACGCGCTTCCGGCGCTTCGCCACGACGTTCGGCTTGGCGTCCCAGCTCGGCGGCGAGGTCCACCGCCACTGCACCACCCAGCGAATGGCCATAGATCAGACGCTTGTCCGCATCGGGCTGCAAGGTTTTCAAATGGTCCCAGGCGATACGCGCATCCTCATATACGCTGGCCTCCGACGGCAGCTCGCCGAGGCTTTGGCCAAAGCCACGATAGTCGATTGCCAATACGGAGAAGCCCAGTGAACGTATCTGTTCGAGTCGGAACAGTGCCCGGTGAGATTCCAGCGAGAACCGTGCAGATAAAGGATCGCCGGCGCGTCTCGCTTGTCAGCCGGCCACCACCAGGCGTGAATGTTCTGGCTGTCGCCGAATGCAGGCGCGCTCAGCTCCAGCTCCTCCACACCGCCTGGGAGGCCGCGGTACCAACTGGCGGTACCGGGCTCGATACGAAACACCAGTTCGCGCTCTTTCTGTTCGAGCATCGAGCAGCCGACGGGCAGCAGGGTGAACACTGCGGCGACGATCAGCGAAACAAAGGTGCGGGCTCTGGTGCGGAAAAATGGCAATTTCGACATGCGGCGGGGAGGTCTCCTTCTGGAACCGACATTGAGCGGCCAGCGGGCGAGGCGCGCAAGGGTTAGCGACGGCAAGTCATTACTACAGATTGCAGCGTTGCGCTGGTGACCACACGCCATCGAGCGCCAGTGCGGAGTAGCATCACGGGTTCTTATCCGTAATGGGAGCTTCATCGTGACTACAGCACGTATCGGTTTGCTGCCTGCCCTGTTGATCGCCGCCTCGGTGGCCTTCGCCGGATGGTCCGTGGGGCAGGGCGTGGAGCGCTTCCGGATGGCGGATCGCTCGGTGACGGTCAAAGGGCTGGCTGAGCGGGACGTGTCGAGTGATTTTGCCGTCTGGACACTTGGCTTCCGCCGTGCCGGCAACGACTTCGCCAGTGTTCAGCAGAGTCTGTCCGAGGACCGCAGTCGGGTCGTGGCGTTTTTGCACGAACAGGGTTTCAGTGACAACGAGATCGAGGTCCGCCCGTTGCAGGTTCAGGACCTGTTGGCGCGCGAATGGGCGCCGCAGGAAATCGCCTTGCGCTTCAACGGCAGTGGTCAGGTGCTGGTGAAATCGGCACGTGTCGAAGCGGTCGGCAAGGCTGCCAATGGCGTCGACCCGCTGATTCAGGCCGGCATCCAGCTGGATACCGAACAGAACGGATTCAGTGGCCCGCGCTACCAGCTGCGAGGCTTCAACGACCTCAAGCCGGCGCTGTTGGAAGACGCCACCCGCAACGCCCGCGAGCAGGCTGCAAAGTTCGCCGAAGATGCTGGCGCGCAACTTGGTGACTTGAAGACCGCGAACCAGGGCGTGATCCGCGTGCTCGATGATGACGGCAGCGACATGGACACGGGCCGCACGCCGGGCAAGCGTCTGCGCGTGGTCAGCACATTCGAATACGCGCTGCAGTAACTCTCCCTTTGCTGGGACGCCGAGGCCCGTTGCGGTTGTAGAAGGATTGACCTCATGTGGCGGGAGGCTCGATATCCCTCCGAACATGGCGCTGTTTGCGGTGCTTTTTTGCCGGTCAATCAGCAGGCGTTTCTGTTTTGCCAGTTCACGACTCGATGAGGCCATTCGCTCAATCGCAGGCGGTGGCGGCGCCCCTGGTTTCTTCGCTTCCACCGTTTGCGGTCCAGGCCCACCAGAACACCAGCAAGCTAACGGCGCCGGTAGCGGCGCCGATGTAGCCAGTCGAGGTCCAGCCAAGCCCAGCGCTGATCGCCAGCCCGCCGAGCCACGGCCCGAGGGCGTTGGCGACATTGAAGGCTGAATGGTTGGACGCGGCTGCCAAGGTCTGGGCTTCACCGGCCACATCCATTAGGTGGGTCTGCAGGGGCGGGCCGAGCGATACCATGGTGCCTACCGCAAACGCGGCTGGGAGGATCGTCCACAGCGAGTGTGTAGCGAGCGGGAACATCTGTAGGACCAAGATGCTCCACAGCAACAGCCAGGCAATCGCCTTGAATCCCAACTTGTCGAACAACCAGCCGCCAACAAGGTTGCCGACGATGCCGCCCAGGCCAAGCGCGGCCAGGCCTACCGGAATCCAGTGCTCGCCGACGCCGGTGACCTCCAGCAGGGTCGGCGCCAAGTAGCTGAAGACGCAGAACATGCCAGCGAAACCGATCGAGCTGATGGCCAGCGCCAGCCACACGGGTTTGCGATTGAAATCACGCAGTTCGAGCATGGGGTTGTTGCGCGGCTCACTGCGGTCGAGTGGCAGGAAGATTGCCACCAGCAACACTGTCAGCAGGGCGATGAGGCCCACCAGACCGAAGGCCCAGCGCCAGCTGAGCCATTGCCCCAGCCAGGTGGCGGTGGGATTGCCGATCAGCATGGCGATGGTGAGCCCCGCTAGCACGCGGCTGACCGCCTTGGCCCGCTGGTCAGGTGCAACCATCGAGGCGGCGACCAGCATCGCCACGCCGAAGTAAGCCCCATGGGGCAGGCCGGCGATGAAGCGGAACAGCATCAACGAGTGGTAATCCGGTGCCATGGCGCTGGCGAAATTGCCCAGAGCGAAAAAGGCCATGAGGAGCAAAAGCAGGTGCCGGCGGAACAACCGCGAGCCGAGGATCGCCAGCAGCGGCGCGCCTACCACGACACCCAGGGCATAGGTGCTGATCACATGGCCCACTTGTGGCTCGCTGATCCCCAGCCCGTGCGCGACATTGGGCATCAGTCCCATGATGGCGAATTCGCCCGTACCGATGGCGAACCCACCCATGGCCAGGGCCAGTTCGATCAGCAATATGGCGCGTGCCGAAAGCGTCGGCTTGCCTGTGGCGTTCACTTGGGTCATCGGTGCCTCGACGGATGATTCGAATAACGGACACGCGCCGCTCAAGTCGAGCGGCGCTGGGGCGTGTGGGGGTGGGCGAATACGTAGGCAGTAATCAGAGGTTGAAGTTCTGCTCCGCGTCGAGGACCGGCTGCGCTTATGGCGCGACCCACGTCATGCTGCTTTTGCGGGGTTGCGGCTCGGTTGTCAATGGATCGCCTGGCCAAAGCACGCAATGTTTGACGGGCTCTGCCGAACCGTTCCTCGGGTAAACGAAACTATTGCCGGAGCCGTTTTGTCCACTGAACGTACCCAAGCAGAGAGGAACGCGCCATGAGCAGTACTGAAGATAAAATGAAAGGCAACCTCAACGAAGCCGCGGGCAAGGCCAAGCAGGGTCTGGGCGAGGCAACTGATAACGAGCGCATGAAAGGCGAAGGCCAGCGTCAGGAAGTCAAAGGCGACGCTCAGCAAGTCAAGGGCGAAGCCAAAGACACAGTGAAGAAGGGCGTTGATCGCGCCTGACCGCTGAGCCAAGAAAAAGCCCGCATCGCGGGCTTTTTTCGTTTCTGGCGCTTAGCGCTCCAGGTACTGCAGTTTGTCCTTCACGCCGTCCCACTCTTCGGCATCGGGCAGCGAGTCCTTCTTCTCGGTAATGTTCGGCCAAACTTCCGCCAGATCGGCGTTCAGCTGGGTGTATTCCTGCTGATCATCGGGCACTTCATCTTCGGAGAAGATCGCCTGGGCAGGGCACTCCGGCTCGCAGAGCGCGCAGTCAATGCACTCGTCCGGATGAATGACCAGGAAGTTCGGGCCTTCGTAGAAGCAGTCCACCGGACAGACTTCCACACAGTCGGTGTATTTGCACTTGATGCAGTTGTCGGTGACGACGAAGGTCATTTCTAGCTATCTCCTCGGGCGTGTCAGGTGGCGTTGCAATGACGCCCCCGTTCGGCAGGACTATGGCGACACCAGGCAAATGCCGCCTATATCCAAAAAATGCGCGCGATTCTATCAGCTTTTAGCAGCCGTCAAACACGCGCTTTCAGGTTGTATAGCAGTTCCAGCGCCTGGCGCGGGCTCATATCATCGGGATTGATCCGCACCAATTCTTCGACCACCGGATGGGGCAGGCTGGCGAAGAGGTCATTCTGCATGGGTGGGGCGGGCTGGCCGGGCGCCATTTTCGGCGTTTCGTGAGGCAGACTGGTAGTTTCCAGCCGCGACAGATGGTCACGTGCGCGTTGGATCACCGCACCTGGCACGCCAGCCAGTTGTGCTACGGCCAAGCCATAGCTCTGGCTTGCCGGACCCGGCAGGACGTGGTGAAGGAAGACGATGCGATCATTGTGCTCGGTGGCCGACAGGTGCACGTTGGCCACCGTTGGCTGGCTTTCCGGCAGCACGGTGAGCTCGAAGTAATGCGTCGCGAACAAGGTGTAGGCGCGCAGCTTAGCCAGGTGCTCGGCAGCCGCCCAGGCCAGCGACAAGCCATCGAATGTGCTGGTGCCTCGACCGACTTCGTCCATCAGCACCAGACTGCGGTCGCTGGCATTGTGCAGAATATTGGCGGTCTCGCTCATTTCCACCATGAAGGTCGAGCGGCCGCCGGCCAGGTCGTCCGAAGAGCCGATGCGGGTGAAGATGCGGTCGACCAGGGACAGCTCGCAGGCCTTCGCCGGAACGAAACTGCCGATCTGCGCCAGCAGGACGATCAGCGCGGTCTGACGCATGTAGGTCGACTTACCGCCCATGTTAGGACCGGTGATGACCAGCATGCGGGTGTCGTCATCAAGGTTGAGATCGTTGGCGACGAACGGTGTCTGCAGGACCTGCTCGACGACCGGATGACGGCCTTGCTCGATCTGCATGCAGGGGTGCTCGACGAAACGTGGACGGTTGAGATCAAGCGTCAGCGCCCGTTCGGCCAGGTTGCTGAGCACGTCGAGTTCGGCCAGCGCCGCAGCACTGTCCTGCAGTGGCGCGAGATGATCAATGAGGCGTTCCAGCAATTCTTCGTAGAGCTGCTTTTCGCGCGCCAATGCGCGGCTCTTGGCAGACAGCGCCTTGTCTTCAAATTCTTTCAGTTCGGGCGTGATAAAGCGTTCGGCCCCCTTGAGTGTCTGCCGGCGAATGTAATCGGCTGGGGCCGACTCGGCCTGCTTGCTCGGCAGCTCAATGAAATACCCGTGCACGCGGTTATAGCCAACCTTCAGATTGGCCAGCCCGGTACGGGCCTTCTCGCGGGTTTCCAGATCCATTAGGTACTGGCCGGCGTTCTCCGACAACGATTGCAACTCGTCCAGCTCGGCGTCATAGCCGGTTTTCAGGACGCCGCCCTCACGGATCACGGCCGGTGGATTATCGATGATGGCTTTAGCCAGCAAAGCAGCCAGCTCGGGATAGGTCCGGATGGTGGCGGCCAGCTCGATCAGGTGCGGCGCCACCAGCTCCTGCATGCCTTCCTGCAGCTGGGGCAGTGCCGCGAGGGCGTCGCGCAGGCGCGCCAGATCGCGGGGCCGCGCGTTGCGCAGGCCGATCCGCGCGAGGATGCGCTCAAGGTCACCGATCTCCTTCAGCTGCGGCTGGATCTGTTCAAAACGATAGTGCTCGAGCAGGCAGGTGATTGAGTCCTGGCGGGCTTCGAGCACGCTTCGATCACGCAGGGGGCGATTCAGCCAGCGGCTGAGCAGGCGGCTGCCCATCGCAGTCTGGCAGCGGTCGACCACCGATTGCAGGGTATTCTCGCGTCCGCCACCAAGATTGATGTCCAGTTCCAGGTTGCGCCGGGTTGCGCCGTCGAGGATGACAGTTTGATCGAGACGCTCATGGCGAAGGCTGCGCAGGTGGTGCAGAGCGGTACGCTGGGTTTCCTTGGCGTAGGTCAGCAGGCAGCCCGCGGCGCCGATGGCCAGCGTCAGCTGTTCGCAGCCGAAGCCTTTCAGGTCCTGAGTGCCAAACTGCTGGCATAGGCCCTTGAAGCCGCTGTCGCGGTCGAAGTCCCAGGGCGCACGACGGCGCACACCGCGGCGTTTTTCCACCGGCAGATTCGCTGGCCAATCGTCCGGGATCATCAGCTCGGCCGGGTTGAGACGTTCGACTTCAGCCAGCAGCGTTTCCCAGCCGCCGAACTCCTGCACGCTGAACCGGCCGCTGGTGATGTCCAGGACCGACAGGCCGAACAGCTTTTCATCGCCGACCACCGCCGCGAGCAGGTTGTCACGGTGCTCATCTAGCAGCGCTTCATCACTCACCGTGCCGGGGGTGATGATCCGCACCACCTGTCGTTCCACCGGGCCTTTGCTGGTGGCCGGATCGCCAATCTGCTCGCAGATCACCACGGACTCGCCAAGCTTCACCAAACGGCTGAGATAGCCCTCGGCCGAGTGAAACGGAATGCCAGCCATGGGGATCGCATTGCCACCGGACTGGCCACGCGCGGTCAGGGTAATGTCCAGCAGCTTGGCCGCTTTCTTGGCGTCGTCGTAGAACAGCTCGTAAAAGTCGCCCATGCGGTAGAACATCAGCTGATCAGGGTGCTCGCGTTTAAGCTTCCAGTACTGCTGCATCATGGGCGTGTGATGGGACAGGTCTTGTGACATATAGCTCGACTTGGGGCGATGTGCAGGTAACAGCGCGGGCGCGGCTCGATTCCGTTCAGGTATCGGCCCCGTTGCTGGCACTGTGCGCAGGATGAAATAAACCGGGAAGGTTATCATGGCCTGCGTGGGTGCGAAGGGCCAACCTGCCGAGCCGCTACTTGGGTGCCACGCATGGGTTTGATTGCTTTGGAAGTGCTATGTCTGCTCTAGAACAGGCGTCGAACGCATCGGCGAATCTGCTTCTCGTTACGTTGGTTAACGTCATCGTCGTTGCGGTAGTCGTGGCGATTCACTACGAGTTTCTGTCGCGCCTATCTGCAAGCAGGGCGAGCCCCCATTTCCATCATCGCGTTGGGATAGTGTTTGGTGTGTTCGGCGCATTGACCGCGCACGCGGTGGAGGTCTGGGTGTTCGCCTTTGCCTACTACCTCATGCACCACTCGACTGGGTGGGGGACGCTGGCCGGCGAGTTCAGCGGCAGCCTGCTGGACTGTGCCTATTTCTCTTTCACGACCTTCACGACCGTCGGTTTCGGGGATATCCACCCCGTCGGCGCCATTCGATTCCTGACGGGCATCGAGGCGTTGACGGGCTTGGTTTTGATCACCTGGACCGCCTCGTTTCTGTTTCTTGAAATGCAGCGCCACTGGACAGTCCGCTGATGGGATTCATCAGGCAATGTCTGGCAACGCATGCCTGACCCTCAGAAACGTGCGCTGCTAAGGTAGCGTTTGATATCGATATAAGGAGCATTCATGTCCGCCTTGACCGAACTCGCGGCCCAGCTAGGCCATGCGCTCCAGCAAAAATCGGCGCAAGTAACCACAGCCGAATCTTGCACAGGGGGAGGTGTTGCCGAGGCCATTACCCGCATTGCTGGCAGCTCGGCCTGGTTCGAGGCTGGTTTTGTCACCTACTCGAACCGTCAGAAAACACTTCAGCTGCAGGTGCCGGAACATCTGTTTTCCGAAGTGGGTGCAGTGAGTCGTGAGGTTGTAGACGCGATGGTCTGCGGCGCCCAGGTCGCCAGCGGAGCGCGCTACGCCGTTGCCGTCAGCGGCGTAGCGGGGCCGGGCGGTGGATCGCCTGATAAGCCGGTCGGTACGGTGTGGCTGGCCTGGGGGTGCGAGGGTGAGCGGTTTGCAAGACGCTTCCAGTTTGACGGCGACCGACAGTCTGTTCGTGAGCAGAGTGTGAAGGCTGCGCTCGTCGGATTGATCCGCCTAGTGGCCGGAGAAAATCCGATTGAGGGCTAGGCGCTCGTTTTTGCCTATGCTCTAATACTGTCTGCTTATACAGTTGTCGTGGCCTCTGGCCCTCTTGATCAAGTGAGGATTGTAATGGACGAGAACAAGAAGCGCGCCTTGGCTGCCGCCTTGGGCCAGATCGAAAAGCAGTTCGGTAAAGGCGCGGTCATGCGCATGGGTGATCATGATCGCCAGGCGATTCCAGCCATTTCCACTGGCTCGCTGGGCCTGGACATCGCGCTCGGCATTGGCGGTCTGCCTAAAGGTCGGATCGTCGAAATCTACGGTCCGGAATCTTCCGGTAAGACCACTCTGACCCTGTCCGTTATCGCGGAAGCCCAAAAGATGGGTGCCACCTGCGCCTTCGTCGACGCCGAGCACGCGCTGGATCCCGATTACGCTGGCAAGCTCGGCGTCAATGTAGACGACCTGCTGGTTTCCCAGCCGGATACCGGTGAGCAGGCGCTGGAAATCACCGACATGCTGGTGCGCTCCAACGCTGTCGACGTAATCATTGTCGACTCCGTGGCCGCTCTGGTGCCCAAGGCCGAAATCGAAGGCGAGATGGGCGATACCCACGTCGGCCTGCAAGCACGTCTGATGTCTCAGGCGCTGCGCAAGATCACCGGTAACATCAAGAACGCCAATTGCCTGGTTATCTTCATCAACCAGATCCGCATGAAAATCGGCGTGATGTTCGGGAGCCCGGAAACCACCACCGGCGGTAACGCACTGAAGTTCTATGCATCGGTCCGTCTCGACATCCGCCGTACCGGCGCGGTGAAGGAAGGCGACGAAGTGGTCGGCAGTGAAACGCGGGTCAAGGTCGTCAAGAACAAGGTGGCGCCACCGTTCCGCCAGGCCGAGTTCCAGATTCTTTACGGCAAGGGCATCTACCGCAATGGCGAGGTCATCGACCTCGGCGTTCAGCAGGGTCTGGTCGAGAAGTCTGGTGCCTGGTACGCGTACAAAGGCAACAAGATCGGTCAAGGCAAGGCCAACGCTGCCAAGTACCTGGAAGAGAATCAAGAGATCGGTCGCGAAATCGAACAGCAGATTCGTGACAAGTTGCTGGTGGTTGCTCCGAGCAGCAAGGCCAATCCGGTCGTTGAAGACCTGGCCGAAGCTAACCTCTAAGCAGCATGCCGGTCGTGCTCGACAGCCCTGCCGCCGTGCGGCGGGCCGCGATGGATTTGCTGGCCCGGCGCGAGCATGGGCGTGTCGAGCTGAGTCGCAAATTGCGCTTACGCGGTGCGCCAGCTGAACTCATCGAACCTGCGCTGGAAAGGTTGGCCGATGAGGGATTGCTTAGCGAAGCTCGTTATCTGGAGAGTTTTGTACGCATGCGAGCCAACGCCGGGTACGGTCCATTGCGCATACGTGAAGAGTTGACCCAGCGAGGGCTGGCTCGAGAGGATATCGAGCAGGCATTACGCGATAGTGGCTTCGATTGGAATGCGCAATTGCACGAAGTCTGGTTGCGCAAGTTCGGTGAGTTGCCGGGCGATCAGCGGGAAAGGGCTCGTCAGGGCCGGTTTCTCAGCTACCGTGGCTATCCGCTGGACTTGATCGGGCGCCTCCTGCGAGGCGCTTCGCTCGACTGATCCGGATTGGATAGTGGCCGTTCTGCTGCTGGTCGAGATCGTGTCACTAACTGAGCTCGCACTACTTCAATCTTCCGCGCTCAGCGGCGAAGCCCAGTGTTCCTTTACATTGATAAAGTCGGTCAGCTCCCGTAGCCGGCCATGATCCCTCCCGTTAAATACGAAGCTCAGCCTGGGTAACGGCTGCAGTTCCGGCTCGTCCAGTTCCATTTCACAGCACGCTTGCTGCTCGAAGCGGCCTTTGAGACAAAGGTCGGCAAAATGTTCGTTCATGTAGGACACGGCGGAATCGGTCAGCACATGGTTCATGCGCATGACGAAGCGGTCTTGCAGCCATCGGCTCGAGTGGAAGTTGCTGTAGAAGTGATCGATCTCAACAGCAGCGTCTTCGGCATTGTCTACCAAGCGCATCAGTCGCATATCAGTTGGAAGGATGTAACGGTTGCCGACAAGCTGACGGCGCATGAAATTCAGCGCGTCTTTCCAGAATGTGCCGCCGGGCTCATCCAGCAGCACAATCGGCACCAGTGGGCTTTTGCCCGTCTGGACCAGCGTGAGTACTTCCAGGGTTTCGTCCAGCGTGCCGAAACCACCGGGACAGAGCACCAGCGCATCGGCCTCTTTGATAAAGAACAGCTTGCGCACGAAGAAGAAGTGAAAAGACAGCAGGTGGTCGGTGCCATCTACCGTCGGATTGGCATGCTGCTCGAAGGGTAGGGTGATGTTCAGGCCGAGGCTGTTATCCATGCCTGCGCCTTCATGGGCAGCCGACATGATGCCGCCACCGGCACCGGTAATAACCATCAGGTCGTAGCGTGCAAGCGTCTCGCCGAGCTCGCGGGCGAGCGCGTACAACGGATGTTCGATGGGCGTTCTCGCCGAGCCGAATACGGTCACTTTGCGGCGACGCTTGAACTGATCGAGGCGGCTGAAGGCGTGCTCCATTTCACGCATGGTCTGTAGCAGAATCTTGGCATCCCAGCGGCTTCGGTCGGCTTGAGCCATGCGCATGACGGTAACCAGCATTTCCCGATACAGGGGCAGGTTCTGGCTGCTGGATGGAACTACGAGTGCAACCAGTTCATCGATTTTCTTCGACAGCTCGGCGCCACTTGTTTTGAAATGTCGCGACAGGTAATCGTCCGATTCGAAAGGCATACAAGGTCTCCCTGTGGAAGCTGGGGCGCTGCTCATCCGCCAGGCGCGAGAACCGTATCTCGCCCTGTGGTCTGAGTAAGTCCAGACAGCCGCCGAAAACAATCTGGGTGATGGTATGTCGGCATTTGGCGTTCGTGACGCACTTGTTTCATGCCTAACAGTAGCTCAGCGCGAAGATGTCGAACGTCGGTTCTATCGCTCGGTGAACAGCCACGATCATCGCGTGTGCAGCTTATGTCTGAGCCATCGGTTCCGGCCATCAGAGTGCGATGCGATCCCCCGGTTCCGGAATGCGGGCTTGCCAATCGAGGCGAAAGCGCAGGGCCTCCTGCAATGTACGCATCTTGTCCAGCTCCCCATGGACTAGATACAGCTCCGGGCGCGACTTGAAGTGGCTAGCCCATTCGATCAGCTGCGATTGCCCCGCATGCGCGGAGAAACCGCCCAAAGTATGGACCTGAGCGTTCACCGCTATGCGCTGATGCATCAATTTCACGGTCTTTGCGCCATCGACGATGGCACGACCAAGTGTGCCGCTCGCCTGGAAGCCTGGAATGACCAGGTGGCATTCCTCACGCCAGAGGTTGTGCTTGAAGTGATGAAGAATGCGCCCGCCATTGCACATGCCGCTGCCGGCAATAATGATCGCGCCACTTTTGAAACGGTTGATGGCCATCGATTCTTCAGGGGTTGGCGTCGCCCTGAATATCGGCAGCCATGTCTCGATACGCTGCCGGCTACTATCGGGTGCTGCGCCTGGCTCAATATCCAGCTGCTCCTGGAACAGTGAGTAGATGGCGTTCGCGCCGATGGCCATCGGGCTGTCCAGAAAGACCACTTGCTGGGGCACTCGGCCTTGGTGGTACAGAAGGCCGAGGTAGTAGATAAGGTCTTGGGTGCGGCCAACAGCGAAGGACGGCATGAGTACGTTGCCACCATCACGGTGGGCTTGCTGAAGGATCTCGGCCAGTTCTTCGATGGTTGCCTGATGATCGCGGTGGTCGCGATCGCCATAGGTGGACTCCATCAGTACCACGTCGGCCTCGCGCAGTGGGGTCGGCGCATGCATCAGGGGTGAGCAGGCGTTGCCAAGGTCCCCGGAAAATACCAGGCGGCGGGTGGCACCAAAGTCGGTGACGTCGACTTGAACGATGGCTGAGCCAAGGATGTGTCCCGCATCGAAGAAGGTCACGGAAACCCCCGGTGCGGCTTCGAATACTTCGCCATAGGCGTGAGGCTGACGTTGAGCCAGCATGCGTTCGGTGTCGACCCGTGTGTAGAGCGGCTTGATAGCCGGCTTGCCCAGACGCGCGCGCCAACGGTTCTCCCACTCGGCGTCCTTTTCCTGGATGTTCGCCGAGTCGAGCAGCATCAGCTCGACCAGCTTGCCGGTCGCTTCGGTGACGTGAATCGACCCTTTGAATCCTGCTGCCACGAGCTTCGGTAACAAGCCGCTATGGTCGATGTGTGCATGTGACAGCACCACGGCATCCAGGGTCTGCGGGTCGAAGCTAAATCCTGCACGGTTGCCGGCCTCTTCTTCGCGCCGACCTTGGCGCATGCCGCAGTCGAGAAGCACGCGAACGCCACCATGGGTTTCGATCAGGTAACAGGATCCGGTGACCTGTTGAATGGCGCCGAGAAAGCTGAGCAAAGCCATAGGAGACCTCCTCTGTACTGTTGCGCCCAGCATGCCCGCTATGTCGGCAGCTCATCTTGATGCATATCAGAGAGAGCCCGCTAGACGCTGACTAGACTATCGCCAATGCCCACCAACGGAGTGCCTCATGAATCAGCTACTGCCCAGTCTTGACGAGCTGGACCATCATGCGGAGATCCAGCCGGAGTTCGCCAGCTGGCGAACCGGGTACGGTCCCTTTGAGCATGCTTTGGAAACCCAGGCTGCCGTGTTTCGCCTGGCCCATCAGCTGGTACAGGCCAAGCTGCAGCCGGATTTGGCAAGTGTGTATCGGCTGTTGCAGGCCGTCGACCGGATCGGTTCGGCTGGACTGTGGCTGGTTGTGCACATGACCTATGCGCGTCGCGTTCGGCTGGACGGCTCTGAACTCAGCGCTGAAGACTTCAAGGCTGCGCCAGAAGGGCATACCGGCGGCTCTCTAAATATGGTGCCTGCCTACGCTGGGTATCTTGGTCTGAACGCGCTGACCGGCAGTACGCGCGCCTGGTTGATGGGGCAGGGCCACTGCGTTGCAGCGATCGAAGCGCTGAATCTGCTTACCGACAATCTGCACCCCGAACAGAAGCAAGTCTATGGTGGAGGCGAAGCGGGCATCAATCGGCTCATCGAGGACTTCTACGGCTACCATCAGGCGGCGGATGGCAGCCCCTCAGCCCCCCTCGGCAGCCATGTCAATGCACACACTGGGGGCGGTATTGCCGAAGGCGGATACCTTGGCTTCGCCGAGCTGCAATATGCCCACATGCCACTGCCTGGCGAGACGTTGGTGGCCTTTCTATCCGATGGTGCAGCAGAGGAACAGCGCGGCAGCGACTGGATTCCGCGCTGGTGGCGTGCCGAGGATTGCGGTGTAGCGCTGCCCATCATGATCGCCAATGGTCGGCGTATCGAACAACGCACCCAGCTTGGCACTCACGAGGGGCTTGAGGGGTTTCGCCAGCATCTTAGCCGTTGTGGCTTTGACCCTATCCCGTTCGATGGGCGTGACCCGGCTGCTTTCGTCTGCGCCCTGTGGGAGATGGAGCAGCGCCTGGTTCGGCGTGTCGAGGAAAAATCCCGCGGTCTGCTGCGCTATCCGCTGCCGATCCCCTACGGAATAGCCGAGACGATCAAAGGGTTCGGCTTCTATGGTGCCGGCTGCAATGCAGCGCATAACCTGCCGCTGCCGGGCAACCCGAGCGTCGATGACGCTTCGCGTGAGTTGTTCAATACTCATGCCGCCCCGCTTTTCGTTCCCTGGGATGAGCTTGAGCAAGCTCGCCAGCTGGTTGCGCAGTCCCGCCATGCGCGCCCTGCCGAGCGCGACAACGTCCTCGCGACCAGGCGGCCCAATGCTCCGGTCATGCCGCCGCTCCGGTATCACGATCACGCCTGTTCCCCGATGGCAGCGGTAGATGATTTCTTTGTCGAACTCACCCGTGCCAATCCGTCACTGCGCCCCCGTGTGGGTAACCCCGATGAACTGGCCAGCAATCGCTTGGGCGGCGTACTCAGAGCGATGAAGCACCGCGTGGTCGATCCTGAGGGAGAGCTGGAGGCGGTGGACGGAAAGATCATCACAGCACTGAATGAAGAGGCCGTGGTTTCCGCCTGTCTTGCCAACCAGGGCGGCCTGAACCTGGTTGCCAGTTATGAGGCGTTCTGCGTGAAGATGCTCGGCGCGGTACGCCAAACCCTGATTTTCTCCCGTCAGCAGAAGGAGGTTGGGCGGCCAGCCGGTTGGCTTGGCTGGCCCATCATCGCTACGTCTCACACCTGGGAAAACGGCAAGAACCAGCAGTCGCACCAGGACACCACCTTTTGCGAGGCTTTGCTGAGCGAAATGAGCGATATGGCGAGAGTGTTGTTCCCCGCGGACCACAACAGCGCCATGGCACTGCTGCCTTACATCTATCAGGCCCGCGGTGCGCTGGCTTGCCTAGTCATGCCCAAACGTGAGCGGCCAGCTGTTTTCAATCAGGCTCAGGCCGAGCGGCTTGCCCGTGATGGGGCGATCATCGTCGACGAGCAGAAGGGCAATAACCCGATTCTTCTGATTGCCAATGGCAGCTATCAGCTGACCGAAATGCAGCGGGCCACCCAGAGGCTCAAAGAGGCGGGTGTCAGCTACCGTCTGGTTTATCTGCAGGAGCCGGGGCGCTTCCGCGCGCCCCGTGATCGTTGGGAGATCGAGGCGCTAGCGGCCGAGGGTGTGGCCGAGCGCCTGTTTCCCGAACAGATGGAAATGAGGGTGCTGCTCACTCACATGCGGCCTGAAGTGGCGCGTGGTCATCTCTGGCCGATCTTGCCGGACGTGCGACGAAATTCGGTTCTGGGCTATCGCAATCGTGGTGGCACGCTGGACGAAGGCGGTATGCAATTCGCCAACCGGGCGAGCTGGGCGAATGTATTGGCCGCCTGCGCACGTTTGCTCGACGTACCGCGAACCGCACTGCTCAAGCCAGATGAGGCGGCTGCGGTCGCGGGCAAGGGCGATCCGCGCGTGCTGCGCTAGTCGGACCTGTCAAAGGGCAGCGCCGATGCTGCCCTTGGCGTGTTGCCAGCTTCAGCAATCGCTGGAGCGATAGCGTTCCGTGGTGATCGGTTTCTTGCTCTGGTACTCGCTGAACTCGAAGCGCAACACTGCGCCCTGGCTCATCAGCTGACGCAGGCCCTCGTTGTTGCAGACGCTGGCGGCCAGTTGGGTGCGGACCTGCTTGGGGTTGTCTCGCATCTGCGCGGCGTGGCGTGGCTGAACGCTCAGATGGTTGACCAATTCGTTTCCGTCGACGCTGTAGCCCTCGTCGAGCAGGTCGGAGTTAATCGCACGTGGAGTGCCTACACTGCTTTCACGGGCGACTTTTTCCAGCAATTGGCTGAGCGGCTGGTCTTGTGCGGATGCTGTGTGGGCCAAGGGCAGGGCGAGGCAAAGCGTTAAAAGTGTGGTCAGACGGCGCATGGTGATCTCCTGATGACTGCCGTCGTTCGACCGGTGTCGGTCCTCACGGTTCAGCGCTGCCATGGTTTGGGAACGGCTGTTAAACTCCGCTCCCCCTCTGTTGATCGAACAATCATGACTCACGCCGTCGTCCGCCTTCGCGATGCTCGCCTGGCGCGTAGCGCCAAACCGTTCATTGCCCGCGGTTCGCGCACGCCGCGGTGTGCCCGCTGCCGAGTTGCCTTCAGCCATTGCCTGTGTGACTGGCTGCCATCGGTAACGACCAATAGCGCGGTCTGCCTGATCATGCACGATATCGAGCCGCTGAAACCGAGCAATACCGGTTGGCTGATTGCCGATATCGTCGCTGAAACCTATGCCTTCACCTGGCAACGAACCGGTGTAGACGCTGCGCTGCTAGAGCTGCTGGCCGATGCCCGCTATCAGCCCCTGGTGGTCTTTCCGGGTGAGTACGCGCAACCAGATCGGGTGGTTACGGAGCTTGAGGTCATACCGGGGAAGCGCCCGCTGTTCATCCTGCTGGATGCGACCTGGACCGAAGCGCGCAAGATGTTTCGTAAAAGCCCCTATCTGAATCATCTGCCAGTGCTGAGCTTGCAGGCCGACGTACTGTCACGTTATCGCCTGCGCCGCTCGACTCGCAGCGAACACCTGTGCACCGCGGAGGTCGCTGCGTTGTGCTTGGGCTTGGCTGGAGATGACCAAGGCTCCGCGGCGCTGGATACCTGGCTCGATGCGTTCACTGATCATTACCTGGGTGCCAAATATCACCGCGCACCAGACCCCGAGGATGCCACTCATCGGGCGCTGGCCGCTCTTGGCCAGCGCTGATATTGGCCTGTGGGTCAGTGCCTGGCCACCTGTGGGATTTCAGTAGCAGCCGGCACGGGTACATCCTTGCGCGGCCAGAGTTGGGCAGCGAGCATGCCAACGAACATCAGCGCACAACCAAAATAACCGCGCGGACTTAGGCTTTCATCAAGCAAAAATGCTCCAGCAAGCGCGGCGAACACCGCTTCGAGCGAGAGGATGATGGCCGCGTGCGAGGCGATTGCGTGCTTCTGCGCCACGACTTGCAAGGTGTAACCAACCCCCACTGCGAACATTCCGCCATAGATCAGGGCCGGCGCGGCAAGCCAGATGCTGTTCAGGCTGGCTTCTTCGAAGACTGCCGCCAGCAGCAGACTGACGACCGCGCAGGTCACGAATTGCAGAAAGGCCAGGCGAATGGCGTCATGACGACCCACGAAAAAGCTCACCAGCAACACATGAATGCCCCACACGAAAGCGCCAGCCAACTGTATCCAGTCGCCGGAAGCGATCTGAAAGTTTTCGTCGATGCTGAGCAGCGCCATGCCAACCACGGCGAGTATTGCGCCTAGCCAGGTGCCCATGCCGGTCCTCTGGCCAATCGCCAGGCCAAGTAAGGGCACGACGATGACGTACAAGCCAGTGATAAATCCGGAGTTGGTCACGCTGGTAAACAGCAGGCCAACCTGTTGCAGGTTGATGCCAATAGTGAGTGCGAGGCCCATACTGAGGCCTCCGAGTAGCAAGCCGCGCTGCAAGAATGGCTCGTGGCGAGGAGCGCCTCGGCCTTGGTGCAGCAACAAGGGCAGCAATACAATTGCGCCCAATGCGAAGCGCAGGCCGGTGAACAGGAAAGGCCCGATGTTATCCATGCCGACCCGCTGTGCGACAAATGCGCTTCCCCAGATCATGGCCGTGATGAGCATTAAGAAATCGGCGCGAAGGGCTTGTTTGCGCATGTTCGGACTCGTGCGGAAAAACCGCGAACTTTGCATCAAACCGAGGGGCTTTGCCACCGCTTCGCCTTCCGGCGCGGCAAACGGCTTATTAAATGCGGAACGATGATCGAATTTCGCGTGGTGGCGCGATATCATCACTGCGGTCACCCTCGAGCATATTGCGGGTTCTTGCCGTCCTGATTGTCAGCACCCGGCTCAGGCAGGTGAAGCGCCAATAAAAACTATAGGTCCGCCATGGCTGCTTACGAAATCCTTATCGCCGATGATCATCCCCTGTTTCGCAGTGCCCTCCAGCAAGCGTTGACGCTTGGCCTGGGCGATGAAGTACGGCTTTCCGAGGCGGCTAGCATTGCCGAACTCGAAGCTCAACTGACCCGAACCTCAGACTGGGATCTGGTATTGCTGGACCTCAATATGCCCGGCGCTTATGGATTCTCCGGGCTGGTGCTGCTGCGAGGTCAGTATCCCCAGTTGCCCGTTGTGATGATTTCTGCACAAGAGGACGCTGCGGTTGTTGCTCGCTCGCGCGAGTTTGGCGCCAGCGGTTTCATACCCAAATCCAGTTCACTCGAAACGATCCAGCAGGCTGTAAGGGTCGTGCTTGATGGCGACGTCTGGTGGCCTAGCAATATCGAGGATGTGGCGCATGTCAGCCCTGAAGCCAAGGCTGCCAGCGAAGGGCTCGCGAGCCTCACGCCTCAGCAGTTTCGCGTGCTCACCATGGTGTGCGACGGTTTGCTGAACAAGCAGATCGCTTATGAACTCAGTGTTTCCGAGGCGACCATCAAGGCGCATGTGACCGCAATCTTCCGCAAGTTGGGCGTTCGCACCCGAACCCAGGCTGCTCTACTGTTGCAGCAGATGGGCTCAATCCCCAGCAGCTGAAACACGTTCGTGCCTGTGGATGCCTCGTTAATCGCGCTGGCTCAGAGTCAAGCAATCTTTGGCAGTACAATCTCATCACTGCGGCGTACTCCTGCCGTCAGCGCTCGGCATTGTTCGATGAATTCACGCATCGCGGCGGTCTGATATTTCATCGAGTGCCAGATGAAATAGAACTGCCGGGAGAGGTCCAGTTCGGGTGTTTCCAGAGCGACCAGGCTGCCGCGGCGAAATGCATCGCGTAGCGCCAATCTTGAAATGCAGCCGATCCCGAGCCCGGATTCAACGGCTCGTTTAATCGCCTCGGTATGCTCCAGCTCAAGCCGAATGTTCAATTTGGCCGGGTGATGGCGCATGGCATGGTCGAAGGTCAGGCGAGTACCAGAGCCCTGTTCGCGGAGAATCCAGGCTTCGCGCGAGAGTTGATCCAGGCTCACCGCAGTGTGGGCGGCCAACGCATGCTGGGGGGCGCAAAATACCACCAGTTCGTCCTCGACCCAGGGTAATACTTCGATCTCTGGATGCTGGCAGTCGCCCTCAATCAGACCTAAATCAAGTTCATGTTGCGCAACCTGCTGGACAATATGCGCGGTGTTCTGCACATGGAGTTTCACTCGGCATTCAGGGTGACGCTGCATAAAACTGCCGATGAGCAAGGTGGCGAGGTAATTGCCGATCGTCAGGGTGGCGCCCACGCTCAGGGAGCCGAATCCCGTTTTGCCAGCGAGCAGATCCTCAATTGCTTTGGCCTGGTCGAGCAAGCCTACTGCCTGCGGCAATAGCTGGTGGCCTAATGCGTTCAGCCACAAACGTTTACCGGCACGGTCGAACAGCTGGCAACCCGACTGGCGCTCCAGTTCGGCCAGTGAGGTGCTGGTCGCCGACTGTGAAAGGGCAAGGCTTTCAGCCGCACGGGAAACGCTCTCATGCCGGGCGAACGCGACGAACACTTGCAGCTGGCGGAGCGTGAAATGCATATCTATATAACCGATAACATATATCGTTAATATTCGTTTAGCGGATATTAGTCGGCCCGGTAAACTGTCAGCAAATATTGATGCGCCGTTGCGCACTAGAAGGGGAGCACTACATGAGCAACCTGAACGTTGAGCGAGTCCTCAGTGTGCATCACTGGAACGACACGCTGTTCAGTTTCAAAACCACCCGCAATCCGGGGCTGCGCTTTGAAAATGGTCAGTTCGTGATGATCGGACTCGAAGTGGAAGGGCGACCCCTCATGCGTGCTTACAGCATTGCGAGCCCCAATTATGAAGAGCATCTGGAGTTCTTCAGTATCAAGGTAGCTGACGGTCCGCTGACCTCTCGCCTGCAGCACCTGAAAGAAGGTGATTCGCTGATGGTCAGTCGCAAGCCGACTGGCACGCTGGTGCTGGACGATCTGTTGCCCGCCAAGCATCTTTACCTTCTGAGTACGGGAACCGGTCTGGCGCCTTTCATGAGCGTGATCCAGGATCCGGAAACCTATGAGCGTTTCGAGAAAGTCATCCTGGTGCATGGTGTTCGTTACGCAAACGAAGTTGCCTACCGTGAGTTCATTACCGAGCACCTGCCGCAGAACGAGTTCTTCGGCGAAGCCCTGAAAGAGAAGCTGATCTACTACCCCACCGTCACGCGCGAGGCGTTTGAAAATCAGGGGCGGCTGACTGACTTGATGCGCAGCGGCAAGCTGTTTTCAGATATCGGCCTGCCGCCGATCAACCCGGAAGACGACCGCGCGATGATCTGCGGTAGCCCAAGTATGCTGGCCGAAACAAGCGAAGTGCTCGACAGCTTTGGCCTGAAGGCATCGCCGCGGATGGGCGATCCTGGGCACTACCTGATCGAGCGAGCATTCGTCGAGAAGTGATTGGACGTTGAGTGCAACGACCGGCTGAGCGTCACGTCAGCCGGTTTTTTTTTGGCTGGCTCTTTAGAAGTAAGTGGCACAGCATTTCTTAAACTTCTGACCACTCCCGCACGAGCACGGGTCGTTGCGACCGGCCTTCAGCGGGACAGTGGGGTCAATGAAGTACCAGCGTTCATTGTGCTGCACGAACGCTGAGCGCTCATGTTGAGCGTGCTCTCCGGCTCCGTCGTGCCATCGTGCGGTAAAACTGACCAGCGCATGTTCTGGCTGTCCGCCGAGCACTTGGCTTTGCTTAACGTCCAGTCCCAGCCAGGTGCTGTTGGCGCTCCAATCCTTCATGGACTGCAGATCCAGAGCTTGCTGCTGTGCCGGCAGCGTGGTGGCCTGCAGGTAAGCGATAGCCCCGACAACGTAGGCGCTATATCGCGAGCGCATCAGTTGTTCAGCGCTAGGCGCTGGTAGACCTTGATGATAACGGCCGCAACATTCGCCGTAGGGGTCGCCGGTGCCGCAGGGGCAATTTGCGTCTGTCGGTTGATCATCAGACATCGTCAATCACCACCAATATTTGCCGAACATTTGCGGATTGGCCCAGTACTTTGCATTGAGCCAGTCTGGAACCTGCTTGTAATCCAGTAGGTCGTAGGTGAAGAGGGTCACCGTTTGGCCGCCTCGTTCGAAGCGTCCGCTGAGCTGTAAGGCCAGCGAGTAAAAATCGGTTGCCTGCCAGTCCGACGCATTCAGATCGACCAAAACCGCCATGCGGCTGGTGTTGAGATTGCGAATGCCGCCGAGCAACTGCAGGCCGTCGCGCTTCCGGAGGTGTTCCAGGCAGTCAGCGACCAGGGCGAGATCGTAGCGGCGGGCCGCGAGGTCTGCAGGCAGTGGGCCGGTCAGTGCGCGATCAATCTGGCAGTGGTTATGGCTGTGGCTGAATGCGTCGATTGCGGGCAGTTCGCTACGACCGACATACAGCAATCGGGCCGGACGGTGTTGTTCCAACAGGGCGGCCAAAGCTTGCTGCGGCGTCTGCGATGAGCGGGATGCGGTCAAGCCGGGATTCCTCGATATCAGGCGTAGCGGAATGCAGAGATTGCAGTCCGCTCGGTCTGTCAAAGTATAAAGACTAGCGCGCTGGCGCCTGCCGTCCTAGTCTCGATATAACTGGAGCTGCTTATGCTATGGCGCATAAAGCTCTGGCTGATCCCACATTAGGAGGCTTTAACGATGAGTAGCTTACGGACAGCAGTACCCGTGATTGTGATGACCACCTTTCTGGCCGGCTGCGCAGGGGTGCAGAAACAAGATTGGCCCAGCTGCGCGGCTGTTGGCGGCGTAACCGGCGCCGCGTTGGGCGCGATAGAAAGCAGCACCTACACAGGCTATGGCGCATTGATTGGTGGCGGCATGGCTGCAGCCTACTGCTGGGCCAATGGCACCGAGCAGGAGACTGTCGCCATGGTTGAAACGGTTGAGCCTGCACCGATGGCTGAGCCGGAGCCCGAGCCTGTGATGGAGGCCGTACGGGTTGAGCTGGACGTAAAATTCGACTTCGACAAAGCCACCATCCGTCAGGACGCATACGACGACATCGAAGTGCTTGCTGACTTCATGAAGCAGTACGACCAGACCTCGACGACTGTAGAGGGTCACACCGATTCCATCGGTACTGACGCTTATAACCAACGTCTGTCCATGCAGCGTGCCGAGTCCGTTCGTGATGCACTGGTAAACCGCTACGGTGTTGAAGCCAACCGTCTTGAAGCGGTGGGCTATGGTGAGTCGCGTCCGGTCGCGGATAACTCGACCGAGCTGGGCCGCGCCATTAACCGTCGCGTTGAGGCGTCGGTCGAAGCGCGTCCGTAACGCAGGCTCTGTAAAAAAACCGGGTTGTATGACCCGGTTTTTTTGTTTCAATTGGCCGCCTCAGAACAAGGGGCGCGCGCTTGCCAGCGCGACCACAGCCAGACCCAGCAGTAGATTAATGCCGACAAGCTTGCGGATCTGGCCCAATGCAGCGCCACCTTCCGGCCAGTTCTGCGCAGTGATCGCGCGCTTGAGTTGGGGCAGCTGCAGCAGCTGTATGCGCAAGAACAGGGCGAGCATCACCAGGAACATCCCGGCCATAATGTGGACGTAGCGGGGCGCAGCCTCCAGCCCGTCGAAGCGCATGTGCCACATACCGATACCACTTATCGGAAGCACCAGCACTGTAACCCAGACCCATCGAAAGAAGCGGCGAAACACTTCGGCCCAAAGCTTCAGCCGTTCCGGTGCCTGTAGTGCGGAAACAGCCGCTGGGCGCAGGACCATCCAAGCGAAGAACATGCCTCCCACCCAGATCACTGCGGCCAGTACATGTAGTGAATAGAGCGCGGCGAATGCGGTCATGGGAAATCTCCGGTGGCGGTTGAGGAAACGCGCGTTATCATAGCCACCCTCCAGAAATACTGAAAATATATACAGCCTCCGCGCCCATGCTCAGCACTGAACTCAAGTCCCAGATCCAGGGCGCCTACTCCCAGTTTCTCGAAGCCAAGGGCCTTAAGCCCCGTTATGGCCAGCGTCTGATGATCGCCGAAGTGGCGAAAGTGCTCGGCGCGATCAAGGCCGACGATGAGGGGCGGCGCGATGGGGAACCCGCCGTCGTCGCGGTCGAGGCCGGAACTGGCACCGGCAAGACGGTCGCCTATAGCCTGGCTGCCATTCCGACGGCCAAAGCGGCTGGCAAGCGTTTGGTGATCGCAACGGCTACGGTCGCGTTGCAAGAACAGATCGTGCACAAGGATCTGCCGGATCTGATGCGCAACAGCGGCCTGAGCTTTTCTTTTGCTCTGGCCAAGGGACGCGGTCGTTATCTTTGCCTGTCCAAACTCGACGCACTGCTGCAGGAAGGGCAGGCGCAGAGCGCAACCGCTCAATTGTTCGAAGAAGAGGGCTTTCGCATCGATGTGGACGAGCGGAGCGAAAAACTCTTCGGAAGCATGATCGAGAAGCTCGCAGGCAACCGCTGGGATGGTGATCGCGACAGTTGGCCTGAAGAGCTGGCTGATCCCGACTGGGCGCGCCTGACCACGGATCACAGTCAATGCACCGGGCGCCACTGCCCCAACTTTCAGCAGTGCGCCTTCTACAAAGCGCGCGAAGGCATGACCAAGGTTGACGTCATCGTCACCAATCATGACATGGTGCTCGCAGACCTCGCGTTGGGTGGTGGGGCGGTGCTGCCCGATCCGCGCGACACACTCTATGTCTTTGACGAAGGCCATCATCTGCCGGACAAGGCGATTGGGCATTTCGCTCATTTCACCCGCCTGCGTTCTACCGCCGAATGGCTTGCCCAGGTCGAAAAGAACCTGACCAAGCTGCTCGCCCAGCATCCGCTGCCGGGCGATCTCGGCCGGCTGATCGAGGCGGTTCCTGAAATCGCCCGAGACCTTCGTAGCCAACAGCAATTCATGTTCAGTGCCTGCGAACAGCTGGCTGACTTCCGAGCCGGGGAAGACATGGAGGGCCGCGAGCGGCCTCGTCATCGGTTCGTGGGTGGTGTGGTTCCAGAGCATTTGATCGAGCTGGGTAACGAGCTGAAAAAGGGCTTCGCCAAGTTGAACGATCTGTTCACCCGTCTGACCGAGTTGCTCAAAGAGGCGATGGATGGCGAAACGGGTGTGGGCATCGCCAGCCATCAGGCCGAGGAGTGGTATCCATTATTCGGCAGTCTGCTCACTCGGGCCCAGGGCAACTGGGAGCTGTGGACGGCCTTCACCGTCGACGATCCAGAAGACAGCCCACCCATGGCGCGCTGGCTGACACTGGCCGATGGTGGCGCTCTGTTCGATATCGAAGTCAACGCCAGTCCGATCCTGGCGGCCGAGACGTTGCGCCGCAATCTGTGGAATGTCTGCTACGGCGCGCTGGTAACTTCGGCCACGCTCACCGCACTGAACAGTTTCGATCGCTACCGCATGCGTGCCGGGTTGCCACGTTGTGCTGTTACGGCGGTGGTGCCGAGCCCGTTCCATCATGCCGACGCTGGCGTACTGAGAGTGCCCGATCTCAAGGCCGACCCGCGGGATGCCGCTGCACACACGGCGGCGATCGTGCGGGATCTGCCGCAGCTGGTAGAAGCTTCACGCGGTACGCTGGTACTTTTTTCGTCGCGCAAACAGATGCAGGACGTTTTCGACGGGCTGGAGCGGGACTGGCGACGGCGGGTACTCATTCAGGGCAATCTGTCCAAGCAGGAGACCCTTAACAAGCACAAGGCGCGCGTGGACGATGGCGAGAAGAGCGTGCTCTTCGGGCTCGCCAGCTTTGCAGAGGGCGTCGACCTCCCAGGTGCGTATTGCGAACACGTGGTGATTGCCAAGATTCCGTTTGCTGTACCCGATGACCCGGTCGAAGCAGCGTTGGCCGAGTGGATCGAGGCGCGAGGCGGTAATCCCTTCATGGAAATCGCCGTACCTGATGCCTCCTTGCGCCTCGTACAGGCGTGCGGAAGGCTGCTACGTACTGAGGAGGACCGCGGCACGATCACGCTGCTGGATCGCCGGGTCGTCACGCAGCGCTACGGAAAGGCCATCCTCAATGCGTTGCCGCCGTTCCGCCGTGAGATCGGCTAGCGCCTTCGTGGCCGACCAGTGGGCGGCATACAGAGCTATTCAGGTGGATGATTGTCTCTTCGGTGGGCGCGAATCTGTTTGCCAGATTCGGTGGGACTGGAACAATGCGCTGAACCCATCAGCGCGGTAAGGAGCACAAGCGTGCAGATTCAAGGGTATTTCGACCTTCGTTTCGAGGCGGTCAGGGACGCATTCAGCGAGCTTTTCGTGCAGACCCAGCAGCGTGGCGCCGCGGTTTGTGTAAAGGTTGGTGGCGAAACCGTCGTCGATCTGTGGGCCGGCGTTGCAGATAATGCCGGTGAACAGGCCTGGCAGAGCGACACCCTGGTCAATCTGTTTTCCTGCACCAAGACGTTCACCGCGGTGGCTGCCCTGCAGTTAGTCGCGGAGGGCAAGCTGCAGCTGGATGAGCCGGTTGCCCGTGTGTGGCCGGAATTTGGTGTCAACGGCAAACAGGTCATCACGCTACGGCAACTGCTCAGCCACCAGGCCGGGCTGCCGGCGGTTCGCCAGCCACTTCCGCCCGAAGCTCTGTACGACTGGGAGGCGATGACTGCGGCGCTCGCAGCCGAGACACCCTGGTGGACGCCCGGTGAAGGTCACGGCTATGCCGCAATCACCTATGGTTGGTTGCTAGGTGAACTGATCCGTCGCGCCGACGGCCGTGAGCCGGGTGAAGCGATAGTTGCGCGCACCGCTCGGCCTTTGGGACTCGATTTCCATATTGGTCTGGCCGATAGCGAGTTTGACCGAGTCGGCTATCTGACGCGGGAGAAAAACAATCTTGGCGATGCGGCGGCCCAGCGGGTAATTAGAGCGTTGATGACTGACCCGCAATCACTCACGGCTCTCGCCTTTACCAATCCACCGTCGATCATGAACAGCGCGAATAAGCCGGAGTGGCGTCGAATGGCACAGCCGGCTGCCAACGGGCATGGTAATGCGCGTTCATTGGCGGGCTTTTATGACGGCCTGTTGCGTGGGGAGCTGCTTGATTACCAGCTGCTGGACGAGATGACGCGAGAACACTGCATCGGTGAGGATCGCACGCTGCTCACCCGGACTCGTTTTGCACTGGGCTGCTGGCTTGACCAGCCGGACGTTGAGAATGCCACTTTCGGTATGGGGCCGGGCGCCTTCGGCCACCCGGGCGCCGGCGGTTGCATCGGTTTCGCCGATCCTCAGCGCGACGTAGCCTTCGGCTTTGTCACCAACACGATGGGGCCTTACGTCCTGATGGATCCACGCGCGCAATCTCTGGCACGTGTAGTCAAGGCATGTATCGGTTGAACCACTCGTCTGTTTGGCTGGGCAAGACTTTGCAGAACAAGGACCTGCGTCCACAATTTGAGTCAAAGCCTTGCTTAAGCTGCGTGTTCAACCCACGCGGTTTGTTTTCGCAACCCTCTTCCACGGAAATTGGCTCATGAACCTGCTGAAAAGCGCCTCCCTTGTACTCTGTGTGGTCATTGCCGGCTGCAGCTCCAACGACGACAAGCCGGTGGAGGTGGTTGCTGCGCCGAGTCCTGTGATTGACGCTGCTTGGTTGGATGGGTACGAGCCGCGCCTTCGCGATGCGTTGAAGGACAGTCATTTCGAGCTTGAGCGCCGCGAGGGCGTGTTAGTGGTCACTGCACCCGTCGATGGCTCCTTCAATCCCGACCGCCCCGGCATGCTGCTGCCTGTAACGCTTGGCCCGCTCAGTCGGGTGGCGAAGCTGGTGGAAGGCGACGAGAAGACTGCTGTGGTCGTGCTTGGTCATGCTGACAGCACCGGGCCAATCGATGTCAATCGGGACATCAGCCGCCAGCGTGCTGGTGCCGTCGCCGCGATTTTCCGGCTCAGTGGCTTGAAGCACGATCGGCTGCGCATTCGCGGGCTGGGTTCGGATATGCCGCGAGCCTCTAACGAGAAGGAAGAAGGGCGCGCCTTGAACCGACGTGTCGAGATGGTCTTGGCTCCGCAGCCCACCTTGTTGTCACTGATTACCCAGTACAGCGAGGCGCCCGCCAAGCCGACCCAGGTCGCTGCCGCAGAAGTAAGCAAAGCCAAATAACACGGGCGCCCTTGTCATCGACGGGCTGCCCGCTCGGCCTACTTTTGCGTTGAATCAAGCGGGGTAAGGCGTAGAGCCGGTAAGCTTTGGCTTCAACTGTCTTCCAGGAAACACAGCGATGACCCAATCCTTGGCCGATATGCGCCGCGATTACACGCGTGACGGACTCAGTGAAGCGAACGCGCCGGAAGAGCCGTTCGGACTCTTTCGGCAGTGGTTTCAGGATGCGGTGCAAACCGAGCAGCCGCCAGTCGAGCCGAATGCCATGACTTTGGCTACGGTAGACGCCGAGGGTCGCCCTCATTGCCGAGTGCTTCTGCTCAAAGCATTGGATGAACGTGGCTTCACCTTTTTCAGCAACTATGACAGTGCCAAGGCCGAGCAGTTGGAGGCATGTCCGTTCGCAGCGATGACCTTCTTCTGGCCCAGCCTGGAGCGCCAGGTACGTATCGAGGGGCGGGTCGAGAAGGTCAGCGCTGCCGAGTCCGATGCTTATTACCAGGTGCGCCCATTGGGTAGTCGCCTTGGCGCTTGGGCTTCACCCCAAAGCCACGTAATCCGCGATCGCGCCGAGCTGGAACGGCTTCTCGCCGAGACGGAGCAGCGCTTTCTAGACCAGGCCCCGCATTGCCCGCCTCATTGGGGCGGCTACCGTTTGCTGCCGGAACGAGTGGAGTTCTGGCAGGGACGTCCCAGCCGTCTGCATGACCGGCTCAACTATCGACGCCTTGCCAGCAACTGGCAGCGCGAACGTCTGGCGCCCTGAGCCGCGGGATCAGCTTGGATCAGAGGCCCGCTGCGGCCTCTTTTAATTTCAGCGATCGTTGTAGCGTGCCAATTCGCTTTCCAGCCAGGCTTGCAAATCCTTGCGTTTGACGCGGGCATCTTTAGCCGCTGAAAGGCGCTGCAAGACCCACGCTCGCTTCTGCGGGTCGTCTCCTGCCAACGATAGCGCCAGGTCCCGATCCGCCCAGCGTCTGAATCGGATGAACAGCCAGGCATGGAAAATCAGCCCGGCCAGCGTAACGATGGTGATGATGAAGTAGTCCATGGGTAGTCTCTGGCAACAGCTTGAGCGAGCGCTCTACATGCGGGGCGGGATCGCCTCGGGTAAAGTACGGTCCTAGTTGAATGAATGCTGAGTCAGGTCGGGGCGGTTGCCAAGTGTTTCATCGCCGCACCGACTGACCATGCGGTCGGGGCCAATCTCGTTTCCCAGGAGAGTACCAATGCGCAACTCCATTTTTGTTGCTTCGTTCACGGCCGTGGCGCTTGCCGTCGGCGGTTGTACTTCCAACCTTACCGGGGATAGCTATTCCCGCGACGAGGCGCGAACTGTCCAGACGGTACGTTATGGCACGATCGAGTCACTGCGCCCGGTCAAGCTCGAAGGGACCAAGACCCCGATCGGTACCGGCGCAGGCGCTGTGGTCGGTGGTATCGCTGGCAGCGGGGTTGGCGGCGGTCGGGGCAGTGCCGTGGCGGCGGTGATCGGTGCGCTGGCCGGCGGTATGCTCGGTTCAGCAGCGGAGGAGGGCATCACCCGGGCTCAGGGCGTTGAAATCACGGTGCGTGAGGACGACGGCAACATGCGCGCCTATGTTCAGGAAGTCGAGCCCAATCAGGTGTTTCGTGTCGGTCAACGCGTACGCATCATGACGGTTAATGGCACCAGCCGTATCGCACCCTGATAGCGTTCGTTTCGGCCGGGGACGTTTAGCAACGGGCTGTCGCGAGCGTCAATCAAATGCGATGAATCGCAGGCGATTTTTCCACGCGGGTTGGGAGACAGGGCGCAGCCTGAATGCCGGCTGACACGGTGTTCAGGCCGCGCCTTTTGTTTTTCGAAATACTTGAATCCATGACGTTGCCACGGTCGGTATGGATAATCGGCGCACACCGCCATGCCCCTTCGGGCTGCGAAAGGGCCGACCAAGGGATATAACTGCCGTGCGCAAGCATGGCTTAAGGGGTTTTACTCATGGCGCTTGCGCTGATCATCGCGTTGCCATTCCTGGGCATATGCCTGCCGTTGCTGTTTGAACGGTTCGGGCGATCTGCCTGTGCATTCGGTGCCGGTCTGGCCCCATTGCTGGCGTTGGCATTGCTGTTGTCCAAGCGTGCCGCCGTGTTTGGCGGCGAGACGGAAGTCCAGACCCTGTCCTGGCTTCCCGAACTGGGGTTGAACCTCAGCTTGAGACTGGACGGTCTGGGATTTCTCTTTGCGCTGCTGATTCTCGGCATCGGCCTGCTCGTTATCCTCTATGCTCGCTATTACCTGTCGAAGAGCGAGCCGATGGGGCGCTTTTTCGGCTTCTTTCTATTGTTCATGGGCGCCATGCTCGGTGTGGTGCTGGCTGAAAACCTCCTGTTGATGCTGATGTTCTGGGAGCTGACCAGCCTCTCATCGTTCCTGTTGATCGGCTTTTGGAATCACCGCTCCGATGCACGCCAGGGCGCGCGCATGGCCCTCGCTATTACAGGAGGCGGTGGGCTGGCGCTGTTAGCGGGTATCCTGCTGATTGGGCATATCGTTGGTAGCTACGAGCTGAGCACTGTCTTGGTGTCGGGTGATTTGATCCGCGCCAGCGCTTTGTATCCGCTGACCTTGATTCTGATTCTGCTTGGCGTGTTCACCAAGTCAGCGCAGTTTCCGTTTCACTTCTGGTTGCCACAGGCGATGGCGGCGCCCACCCCTGTATCGGCTTTTCTGCACTCTGCGACCATGGTCAAGGCCGGCGTGTTTCTGCTGGCGCGGATGTACCCGGCCCTTTCTGATTCGGAATGGTGGTTCTATCTGGTCAGCTTGACGGGCTTGGCGACCTTGCTGATCGGCGCGGTCATGGCGCTGTTCCAGCATGACCTGAAAGGGCTGCTGGCCTATTCGACGATCAGTCATCTGGGGCTGATCACTTTGCTGTTCGGTCTCGATTCACGCCTCGGGCCGGTGGCTGCGATCTTCCATATCATCAATCACGCAACGTTCAAGGCTTCGTTGTTCATGGCCGCGGGGATTATTGACCACGAGACCGGAACGCGCGACATGCGGCGTATCAACGGCATGTTGACGTACATGCCGCACACGGCGGCGCTGGCAATGGTGGCGTCGCTGGCGATGGCCGGCGTGCCGCTGCTAAACGGCTTCCTCAGCAAGGAGATGTTCTTTGCCGAGACGCTCGACCAACACCTGTTGGGCAGCTTCTACTGGACGATCCCGGCTCTGGCGACGCTGGCGAGTGCCTTTTCGGTCGCTTACTCGCTGCGCTTCGTGCACGACGTGTTTTTCAACGGCGAACCGATCGACCTACCCAAATACCCGCCGCATGAGCCGGCGCGGTACATGAAGATTCCCGTTGAGATCCTCGTGTTGCTTTGCCTGCTGGTGGGTACCTTGCCGGCCTACACTGTCGCACCCCTGTTGGCTGCGGCCGTTGCCGGCAGCCTGGGCGGTGACGTCCCCGACTACAGCCTGGCCATATGGCATGGCTTCAACCTTCCCCTGGCGATGAGTTTCGTGGCGCTGGGCGGTGGCCTGTTGATCTACTCGATGCGCAAGTGGGCGTTTCGCTGGTATGAAGGGCTGCCGCGGGTCGATTCGCTGCAGGTCTTTGCTCAGGTGGTCAGCGGCATAGCTGCAACGGCGCGCTGGGTGACCGAGCGCATGGAGAACGGATCGTTGCAGCGGTATCTGGTGCTGATGCTGGTCAGCTCGCTGCTGGTAGTTGTGTATGCCTTGACCCCCCTACAAGCGCTGCGCGGCGCCGTACCGCTAACGCCGCTGGACGGCATCACCGTTGTCGGGATGCTGTTACTCGGCCTGGCGTCGGTAATGACGGTGATCTTTCACCGCAGACGTCTCATGGCGCTGATGGTGCTCAGTGTGGTGGGGTTGTTGGTCGCACTGGTGTTCGCCCGCTACTCGGCTCCGGATCTGGCCCTGACTCAGATTTCAGTTGAAGTGGTGACCATCATTCTGCTGATCCTGGCCTTGTTTTTCATGCCTGACCGAACGCCGGTCGAGTCGAGCAGCCTGCGCAGTTTCCGCGATCTGATCATTGCGTCGGCCTTCGGCACCATGGTGGCCTTGCTTGCCTATGCGGTCTTGAGTCGACCGTATAACAGCATTGCCTCGTTCTTCCTCGAGAACAGCGTGTCCGGCGGCGGTGGAACCAACGTGGTCAACGTCATCCTGGTCGACTTCCGTGGCTTCGATACGTTGGGCGAGATCGCCGTGCTGGCCATTGCCGCAGTAGGCATCTATGGCCTGCTGCATGGCTTGCATCTGCCTCATCCAGTCAGGGATTACGGCGGCCGGCTTTGGTCCACCGACAGGCACCCGATGGTCCTCGACACGCTGTCGCGTGTGCTGTTGCCGATGGCGCTGTTGGTGTCGGTATTCATCTTTTTGCGCGGCCATAATCTGCCTGGGGGTGGCTTCATCGCTGGGCTCATTACAGCAGTCGCCCTGATTCTGCAGTACATCTCTCATGGTGTGGTTTGGGCGCAGCAGCGCCAGCCGTTCAGCTATCACGGCGTGGCTGGGCTTGGTGTGCTGATTGCGGGCTTGACCGGGCTCGGCAGCTGGTTGTTCGGTCGGCCTTTCCTGACCTCGGCGTTCGGCCATTTTCATCTTCCGTTGATTGGCGACTTCGAGCTGGCAACCGCGATGCTGTTCGATCTCGGTGTGTATTTGGCTGTTGTAGGGGCAACGCTGCTGATTCTTTCCAACCTCGGTCATGTCAGTCAGGACGAGTCTTGCAAGGAGGTGGTTTGATGGAAATCGTCTACGCGGTCACGTTGGGCGTGATGATGGCAAGTGGCGTGTATTTGCTGTTACGTGCACGGATATTTCCGGTGGTCATGGGACTGACGTTGATTTCATATGCAGTGAATCTCTTCATATTCGCCATGGGGCGTCTTTCGACAGGGATTCCGGCAATCATCGGAGCGAGCGCCGAGTATGGTGATCCCTTGCCGCAAGCCTTGGTATTGACTGCAATCGTCATAGGCTTCGCGATGACCGCATTCGTCGTGGTGCTGGCCCTTCGCGGTCTGGGCGAGCTACGTACCGATCATGTTGATGGTCGGGAGCCGGGCAAATGAATCATGCGTTGATCATGCCGATCCTGCTGCCCCTGTTGGTTGGGTGCAGTTTGCTGTTGATTCATCGCCGTGGCGCATCGCTTAAGCGCTTGCTATCAGTAACCGCCACCTGGCTGCTGGTGCCGCTGGCCTTGTGGCTGGCTTGGCAGGCGGATGCTGGCGAGCTGTCCGTGTATCGTCTGGGTGACTGGCAGCCGCCGTTCGGCATCATGCTGTTGCTTGATCGGCTGAGTGCCTTGATGTTGCTCGTGACCGCGGTACTTGCTGGATTTTCGGTGCTTTATGCCGCACGTGGAGATGACGAGCGCGGCCCGAACTTCCATGCGTTATTTCAGTTCCAGCTGGCAGGCATCAACGGCGCCTTTCTGACTGGTGACCTGTTCAACCTCTTCGTGTTCTTCGAAATCCTGTTGATCTCGTCCTATGCGCTGTTGCTTCATGGCCATGGCGCGAAGCGCGTGCAGTCGGGTATCCACTATGTTGTGCTGAACCTGCTGGGTTCATCTTTGTTCCTGATCGGCGTCAGCATGCTTTATGGCCTGACCGGAACCTTGAACATGGCCGACCTGGCGGGGCGGGTCAGTGCGGCCGACCCGGCCGACGCGCCGCTTCTCGCTGCGGCGGGCTACTTGTTGCTAGTGGTTTTCGCACTGAAGGGCGCGATTCTGCCGCTGTATTTCTGGCTACCACGAGCCTACGCCGCGGCGACTGCGCCAGTGGCGGCGTTGTTCGCGATCATGACCAAGCTTGGGCTCTACGCCATCGTGCGAGTCTTCACACTGATTTTCGGCAGCGAAGCGGGTGTACTGAGCAACATGGTCCTCGACTGGTTGTGGCCACTATCGATGCTCACCCTAATTGGCGGCGTCCTGGGTGCGCTGGCGGCCCGCAACCTGCAGGTCCTGCTGTCCTATCTGGTGGTGGTTTCGGTGGGCACCCTGTTAGCGGGTATCGCGCTGGGGTCGGAGGTGGGCCTCAGCGCTGCCCTGTATTACCTGGTGCACAGCACGTTGGTGTCCGGAGGCTTATTCCTGCTCGCTGACCTCATAGCTCGCCAGCGTGGCGATATGGCTTCCGAGCTGCTTTCGGCTCCAGCGCTTAAGCAGCCATTGATGTTGGGTGCATTGTTTTTTGCCGGTGCGATTTCGATCGCCGGCCTCCCGCCTTTTTCAGGATTCGTCGGTAAGGTCATGCTGCTGCAGGCTGTTCCTGCCGGAGTCGACGCCCTGCTGTTGTGGCCGGTGGTGCTAGTAGGCGGGCTAGGGATGGTAATCGCGCTAAGCCGGGCCGGCAGTATGGTCTTCTGGCGGCCAAGTGAGGCGGTCAGCGTGGGGAGACCTGCGGATCGAGTGCGCGTGATGGCAAGCTTCGGCTTGCTTTTGGGTAGCGTGTTGTTGGTCGTGGTGGCGCAGCCCATTCAGGCTTATATGCAGGCGACGGCAGCACAGTTGTTCGATCTGGAACCGTATCTGCAAATCATCCGGGGAGGTGAGGCATGAAGTCGCGCCTGCTTCCCAATCCCGCGCTCACCTTGCTGCTCGCGCTGCTCTGGTTGCTTCTTAGTAATGCGCTAAGCGTGGGGCATCTGGTGCTTGGCCTGGTTCTGGGCTGGGCGATTCCTTTGTTGGTAAAGGGGTTTCTGGTCGATCTGCCTAAGGTTCGCCGCCCGTTGAAGCTCTGCCTGTTCCTGTTGAAGGTCTTTTACGACATCGTCGTGGCCAATGTCAGTGTGGCCAAGCTGGTGCTCAGCTCCCGGGATCGGCTGCGGCCCGCCTTCATCGAAGTGCCAATGGCAATCGAACATCCGTTCGTTCTCGCTGTGCTGACCAGCATCATCTCGCTGACACCAGGGACGGTGTCGGCTGCTTTGCGGCCCGGCCACAAGATGCTGTTGATCCATGCGCTGGATGCGCCCGACACGGAAGCGCTGGTGGCTGAGGTGAAAAACCGGTACGAAACACCGCTGCTGGAGATTTTCGAATGCTCACATACGTAATTCCGCTGTGCATGGCAGTCATTGGAATCGCAGCGATCCTGAATGTGGTGCGGCTGGTTCAGGGGCCCGACATGCCTGATAGGGTGTTGGCGCTCGATACCCTGTACATCAATGCGTTGGCCTTGATCGTCTTGTTTGGCATCTGGCTCGCGTCCGACCTGTTCTTCGAGGCTGCTCTGCTCATTGCGGTGATGGGCTTCGTCAGTACCGTGGCGGTGGGCAAACACCTGTTGCACGGCGAGATCATCGACTGAGGAGGCTGCATGCCATTCTGGATAGAGCTGCTGGTAAGCGCATTTCTGATCGTGGGAAGCGGGTTCGCTCTGGTAGGAGCGATCGGTTTGTATCGTCTTCCTGATTTCTTTACGCGTTTGCATGGGCCAACCAAGGCGACCACGCTTGGGGTCGGTGGGATCGTTATCGCTTCGATGATCTTCTTCAGTAATCAGGGCAACGGCCTCAGCGTCCATGAGGTTCTGATCACCCTGTTTCTGTTTTTGACCGCGCCGGTCAGCGCGCATGTGCTGGCTAAGGCAGCCATGCAGCAGAGGCTGCCCTACACAGCGAAAACCCGAGGCAAGCCCTGGGATTGACTCAGGCCTCTGCGATGTTCGCTACCGCCTCGTTGCCGAGGCGGCGATGCCGTTGCCAATTAGATAACGATGCTGCTCGGTGAGGGCTGATGCTCGTTATCCTGGGTCAACTGCTTGATCATCGCCTGCTGCAAGCGAGCGCATAGCTGCGGGTCTGACAAAGGCTGGTTGTCTGCATTGATGACGAAGAAAACGTCCTCTACACGCTCGCCCAGCGTGGCAATCTTGGCGTTCTGTACCGAAAGATCGAAGTCCAGAAACAGCTGGCCGATGCGCGCCAGCAGACCTGGGCGGTCAGGTGCAACGACCTCGATAATCGTTTGCGGGCGCTGCATGTCGTTGTGAATGGTGACCTGCGGAGGGAATGCGAAATGTTTGAGCTGCCGCGGTACGCGTTTCTGAATGATGGTCAGATAATCATCTGGGTTACGCAGCGCGGTGATCAGCCCTTGGCGAATTTCTTCTGTGCGCTCGGGGTCGTTGCCGATGGGTGAGCCGTCGGCGTCCAGCACGATGTAGGTGTCCAGCGTGAACTGGCTGCTCGAAGTGATGATACGGGCATCGTGAATGTTCAGGTTCAGCTGGTCCATCGCCGCGACGGTCACCGCGAAGAAGTCGTGCTGATCCGGCGCATAGATAAAGATCTGAGTGCCACCTTCGAATTCACGCTGGGTGGTTTCCTTGATCAGGACCAGCGGGCCGCCGTCGCTCGGGTGCTCGATGATGGCTTCGGTGTGCCAGGCCACATCGACCGAGCTATGGCGCATGAAATAGTCATCCCCCAGCTGCGACCATAGCTGTTCGGCATCGTCTGGATCGGTTCCGTTGCGCACCAGACTGTCGAGTGCCGCGCGCTGGGTCTGGCGAATCTGCTCCTCGCGCCCCAGTGGGTTTTCCAGGCCACGCTTAAGCGCGCGTTTGGTTTCGGTGTACAGCTGGCGCAGCAGACTTGCCCGCCAGGAATTCCAGAGCGTAGGGTTGGTTGCATTGATGTCTGCAACAGTCAGCACATACAGGTAATCGAGGTGGGTTTCGTCACCTACCTGCTGGGCAAAGTCGTTGATCACCTGAGGGTCCGAGAGGTCTTTGCGCTGGGCGGTCGTGGACATCACCAGATGGTTCTCGACCAGCCATACCACCAGGCGCGTGTCCCAAGCAGGCAGCTTGTGGCGTACACAGAATTCCTGCGCATCCACCGCACCCAGCTCCGAGTGGTCGCCGCCACGGCCCTTGGCGATATCGTGGTAGAGCCCTGCGATGTAGATGAGCTCCGGCTTGGGTAGCCGTTCCACCAGTTTGCTGGCCAGTGGGTACTTTTCGGCAACCCCGGGTTTGCTCAGTTTGCGCAGGTACTTGATGACATTGAGCGTATGGGCATCGACCGTGTAGATATGAAAGAGGTCATGCTGCATCTGCCCGACGATATGGCCGAACTCGGGCAAGTACCGCCCGAGAATGCCGTAGCGATTCATGCGCCGCAGATTGCGGTGGATGCCTTCCTTGCATTTGAACAGTTCGACGAAGAGGCTGGTGTTGCGGATGTCGCTGCGGAACTCGTCGTCGATCAGATGCCGGTGGTCCCTGAGTAAGCGGATGGTCTCCGCTCGTACACCCTGAATGTCGGGGTGCTGGGCCAGCAGTACGAAAATCTCCAGTATCGCGAAGGGCCTGCGCTTGAACACCGAATCACCGGCTACTTCCAGATAGCCGTCGCGCACGAGAAAACGGCTGTTGAGCGGCACCGCATCCCCGCTGTCGCCTTCCCAGAGGATGACCTCGGCAAAGTGCTGTCCGACTAGATCGCTTAGCTCTGAAATGCTCATCACGACGCGGTAGTACTTCTGCATGAAGCGCTCGATCGCTAGCTTGGCATCGCTGTCTTCATAGCCGAGGAGGGCGGCGAGACTGCGCTGGTGATCGAACAGCAGGCGATCCTCCGCGCGCGCAGCCAGCATGTGCAGCCCGTAACGGACACGCCAAATGAACTCCTGCCCGGACACCAGCAGCGAGTATTCGCCTTCGGTCAGGAATCCCTGATCAAGTATAGCGCTGAGATTCAAACTACCGAACTGGCGCCGCGCTATCCACAGAATGGTCTGTATGTCACGCAGCCCGCCAGGGGAGCCTTTGACGTTTGGCTCCAGGTTGTACTCGGTATTGTTGTACTTGGAATGGCGCGTGGCCTGCTCGTTACGCTTGGCAAGAAAGAACTCCTTGCTGGGCCACATTTCTGAAGGGCTGGTGACCTTCAGCATGTTCTGGCGCAGGCGTTCTGGCCCGGCGATCGTGCGGCTCTCCATGAGGTTGGTGATGACGGTCAGGTCTGCACGTGCCTCCTCGGCACACTCCTGCACCGAGCGCACACTCTGGCCAACTTCCAGGCCGATGTCCCAGAGCAGCGTTAGAAATCGCTCGATGGCGTCTCGAAATATTTCCTGATCGTTATTATCGAGGAGGATCAGCAGATCAATATCGGAATAGGGGTGCAGTTCGCCGCGCCCATAGCCGCCCACCGCGACCAGCGCGATCTGTGCTTCATTGCTCCAGTCGAAGCGGCCCCAGGCGGCGCGCAGGATCTGGTCAACGAACCAGGCGCGGCCTTCGATCAGGCTACGGATATCCTGGCCGGCGAGGAAGCGCGCATCGAGCACCTCTCTGGCCTTGCGAATGACTTTCTTGAAGGCGGCGATGGGGCTGGCCTTGAGTGCCAGTTCAGCCTGGAACTGGCTGCGGTCGAACAATTCGGAATCAACCTGAGGCATACCGTCGCCCTCCGTCAAAGCATCAAAAAAATCAGGGCGATGTGCGGGCTATGGTGTCATCGCTGCGCAGGGTGAAGATCTCATAGCCATCTGCAGTGACCACAAGGGTGTGTTCCCATTGGGCGGATAGCTTGCGGTCCTTGGTAATCGCTGTCCAGCCGTCGCCAAGCAGACGGGTTTCTGACCGGCCCTGGTTGATCATTGGCTCAATGGTGAAGGTCATCCCTTCCTTTAGCTCAAGGCCGGTCCCGGCTCGGCCGTAGTGCAGCACCTGCGGCTCCTCGTGGAAAACCTTGCCGATGCCATGTCCGCAGTACTCGCGGACGACGGAGAAACCGTTCTTCTCGGCGTGCTTCTGAATCACTTCACCAATGTCCCCAAGGCGTGCACCGGGGCGGACCACTTCGATCCCTTTATAAAGGCACTCCTGCGTAACCTTGCAGAGTCGCTCGGCCCACTCTGGCGCTTTGCCGACAATGAACATTCGGCTGGTATCGCCGTGGTAGCCGTCCTTGATTACCGTAATGTCGATGTTAAGGATGTCACCGTCTTTGAGCGGCTTGTCGTTGGGAATGCCATGGCACACGACATGATTGATCGATGTGCAAATCGATTTGGGATAACCCTTGTAATTGAGCGGGGCGGGCACCGCCTGTTGCACATTGACGATGTGCTCGTGGCAGATGCGGTCCAGCTCTTCGGTGGTGACGCCCGGCTTGACATGATCACCGATCATTTCCAGCACATCGGCAGCTAGGCGGCCGGCAATGCGCATTTTCTCGATGTCTTCAGGCGTCTTGATGGAAACAGTCATGCAACCCTCTTGGCGCCAAGAGGCGCAGGCTAATAGATACAAGAGGCAAATGATAAACCAAAGAGGGCGTGGCCTGCAGGCGGCCCTGGCGGCCCCGGCAAACAGCGGCAGCCTTGATAGGCTAATTCAATTTCAGTGCGCGCTAGCCTCCGATGCTTGCTTGTGCTATAAAACGCGCCGCTCTGCGGGACTACCTGCCGAGCCTGACCCCACACACGTGTCGACACGGTATCCTGGGTGCTCGCAAGAGTTGGATATCGGGACGCGTGGAGGCCTAACCCGACTTATCTGAGGAACTCTCATGTCTCAAGTCACTATGCGCGATATGCTGAAGGCCGGTGTGCACTTCGGCCACCAGACCCGTTACTGGAACCCGAAGATGAATAAGTACATCTTTGGCGCGCGTAACAAGATTCATATCATCAACCTTGAGAAAACCCTGCCGATGTTCAACGACGCTCTGCGTTTTGTTGAGAAGCTGGCTGCAGGTAAAAACAAGATTCTGTTCGTTGGCACCAAGCGTTCCGCTGGCAAGATCGTTCGCGAAGAAGCTGCTCGTTGTGGCTCGCCGTACGTCGATCATCGCTGGTTGGGCGGCATGCTGACCAACTACAAGACCATTCGCGCCTCGATCAAGCGTCTGCGTGAGCTGGAAACCCAGGCTCAGGACGGCACCTTCGAGAAGCTGACCAAGAAAGAAGCGCTGATGCGTACTCGCGATCTGGAAAAGCTGGATCGTAGCCTGGGCGGCATCAAGGACATGGGCGGCCTGCCAGACGCCATGTTCGTTGTTGACGTTGATCACGAGCGCATTGCTATCTCCGAAGCCAACAAGCTGGGTATTCCGGTTATCGGCATCGTTGATACCAATAGCAGCCCGGAAGGCGTCGACTACATCATCCCTGGTAACGATGACGCAATCCGTGCCGTGCAACTCTATCTGGGCTCCATGGCGGACGCCGTACTGCGTGGTCGTCAGAACAATGCTGGCGGTGCTGACGAGTTCGTCGAAGAGCCAGCTGCCGAAGCCGCTCAAGGCTGAGCGCATCGTCGCCTAGCTGATACCCGTTGAACAGAAAGGGGGCTATGCCCCCTTTTTGCCAATTCCGAATTGATCGCCCGAGTTGAGGGCATGATCGACAATCGAATCGAGAGGATTTGCGAACATGGCAGAGATCACTGCAGCCCTGGTTAAAGAACTGCGCGAGCGCACTGGCCAAGGCATGATGGATTGCAAAAAGGCACTCACCGCTGCTGGTGGCGACATCGAGAAAGCCATTGATGACATGCGTGCTGCGGGTGCCATCAAGGCCGCCAAGAAGGCTGGCAACATCGCTGCAGAAGGCGCTATTGCGGTTAAAGTTGCTGATGACAACAAGCGTGCCGTGATTATCGAAGTCAACTCGCAGACCGACTTTCTGGCCCTGCAGGACGACTTCAAGAATTTCGTCAGCAACAGCGTCGAGAAGGCTTTTGCCGAGAAGATGACCGATGCTGCGCCGCTGGTTGCAGCTCAGGAAACTGATCGTGAAGCGCTGGTTGCCAAGTGCGGAGAGAACGTCAATATCCGCCGCCTGACTACCGTTGAGGCGGATCTGGTAGGTGCTTATCTGCACGGTCACCGTATCGGTGTGCTCGTTGCGCTGAAGGGTGGTAGCGTTGAGCTGGCGAAGGAAATCGCCATGCACGTCGCTGCTAGCAACCCGCAGTTCCTGGATCCGTCGCAGGTCTCCGAAGAGGCTGTTGCAAAGGAAAAGGAAATCTTCCTGGCATTGAACGAAGACAAGATCAAAGGCAAGCCGGCCGAAATCGTCGAGAAGATGGTTGCAGGCCGTATCAGCAAGTTTCTTGCTGAAGCCAGCCTTGTCGAACAGGCCTTCGTCAAGGATCCGGACGTCAAGGTCGGTGAGCTGGCTAAGAAGGCTGGTGCCGAAATCGTTTCCTTCGTGCGTTACGAAGTAGGTGAAGGCATCGAGCGCGCCGAGGTCGACTTTGCTGCTGAAGTCGCCGCTCAGGTAGCTGCCACCAAGCAATAAGGCGCTTCTGCTGTCCTCAAAGAGGCTGCCCGCTTACGCGCGCGGCCTCTTTGTCGGATTGGAGGGTTGAAATGTTTTTCGCCAACGCGACGGTCACCGCTTGGCACCAACGCGATACTGCGCTGTCATAGCGCAGACATTTTTTCCGGCTGCAGGCCAGCCTAGTCATACAAACGCCGCAGGAGAGACAACGCCAATGGCTCAGCAGATGAGTGCACGCAATCCTCGCTATAAACGCATTCTGCTCAAATTAAGCGGCGAGGCCCTTATGGGGTCCGAGGACTTTGGCATCGATCCCAAGGTGCTCGATCGCATGGCCTTGGAGGTTGGGCAGCTAGTGGGCATCGGCGTAGAGGTTGGCCTGGTCATTGGCGGCGGCAACCTCTTCCGTGGTGCTGCCTTGTCTGCTGCGGGCATGGACCGTGTAACTGGCGACCACATGGGCATGCTCGCTACGGTCATGAATTCCCTGGCCATGCGTGACGCCTTGGAGCGCTCAAACATCCCCGCACTGGTCATGTCGGCGATTTCGATGGTCGGTGTTACTGACCATTACGACCGCCGCAAGGCGATGCGTCACCTGAAGAGCGGCGAAGTGGTGATCTTCTCCGCGGGCACCGGCAATCCGTTCTTTACCACCGATTCGGCCGCCTGCCTGCGTGCGATCGAGATTCATGCCGACGTGGTGCTCAAAGCCACCAAGGTTGACGGTGTTTATACGGCGGACCCTTTCAAGGATCCGAATGCCGAGAAGTTCGAACAGCTGACTTATGATGATGTGCTTGACCGCAAGCTGGGCGTCATGGACCTGACCGCCATCTGCCTGTGCCGCGACCACAACATGCCGCTGCGGGTGTTCAATATGAACAAGCCCGGTGCCCTGCTCAATATTGTGCTTGGCGGCGCTGAAGGAACCCTGATCGAGGAGCAGTATCAATGATCAACGAGATCAAGCAAGACGCACAGGAACGCATGAAGAAAACCCTGGAATCGCTGGGGCACGCGTTCGCCAAAATTCGTACCGGTCGTGCTCATCCGAGTATTCTCGACGGCGTTATGGTGTCCTATTATGGCAGTGACACCCCTCTGCGCCAGATAGCCAACGTAACGGCGGAAGACTCGCGCACGCTGGCCCTTACGGTCTTTGATCGAGGCATGATTCAAGCTGTCGAAAAGGCGATCATGACGTCTGATCTCGGACTGAATCCGGCCACTGCCGGCACTACCATCCGCGTACCGATGCCTGCGCTTACCGAAGAGACCCGCAAGGGGTACACCAAGCAGGCACGCTCGGAAGCCGAGAATGCTCGTGTCGCCGTGCGCAACATCCGTCGCGATGCCATTGCCCAGCTAAAGGATCTGGTGAAGGAAAAGGAAATCAGCGAAGACGAGGAACGACGCGGGCAGGACGACGTTCAAAAGCTGACCGACAAGTACGTTGCGGAGATCGACAAGGCGCTTGAAGGTAAGGAAAACGACCTGATGGCTGTTTGATGTCGCTGTACCGGACTTCGTCCGTACTGCACACGTCGGAGTGCGCCGAGCCAGACAGGTTCGCGGCGCGAGGGGCTAACCAGTCGTATCCCCGGAAGCTGCCGTTGGCGGTTTCTCCCATTGTTCGCAGCGTGATTGAGCGCAGGTAGAGTCGTTTCATGGATAAGGTCAGGCAGATTGCCGGGCGGAATGTACCCCGTCATGTCGCAGTCATCATGGATGGTAACAATCGCTGGGCAAAGCGGCGTCTCTTGCCGGGTGTGGCTGGACACAAGGCCGGTGTCGATGCGGTGCGAGCCGTTATCGAGGTCTGCGCCGAAGCAGGTGTCGAGGTGCTGACGCTGTTTGCCTTCTCCAGTGAGAACTGGCAAAGGCCTGCTGAGGAGGTTGGGGCTCTCATGGAGCTCTTTCTGACTGCTCTGCGCCGCGAAGCGCGCAAGCTCAATGAAAATGGCATCAGCTTGCGAATCATTGGCGATCGTTCTCGCTTTCATCCGGAGTTGCAGGCGGCGATGCTTGAGGCCGAGAAGATGACCGCGGGAGCTGGCCGTTTCGTGCTTCAAGTGGCCGCCAACTATGGTGGCCAATGGGACATACTTCAGGCCGCACAGCGACTGGCTCGCGAAGCGCAGGAGGGGCGCCTGAATCCAGATGAGGTAACCCCTGCAGTTTTTCAGCGCTATCTGGCAACTGGTGACATGCCACCGCCGGACCTCTGCATTCGTACCGGCGGTGAGCGGCGCATCAGCAATTTCCTTTTATGGCAGCTGGCTTACGCTGAGTTGTATTTCTCGGACCTGTTATGGCCCGATTTCAAGCACGACGCAATGCGTACTGCATTGGCGGATTTCGCCAAGCGTCAACGACGATTTGGTAAGACCGGAGATCAGGTGGAAATAGAGGTTCGAGCTGAATGCTGAAGCATCGCATCATTACGGCAGCCATCCTTCTTCCGATCGCGCTGATTGGGTTTTTTCTTCTTGAAGGTCTCGCTTTTGCGCTATTCATAGGCCTTGTCGTAGTGCTTGGAGGCTGGGAGTGGGCGCGTCTAGCAGGTTTCGAGGCTCAGGCGGTCCGGGTTCTTTATGCAGCAGCGGTCGCTCTACTGCTGGCTGGGCTGTATTCGGCTCCCGCTCTGGCGCCATGGTTGCTCGCGATCAGCGTGGTCTGGTGGCTGGCGGCTGCAGCGTTGGTCGTCAGCTATCCCAGAAGTCAGCGGCATTGGGGTGGGCGTACCGGCAGTCTGTTTATCGGATTGCTGATTCTGTTGCCCGCCTGGCAGGGTCTGGTTTTGCTGAAACAGTGGCCGCAGGGCAATTGGCTGATCGTTGCGGTGATGGTTCTGGTTTGGGGCGCTGATATCGGTGCCTATGCGGCTGGCAAGACCTTTGGTCGTCGCAAGCTCGCTCCGCAGGTCAGTCCGGGTAAGAGTTGGGAGGGAATGATTGGTGGCTTGGTTACCAGCCTGCTGATCACGTTTTCTGTTGGGCTTTATCAGTCCTGGTCCGCACGTGAGCTAGCGCTCGCTCTGCTGGGTGCGGCTCTGGTGGTGATCATTTCCGTTGTTGGCGATCTGACCGAAAGCATGTTCAAGCGCAGCTCCGGTATCAAGGACAGTAGTCAGCTGCTTCCAGGGCACGGTGGCGTGATGGATCGTATCGACAGCTTGACCGCTGCGGTGCCCGTATTCACGGTTCTGCTATGGCTCGCCGGCTGGGGTGCATGGTGAGTGGCCCGCTGCAGGTATCAATTCTTGGCGCGACCGGTTCCATCGGGCTGAGCACGCTGGATGTCATCGCCCGTCATCCCGAGCGTTACCAGGCCTTTGCGCTTACTGCATTCAGCCGCATCGCCGAGTTGCGGGAGCTGTGCCGACTGCACCGTCCCCGTTATGCCGTAGTGGCCGATAGCAGCAGGGCTCGTGTGCTGCAGGAGCAACTCGAAAGCGATGGAGTCAAAACGCAGGTGCTGGTTGGTGAGGGTGGTCTGAGTGAGGTTGCAGCGCACCCCGAGGTCGATGTGGTCATGGCCGCGATTGTTGGTGCGGCCGGCTTGCGCCCGACGCTCTCGGCGGTTCAAGCCAGCAAGCGGGTCCTGTTAGCGAACAAAGAAGCGCTGGTCATGTCCGGCGCGCTGTTCATGCAGGCGCTACACGACAGCGAGGCGGTGTTGCTGCCCATCGACAGCGAGCACAACGCCATCTTCCAGTGTCTGCCTGGCAATTATGCAGCCGGCCTGAGCCGTGTCGGCGTCAGGCGAATTATGCTTACCGCCTCAGGTGGGCCGTTCCGTCAACTGCCTCTGGAGCAGCTCGCTGCTGTGTCTGCTGATCAGGCCTGTGCTCATCCGAACTGGTCCATGGGTCGCAAGATTTCGGTTGATTCGGCGAGCATGATGAACAAGGGGCTTGAGCTCATCGAGGCCTGCTGGCTGTTCGATGCTCGGCCGGATCAGGTCGAGGTCGTGATTCACCCGCAAAGCGTCATCCACTCGATGGTCGACTACGTCGACGGCTCGGTCTTGGCGCAGCTGGGTAACCCCGATATGCGCACACCTATTGCACACGCGTTGGCCTGGCCGGAGCGAATCGACTCAGGCGTATCCGCCCTCGATCTGCTTCAGGTGGGCCGTCTTGACTTCGAAGCGCCCGACCAGCACAGATTTCCATGTCTTCGTATCGCCCGCCAGGCCGCTCAGGACGGCGGGACGGCGCCCGCGATGCTCAATGCTGCAAACGAGGTGGCTGTGGATGCTTTCCTTAGCGGTCGCATTCGCTTCACTGAAATCGCGAGTATTATCGAGGACGTTCTCGATCAGGAAGCTTCGGTTCCGGCTCGTTGCCTTGCTGACGTGTTTACCGCCGATACGCAGGCTCGCAAGCTTGCTTCGAGCTGGTTGCAAACCCGCGATCGATAGTGATCAAAAGTCCCAACTTGGCTGTGGCGCTCTGGCATTGGCCGGGCTGACAGACTGCTAAAAGACCTTTCGAGGCAGAGGAAATATGGGCGCGCTGTACATGATCATTGGCACCCTCGTGGCGCTGGGTGTACTGGTAACCTTTCACGAGTTCGGGCACTTCTGGGTAGCTCGTCGTTGCGGCGTCAAGGTTCTGCGCTTCTCGGTAGGCTTTGGTCGGCCGTTGTTGCGCTGGCATGACCGCCAGGGTACCGAGTTCGTTCTCGCCGCGATCCCTCTCGGCGGCTACGTCAAGATGCTCGATGAGCGCGAGGGCGACGTACCGCCCGCTCTGTTGGGGCAGGCCTTCAACCGCAAAACCGTGAAGCAGCGCTTCGCCATTGTTTCTGCTGGGCCGTTAGCCAACTTCCTGCTTGCTCTTGTGTTCTTTTGGGCGTTGGCCATGCTGGGCACCGAGCAGGTTCGTCCGGTGGTGGGTGCGGTGGAGGTCGGTAGCCTTGCTGAGCGAGCAGGGCTGATGCCCGGGCAGGAAATAGTCGAAATCAACGGCAAGCCAACGGCTGGTTGGGCAGAGGTCAACTTACAGCTCATTAGGCGACTAGGTGAAAGCGGGTCGCTGGAGATGTTGGTGCGCGAGGTTGATGGCGATCAGTCGCAGCGGCTGCAGCTGGAGCTGACGAATTGGCTGAAAGGCGCCGAAGAACCCGACCCGATCGGTTCGCTGGGCATTCGGCCTTGGCGTCCGGAAATCGCACCGGTGGTTGCCCAGCTGGATCCCGAGGGGCCAGCTCAGGCTGCTGGTGTTCAGCTAGGGGATCGTTTGGTCAGTCTCGATGGCGAGGCGCTGACCGAGTGGCAAGCAGTAATAGATCGGGTCAAGCCGCTGGCGGGACGGGCGGTGTTGCTAGGGGTCGAGCGTGACGGCGAGCAGATTGAGCTGCCCCTGACGCTGGCTGAGCGTGGTGATGGGGATAAGCGTCGGGGTTATCTTGGTGCTGGCGTTGCGGGGGGGGAATGGCCACCTGAAATGTTGCGTCAGGTCAGTCATGGTCCTGTCGAAGCTGTTGGTGAAGGGCTTCGTCGCACATGGACAATGAGCGTTCTGACACTGGATTCGCTTAAGAAAATGCTGTTCGGGGAGCTCTCGGTAAAAAACTTGAGCGGCCCGATAACCATTGCTAAAGTGGCGGGCGCTTCTGCACAGTCGGGCGTGGGCGACTTCCTGAATTTCCTCGCCTACCTGAGCATAAGTCTTGGGGTACTCAATCTATTGCCTATCCCCGTCCTGGATGGAGGGCATCTGCTCTTCTACCTGGTCGAGTGGGTCCGTGGACGTCCCTTGTCGGACAGGGTCCAGGGCTGGGGAGTACAGATCGGTATCAGCCTGGTTGTTGGGGTGATGCTGCTTGCGCTGGTCAACGACCTTGGCCGCCTTTAACCGCCATATACCTTGATGTCGCCGCGCCACGCGCAGGTTCAATTATCAGGTTTGAAAAGAAAGGACTTCATGAAACGTCTGCTGCTACCTGCGGTAATTTCCGCACTGATGATTGCCGAAGTTCACGCCGAGTCCTTCACCATCTCCGATATACGTGTCAACGGCCTGCAGCGTGTCTCTGCTGGCAGCGTCTTTGGTGCGTTACCGCTGAACGTCGGTCAGGCAGCTGACGACAGTCGACTGGTCGATGCAACCCGTGCGCTGTTTCGCACCGGTTTTTTTGAGGACATCCAGCTCGGCCGTGAGGGTGATGTGCTGGTAATCAACGTGGTCGAGCGACCCTCGATTTCCGGCATCGAGATTGATGGTAACAAGGCGATCAAGACCGAAGACCTGCTTTCCGGTCTCCAGCAGTCAGGCCTGGCCGAAGGTGAAATCTTCCAGCGCGCCACGCTCGAAGGTGTGCGCAACGAACTGCAGCGGCAGTATGTTGCTCAGGGGCGTTACTCGGCTACGATCGAAACCGAGGTCGTTCCGCAGCCACGCAACCGCGTCGCGTTGAAGATCAACATCAACGAAGGCTCCGTCGCGGCTATTAAGCATATCAACGTCGTCGGCAACTCCGTGTTTCCCGACGAAGATCTCTCCGACCTGTTCGAACTGAAGACCAGCAACTGGTTGTCGTTCTTCCGCAACGACGACAAATACGCGCGCGAGAAGCTGTCCGGTGACCTTGAGCGTCTGCGGTCCTATTACTTGGATCGTGGCTATATCAACATGGACATTACCTCCACCCAGGTGTCCATCACGCCAGACAAGAAAGACGTCTATATCACGGTGAACATCGCTGAAGGCGACCGCTATACCGTCAGCGACGTCAAATTGAGCGGCGATCTGAAAGTGCCGCAGGAAGAGCTGCAATCCTTGCTGTTGGCAAAGGAAGGACAGGTCTTCTCACGAAAGGTGATGACTACCACGTCGGAGCTGATCACGCGCCGCTTGGGTAATGAGGGTTATACCTTCGCTAACGTCAACGGCGTGCCGGAAACCAACGACGAGGACAACACTGTATCGATCACCTTTGTGGTCGATCCGGGCAAGCGTGCCTATGTCAATCGCATCAACTTCCGCGGCAACACCAAGACCGAAGACGAAGTGCTGCGACGCGAGATGCGCCAGATGGAAGGCGGGTGGGCATCGACCTATCTGATCGACCAGTCCAAGACACGTCTCGAACGGTTGGGCTTCTTCAAAGAAGTGAACGTCGAAACGCCGCAGGTACCAGGCACCGACGACCAGATCGATGTGAACTACAGCGTCGAAGAGCAGCCGTCTGGCTCGATTATGGCGAGCATCGGATTTGCCCAGAATGCGGGTCTGATTCTCGGCGGGTCGATCAGTCAGAACAACTTCCTGGGCACCGGTAATCGTGTCAGCGTTGGGCTTACCCGCAGCGAATATCAGTCGCGTTACAACTTTGGATTTGTAGATCCCTACTGGACCGAAGACGGCGTCAGTCTTGGCTATAACGCCTTCTATCGAACCACTGACTACGACGAGCTGGACTACGACGTTTCAAGCTACTCGGTCGATAGTCTGGGTGGCGGTGTGAATATCGGTTATCCGATCAGCGAGACTTCGCGGTTGTCGTTTGGTCTGTCCGCGCAGCAGGACACGATCGACAGCGGACGCTACACGGTCGATGAGATTTTCGATTTCATCGAGGAAGAGGGCGACAGCTATCTCAACTTCAAGGCGTCGGTCGGTTGGTCCGAGTCGACGTTGAACCGTGGGGTCCTGGCGACTCGAGGTCATTCGCAGAGCCTGTCGCTGGAAACCACCATTCCAGGCAGCGACTTGTCGTTCTATAAACTCGATTACAACGCTCAGCTGTTCGTGCCGGTTACTAAGACCTACACCATGAGGCTGCACACGCAATTGGGTTATGGCGATGCCTATGGCTCGACCTCACGGCTACCGTTCTACGAGCACTACTATGCTGGTGGTTTCAACTCGGTTCGTGGCTTCGAAGACAGCAGTCTCGGTCCGCGCAGCACACCGAGCCTTGGCGAGCCTGTAACCGGGAATGAGGGCACCATTGCCGATCCAGATCAGGATGCGCTGCCCTACGGTGGTAACGTGCTGATCCAGGGCGGAATGGAGCTGCTGTTTCCGATGCCGTTCGTCAAGGATCAACGCTCGTTGCGCACCTCGGTGTTCTGGGACGTGGGTAACGTCTACGATACGAACTGCCCGTCGGGCTCGGCTAAATGCAGCGACATCGATATCGGCGACATGGCCAGTTCGGTCGGTGTCGGTCTGACCTGGATCACTGCTATGGGGCCGCTCAGTTTCAGTCTGGCAATGCCAGTAATGAAGCCGGACGAAGCGGATACTCAGGTATTCCAGTTCTCGCTGGGCCAAACCTTTTAATCATCTGGAGCCTTGCTCCAGCGCATTCCTGAAGAGTGGTATATACCGTGCGTAAGTTGACCCAATTGCTTGTCATTGCCGCTGCTCTAGCAGCGACCCCCGCATTTGCTGAGATGAAAATAGCGGTAATGAACTATCAGATGGCTCTGCTCGAATCGGACGCAGCCAAGCGCTATTCGGTCGACGCAGAAAAGAAGTTCGGGCCACAGCTGGAGAAGCTTAAAGGGCTGGAGAGTGACGCTAAGCGTATCCAGGACCGTCTGGGCAAAGATGGCGATAAGATGCAGCAGGCTGAACGTGAGCGTCTTGAGCTTGAATTCAAGCAAAAGGCTCGCGACTTCCAGTTTCTGTCGAAAGAGCTGAACGAGTCTAAAGCGTCCGCTGATCGTGACATGCTCAAGCAGCTCAAGCCTAAGCTGGACAAGGCGGTCGAAGAGGTAATCAAAAAGGGTGACTATGATCTGGTGCTTGAGCGTGGCGCGGTCGTCGATGTCAAGCCGCAATACGACATTACCCGCCAGGTCATTGAGCGCATGAATCAGTTGCGCTAATGAGCAGAGTGGCTTATTCGCTTGGCAACCTGGCCGAACGGCTCGGCGCCGAACTGCGCGGCGATGGCTCGCTGCAGGTGTCAGGCCTGGCGACGTTGCAGGATGCTGGCCCTGATCATTTGAGTTTTCTGGCCAATGCGCAGTACCGGAAGTTTCTGGCCTCGACGAAGGCGGGCGGCGTGCTGCTTACCGCCAAGGATGCCGATGGCTACAACGGTGCCGCATTGGTCGTAGCCAACCCGTATCTTGCCTATGCGCGCATATCGCATCTGTTTGAGAGGCGGCCACTGGCGCCCACCGGTATCCATCCCACTGCATTCGTCGACCCCAGTGCCTCGGTTGATCCCTCGGCGCGCATTGGTGCTCAGGTGGTGGTTGAGGCAGATGCCTGGGTGGGCCCCGGGGTGGAGATCGGCGCTCAGTCCTTGGTCGGTGCGCGAAGCCGCATAGGCGCTGGAGGGCGGCTCGCTGCTCGCGTTACCCTTTGCCACGACGTAATCATTGGCGAGCGCGTGGTCATTCAGCCCGGTGCGGTGATAGGTGGTGAAGGGTTTGGTTTCGCCAATGAGCAGGGCAGTTGGGAAAAGATTGCTCAGCTCGGTGGTGTGCGTATCGGTGACGACGTCGAGATTGGCGCCAATACCACCATCGACCGTGGTGCCATATCGGATACGGTTATAGGCAATGGCGTCAAGCTGGATAACCAGATCATGATCGCGCACAACGTACAGATCGGTGACAACACCGCCATGGCTGGCTGTTCCGGCATTTCTGGTAGCACGAAGATTGGTCGTAACTGCATGATTGCCGGCGGCGCTGGGCTCGTTGGGCATATCGAGGTCTGCGATAACGTGTTCATCACAGGCATGACCATGGTCACACGGTCGATCACCGAGCCGGGAAGCTATTCCTCTGGAACGGCCATGCAGCCTGCCGCTGAATGGCGTAAGAGTGCTGCTCGGATTCGTCACCTCGACGACATGGCGCGCAGGCTGCAGCAGGTAGAAAAGCGCTTGGCTTCCGTGACCCCGCGCGGGGATACGGCTTCTGATGGCTGACCATACCGTCTGATCGCTCCTTTCAGAAGGCCTTTGCCAGCGGGTCGCTCGGCCATATGGCTGTGCAGGCTCCCATTCTCTTTACGGGCTTTTTTCCAAATGATGGATATCAACGAGATACGTGAATACCTTCCCCACCGGTACCCGTTCCTGCTGGTTGACCGGGTGGTGGAGTTAGATACGGATGCCAAGCGTATTCGCGGCTACAAGAATGTCACCATCAACGAACCCTTCTTTAACGGCCATTTTCCGCAGCATCCGATCATGCCGGGCGTATTGATCATCGAAGCCATGGCGCAAGCGGCGGGGCTGCTTGGTTTCAAGATGATGGGTGCGAAGCCGGCTGATGGCACGCTGTACTTTTTCGTTGGCTCGGACAAGCTGCGTTTCCGTCAACCCGTCGTGCCGGGCGATCAGTTAACGCTCGAGGCATCTTTCATCAGCGCCAAGCGCGGAATCTGGAAGTTCGATTGCCGCGCCAGTGTTGATGGTAAGCCGGTATGCTCGGCGGAAATCATTTGTGCGGAACAGAAGATATGAGTTTGGTCGACCCTCGCGCCATCGTCGATCCTGCGGCCCGGCTGGCGGATGACGTTCAGATCGGCCCGTGGTCGATCATCGGCCCGGATGTCGAAATAGGCGAGGGTACCGTGATCGCGTCTCACGTGGTCATTAAGGGGCCGACCCGTATTGGTCGGCACAATCGAATCTTCCAGTTTTCCTCTGTGGGTGAAGAAACCCCCGACCTCAAATACAAGGGTGAGCCTACCCGCCTTGTGATTGGTGATCACAACGTGATCCGCGAAGGGGTGACCATTCACCGCGGCACCGTGCAGGATCGAGGCGAGACCACGCTCGGTGACTACAACCTGATCATGGCCTATGCGCACATTGGCCATGACAGCGTCATCGCCAATCATTGCATCCTGGTCAATAACACAGCGCTGGCTGGTCATGTGCATGTGGGTGACTGGGCGATCCTGTCCGGATACACCCTTGTCCATCAGTATTGCCACATCGGTGCTTACAGCTTTTCCGGCATGGGCACGGCCATAGGCAAAGACGTTCCCGCCTTTGTGACGGTATTTGGCAACCCGGCCGAGGCTCGCAGCATGAACTTCGAAGGCATGCGCCGTCGGGGCTTTAGCGCCGAAGCCATCATGGCACTGCGCAATGCTTATAAAGTCGTCTATCGCAAGGGATTGACGGTAGAGGCTGCACTGACTGCGCTCGAGGTGGATGCCCAGGCATTTCCTGAGGTAGCGCTGTTTAGAGACTCAGTGCGGGCTTCGAACCGCGGTATCACCCGCTGATATGTCAAAACCTCTTAAAGTTGCGTTGGTTGCTGGCGAAGCGTCTGGCGACATTCTTGGCGCCGGATTGATGCAAGCGCTGAAGGCGCAGCATCCGATGGTCGAATTCGTTGGGGTGGGCGGCCCTCGAATGGAGGCGCAGGGGCTTAAATCCTATTTTCCGCAAGAACGCCTGGCTGTCATGGGGCTGGTGGAGGTGCTCGGGCGCCTACCGGAACTGCTCGGACGACGCAAGCGACTGCTCAAGACCTTGCTTGAAGTGCGTCCGGATGTATTTATCGGAATTGACGCGCCGGATTTCAATTTGGACCTGGCGCTTAAATTGCGGCGTGCAGGTATCAGGACGGTGCATTACGTCAGCCCTTCGGTCTGGGCATGGCGACAAAAGCGCGTGTTGAAAATCCGTGAAGCCTGCGATCTGATGCTGACTTTGTTTCCCTTCGAGGCGAAGTTTTACGACGACCATCAGGTGGCGGTACGTTTTGTAGGCCACCCACTGGCCGACACTATCCCATTAGTAGCTGATCGAGCCGAGGCGCGGGCTCTATTGAATCTGCCGCAGGACGGGCTGGTCGTGGCGTTGATGCCCGGTAGTCGGGGTGGAGAGGTGGGGCGCCTTGGCGAACTGTTCCTGGCCGCAGCCGACCGATTGCGCTCGATGCGTCCGGGGATTCGTTTCGTGGTGCCCTGTGCCAGTCCCGAACGGCGGGCTCAGTTGGAGCAGATGCTTACAGGACGGGACCTCCCGCTGACGTTGCTCGACGGTCGTTCCCATGAGGCGTTGGCCGCCTGCAATGCGGTGCTGATCGCCTCTGGCACCGCAACGCTCGAGGCCTTGCTATACAAGCGGCCCATGGTGGTGGCTTACAGCGTTGCACCGCTGACGTTTCGTATCCTCAAGCGCCTGGTTAAAAGCCCGTATGTGGCCTTGCCTAATTTGTTGGCGCAGCGGCTCCTTGTTCCTGAGTTGCTTCAGGACGCTGCGACTCCAGACGCAATGGCTCAGTTGTTGTCGCCATTGCTGGATAACGGAGACAGGCAGACCGACGGGTTTGATGCGATTCACCGTACGCTGCGTTGCGATGCCTCGAGCCAGGCGGCCGATGCAGTGCTCGAACTGATAGGCGCGCGCTGATGCAAATCGGGCTGGATTTCAATCTGGTTGAAGAGCTGGTCGCTGGCGTCGATGAAGTGGGTCGTGGACCACTGTGTGGGCCCGTGGTCACTGCAGCAGTGATCCTTGATCCCTTGCGTCCGATCGAAGGCTTGAACGATTCGAAGAAACTCACCGATGCGCGCCGCGAGGCGTTGTTCAAGGAGATTTGCGAGAAAGCGCTGGCCTGGTGCATCGCCCGCGCCGAGGTGCATGAAATCGATCAGCTGAACATCCTTCACGCCACCATGCTGGCCATGCAGCGGGCGATCGAAGGGCTGAGCGTAAGACCTCGATTGGCCTTGATCGACGGCAATCGGTGCCCCCAGCTTGCGGTGCCGAGCGCATCGGTCATACAGGGCGATGCTCAAGTGCCCGCAATTGCCGCTGCATCGATTCTGGCCAAGGTTAGCCGGGATCGGGAAATGTGTGCGCTGGACCTGTGCTATCCCGGTTATGGGCTTTCCGCTCATAAAGGCTATCCAACGCCGCATCACCTCGACGCCCTGCGGCGTCTCGGTCCGACCATCATCCATCGCCGTTCCTTCGCGCCTGTGCGCAACCTCCTGGAGCAAGGCGGAGCCGTGGTTGAGCGCGTGACCGCCGAAACGGCTAGCCTGCTAGGCTGATCTTCGCCGGCATTCCTCAGTCTATCGAGGCGTGCTTTCCGCTGATCCACAAGCGGTTAAACGCCGTCTTAATCGGCTGCGGCTTTCCGGTACAATTCGCGGCTTGTCGTTTCGCCAGTCCAAGGTTCGTTCATGCCCGTCTCCTTCGTCCACCTCCGTCTGCACACTGAATATTCTCTGGTTGACGGACTGGTGCGCGTCAAACCGTTGGTGAAGTCGGTAGCAAGCGCAGGCATGCCAGCGGTGGCGGTCACGGACCAGAGCAACATGTGCTCGCTGGTCAAGTTCTACAAGGCGGCACAAGGCGCAGGGATCAAGCCGATCTGTGGTGCCGATATCTGGCTGGCCAGCCGCGAGGAAGATGGGCCGCTCAGTCGCTTGACGTTGCTGGCGATGAACAGCCAGGGATATCGCAACCTGACTGAACTGGTTTCGCGCGGTTGGACAGAAGGTCAGCGTAACGATCAGATCATCATTGAGCGCGATTGGGTCAAAGGTGCGGCAGATGGCTTGATTGCATTGTCGGGCGCCAAGGAAGGGGAGATCGGCCATGCGCTGCTCGATGGCGAAGCAGCCTTGGCCGAAGCGTTGCTGGATGAGTGGAAGCAAACCTTTCCGCAGCGTTTCTATCTTGAAGTACAGCGTACGAGCCGCGTCAACGACGAAGAGCATCTGCATGCGGCGGTGGTATTGGCGCAGCGCTGCAGTGTTCCGCTTGTGGCTACCAACGACGTGCGCTTTCTCAAACAAGAAGATTTTGAAGCCCACGAAACGCGCGTGTGTATCGGTGAAAGCCGCACCCTCGACGACTCGCGGCGGCCGCGCAATTACTCCGATCAGCAGTATCTGAAGACGCCTGAGGAGATGTGGGAGCTGTTCAGCGATCTGCCAGAGGCGTTGGAGAACACCGTAGAGATCGCCCGGCGCTGCAACATTGAAGTGCAGCTCGGTACCTACTTCCTGCCCGATTTTCCGGTGCCGGATGGCATGACCATGGACGAATATTTCCGCAAGGTATCGTTCGACGGGCTCGATGAGCGACTCGAGGTGCTGCTGCCCAAGGACACGCCGGACTATGAGGCGAAAAAGCAGGTTTACATCGACCGGCTGAATTTCGAGCTCGACATCATTATCCAGATGGGCTTCCCCGGCTACTTCCTGATCGTCATGGACTTCATTCAGTGGGCGAAGAGCAATGGCGTGCCGGTTGGGCCTGGGCGGGGATCGGGTGCGGGGTCGCTGGTGGCCTACGTTCAGAAGATCACCGATCTCGATCCGCTGGCCTACGACCTGCTGTTCGAACGTTTCCTTAACCCGGAACGGGTCTCCATGCCCGACTTCGACGTCGACTTCTGCATGGATGGCCGTGACCGGGTCATCGACTACGTGGCGGAGAAGTACGGCCGCAACGCGGTCAGCCAGATCATTACCTTCGGCACCATGGCGGCCAAGGCCGTGGTGCGCGACGTGGCGCGGGTACAGGGCAAGTCCTACGGCCTGGCCGATCGATTGTCGAAGATGATTCCCTTCGAAGTCGGCATGACCCTCGAGAAAGCCTACGAGATGGAAGAGCCGCTTCGAGACTTCCTGGCCGTCGACGAAGACGCCCGGGAAATCTGGGACATGGCGCTCAAGCTCGAAGGCATCACGCGCGGTACCGGCAAGCACGCCGGCGGCGTGGTCATCGCGCCGACCAAGCTCACAGATTTTGCACCTATCGCCTGCGATGACGAAGGCGGCAGCCTGGTGACTCAGTTCGACAAGGATGACGTCGAGCAAGCTGGCCTGGTCAAGTTTGACTTCCTTGGCCTGCGTACCCTGACCATCATCAAGTGGGCGCTGGAAACCATCAACCGCGAGCAGGCACGCAAAGGGCTCGAGCCGGTCAACATTGATTTCATCCCGCTGGACGACAAGCCGACCTATTCGTTGCTGCAAAAAGCCGAGACGACTGCGGTCTTCCAGCTTGAATCGCGCGGGATGAAAGAGCTGATCAAAAAGCTCAAGCCGGACTGCCTGGAAGACCTTATCGCTCTGGTGGCGCTGTTCCGGCCTGGCCCGCTGCAGTCGGGCATGGTTGACGACTTCATCAACCGTAAGCACGGCCGGGCAGAAATTTCCTACCCGCATACGGATTACCAGTATGAAGGCCTCAAGCCGGTGCTGGCTCCCACCTACGGCATCATCCTGTATCAGGAGCAGGTGATGCAGATCGCGCAGGTCATGGGCGGCTATACCCTTGGTCAGGCGGATATGCTGCGTCGCGCCATGGGTAAGAAAAAGCCCGAGGAGATGGCCAAACAGCGCGGCGGCTTCATCGAAGGCTGTGCCAACAACGGCATCGACGCTGATCTGGCGGGTAACATTTTTGACCTCGTCGAGAAGTTTGCCGGCTACGGCTTCAACAAATCTCACTCGGCGGCCTATGGCCTGGTTTCGTACCAGACCGCCTGGCTCAAGGCGCATCACCCGTCGCCTTTCATGGCAGCGGTTCTCTCGGCGGACATGCACAACACCGACAAGGTGGTCACGCTGATCGAAGAATGCCGCAGCATGAAGCTGCGCATCGACGCGCCTGATGTGAACAATTCCGAGTTCAAGTTCACCGTCAGTGACGATGGCCGGATCATTTACGGGCTTGGCGCGATCAAAGGCGTCGGTGAGGGCCCGGTCGAAGCCATCTGTGAATGCCGCAAGGAAGGCGGGCCGTTCAAGGATCTGTTCGATTTCTGCAGCCGTGTCGATCTCAAGCGAATCAACAAACGCACCCTCGAAGCGCTGATTCGTGGGGGCGCGCTGGATCGCCTTGGGCCTTATTTCTCTGATGAGCCGAAAGCCTACCAGGCCAATATCGATCGCAATCGGGCGGTGCTGCTCTCGGCAATGGAAGAGGCGATCCAGGCAGCAGAGCAGACCGCACGCAGCCTCGATAGCGGCCATGCGGACCTGTTTGGTGGCTTGTTTGCTGAGCCCGAAGCAGATGTCTATGCGAACCATCGCAAGGCTCGCGAGCTGTCCTTGAAGGAGCGTCTGAAAGGCGAGAAGGACACCCTTGGCCTCTACCTTACCGGTCATCCGATCGATGAGTACGAAGGTGAGGTCCGCCGCTTTGCCCGTCAGCGCATCATTGATTTGCGTCCTGCACGGGGCGAGCAGACCATTGCCGGCTTGATCGTCAACTTGCGGGTCATGAAGAACAAGAAAGGCGACAAGATGGGCTTCATCACCCTGGATGATCGTTCGGGGCGGATCGAAGCCTCGCTGTTCGCCGAAGCCTTCAACAGCGCTCAGGCATTGCTGCAGACCGATGCCTTGGTGGTGGTCGAGGGTGAAGTCAGTAATGATGATTTCTCGGGAGGATTGCGCCTGCGAGCCAAACGGGTCATGAGTCTGGAGGAGGCCCGAACCGGGTTGGCCGAAAGTCTGCGAGTCAAGGTTGCCAGCGATGCGTTGAAAGGCGATCGAGTCCGTTGGTTGGCCGATGTATGCGGTCGTCATCGCGGCGCCTGTCCGATTACGCTGGAGTACACCGGCGCTGATGCCCGGGCTCTGTTGCAGTTCGGTGAAGGTTGGCGAATCGACCCGGCCGACAACTTGATTCAGGCATTGCGTGACCAGTTCGGGCGCGACAACGTCTTTCTGCAATACCGATAGCGGGACCCGCCGATGGATGCACCCTTGCAGGTGCGAGAACCATCGGCATCCTGAACCCGGCCCGATCTTGATCGGGTCATGTTTGCGAACATTTTGTTCGACCTGAATGCGTCCGTCCCGTAAGGTAGGGCGCAAAAAACGGAACAGCTCCCGGCCGCCTGGCCGTCGACGCATGACGGATGCCTATGAACCCGAATTTTCTCGATTTCGAACAGCCGATCGCCGACCTGCAAGCCAAGATCGAAGAATTGCGCCTGGTTGGTAATGACAACTCGCTGAACATTGGCGATGAGATTGCCCGCCTGCAGGACAAGAGCGAGTCGCTCACCGAGAGCATTTTCGGCAATCTCACCAGTTGGCAGATCGCTCGTCTGGCCCGACACCCGCAGCGCCCCTACACGCTGGATTACATCAATCACCTGTTTACCGAGTTCGAAGAACTGCACGGCGATCGCCATTTCTCCGATGACGCCGCAATCGTCGGTGGCACGGCTCGTCTGAACGGCGAGCCGGTGATGATCATCGGTCATCAGAAAGGTCGAGAAGTCCGCGAAAAGGTGCGTCGTAATTTCGGTATGCCCCGTCCAGAGGGCTATCGCAAGGCGTGCCGCCTGATGGAAATGGCCGAACGCTTCAGGATGCCGATCCTGACTTTCATCGACACACCTGGCGCCTATCCGGGTATCGACGCTGAGGAGCGCAACCAGAGCGAAGCGATCGCCTGGAACCTGCGGGTCATGGCACGGCTGAAAACGCCCATTATCGCCACCGTGATCGGCGAGGGCGGTTCCGGCGGTGCGCTGGCTATCGGTGTCTGCGACCAGTTGAACATGCTGCAGTACTCGACCTATGCGGTCATTTCGCCTGAAGGTTGCGCCTCCATTCTATGGCGTACTGCTGACAAGGCGCCGGAGGCTGCCGAGGCCATGGGCGTCACTGCAGAGCGTTTGAAGAATCTTGGTATCGTCGACAAGGTCGTACCCGAGCCGCTGGGCGGCGCCCATCGCAATCCGGCAGCGATCGCAGCGTCGCTGCGTGATGAGCTTACCGCTCAGCTCGACATGCTCAAGGGACTCGATACCGAGGCCTTGCTGGCGCGGCGTTACGAGCGTCTGATGAGCTACGGCATTGCCTGATAGCTAAGCGCTGCACCGCACGTCGGTAATGCCGCAATGCCTTGCTTTACCGGACGTGTGAAAGGTGCTGGTATTGGTAGCAGTCGCAACAAACGCCCCGACTGAAGTTCGGGGCGTTTTGCTTTTGCACTGTATGAAAAACTGCGGAATACGCCGGCTGCCGCACCAGCAAATGCTCACTCGGCGTGCCGGGCTCAAGGGGAGGGCAGGTGGTGCCAGTTCATAAAGTCGGTTGGGTATCGAGCCGGCGCTGCTACATCGCGGCTCCTTGAGAGAGCCCATAAAGCGGATACCGATCTCATCGCAGGCTCGCAGGCGCCGTAGGCGCACCCGCATATTCTTCGCAGGCGAGCGCTGCGGCTCGATCGTTCATGTTGCCCCTAGCTCTTGGGAGATCAAGTCGGCGCTGAGCAGCAACTGCTGGCGAAAGCGCTCTTGGGCCTGCGGGTCATCCATGACCGCTTCCGGCCCGGACAGGTTGATGGCCGCGACCACCTCGCCAAGGTGGTTGCGAATGCCGCAGGCGATCGCGGTGGAATAGTCGGAGCGGTGCAGCACCCAGCCACGCTCCCGGTCCTCGCGGATTAGTTGCTGCAGCTCCGGTAGCGTCTTCGGTGCCGGCGGCGGGTAATCGTCCAGGCGAGCGTGCCGGTACAAGTTTTCGAGTGCCTCCCCTGGCAGCGCGGTCAGCAGGATGCGGCCCATGGCGCTGCAATGGCATGGAATCCGAGTGCCGATTGGAATGTTTACCGACAGCCGTTGAGCGGCGAAGGCTCGATATATATAGAGGCTGTCGGTGTGCTCGCGAATGGTCAGATGGCAGGACATCGAGGTGCGGTCGCGCAGGCCGTTGAGGTGCGGCAGGGCGATGTCGACCAGGTCGCGGCTGGCCAGGTAGCTGAAGCCGTCGGAGACCACCTGTGGGCCCAGCTCGTAGGTGTTCTTGGCGACCTTGCGAAGATAACCCATCTCTACCAGCGTATGGACGATTCGGTAGATCGCCGAGACGCTCAAACCCAGGCGCTCGGCGATGTCCGCCATCGCCAAGGTGCGCTGGCTGGCACCGAACATCTGCAGGATACATAGGCCCCGTTGCAGGGCGGGAACGCGGTAATCGTTCTCCCGCTCTGCCGGGTCGCTGGCGTTCATTGTTTAAGCAGTGAATCGATGCCCACCGGCTGACCACCGAATTCGGCCATCGCATCGAGCAGCGCGTCCCAGAAATAACACGCCGAGGCGCGGTCGCAGAAAATATGCAGGGCAGGCAGTTCGGCTATCGGCGCATGGATGACGATCACGCTGATCCGTGCTGCCGAGGTTTGTGCCACCGAGCCTGGTGCGAACGCTTGCGGCCGCAGATCCACGCCACACAGTTTGGCCATCACCTCGCTGACATGGGCACCGGTGAGCAGCAGCCAGGCATGACTGTCCTGGCGCGGCAACAGGTAGTT
>JAKUTK010000080.1 GCA_022448005.1 Pseudomonas sp.
GCGCCTGCGCCTGCTTGCCGGCAGGGGCGACACGCACGGCCAGCGACGCAGTAATCGACCAGAACACGGCGTGTGAAAGCGCGATGCCGATGCGGCTGATCATCAGCATGCTGAAACTCGACGCTACGCTGGAGACCAGATGGCTGCCGATGAACACCACGAACACGAAGATGAGCAGGGTTCGCCGCTCGACATTGCGGGTCAGCAGCATCATCGGCAGCGACATCAGCGCGACCACCCAAGCGTAGATGGTCAACATCAGCCCGACCTGAGACGGCGGCATATCGAACGACCGACCGATGTCGCTCAACAAGGCGACCGGGACGAACTCGGTGGTGTTGAAAATAAAAGCAGCCAGGGCCAGTGCGACGACACTGAGCCAACTTCCGGCGGGGGAGCTTTGCGATTCGTTCATGTAGGCGATGTGTTCTGGAGGCAATCCAATCGGCAACTGCAGCGCGCCAGACAGGCACGCCACTGCGCGACGAATGAGGGTGTATGGGTGACGGTCCCGCTCGACCACCACAACGCACCCGACCCGCAGACTTTTACAAGCGCGGGTTGGCGGTGGCAGCAATCGGAAAGGCGAAGCAGGACAGTCGGAGCGGCGCGGATTCTACGCCCGCCCCGTGCCGATGTCAGGGGCCGAGAACGTTCTGCGACGGGCGGCCGCAACTGCGGCTCAAGATGCTACGCCGACCTGATCGTCGGCGCCTGAGTCTGGATTCAACCGGGGCGATACGCGGTTACTTGGCGAAGTAGGCCTGCGCGCGTTCAGCTTCAGCGGCGGTGGGCTTATAGGACGTCCACTGATCCCCCTCATTCTTCTTGTAACGTATGACGCCTTGCGCCACGTCGAACTCGTAGAACGGATAGACCTCACGCAGGTTGTAGAACGCGGCCGGCGCGAAGAACAGGATGTCAGCGACAAGATAGCCACTGTTGAACTTGAGCGGGACGATCCCGTACATCGGTTCCATGCCGTCCTGCGTAGCGCGGAAGCGGTACTGACCGAAGCTGGTCGCCTTGTAGGTCTTGTTTACGGGGTTCTTCAGTACCAGCGGGGCATCGTCGTTGATCTTGACAGCGAGGCTCGGGTCGCTGGAGCGCAGCGAAGTGGTGGCAGTACAGGCGGACAACAGCGCAGCGAGCAGCGGCAGTGCCAGGAGTTGCTTGGTTTTCATGGTCATTCCCTTGCAGATGGTAGGCGTGAACGGCCATGACATCCCTACGCTGGGGTGCTGCGGCCGTCCGTGGCGGGCGGCACTATAGGCCAGCGCAAATACATGGCCAAGCGCCATCTAGCGATACAGCGCCTTTCCCGATCATCGGTCACCACCGAACACCACTCGGCACTCTGGCGAAACTTTCCCGCCAGGCACCAGCCGTACTTACAGAACCCACTTTCTGGAGTACCTATGGCTTATCCGAAGATTCACGCGCAGAAACAGGACCGCTTGCCCGGTCAGGAACGCGAGCTGCAGCCACCGGCCGAGTTCATTCGCGACAGTTACAAGGGCAGCGGAAAGCTCGCTGGCAAGGTCGCATTGGTCAGCGGTGGAGACAGCGGCATCGGCCGCGCGGCAGCGGTGCACTTCGCCCGAGAAGGCGCGGACGTAGCGATCATGTACCTCGATGAGCATCAGGATGCCGAAGACGCCAAGCGCATGATCGAAGCCGAGGGGAAGCGCTGCCTGCTGCTGCCAGGGGACATCCGCGACAGCAGCCACTGCAACGACGCGGTGGAGGAAACGGTGAAGACCTTTGGCCAACTGGACGTGCTGGTGAACAACGCCGGGCGCCAGGAAGTCCAGACGCGGCTCGAGGACATCACCGATGAGCAGTGGGAGAAGACGTTCGCCACCAACATTCATGGCTACTTCTACCTCACCCGTGCTGCCCTGCCTCACCTCAAGGCTGGCGCCTCGATCATCAACACCACCTCGATCAATTCCTTTATCGGCAACCCGATGCTGGTCGACTACACCTCGACCAAAGGCGCTATCGACGGGTTTACCCGCGCCCTGTCGCAACAACTGATCGAACGCGATATCCGCGTCAATCAGATCGCTCCCGGACCGATCTGGACCCCGCTGCAACCGCCATCGCTGGGCAAGCACGACCCGGAAATGCTCGAAGACTTCGGCAGCCAGATGCCCATGGGCCGCTGCGGCCAGCCATCCGAACTGGGCCCGGCCTACGTCTATCTGGCATGCGAGGACTCGTCCTATGTCAGTGGCCAGACGATCCATATCAACGGCGGCAAAGTCGTTAACGGCTAAGCCGGTCAGCCATATACCTATCGGGCCGCACCAGCTATTGGCGCGGCCCGATAGGGCTCCAGGGGTCCGAATCATTGGGTAATGAGCCGCTACGGAACCATCCGCCTGGCTCGCCCGCCCAACAATCAGGACGGCGCGCGCTCACCTGACCGGTCGAGACGCCCGCCACGTATATCAACCGCAGCCTGGTCTGCATACCCAAGGTGAAGTCATGCCCCAGATCCTCCTAGCGGCGTTTGATCGTTACGCCGAAGCCGAGCAAGTCAAAACCGAGCTCATCAGCAAAGGCATCGCCAGCGACGCCATCCAGATTTCCGCCTCCTTCAACCCGGACACTGTGGACAGCAGTCGCGTGGAGGTAATCGGCGAAGAGCCGAACGATGACGCGACGGCCGCCGAAAAGCTCGGCAGCTTCTTTCATAAGGTCTTCGGCAATGATTCCAGCCAGCATGCCGGCCGTTATCCTGAAGCCGCCCGGCGCGGCTCTACCATCGTGACCGTCACGCTGGATACCGATGATGAAGTCGCCATGGTCGAAGAAATGATGGAGCGCAACGGCGCGGTCGACATTGATGAGCGCAGCGCCAACTGGGGCGAAGAGGAAGCGACCCCTGTCACCGCCAGCACCGAAACGCTGACCACCGGTTATCCCGATGCTGCCTCACTCAGCGTCGATGAACGCGAAGTGGACGGAACGGCCAGCGGTGATCGCGGCGCAGCGGACGGCTCAATTCCCGGGCGCGCCGAAAACGACAAGGCCGGGCGGCGTGACAACACGGCTGGGCGAGTGCGGATCGTTCCGCGCTGAGATCATTTGCCGACCCGCGCAGGTCAGCCTCCATCTTTTTGAATAGTGGCTGACCTGACGCAACCGACCCCAATCTCCGCTCGCATCACTGCGAGACAAACACCTCGTCGAGCAGACTGTTCATGGCCTGGAATGCCCGCTCGGCCACTTCTGGATTGAACTCGTTGCGCCCAGGCACGTTGGCGTAAGGGTCGGTGAAGGAATGCACGGCGTTGCCATAGATGTTCATCTGCCAATCCACATCGGTGGCTTTCATCTCGGCAATGAACGCATCGACCTGTTCTTTCGGCACAGCCGGGTCGTCGGCACCGTGCAACACCAGCACCGGCGCCTTGATCTGTTTGGCGTCGTCCGGGTTCGGTGTATCGAGGTTGCCATGGAACGAGACAAAGGCGTCCAGATCGGAGCCGGACCGGGCCAACTCAAGAACCGCACCGCCGCCAAAGCAGAAACCGATCGCCGCCATCTTGCTTGTATCCAGCGCCACCACTTGCTGCGACCTGAACGCCTCGACCGCAGCCCGGGTCCGTTTGCGCATCAGCGGACGATCGCCACGTACCGATGTGGCAGCCGCCTTGGCTTCATCCGGATTGGATGGCCGCACCGCCTTGCCATACAGGTCAGCCATGAACACGACGTACTTATCCCCCGCCGCGCGCGCCGCCTTTTCAGCGGAGCGCTCGGTGACGCCCAGCCAGTTGGGCACCATCAGCAAGCCGGGCCGCGGTGTGGTGACCGAATCGTCATAGACGAGCAGCCCCTCATAGGCTTCACCGGCGATCTCATAGGCATGTGGCTTGACCACCACCGCCGCTTCGGCGGCACCGACCATCCCGGCCAGTGCCAGGGCAATACACGTCTTGTTCATGGAGGCGTTCCTGCTCAGTGAGACGACTGTTCAACGGTAGCGGAAAACCCAGGCTGTACCGGCTGGCCTTCCCTTAAGACCATTTCGGTTTGTGTCGGCCCCTTTGCGAGCAGGGTCAGATTTGCTGTTGATCTCGACGGCCGGTAGACGAGCCGCGTAGCGCTGCAGGTGCGTGCCCTGCACTGGAAACGCCGGCCATTGTTCGCGCGGCAAGCTCCAGCCGGCAGTGCCGAGCAGAACGGTGGGATAATTGCTGGCGGCACTCACTGAGCCGCACCCGTTACGCATTGCATCCCAGCCGTCTACTGACTGAATACAGCGGCACAGGCGGCGGGCAGACGGCGACTCGGGCTGGCCATTGCCACGGGGCGTGGGGTCGGGAGGATCGCTTTACAGCCCTCACCCGGTGGCGGCGGTGGCTGGTCGACACACTCTGTCGAGCCCTCCGGACAGCGCAGACGAACATGCAGATGTTCGTCATGAAACGGCCATGGGCGGATGCGCTGCAGCCAGGAGCGGTCGTCCCACTCACGCTCGCAGAGGTCTCGTTTGACCGCAGCATCGACGAAGATACGCGTCACCCGCGGGTCCTGCGCGGCAAGGCGGATCAGCTCGGCGTGCTGATCGGTCCAACGTGTGCTGTCCAGCTCCCCGGTGGTTTCGTCGACCAGGATGGGTTGTTCGATCCCCTCGCGCTCGCTACGGGCCAGCGGCGGCAGGTCCAGACGGAACCAGATGTCGACGTCCAGGCCGCTCTGGTGGCTGACATGCCCATAGGACATCGGGCCGCCGCGCGGCTGCGCCATATCGCCGACGAGCATCGGTCCGATGCCAGCCGCATCCAGCCGCCGGCCCAGGTCCTGAAGGTAATCAAGCAGCGCAGGATGCCCGTAATGGCGGTTACGCTGCATATCGACTGTCTGGTAACCCTCGCCCTCTGGCGGCAGCTGCACCGCGCCGATCAAACAGGCCGCACCGTGCTTACCGATGATCCGTGGCTCGCCGGGTAGCGGCTCGGTGACGCTGGACCAGTCCCGGTCCGCCGCGCTGACTGCAGAAACCAGCCATCCGGCCATACCGCAGGCCACCAGTGCCTGCCTGCAAAGTTGACTTAATACGCAGATGCGTTGACTGCTCATAGCGACTTCGAGGTCCTCCTATTGATCCGAACGTTAGATCACCGCTGCTGACGTGAAAGCCATTCCAGCCCAGGCCGGTAAAGCATGTCGTGCTCGCCTTCGAACAGCACCAGCTCGGTCGGACCCGATTTCAGGTACAGCATCACATCAGCATCCGCCTCGGCGAACTGCGGGAATTCATCGCTGCCCTTGGCCGATCGTTGACGCAAGGCATCCGGGACCTGGCGAGTCTCCATCAACTGGTCGATCTGCTCCTGAGGGATTCGATCCTCTTCTTTCGCCAGGTCGTTGAAGGCATGAAGCGCCTGCTCAGGCGGAACGGTGGTGTCATCGATGCCGTGAGCGATGAGTACGCGAATATCGCCCGCCACCTCCGGCACATAGCGACTCGGGCTGCGCTTGCGGCATTCATAAAAGGCGCCGGAGCCCTGGGTCGGCTCGCCGCCGCAGGCCTGCTCGATTTCACCGGCGTACTTTTCGCCGCGCGCTTTGTTCCATTGGTGCCAGGTCACCAGGTCATAAACCGGCACCCAAGCCGCAACGCCAGCAAACACATCGGGGTTACGACTCGCCAGGTGCAGTGTATTCATCGCGCCGCCCGAATAGCCGAGCAGGTAGATTCGCGACTCGTCAATTTCAGCCTGTTCTCGCGCATATTCGAGCGCGTCCTGCATGTCAGAAATCGCCAGATCGGAGGCGGTCGAGTCGGGACGACCATCGTTCTGACCTCGGAAGTTCGGGTGAATGAACACCCAGTCGTTCGCAATCGCAAACTGGCCCAGCGGAATGTCGATGTTCTGCAGGTAATCGGTGCTCCAGCTGTGCAGCACCATGAGCAGCGGTTTTTCCTTGTCTGAGCCAGAGTCGTAGAACAGCGCCGCCTGCTCACTGTCATCGGCACTGGATGGGATCTTGATGTCTTTTATTTCCGGCGTTGCTTCACGCCAGCGCGAGAGTTCGGCTATCGCCAGGCCGCCCGGATAATTGGTGACCCGCAGAAGATCGCTGGGGTGCTCTAGATCCTCAGCCTGAACGCTCCCGACGCCAGCCCCGGCCAGCATCAACATCCCGAGCATGACCGCACAGATGACCCGCCCGAACAGATCGTTGGCGCGCCATGAAGGACCATCGCCCACTGAAACGGCCTGTAGTGAGCAGCTGCTTTCTCCGTTGCGAAGCACCATAGCCGTTGTCTCCCGCGAGTCGGTTTCGGGCGTATAAGATTTGCGACTCCGAGCAGCCCCATACGTTCGTCTGCGAGCCGACGCATGGCCGCCTGCCGTGCCGCTCGTATTGCGCGGCCCGATTGTCCAAACTTGCAGGACCCCTGATCAGAGAGGCGTCGATCATGCGCAAGGCCGAAGCCAAACACCGCCACACCCACAAGTTCGAAAGACTTCAGCGCTTTTTGGACTGGGCCAGCGAGCGCCATCCCGATTTTGTACCGAAGAAAAATCACCAGGAAAAATGGTTCAGCACCTACCTCGGCCATCAGCCACCCGAAATTGGCCGTGCAGCGCGGTTGTTCTGGCTTGGGCTGGACGAGCCTACGGTCGAGGCGAATCTTGAGGACGCCGACCCGACTCAGCTGATCGGCCGACTGCTGAACCGGGACGTGAACGATTTCAGTTGTACCGTCGATATCTTCGGTATCGACAAATCGCTGGATTGTGGCTCGGTGCAGAACCTGCTGGAACCCGAATTTGCGCTGCGCATCGAAGATAGCGAGTCGACCGATAGCTTTGAACGCAACGTCTGCACTGCGGTGCAGGCCCTGGTTCGGGATCGCCTGCATGTCCTGGAGAAGCCGTTCACCAGCCTCAGCGAAGAACACAAAGCCCAATGCCTGGAGCGCCTGCCCGTGCGGCTGTCACGCCTCGACGATTTTGCGGCGCGCGCCGTCGACATTGTCAACGAGGTCAAGCACGAGCTGCGCTATGTGGTCGAGCTGCGCCACGGCGAGGTCGCCCTGGACATGCAAAGGCGCATTCCGGGCGGCCAAGGCCATGTGCTCAGCGAGCAAGAAGTCGCGCAGCTCAAAGACGAAGACCGCCAGGCCATGAACGCCAAGTTCGAGATGATGATTGAGGAAGCGCAGGACTTCGATCTGCAGCTGCTCGGCGAGAAGCGCCTGACCGAAGTCTTCATGATGGAGCCGAAAAAGCTGCGCCGGACCATCCGTTTCGCCCGGGAGGATAATCGCGAAAAGATGGCCTTCGCCGTGTTGCTGGAGAACAACCCGCGCTTCGTCCATTACCACAAGCTCTACGCTGCCAGGCGAATCACCCGCACCTGGACCGCCCTGCTCGGCCCCACCAACAGCGGCAAGACCTATCAGGCGATCCAGGCCATGACCGGCGTGACCCACGCCATCTACCTGTCACCACTGCGGCTGATGGCGCTGGAAAATCAGGAGCGTATCGAATCCATGGGCGTGCCCTGCTCGCTGGTCACCGGCGAAGAGGAAATCATCCGCGAGGGTGCCACCCACTATTGCTGCACCGTCGAGGAATTTGCCCGCTTCCGGCACGAGTCATGGGACGTGGTGGTGATCGACGAAGTGCAGATGATGGCCGACTCGCAGCGCGGCTGGGCCTGGGTCGATGCGCTGGTCAGTGCCTATACCCAGGACCTGATCATGACCGGCCCAGAGCTGATCCAGCCGTCGCTGAAAACCCTGTGCGACCTATGCGAAGACCAGCTGGTAATCAAGCGCACCAAACGCCTGTCGCCAGTCGATGTAGCCCGCCGCGCGACCAACCTCAAGCAGCTGGACACCGGCTCGATGCTGGTCGCCTTCAGCCGCAGGACGGTGCTGGAACTCAAGGCGATGCTGGAGATGACCGGCAAGAGCGTCTCGGTGGTCTACGGTGCGCTGTCACCGGAAGTTCGCCGCGAGCAGGCACGCCGTTTTCGCGAAGGCGAGGCCGACCTCATGGTTGCCACCGACGCCGTAGGTATGGGCCTCAACCTGCCGGCGCATACGCTGTGTTTCTATACGGATGAAAAGTATGACGGCGTCCAGAATCGTCAGCTCAAGGTCCAGGAGGTCAAGCAGATCGGCGGCCGCGCCGGACGCTTCGGCCATCACGACAGCGGCCTCATCACCGCGCTGGACGGGCAAACGCTGCAGTCGATCAAGCAGCTGTTCCACAGCGCCGACCAACCGGTCGACCTCTCTCAATTCCAGGTGCGGCCGTCCATCGAACACTTGCAGGCCATCGCCGAGCTGATGAACGAACCTAGCCTGCTACGGGCCTGGTTGACCTTCAACCGCAACATCAATTACGGCGACGAATTCATCTCGATCCTGCCCGACGAACTGGCGGAGTGGATCAAGCTGATCGACGACCCGACCATCGACCTGCCGTTGCGCTGGATCTTCGCCTGCACGCCGATTCGCGGCGGGCTGGACAGCCCGGCCAGCATCTTTGCCCAGCAATGGCTGAAAAAGGTCGCGCAGGACAAAGAGATCCCATTGCCGCGGCTGATCATCGATGCCGACCTGGCGACGCTGGAAAGCTCGCTGCACGTCATCGAAACCTACCTGCACCTGGCGCGCACGCTGCCGGCGCACTTTCCGGCGCTGGAGCAGGCCGAAGAGCATCGCAGTCTCCTTAATGGCGCCATCACCCGCGAGTTGTCGCGTCAGCGCAAGCCACGCAGCTCGGACCGCCGACGCGGATCCGGCGACAACCGCAATTGCAAGGGCTGTGGCAAAGCCATGCCGATGGCTGCACGCAAATTCAGGCTGTGCCAGAGCTGCTTTCGCGAGCAGCGCTAAGCGGTTCGTGGAGCACGGCGGCACGGCAACTCAGCGCCCTCCTCACGTCTCGATGCTTGCCCATTGCGGGCATCGAGGCTGGCCAGCAGCGATTTCGGCCCTTAGGATGCCGCAGTCTATAGCGTGACCGGGCTCTTCAGCGCCTCGTTACGACAGCGATTACCGCAAGCCATGGAGTCAGGGCCGATGTCGATCATCCTTCAGTTGCGCAGGCAACTGGCCGCGGCCACCAGCAAATTTGGCTGGGCCGCACTATTACTTGCACTCTTGGTGCACGCCGGCGTGTCCTATCTCGGTTTGCGCCTGTTCGCCGAAGCGCCGCTCACCGAGTTGAAGACCTTTGTCTATTTCTATCTCACCACGGCATTGACCGTCGGTTACGGTGATTTCTCGCCACAAACCGCTGGCGGACGCATCTTTGTTTCCACCTGGCTGATGGTCGGCGGCATTGCGCTGCTGACCGCCATCATCGGCAAAACCACCAATTCCATAATCGCAGTCTGGAGGAAAGGCATGAAAGGCAAAGGGACGTTCGCCACCTGCACGGGCCATACCGTGGTGATCGGTTGGGAAGGTGAAATCAGCGAGCGCGTCGTCGAGCTGCTGCACGAAGACGAAACCTCGAATGACCACCTGATCGTCATCTGCGACACCCAGCTCGAAGAAAACCCGATGCCTGGCAAGACCGAGTTCATCCACGGCGAGAGCCTGTCGTCCCTGGCGCTGTTACAGCGCGCCGGGGTGAAAGGGGCCGAACGCACGCTGGTGCGCACCGGCTCGGATGACCTGACACTGGCGGTGGTGCTGACCATCAATCAGCTCAACCCGGTCGGCCACGTGGTTGCACATTTCAGCAGCAGCGAGACGGCCCGTCTTGCCCGCAGCTACGCGCCGAAACTGGAGTGCACCTCCAGCATGGCCATCGAAATGCTGGTGCGCTCATCGCAGGACCCAGGCTCCTCGGTGATCATCAACGAGCTGCTGAGCGTCGGCCAGGGCGCGACCCAGTATCGGCTGCTGCTGCCCGAGAGTTTCGAAAGCACCGTCGGCGCGCTCTACAAGCAATTGAAAGACCGTCACAACGCGACGCTCATCGGCTACCGCGCCAAGGACCAGACCCAACCAATCATCAACCCGGGCAATGACGTCTCAGTGCGCGGCGGCGAGCTGTTCTACATCGCCGATGCCCGCCTCGCAGGGCTGGGAGACGCGAGCTGAGAATGGCGCAGCACCGAACAGGCCTGCGCCGGTAGAACCAGCTGTGCTCGCCTTTCACCACAACGAGCTGAGCATCACGGTCATCGTGTAGACCCAACGAATCTGGACCTGCCCACGCTGACTCACCCGTTCGGTTATCGCCGAGCCCGGCTCCCTCGGTCTCGATCTTCTCGGGAATCAACCACGCCATCCCGGCTCTGATTTATACAGTCTGAGTAATCGGGAGGCACCATGAGCGACCCGCACGATCTGCAACGATTCGTCGACGCCCAGCAATCGGTTTACGACCGCGCGCTGGCGGAACTGAAGGCCGGCCACAAACAAAGCCACTGGATGTGGTTCGTCTTTCCGCAGATTGCGGGCCTCGGTCACAGCGACATGGCGCGTCGCTACGCGATCAAGGATGCGAGCGAAGCCACGGCTTATGCACAGCACCCGCTGCTCGGGCCTCGTCTGGAAGAGTGTGCACAAGCGCTGCTCGCCCATGCCGAGCGGCCGGCGCGGCAGATTCTAGGCTCGCCTGATGATATGAAGCTGCGTTCGAGCATGACGCTGTTCGCCGCCGTCGCGCCTGAGCGAACCGTATTCCAGGCGGTGCTCGACGCTTTCTTCGCGGCCGATCCCGACCCAGCCACGCTGTCGCGTCTGCAACGTTGAGCAAGCACGAAGGCCAGGCGTCGTTAGATGGAGCGCAGCCAGTGCGGTAGGCTTCCCCCTTTCTGGCAGGTCCGCCGCCCTCATACAGGTGCCCAGATGAATCTCTCGCTGTTCAGCCGTTACGCTTTTCTTGTCCTCTGCGTCGCCACTGCCGTGTTTTGCCTACCCTTTCTGAATCACCCCTGGGTATGGCCGTTGTTCATCGTCACCGCACTGCTCTCGCTCATTGGCGTCCGTGATCTGCGCCAGTGCGAACATGCGGTGCGGCGCAACTACCCGATCCTCGGCAACATCCGCTACATGGTCGAAGGCATCCGTCCGGAGATTCGTCAGTATTTGCTCGAGAGCGATCAGGAGCGCGTACCGTTTTCCCGCGCACAGCGCTCGCTGGTCTATGCGCGGGCGAAGAATCAGGTGGATGACAAGCCCTTCGGCACCCTTATCGATGTTTATGAACCGGGATACGAATGCATCGGCCATTCGATCCGCACCGCAGCGGTCAGCGACCCCGAAACCTTTCGCGTGTCCATCGGCGGGCCACAGTGCAAGCAGCCCTACTCCGCATCGGTGTTCAATATTTCAGCGATGAGCTTCGGCTCGCTCAGCGGCAATGCCATTCAGGCGCTGAACCGAGGTGCTAAGCTCGGCGGTTTCTATCACGACACGGGCGAGGGCAGCATCAGCACCTATCACCGCCAGCACGGCGGTGATCTGGTCTGGGAACTGGGCAGCGGATATTTCGGCTGCCGCACCGAGAGCGGCGCATTCGATCCGGAACGCTTTGCCGTTCAGGCACGGGACCCGCAGGTCAAGATGATAGAGATCAAGCTTAGCCAAGGCGCCAAGCCCGGGCACGGCGGCATCCTGCCAGGGCGCAAGGTCAATGCTGAAATCGCTTCCACTCGCGGCGTGCCGGAAGGCATTGATTGCATCTCCCCCGCAAGCCATAGCGCTTTCGGCACTCCCTTGGAGCTGATGGATTTCATCTCCTGCCTGCGCGAGCTGTCCGGTGGCAAGCCAGTCGGTTTCAAGCTGTGCATCGGTCATCCATGGGAGTTCGTCGGTATCGTCAAGGCGATGCTTGAAAGCGGTATCTATCCGGATTTCATCGTGGTTGACGGCAAGGAAGGCGGTACGGGCGCGGCGCCGGTGGAGTTCACCAACCATATCGGTATGCCGCTGCGCGAAAGCCTGTTGTTCGTGCATAACGTGCTGGTCGGCTGCAACCTGCGCGAGCACATCCGCATCGGTGCCAGCGGCAAGATCGTCAGCGCCTTCGACATCACCAGCGTCCTGGCCATGGGCGCCGACTGGGTCAACTCGGCTCGTGGGTTCATGTTCGCGATTGGCTGCATCCAGTCACAGCATTGCCACACCAATCGGTGCCCCACCGGGGTCGCCACCCAGGCCCCGCTGCGCCAACGCGCGCTTGTCGTACCCGACAAGGCTGAACGGGTGTTCAGTTTTCACCGCAACACCGTGCACGCCCTGGCCGAACTGCTTGCAGCCGCAGGCCTTTCGCACCCGGCTGAACTGGGCCCGCACCACCTCATCCGGCGAATCAGCACGACCGAAATCAAGCTGTTCTCGCAGCTCTACTATTTCGTTCAGCCCGGTGCGCTGCTGGCGAAAAAGATCGACAGCGAATTCTTCGCCAGAATCTGGAGCATGGCCCAGGCGGACAGTTTCGAAGCCATGCCGCAAAAAACCGACCGTGGCGCTGCGCAGGTTGAGGAGCCACTGATCAGCTAACCCCTCCAACGGGCGTCACCGCCAGCCTCCCTAGTTCGTTGCGAGCCGGCGGTATCGACGACCGCGCGAAGCATTAGCCGGGAGGCGCCAGCTGCCAGCGCGCGCTCTAATCGGCCAGGGCGCCGCCAAGACCATCACCCGCCAGAATCCTGTCACTCATGACAGGCTCGGCGTGCCTTTGTCAGTTTTCCGCTGAAATGTTCAGCTTTTTACTTTGACAGCGCGAGATTTTGACTTTAAGTTTTCGATTCCGAACATTTCCGAACCTACGCAGTATTCGGATCATAAAAACAACAGCCCTACAAAGAGGTTCAGTGCATGAGTAACCCGTCCACCCCGACGCTTCGGGGGCAATGCATCGCCGAGTTTCTCGGCACCGCTCTGTTGATCTTCTTCGGTACCGGCTGCGTAGCTGCGCTCAAGCTCGGCGGTGCAGACCTAGGTCTCTGGGAAATAAGCATTATTTGGGGTGTCGGCGTCAGCATGGGTGTGTACCTTGCCGCCGGTGTATCGGGTGCGCATCTGAACCCTGCAGTCTCCATTGCACTCTGGCTGTTCGGCACCTTCGAACGTAACAAGGTCCCCGCCTACATCCTTGCGCAGACGGCGGGCGCCTTCTGCGCCGCTGCGTTGGTTTATGGTCTTTACAGCAGCCTATTTTTCGATTTCGAACAGGCGCAGCAAATAACCCGTGGCAGTGTCGCCAGCCTGCAGCTCGCATCGGTGTTTTCCACCTATCCGCACCCGTCGCTGTCCATCGGCCAGGCGTTTCTGGTGGAAGTGGTGATTACCGCTATCCTGCTGGGGATGATCATGGCGCTGACCGATGACGGTAACGGCCTGCCCCGCGGCCCCCTGGCGCCCCTGCTGATAGGTCTGCTGATTGCCGTGATTGGCGGTGCGATGGGTCCGCTGACCGGTTTTGCGATGAATCCGGCGCGGGATTTCGGACCGAAGCTGATGACATATTTCGCCGGTTGGGGCGAAGTCGCATTTACTGGCGGACGTGACATTCCGTATTTCCTGGTCCCGCTGCTCGCCCCGGTGCTGGGTGCCTGCATTGGTGCGGCCGGTTACAAGGCGCTGATCTGCAAACATTTGCCAGGGCTGGGAGGCGCTGCGTGCGCCGTCCCCGAGACTAAGCCCGAGGCCGAGCCCTTCACCAAACACGATGTCACTGCCCACGAAGCTCGTTAAGGAATCGACACCATGAGCAATCAGAACAACAAGCAATTCATCGTCGCCCTTGACCAGGGCACCACCAGCTCCCGCGCCATCGTGCTCGACCGCAACGCCAACGTGGTGACCATTGCCCAGCGTGAATTTGCGCAGATCTACCCGCAACCGAGCTGGGTCGAGCATGACCCCATGGAAATCTGGGCGACCCAGAGCGGCGTGTTCGTCGAGGCGCTGGCGCAAGCCGGGATCACCAATGAACAGGTTGCCGCGATCGGCATCACTAACCAGCGCGAAACCACCATCGTCTGGGACAGGATCACAGGCCGACCGATCTACAACGCCATCGTCTGGCAGAGCCGCCAGAGCACGCCTATCTGCGACCAGCTCAAGCGTGACGGCATGCAGGATCACATCCGCAAGACAACCGGCCTGGTCATCGACCCTTACTTCTCCGGCACCAAGATCAAGTGGATCCTCGACCATGTCGAAGGCAGCCGTGAGCGCGCCCGCCGTGGTGAACTCTTGTTCGGCACGGTGGACTGCTGGCTGATCTGGAAGATGACCCAGGGCAAAGCGCACGTAACCGATTACACCAACGCTTCGCGCACCATGCTCTACGACATCCACAAGCTGGACTGGGACCCGGTAATGCTGGAGACGCTGGATATCCCGCGTGAAATGCTGCCGGAGGTGCGGTCCTCGTCCGAGGTCTATGGCCACGCCTATCTCGGTTCCGGCCAAAGCACCGGCATCCCCATTGCCGGCATCGCAGGCGACCAGCAAGCAGCGCTGTTCGGCCAGATGTGCGTCGAGCCGGGCCAGGCGAAGAACACTTACGGCACCGGTTGCTTCCTCTTGATGAACACCGGGACCAAGGCCGTACAGTCCGAGCATGGCTTGCTCACCACCATTGCCTGCGGGCCGAAAGGCGAGGTGAACTATGCGCTGGAAGGCGCCATCTTCAACGGCGGCTCCACGGTGCAGTGGCTGCGCGACGAGTTGAAGGTGATCAACGACTCGCTGGATTCGGAATACTTCGCCACCAAGGTTCAGGACAGCAATGGCGTCTACCTCGTACCGGCATTCACCGGCCTTGGCGCGCCCTACTGGGACCCACGCGCCCGTGGGGCCCTGTTCGGTCTGACGCGAGGTGTAAAGGTCGACCACATCATCCGCGCCGCGCTCGAATCCATCGCCTACCAGACCCGCGACGTACTCGATGCCATGCAGCAGGATGCCGGCGAGCTTCTGCGCTCACTGCGCGTGGATGGCGGCGCAGTGGCGAACAACTTCCTCATGCAGTTTCAGGCCGACCTGCTCGGCACCCAGGTCGAGCGCCCGGAAATGAAGGAAACCACCGCCCTCGGTGCTGCCTACCTGGCGGGTCTGGCAACTGGCTTCTGGAGCAGCCTGGATGAGTTACGCAGCAAGGCCACGATCGAGCGCGTGTTCGAACCCGCCTGCGACGACGAGAAACGTGAAGCGCTCTACAAAGGCTGGAAGAAGGCGGTGGGGCGCACCCGCGACTGGGAAGAGGAATAAGCCCAAACGCACAAGCATCCCTGTCATCGCGCCCGGCCCGGTCCTGAACCGCGCCGGGCGCGCTTATTCGCAAACGAACAATTCTTTAATCAAACCCCAGACTGCGGCATCCTTCACGGCATATCGATAAGAAGGAAGCCTCCATGAGTCTGGCCCCACGACAGCAGAGCATTCTCGACCTGGTCCGCGAGCGCGGCTACGTCAGCATCGAAGAGCTGGCGCAACAGTTTGCGGTGACGCCCCAGACCATCCGCCGTGACATCAACCAGCTCGGCGAGGCCGGCCTGCTGCGCCGCTACCACGGTGGTGCCGCTCACGATTCCAGCGTACAGAACACCGCCTATACCCAGCGAGCCCGGCAGATGCGCGACGAGAAACGGCGCATCGCCGACGCCATGGCCGCACACATCCCTGACCAGGCGTCGCTGTTCATCAACATCGGCACCACCACCGAAGCCATTGCTCACGCCTTGCTCAACCACCGCGACCTCAAGGTAATCACCAACAACCTGCACGTGGCGAGCATTCTCAGCCCGAAGGAAGACTTCGACGTGCTGATCGCCGGGGGGAACGTGCGCAGCGACGGCGGCGTGGTCGGTCAGGCCACCGCGGACTTCATCGGGCAGTTCAAGGTCGACTATGCGCTGATCGGCATCAGCGGGATCGATGAAGACGGCACCCTTCTGGACTTCGATTACCAGGAGGTCAGGGTCTCACAAGCCATCATTCACAACGCGCGAAAGGTCTTTCTCGCTGCAGATTCGAGCAAGTTCGGCCGCAGCGCCATGACCCGCCTCGGTTCGCTTGAACAGATCGACATGTTGTTTACCGAAGCTCAACCGCCGGAAGCCTTTCTGGCCTTGCTGGCGCAGCATGATGTGAAGCTGGAAGTGACCAATTGAGCCACTCTCTAAGGGCGGGCCGGTGCAATACCGAAGCCCGCCGTGCCCCCGGCGAGGAGTGTTCACGCCTCGCCTGCGCCCCTCCCAAAAACTCAACCCCAAGCCAGGCGCTGATTTCTCCTGCGCTGTGCATTAGCCAACACCTTCAAACAGCGCCTCCGTCATGGTGGGCTGAAGCCCACCCTACCTTTGTGGATCACGATCACCTCCCGCAGTCGCTGCGGTCAGAGGGGCGCATGCCAGCTGAAACTGCTGGTCAATGATGTAATACCAGCACCAATTGGCAGTTCGTATAGGTTCGATTATTTTCTTTTGATATAAGAAATGAACATCCACTGTAGAGAGGCAAGCCCTTCTGCGCTAGGATGTTCATATTCGAAAATAAATGTTCGTTCTTGAGGAGGATGCCGTGAGCGAAACCGTCTCCGAGCTGTACGACATTGCCGTGATAGGCGGTGGGATCAATGGTGTGGGTATCGCTGCGGATGCAGCCGGTCGGGGCTTGTCGGTGTTCCTCTGCGAGCGCGACGACCTGGCCAGTCATACGTCCTCAGCCAGCAGTAAGCTCATCCACGGCGGCCTGCGCTACCTCGAGCATTATGAATTTCGGCTGGTTCGCGAGGCACTCGCCGAACGCGAAGTGCTCCTGGCCAAAGCGCCCCACATCGTTAAACCGATGCGCTTCGTACTGCCGCATCGCCCGCACCTCCGTCCGGCCTGGATGATCCGGGCCGGACTGTTCCTGTACGACAACCTGGGTAAACGCGAAAAGCTCCCGGCGTCGCGGGGGTTGCGTTTTGGCTCGGAGAGCCCGCTCAAACCCGAGATCAAGCGCGGTTTCGAATATTCCGATTGCTGGGTCGACGATGCGCGGCTGGTGGTGCTCAACGCGATGGCCGCGCGCGAGAAAGGTGCGCACATCCACACCCGGACCCAGTGCCTGAGCGCCAAGCGTGCCGCCGGCATCTGGCATGTCGAATTGCAGCGTCAGGATGGCACTCGGTTTTCCTTACGCGCCAAGGCGCTGGTCAACGCCGCTGGGCCCTGGGTAGCGCAGTTCATCGGTGACAAGCTGCAGCAGCGTTCGCCCTACGGCATTCGGCTGATTCAGGGCAGCCACATCATCGTGCCCAAACTGTACGAAGGCGAGCAGGCGTACATCATGCAGAACGAGGATCGGCGCATCGTCTTTGCCATCCCCTATCTCGACCGCTACACCATGATCGGGACCACCGACCGCGAATACCGCGGCGACCCGGCCAAGGTCAGTATCAGTGAAGAAGAGATCACCTATGTCCTGGGCGTCGCCAATAACCATTTCTGCAAGCAGCTGAAAGCGGATGACATCGTTCATACATTTGCCGGTGTTCGGCCGCTGTGTGACGACGAGTCGGATAACCCATCGGCGGTGACGCGCGATTACACCTTGTCTCTGGCTGCCGAAGAAAAGCAGGCGCCGCTGCTTTCAGTATTCGGCGGCAAACTGACCACCTACCGCAAGCTCGCCGAATCGGCGATGGCTCAGCTCAAGCCATTTTTCCCGAAAATGGGCCCAAGTTGGACAGCCAAGGATACGTTGCCCGGCGGGGAAGGCATGACAACCGCCGAGGCGCTCACTGCTGAGCTGATGGCCGAGGTGAAAGGCATCGATCAACCGCTGGCCAAACGCTGGGCGACTCTCTACGGCAATCGCGTTTGGCGCATGCTCGGCGATGCCCGCTCGACCGAAGCATTGGGTGAAGACCTCGGCCAGCACCTGTATGCCCTGGAAGTCGACTACCTTCGTCGTGAAGAATGGGTAACGCAGCTCGACGATATCCTCTGGCGCCGGACCAAGCTCGGTCTGGCGTTCGATGACGCTGACAAATCGCGCCTGGAACGGTATCTGGCCGAGCGCCCCACAGCCGAAGCCACACGCAGCAGCAACGCTGCCTAAGAGTGACTCGCGAGCGGTAGCGAACGGAGCCTGTTAGCAGCAGGCTCCTTCCTCCCCTTTGATTTCAGCGACTCACCGCCTACGAGTTGCAATCCGCACGAAAAGACGCTGCGCGGGCGCAGATAGCATCGCTGTCGTTGCGCCCACTGACCGTTAGTCTCCCTCTGCCGTTGCGGTCATCAAGTAGTAACAGCCGAGGCACACCGTCGAGCCACTGACACGCTCACGGGAGTTGCCTGATGACGATGAACGCCGGTGCCCTGGCGGCAAAATCCTCCACTCCGATTACGCGTCAATGGCTGTCCTGGCTGCTGGTGGTCACGCTGATCTATCTACTGCTGGCTGCGGTCGGCGCTATTGGCGACGGCTTCAAAGCCGCGGTAGGCGACAACGCAAAAGAGCTGTTCGCTTTCGCCACCAACCCCTTTGTCGGGCTGATGATCGGCCTGGCTGCCACGGCGCTGATTCAGAGTTCCAGCACGGTGACCTCGATCATCGTGGGCATGGTCGCCGGTGGCCTGCCGATCCCTATCGCGATTCCGTTGATCATGGGCGCAAACATCGGCACATCGCTGACCAGCACCATTGTCAGCCTCGGCCATATCCGCAGTGGTGAAGAGTTTCACCGAGCCTTCGCGGCGGCCACGGTGCATGACGCATTCAACATCACAGCGGTGGCCATCTTGCTGCCGCTGGAGTTGCTCTTTCATCCACTGGAGCGCACGTCACAGGCGCTTGCGGGCCTGCTGGTGCATGACAGTGCCGGCGTCGACATGAAGAGCATGAACTTCATGAAGACCATACTGACCCCTGCCAGCGAGCTGCTCGAAGCCAGCGTGTCCTGGCTGCCGAGCAAGGTGTGGGCCGGTGTCGGGCTGATCATCATCGGGATCGGGCTGATCCTCTTCGTGGTCCAGGCGATTGGCAAGGTGCTGCGCAAGGTGATGGTGGGTCGCGCGAAAGACATCATGCATGCAAGCGTCGGACGCGGACCGGTGTCCGGCATTGCCTCTGGAACGGTCATCACCATACTGGTGCAATCGTCATCCACCACAACAGCACTGATAGTGCCGCTGGCCGGCACGGGCGTGTTCACGCTCAGGCAGGTCTATCCATTCACCCTGGGCACAAACATTGGCACCTGCGTCACCGCCCTGCTGGCCGCCACGGCAATTGCCGGCCCCACGGCAGAACTGGCGATGCAGATCGCGCTGGTGCATCTGATGTTCAACCTTCTGGGGATCTCCATCATCTACGTGCTGCCGTTCCTGCGCGGCGTGCCTCCGGCGATTGCCAACTTCCTCGCGGACTTGGCTCAGCGTAACAAGCTGTATGTCGGGGCCTATATCGGTGGCGTGTTCTTCGGCCTTCCGTTGCTGCTTATCGGCGGCAGCCAACTCTGACCCTGCCTGGAGCCAATCATGCACAGCGAACGCCGCATCCAGACCGAGAACCGCATCCGCGAACTCCGTGAATCGCTGAACGAACTCGAGGCCCAGCTCGAACGCATCGACGGACAGGAACAACAAGCCCAACACCGTGAAATCGACCATCTGAATGATTACATCAATGCCGTGGACACGCGCTTCAACAGCCTCCAGCTGTTCTGGACCACGCTCAAGGCTGACTGGCTGAAAACGAAATCCTGAGCCCGGTAGAGGGAACTCTCCATGCACATCGCCAAATCCAGCGCTCGGCTGCTGATCAGCCTATTGCTTGCCCTGCACACCACGCTCGCATCAGCCGAGGGAGCAACAGAGGCAGTGGCATCCGAAGGGCTGCTCATCGACGGATCGAGTACGGTTTACCCGCTAACCCGTGAAGCGATAAAACGGTTTCAGCGTGCCCGCCCCGGTCATCCGATCAACGTAGACTTTTCCGGGACCACCGCGGGTTTTCGTCGATTCTGCGCCGGCGAGACGGATATCAATGATGCGTCGCGCGAAATGAACGCCGAAGAACAGGCAGAGTGCGCTAAGAATGACGCCCGCTACCGCAAGATCCCCCTGGCCATGGACTCCATCGCGGTAGTGGCACATCCCAGCAACCATTGGGCGAAAGACATTACGGTAGATGAACTCAAGGCTCTATGGGCACCGGAGGCAGAAGGTCGGGTCACGCGCTGGAACCAGATCCGCCCCGAATGGCCGGACCGCCCCGTGAAACTGTTCGGGCGGGGCCAGGATTCGGGCACCTACGATGTTTTTACCCGCGAGATCGTCGGCGCGACGCACCGCAGCCGTCAGGACTACACCGCCAGCGAAAACGAGGAACAACTGGCCGCCGGGATTGCGGCAGAGCCCGAGGCCCTCGGCTTCTTTGGCATCGGTGCGTACCATCGGCATTGGGACAAACTGAAGTTGCTCGCCGTGGACAACGGCAACGGACCGGTTTACCCGACGCTCGCCACGGTCAGCGAAGGACGCTATCAGCCACTGACGCGCCCGCTGTTTCTATACCTGAGCGAAGAGAGCCTGCAGCGCAAGCCGATCACCCGCGCATTCGTCGAACACTATCTGCAGGGGTTGCCCGGCTGGATTCACTTCACCGGCTACATGCCACTCAGTGCCGAGCAATACGAACGCAGCCTGGCGATCCTGCAGAGCTCACAAGAGCAGCCCTCGCCCGAGCCGAACTGAGCCGATGCTTGAATCGCTGAGCAAATCCGGTAGGCTCGCACCTTTCCCACTGGAGTAGACCCACATGGCACGAGCCACCGCCCGCCACATCCTGGTTCCCACCGAAGAAAAGTGCAACGAGCTGAAAGCTGCCATCGAAGGTGGCGCCGATTTCGCTCAGGTTGCCAAGGACAATTCCACCTGCCCGTCGAGCCGTCAGGGCGGTGACCTGGGTTCGTTCGGTCCTGGCCAGATGGTCAAGGAATTTGACACCGTCGTGT
>JAKUTK010000081.1 GCA_022448005.1 Pseudomonas sp.
AAAAATGCCCGTATCTCACGATACGGGCATTTTCTCTAACCACCGTTCAGACCGCTAGGTTTTCACACAGTCTGAATTGCCGGCTACTGGCAAGGCAAATTCCAGACGTAGCACAAAGTCGCGGTAGCGCTCTCGTGAAATCAGGTCGACCCGGCGCGTGCCGGCGATGGCCTGAAGTTCGTCGCCCGCTGCGCGCCAGCAATCAATGGGAAATTCGTCGCCGTGCCAGGCGCGCCACCGAGACGCGTCGAGTCGCTCGATCATGTGCTTATCCGAACAGTTGCTGTTTACGCCGCAGCCAACGGTAGCCATACGGGCCGAGTTGAATCTTTAGCGGCGAGCCTTCGGGCTGGTCATAGTCGTAATCGGCGAGCACGTCGACCATGTCCTGCAGGTCATCGGCTTCGATGGTCACCGTCGTTTCCTGATCCGCCAGGTTGACCAGCATAAGCACCGTCGAGCCGTTGTCATGACGAATGGCAAACACCGCCGGGTCATCGACCTCGACGGTCTGTCGTTTACCGATGCCGATCTCGCGCAGGCCAATGCGCGTGCGGATCATGTTGCCGGTGCGGGCCATCAATGAGTCACTGCGCAGGGTTTGGGCGAAGACGTTGATCTTCTCGAAGCTGAACGGACCTTCATCAATCAGCGGCGCCGCCAGTTCACCCGTGGTGCAGGAAAAACCGGCGTTGGGCTCGTTGGACCATTGCATGGGGGTTCTTACGGCCTGGCGTTCGGGGCGTTCCATATCGTCGCCCATGCCGATCTCTTCCCCGTAGCGGATGATCGGCGTGCCGGGCAGCGAGAACAGCAGCGCGTGGGTGGCCGCGATGCGACGCTCGTCGCCGTCGAGCATGGGCGCGAGGCGCCGACGGATGCCGCGATTGTAGGCGCGCATCTTCGGGTCGGGCGCGAAGGTGTCCATCACTTCATTGCGCTCGTTTTCTTCCAGGCGATCCAGGCTCAGCTCGTCGTGGTTGCGAATCCACAACGCGTATTGTGAATGGCTGGGCGGCAGCGGTTGGCTGTTGAGCGCACGGGTCAGCGGCTCGGCCTGTTGTCGTGCCAGGGCGAGGAACAGGTGGTTGTTGGTCCAGAAGTCCAGCAGCAGAGTGACGCGGTCGGCCTCGTCGCCAAAGTACTCGACGTACTTCTCAGGGTCGGTGTCGATCTCACCGAGCAGGACCGTCTCCGGCCGGCGCATGGTGACGAAATCGCGCATGTGTTCGAGCAGCCAGTAACCCTCTTTAAGATCGCCGCCGCCGGCCTGGCGCACCATGTGCACCGCGGCGTCGATACGGAAGCCGGAGACGCCCAGGCGCAGCCAGAACGACATGATCCGTTCGATCTCGTGGATCACCCGCGGGTTGGCCAGGTCCAGGTCCGGCTCGTGCTTGTAGAACAGATGGCGATAGTACTGACCGGCTTCCTCGTCCCAGGTCCAGATACTGTCCTCGACGGTCGGAAAGATCGGCGCCATTGAGTCGTCCGGCTCGTCCGCCCAGATGTAGTAGTCGCGGTAGGGTGAGTCGCGATCTCGGCGCGCCTCCTGGAACCATTTGTGCTCGCTGGAGGTGTGTTGCACCAGCAATTCGACAATCACGTGCAGGCCGAGCTCTTCGGCTTTTTCCAGCAGCGCGACCATGTCGGCCAGGTCGCCGAATTGCGGGGCGATCTGCAGGTGATCAGTGACGTCATAACCCGCGTCGAGAAACGGCGAGGCGTAGCAGGGCATGATCCAGACTGCGGTGGCACCCAGGCCGCGGATGTAGTCCAGGCGTTCGGTGATGCCTTTCAGATCACCGCAGCCATCGCCGTTGCTGTCGCGGAACAGAGCGGGATCGACCTGATAGATCACCGCGTTGCGATACCAGAGTGGACGCATGCTCAACCCTCCGTCGGGCGCAGGATGACCGCCTGCAGCGAGTTCAAGGTTCCGCTATAGGGCTCGCCTTCGCCGACCCCATCGCTGGCAACTTCTACTTGCCAGGCACCGGCATGCGGGTAAGCGTGGGAGTGTTCGGCGAAATTGATGCAGACCAGCCGACAGTCATCGCCGAGCTGTCTGCGATAGACCAGCACTTCAGGATGTGACGGCAGCTCCTCGAAACTGCCGTGATGCAGCGCCGGGCTGGCCTTGCGTGTCGCCAGCAGACGTTGGTAGAGCGCGAACATCGAATTGGCAGCACCGGTCTGACGTTCTGCAGCGAGCTCGTCGGCTTCGGGTGGGAACGGTAGCCATGGCTCGGCGCCGCTCCAGCCGTGCGGTGGCTCCGCTTGCCAGGGAATGGGCGCACGGCAGCCATCCCGGCCGCCCGGATCGACACGGGTATCGGCGGTGATCAGCGCATCCTCCAGCCCCAGTTCCTCGCCCTGATAGATGAATGGTGTGCCGCGCAGGGTCAACAACAGCACCGCCGCGGCGCGGGCGGCCTGCTCGGAACCCTTGTAGCGGCTGCGCTGGCGTACGTTGTCGTGGTTGGACAGGACCCAGGTCGGCCAGGCCCCGGACGGTTGCAGCCAGTGCTGAACATCGCGGATGCAGGTGCGAAACAGCACCGGGTCCCAGGGCGCGTCGAGCGGGTTGAAGTTGAAGGCCAGATGCAGCTCGTCGCCGGCGCCGTAATACTGCAGCACGCGCTCGGTCGAGCGAATGTTCACCTCCCCCACCAGCATGCGGTCTCCGGGATAGCTGTCGACCAGCCGACGCAGGCCACGCAAGACCTCATGGCTGTAGGGCTGGTCGTTGAAATCCGACAGCGGCTGACCGGCCTGGCAGCGGGGATCGTCGGCGAAACCTGGATCCTTGCCCGTGCAGTGAATGACATCGATGCGAAAGCCGTCGACGCCGCGGTCGAGCCAGAAGCGCAGCACGTCATGCATGGCCGCGACCACCTCGGGGTTGCGCCAGTTGAGGTCCGGTTGCTTGGCCAAGAACAGATGCAGGTAGTACTGCTGGGTGTGTTCCTCCCAGGTCCAGGCGCTGCCGGCACCCAGCGCGGCGCGCCAGTTGTTCGGCTGGTCGCGCCAGATGTACCAGTCGCGCTTGGGGTTGTCCCGCGAGCTGCGCGACTCGACGAACCAGGGGTGCTCGTCGGAGGTGTGGTTGGGCACAAAGTCCAGCAGCACGCGAATGCCGCGGGCATGCGCTTCGGCGATCAGCCGGTCGATGTCGGCCAGCGAGCCGAACAGCGGGTCGATATCGCAGTAGTCACTGATGTCGTAGCCGGCATCGGCCATCGGCGAGCGAAAGATCGGCGACAGCCACAGGGCGTCGACGCCCAGCTGTTGCAGGTGATCGAGATGGCGCAGCACGCCGTTGAGGTCACCGATGCCGTCGCCATTGCTGTCGGCGAAGGAACGCGGGTAGATCTGGTAGATGGTGGCGCCTTTCCACCAGGGTGCCTGGGATGACTCGCTCATTGCTCGTAGCCCTTTTCCGGTGTGCGGCAAGCCCGGCGCAACGGACCTGTGAGAGTTACGACTGACGAGCGGTGCTCCGGTTTCCCCTATTCGTTGATCTCCGTCGGACGGTACTGAACGCGACCCGGGATACTCCGACTAACCTTCACCAGCCTCAACGACACCAGGAGACCGCCATGTTGCGTATTGCTATCAACGGTTATGGCCGTATCGGCCGAGCTGTACTGCGAGCCCTGTTCGAGCGAAATCTGGAAAATCAGATCCACATCGAAGCGATCAATGACCTCAGCGAGCGGTCGGCCATGGCCCACCTGACGCGCTTCGATACCACCTTTGGAAGGTTCCACGGCCAGGTCGATCTGCGCGATGACGTGATGCAGATCCGCGGCCAGTCGATCCGCCTACTGCAGGAGCGGGACCCTACGCAGCTACCCTGGAAGCAGCTGGGCGTTGACGTTGTGCTGGAATGCTCCGGCAAGTTCAAGAAGCGAGACCTGATCGACCAGCATTTGCAGGCGGGTGCGCAGCGGGTGTTTGCCTCGCACCCGCTCGATGGCGCAGACCTCACGGTGGTCTACGGCGTCAATCACGAGCTGTTGGGCGACCAAAAGGTGATCTCCAATGCCTCCTGCACCACCAACTGCCTGGCACCGATGGCGAAGGTGCTGCACGAAGCGGTGGGCATCCGCCAGGGCCTGCTCAACACGGTGCACTCCTACACCAACGACCAGAGCCTGCTGGACAAGGCGCACAAGGATCTCTACCGCGCCCGAGCGGCCGCGGAGTCGATGATTCCCTCGACCACCGGCGCGGCGAAGGCCATCGGCTTGGTGCTGCCCGAACTGGCCGGGCGGCTGGATGGCCTGGCGGTGCGGGTGCCAACGCCCAATGTGTCGCTGGTCGACCTGACCTTCACTGCCGAACGCGCACCGGGCAGCGTCGAGGCGATCAACCAGATCTTGCGCGACGGTGCGCAGAAGATGCCGCTCGGGGTTATGGAGTGCAACGACCTGCCGCTGGTATCCCGCGACTTCTTTGGCCATCCGACCTCGTGCGTGGCCGACCTCAGCCATACCCGCGTGCAGGGTGATCTGGTCAAGGTGCTGGCCTGGTACGACAACGAATGGGCATTCTCCAACCGCATGCTCGATGTGCTGCTGCACTGGGGCGACGGCAAGGCGCAGGCTAGCTGAAGGTAGACGCATGAGCAGAGGCGAGGGCATCTGGGCGCAACCATTGGCAGACTTTCGCGCCGCGGCGGCGGCTGACAGGCCGACGCCCGGTTGCGGTGCGGCCGCCGCTGTCACCGCCGACATCGGCTTGGCGCTGGTGGTGAAGGGGCTGCGCATCAGTGAGGCGCACGGTGCCAACCCGGCGCGCCTGCAAGCGCTACAGGCCGCTGAAGCGCTGCTGGGCCGACCGGGAGCCTTTGCCGACGACGACATGCAGGCGTTCAGTGACTACCTGAGCGCTGCCCGTGAAGGCGAAGTCGAGGACAAGCAGGCGGCGGCGCGTCAGGCCTGTGCAGTGCCGCTGGCCCTGGCGCATTGCTGCCTGGAGGCGCTCGGACTTGCCGTCGATGCCTGGCCGCTTACCGACCCGAACGTGCAAAGCGATGTTCAGGCAGGAGCCGTGCTGATTCATGCGGGGCTCAGTGCGGCGCTGATCAACGTCGATGCTGATATGCCGAGCCTCGACAGCGGAGCGACACGTGAACAGGCCGGGCAGACACGCCGACGCCTGCAGAGCGAAGGCGACGCTTTGCTGCGGCGGCTGGCCGATCCCGGCAGGTAGCGGTTCCCCAAGCCGTCTTGGAAGCTCAGCGGCTTCTGCTCGTCCGTCGCGCTTGGTGTTTGGAGTTTGCCTAATATTCGCGAGCAAGCTCGCTCCTACGAGCCGATGGCCGTTTTGGTTATCAAGACCGCTGCCGGCTCGCTTGGGCAGGGAGCCAGCTTGCTGGCTAACCAACCCAAAGCCCATAGCCTGCTTCGACAAAACGCATGGTGATCTAAAACGAGAAAAAACGTCTCGTTTTAGGTTGACGGCTGCGTGGGTTGTTTCTAGTCTCAGAGCCAAGTGAGACGAACTGTCTCGATATAGCAATCGAGACCCGCGTCATCTCGGGCTTCGTTCGGCGCTATCGCCGGTGTAGTACGTCCCGTGACCGCCCCCCGGAGAACACCATGAGCCACCGCATCGTCCTGCCGCGCCTGATGGAAGTCGGCGCTGGCGCCAGTCAGCAGATTGTTTCCGTACTCCAGAACCTCGGCTGCAAGCGGCCGCTGATCGTCACCGACCGGATGATGGTCGAGTTGGGCTATGTCGCGCGGATCAGCGAAACCCTGGCCAAGGCCGATATCCCCAGCGACTGCTTCGCCGACACCCTGCCTGAGCCGACCGCCGCGTCAATCCGAGCTGGCGTCGAGATGGTGCGTGCGGGCAGCTACGACTCGATCATCGCCCTCGGTGGCGGCAGCCCGATCGACTCGGCCAAGGCCGTCGGCATCCTTGGCAAGTTCGGCGGCGAGATGCGTGATTACCGATTCCCACGCGATGTCAGTGAAGCGGGCCTGCCGCTGATTGCCATTCCCACTACGGCGGGCACTGGCTCGGAAGCCACGCGCTTCACCATCATCACCGACGAAACCAGCGATGAGAAAATGCTCTGCGCCGGCCTTGGCTTCATGCCGGTGGCCGCGCTGATCGACTTTGAGCTGACCCTCTCGCTACCGCCACGGGTGACCGCTGATACCGGCATCGATGCGCTGACCCATGCCATCGAGGCCTACGTCAGCCGCAAGGCCAGTCTCTACAGCGATTCCCAGGCGCTTGAGGCCATGCGTCTGCTGGCGCCGAACTTGCGACCGGCGTTCCACGAGCCCGGCAACCGCCAGGCCCGTGAGGCGATGATGCTCGGCGCGACACTGGCGGGCATCGCATTCTCCAACGCTTCGGTGGCGCTGGTGCATGGCATGAGCCGACCCATCGGTGCGTTTTTCCATGTGCCACACGGACTGTCCAACGCCATGCTGCTGCCGGCGATCACCGCGTTTTCCATTCCCGCCGCGCCTGAACGCTATGCCGACTGTGCCCGCGCCATGGGCGTGGCGGCGCAGACCGACAGCGTCGAAGCGGCCAATGAAAAGCTGCTGACCGAGCTGCGCGCGATCAACCAGGAGTTGCAGGTGCCCAGCCCCGAACAGTTCGGCATCACCCGTGAGCGCTTCTTCGAACTACGCGAAACCATGGCCAAGCAGGCGCTGGCTTCGGGCTCGCCCGGCAACAACCCGCGTGTGCCAACCGAAGCGGAAATCATCGACCTCTACGAAACCGTCTGGAACCAGGAGTGACCCATGCAGACCCTCGGCAACCTGATCAACAACGAGGCCGTCGCTGGCCGCTCCGAACGCCACGCGACCGTCTACAACCCGGCGACCGGCGAGCCGCGCCTGTACGTGTCGTTGTCCTCGGCGGATGAAACCCGCGAGGCCATCGGCGCGGCCCAGGCTGCTTTTGAAGGCTGGTCGAAGACGCCGCCGCTGGTGCGTGCCCGCGTCATGTTCCGCTTCAAGGCGCTGCTTGAAGCGCGTCGCGATGATGTTGCCCGGCTGATCTCTCTGGAGCACGGCAAGGTTTTTTCAGACGCTCAGGGCGAAGTCACGCGCGGTCTAGAAGTGGTGGAGTTCGCCTGCGGCATCCCACATCTGCTCAAGGGCGAGTTCTCGCCCAACGTCGGGCGCGACATCGATTCCAACTCGCTGATGCAGCCGCTGGGCGTTTGCGTCGGCATCACCCCGTTCAACTTCCCGGCCATGGTGCCGCTGTGGATGCTGCCGGTAGCCATCGCCTGCGGCAATACTTTTGTCCTTAAGCCTTCGGAAAAGGACCCGAGCGCGACCATGCTGCTTGGGGAGCTGCTGGCCGAAGCCGGACTGCCGGCGGGCGTGCTGAACATCGTCAACGGCGACAAGGAAGCGGTGGACGTGGTGCTGACCGATGAGCGCGTGCAGTCGGTGAGCTTCGTTGGCTCGACGCCGATTGCCGAATACATCTACAGCACCGCCTCGGCTCACGGGAAGCGCTGCCAGGCTTTAGGCGGCGCGAAGAATCATATGGTGATCATGCCCGACGCTGATCCGCAGCAGGTGGTCGGCTCGTTGATGGGGGCCGCCTATGGTTCGGCCGGTGAGCGGTGCATGGCCATCTCGGTGGCGGTCTGCGTGGGTGACGAAGTGGCCGACAATCTGGTCGAGATGCTCAAGGGCGAGATCGGCCAGATGCGCACCGGCCCTGGCACGGGTGTCGAACCCGAGCCGCACATGGGCCCGCTGGTCACCCGCGAGCATCAGCAGAAGGTCTCCAGCTACATCGACCTGGGCGTCGAAGAAGGCGCGACCCTGGTGTGCGACGGGCGCGGGTTGAAGGTCGAGGGCTACGAGAACGGCTTCTACGTCGGTCCGACCCTATTCGACCGAGTCACCCCGCAGATGCGCATCTATAAGGAGGAAATCTTCGGTCCGGTCTTGGCGGTCGTACGCGTCAAGTCCTTCGACGAAGCGCTGAAGCTGGTCAACGACCACGAGTTCGGCAATGGCACCTCGATCTTTACCCGTGACGGCGACACCGCACGGCAGTACGAAGAGGAGGTCAAGGTCGGCATGGTCGGCGTCAACGTACCGATCCCGGTGCCCATGGCGTTCCACTGCTTTGGCGGCTGGAAACGCTCGATCTTCGGCCCGCTGAACATGCACGGTCCGGACGGCGTGCGTTTCTTCACCCGGATGAAGACCGTGACCCGGCGCTGGCCGACCGGCATCCGAGCCGGGGCGGATTTCTCGATGCCGACGATGAAGTAGGCACCTGCAGGGGGGCGTCTTGGTGGGCTGAAGCCCACCCTACCGAACCGGGCATGCACGGGCGGCAGAAGTACGCCCCTCTTCCGGGATGAAGATCGTCATGGTGCGGGCAGAGGTAGTCCGCCCTGGGTGCGAATTTCTCGATGCGGATCATGAATAGACGCGCGTAGGGTGGGTTTCAGCCCACCAGCGTGTTCAGCCCACATGCGTCGATACGCTCATTCAGCGCTATGGCGGTCCACTTTCTGAACAACAAGGCAGACGATGCGCAGCACTTCCCGCGAAAAAGGCTCTTCCATCACCCGTGTGCTGGAAATCATCGAAGCCGTGGCTGGCGCAACGGAGCCGCTGACGCCCAGTGCTTTGGCCGAAAAGCTAGACATCCCCAAGGCCAGCGCTCATCGCCTGGTGCAAACACTGGAGAAAGAGGGTTTTCTGCAGTTCGGCCTGCGTGGCGGCCTGCTGCCGGGTGATCGGCTGCACGCCACCGCGGTGAATATTCTCGGCAGTGGTCGGCACAAGGCCTTGCGTCAGGCAATCCTGCGCCAGCTGTCCGACGAGATTGGCGAAACCTGCGGCCTGTCCGTGCCCGATGGTTTGGACATGCTCTACTTCGACCGGGTGCAGACCAACTGGCCGCTGCAGATCAACCTGCCCATCGGCAGCCACACGCCGCTCTGGTGCACCGCCAGCGGTAAGCTCTATCTCGCTTCGTTGCCGGATGATCAGCTCGAGCGGATCCTGCCGCGCTTGCCGATTCGGCAGCTGGCGCGCAATACGCTTACCGACCTCAGTGCCTTGCGTGACGATCTGGTGCGGATTCGCGAAGAGGAGCTGGCCACCGATTCGGAGGAGTTTATCGATGGCATGGTCGCCTGCGCCGTGCCGGTGCGCGATGGCCGCGGCGAGCTAAGCGCCTGCCTGTTCACCCATGCGCCTGTGATTCGCTGCTCGATGGAGTCGCTGCTGGCGTTCGTGCCGCGCCTGCGTGTGGCGGCCGGGGAACTGGAGGCGATTGTCAGCGGTTGAGGTGCTGCAGGGTGGATGTCGCTCTTACATACACCGTGACGTACCGGTGGAGCACCACCCGGTGGATCGATGTAGCGAGATCCACCCTACGGCGGCTGCTCGGTCGGCAATGGGTTGGGTGGATGACGCTGTTTTCATCCACCGTGGTCCCGCTCGGTGCGGCACCACGTGGCGAATTGCCCGCCGGTCAATCGCCACCCGGTGGATCGCCACCCGGTCAATCGCGATCCGGTGGATCGATGGAGCGTGATCCACCCTACGTCTGCCTGAACCGCCTGCGGCTACTTCTTCAACATCGCTCGCATCGCCGCCAGCGCATCGTTGCCGCGGGCCGCTTTGACTTCGACCGGTGCGTCTTCCTGGCCTTCCCAGACCAGGTCCTCGGGTGGCAGTTCGTCGAGGAAGCGGCTCGGCGTGCAGTCGATCACCTCGCCGTACTGCTTGCGCTTGGCGGCAAAGGTCAACACCAGGTTGCGCTTGGCGCGGGTGATGCCGACGTAGGCCAGGCGCCGCTCTTCTTCGATGGTGTCGGACTCGATGCTGGAGCGGTGCGGCAGGATCTCCTCCTCGAAGCCGATGATGTACACCGAGGGGAATTCCAGGCCCTTTGAGGCGTGCATGGTCATCATCTGCACGCCTTCGGCGCCTTCTTCCTCTTCTTGCTGGCGCTCGAGCATGTCGCGCAGCACCAGCTTGCCGATGGCATCCTCGATGGTCATGTCGCCGTCTTCATCTCTTTCCAGCGTGCTCTTCAGCGCATCGACGAGGAACCAGACGTTGCCCATGCGAGCCTCGGCCACCTTGTCGCTGGAGGCGTTCTGCCGCAGCCAGTTCTCGTAGTCGATGTCCATCACCATGCTGCGAATGGCGGCGATCGGATCGTTCTGCGCGCACTCCTGGCGCACGCGGTCCATCCAACGTTTGAAACGCGCCAGGCGTTCGGTGAAGCGAGCGTCGAGGTGTTCGCCCAGGCCGATCTCGTCGGCGGCGGCGTACATGCTGATCTTGCGCTCGTTGGCGTAGTTGCCGAGCTTTTCCAGCGTGGTGGAGCCGATCTCCCGGCGCGGCACGTTGATCACTCGCAGGAAGGCGTTGTCGTCGTCCGGGTTCACCAGCAGGCGGAAGTAGCTCATCAGGTCCTTCACCTCCTGGCGGGCGAAGAAGCTGGTGCCGCCGGACAGGCGATAGGGAATCTGGTGGTGCTGAAGCTTCAGCTCCATCAGCTTGGCCTGGTAGTTACCACGATAAAGAATGGCGAAATCGCTGTAGGGGCGCTGGGTGCGCAGGTGCTCGGTGAGGATCTCCAGCGCCACGCGCTCGCACTCGGCGTCCTCGTTGCGCGTGCGGATCACGCGGATCTCGTCGCCGTGGCCCATGTCCGACCACAGTTGTTTCTCGAACACGTGCGGGTTGTTGGCGATGAGGATGTTGGCGCATTTGAGGATGCGGCTGGTGGAGCGGTAGTTCTGCTCCAGCATCACCACTTTCAAGGACGGGTAGTCCTCTTTGAGCAGCATCAGGTTTTCCGGGCGCGCGCCGCGCCAGGCGTAGATCGACTGGTCGTCGTCACCGACCACGGTGAACTGGTTGCGCATGCCCACCAGCAGTTTTACCAGAAGGTACTGGCTGGCGTTGGTGTCCTGGTATTCGTCGACCAGCAGGTAGCGGATGCGGTTCTGCCACTTCTCCAGGATGTCGGCGTGCTCCTGGAAGAGCTTGACCGGCAGCAGGATCAGGTCGTTGAAGTCCACTGCGTTGTACGCCTTGAGCGTGCGCTGGTAGTGCAGGTAGACGATGGCGGCAGTCTGTTCCTTGGGGTTGCGCGCGTTGGCCAGGGCCTCGTCAGGCAGAATCAGGTCATTCTTCCAGCTGTCGATGTAGTTCTTGATCTCATCGGCGCCGTCATCGCCGGAATACTCTTTCTGCATGATGTCGGTGAGCAGCGCCTTGATGTCGCCGTCATCGAAGATCGAGAAGCCGGGCTTGTAGCCCAGACGCGCGTATTCCTTGCGGATGATGTTCATCCCCAGGTTATGGAAGGTGGACACGGTCAGCCCGCGCGCCTCGGCACCTTTGAGCAGCGTGCCGACGCGTTCCCTCATCTCGCGCGCGGCCTTGTTGGTGAAGGTCATGGCGACGATGTGGCGGGCCTGGATGCCGCACTGCTGCACCAGGTAGGCGATCTTGCGAGTGATCACGCTGGTTTTGCCGGAACCGGCACCGGCGAGCACCAGCATGGGGCCGCCGACGTAGTTCACGGCTTCCTGCTGCCGGGGATTGAGTCGGGACATTCTCGTTTGGTCTGTTGAAGCGGGGGCGAGAGTTTAGCAGGGCTGGCCCCGCTAATTGGTAACGTCCGGGCACTGGCGCTACCGGTCGTCGCCGACAGGGCTGGGTTAATGGTCACGATGCACTAGTCTATGCGCGCGGCGCCCGTTTTAGGCTGCTCAGCTTGCCGCCCCGCTTCACACAGGGAGGTGTAACCGTCGAGGTGGCGAGCCACCTCCAGCTCCGTTCGAACCGGGGAAACACCGTGAGATCGTCTACACAACCCATGCGTCTGGTTCTGCTGGCCGATGTGCCCAGGTGGACCGAAGAGCTTCAGGTTGCCCTTTCGTCTGTGCACGGCCGTTATCGGCTGAGTGTGGCCGAAGACTGGTCGGCCGCCACCGCTCTGCTTGCCGAGTCCAGCCACGCCCTGTTGATTGCCACGCCGGGCTGTCGTCCCGCGTCGGCGCACTTTCCCTGGCCTACCGTCCTGTTGCTCGAAGATGAACCTCTGGATCTGCCGGAAGGTGTCATCGACTGGCTACCCGGCCCTCGTTTGAACACGGACTTGGTGGGGCGCTGTGTGCGTTATGCGCGCGAACGGTGCAACCTGGAGGGCGCGCTGCAGCGGCTGGCCGTACAGGACCCGCTGACCGGCATCGCCAATCGCCAGGGTTTTCAGGCGTTGCTCGCATCGCGCCTGGCCGAGCATGAGGGGCAAGGTCTGACGTTCGGTTGCCTGGACCTGGACAACTTTCGCCGGGTCAACGATGCCCTTGGGCATCAGGCGGGGGATCGTCTGATTCTGCAGGTCGTGGCGCGCTTGAAGGCGCAGCTGGAAGTGGGTGACACCCTGGCGCGTCTGGGCGGCGACGAGTTTGCGTTGTTACTCGATACAGAGCGTCAGCCGAATCGTGCGGAGCAAATCGCAGATCGAATCGTCGAGGCGATGGCCGAGCCCTACTGGATTGACGGCGATACCCTGATGCTTGGCTGCAGTCTCGGGCTGGCCCACGCCAAGGCCGATACAGACCCCGATCAGCTGCTCTGGCTGGCGCAGGTGGCCATGCGCCAAGCGAAAGCGAATCAAGGCTGTACCTGGTATCTCTATAACGAGCGGGTCAACCGTAGTGCCTGTCACCTTGCCGACCTTGAAGGCGAGTTGCGGCGAGCGCTGCGGCGCGATGACCTTGAGCTGCACTATCAGCCGCGGCTCTGCATCGATACAGGTCGCATCGTAGGCATGGAGGCACTGGTGCGCTGGCCGCATGCCGAGCGTGGGCTTCTCGGGCCGGACGAATTCATCCCCATGGCCGAAGAAAGCGGCTTGATCGTTCCGCTCGGCTACTGGGTGATCGCACGGGCGCTGCGGGACATGCAAAGCCTGCGCGAAAGCGGTGCAGGCGAGCTACACATGGCCGTCAACCTGTCGTTCCGCCAGTTCCAGGACAGTCAGTTGCTGACAACCCTTCAGCGGCTCATCGCGGAGCGCGGTGTCGATCCGCATTGGCTGGAGTTCGAACTTACCGAAACCGCAGTGATGCGCCGCAGCGACCAGGTGCGCGGCACCATGAACGCCTTGGCCGCGCTAGGTGTGCGTTTCTCGCTTGATGATTTCGGAACTGGATTCTCGTCGTTCGTACACCTAAGCCGACTGCCGATCAGCCTGCTGAAGATCGACAAGAGTTTCGTCGACCAGATGGCCGCGCGCCCCCAGAACGGCCGGCTGGTTCGCGCAATGATCGACCTGGCGCACAACCTAGGATTGGAAGTGGTGGCTGAAGGCGTGGAGGGGGCGGCGCAACTCGGCCAATTGCGGCGCTTCGGTGCAGACCAGGTGCAAGGCTATCTGATCAGCAAGCCGCTGCCGCTGGCCGAGCTCGGCTCTTTTCTTAATGGCGGATACGCGGCCGAAGCCAGCGGTTGAAACGAAGCGCCGGGCATGAGCCCGGCGCGGTGTGTCAGCGAACCATATGCAGGAAGTGCATGTGTTTCTCGTACTGGTCGAGGATGTCGCCAATCACACCCTCACGGCTCCAACCCATTACGTCGTAGTTCTGCCCGCCTTCCTTGAGGTGGACTTCGGCGCGGAAGTAGGTGGGCTCGTCGCCATCGTCGTCCTCGGTCGCAACGAAGCTCGGCATCGGGTAGCCGCGCGGACGAACCTGATAGAAGAAATCGGGCGCGCCTTCGTGGGTGATATGCAGTCCGGTTCGGTTGTCCTCGCCCGTGGTCAGCTCGACGCCGTAACCCTGCTTGCGCAACTCCTCGGCCACGGCCGCGCAGGCAGGCGCTGCGATTTCGTTGAGGAAGCGTTCCACATCGCGACGGCGTGGATAGCGGGTCATGTTCTGCACCCGGCGGCGCCAGCCACCCTCAGACTGCGGAGCGGTGGGCGTGGTACTGACCGCCTGGTAGCGCAGGCCCTGCTTGGTGGCATCCACGCGCAATGATTTGAGCAAGCCCCACATGGCGCAAAGCAGCACGATGGTGAAAGGCAACGCGCTGGCGATGGTCGCGGTTTGCAGCGCCGTCAGGCCGTCGGCCAGCAGCAGGGCGATGGCCACAGCGCCCATGGAGCCGGCCCAGAAGACCCGCTGCCAGACGGGCGTCTGGCCCTGACCGCCGGAGGCGAGCATGTCCACAACCAGCGCACCGGAGTCTGCCGAGGTGACGAAGAACACCACCACCATGATGATGGCGATCAGCGACAGCAGCGAGGCGAAGGGGAAATATTCGAGGAAGGCGAACAGCGCCAGTGAGCTGTCGCGCTCGATGGCTTCGCCCAGGCTGGTGACGTGGTCCCAGAGAATCATGTGTATCGCCGTGTCGCCGAACACGGTCATCCACAGCAGGGTGAAAGCGGTCGGGACCAGCAGTACGCCGGTGACGAATTCGCGGATGGTGCGGCCGCGCGAAATGCGCGCGATGAACAGACCCACAAAGGGCGACCAGGCCAGCCACCAGCCCCAGTAGAACAGCGTCCAGCCGCCGATCCAGTCGTTCGGCTCGTAGGCGTAGAGGTTGAACGTGGCGGTGACGATCTGGGAGAAGTAGTTGCCCGTGTTCTGCACGAAGGTCTGCAGAATGAACACGGTAGGGCCGGCGACCAACACCAGCAACAAGAGCAGAACGGCCAGCGTCAGGTTCAGCTCGGACAAACGCCGTACGCCCTTGTCCAGTCCGGTGATTACGGAGATGGTCGCCAGAACGGTGGTTCCGGCAATCAGCGCAATCTGCACCGGTACGGAGATGGGCAGGCCATACAGGTGATTCAATCCGGTGTTGATCTGCGTGACACCGAGGCCCAGCGAGGTGGCGACACCCAGCACGGTACCGATGATGGCGAAGATGTCCACCGCATGCCCGATCGGCCCATGAATGCGCTCGCCGATCAGCGGATACAGGGCTGAGCGCAGGGTCAGCGGCAGTCCCTGGCGAAAACTGAAGTAGGCCAGGATCATCGCGACGATGGCGTAGATGGCCCAGGCATGCAGGCCCCAGTGGAAAAAGGTGATCTTCATGGCTTCGCGTGCGGCGGCGACGGTGCCGCCTTCACCCACCGGAGGCGAGAGGAAGTGCATGACCGGCTCAGCGACGCCGAAGAACATCAAGCCGATGCCCATGCCTGCCGAAAACAGCATCGAAAACCAGGTCAAATAGCTGTAGTCCGGCTCGCTGTGGTCAGGGCCCAGCTTGATCTCGCCATAACGGCTGAGCGCCAGCAGCACGACCATCAGCAGGATCACCGCGACAGCAAGAATGTAGAGCCAGCTGACGTTGGCGATGATCCAGGCCTGGACGTCGCTGAACATGCCTTGAGCGTGCTCCGGAGTGGCGACGCTGTAGATCACCAGCAACAGGATGAGTAGGGCAGAACCGTAGAAAACCGGGGGGTTGAGGGTGGGAGAGGAAGACTTGTTGGCCTCCATGCTGCGCTCCTTGATTACAGATTGGGGAGTGGCCGCCTGTGGCGAAGAGGACGCAATCTAACATATCGGTCAGCTTACGACCGAGCCCGCACGCTGGCGTGTGGGGGTGGGCCGCTTGGGTATGACCGCACAAAGCAGCCGTGTGCAGCGTATTTTGTGGTCTTTGCAGGCTGCTGCGTGAGCCAGGTTCATCAGCGTTGAGACTGCAAGGGGTTTGGTCCCTAGGTTCAACCCGCCTGGGTGCCGGGCCGGTACTGCAATGCCTCGGCAAGGTGCGCACGACCAATGGATTCGGCCTGCTGAATATCTGCCAGTGTGCGTGCGACCTTGAGGATCCGGTGTGCAGCGCGTAGCGACAGTCCGAGGCGCTCGCAGGCGCGCTCGAGCCACTGCTGGTCCTCGGGCTGCAATGCGCAATAACGGCGCAGACCGGCAAGATCGAGGAAGGCATTGGCGCAGCCCTGTCGCTTGAGCTGAATGCGCCGCGCTTCGGCCACCTGAGCGGCGACCCGCTGCGTGGTTTCGTTGCCAGCCAGTGGTGCGTTCAGCGCAGTGGCTTCGCGAGCGACCGTTAGATGCAGGTCAATGCGATCGAGCAGCGGCCCGGAGAGCTTGCCACGGTAGCGTTGGATCTGATCCGGCGAACAGCGGCAGCGACCGCTGGGGTCGCCCAGGTAGCCGCATGGGCATGGGTTCATCGCTGCGACCAACTGGAAACGTGCCGGGAAGCGCACCTTGTCGCGTGCCCGCGCGATGACGATGCAGCCAGATTCCAGCGGCTCGCGTAGAACCTCGAGGACCTTGCGGTCGAATTCGGGGAGCTCATCGAGAAATAGCACGCCCTGATGCGCCAGGGTTATTTCGCCCGGCCTGGGCCGACTGCCGCCGCCGACCAGTGCTGGCCCTGATGCACTGTGATGGGGCTGCCGAAAAGGGCGCTGTGGCCAATGCGCCAAGGGTGACTGACTGGCGACAGACTGAATCGCGGCGACCTCCAGCGCTTCCTGTTCATCCAGAGGCGGAAGCAGCCCGGGTAGCCGGCTGGCCAGCAAGGTCTTGCCGGTACCAGGAGGTCCTGACAACAACAGGTTGTGGCCGCCTGCTGCAGCCACCAGCAACCCACGCTTGGCTGCCGCCTGGCCTTGCACATCAGCGAGATCAGGGTAGGGCAGCACCTGACGCAACAGCCCTTGGGCTTGGAAGGGTTCGACCGGAGTCACACCGTTGAAATGTGCAGCGACTTCCAGCAAATGGTCGGCCGCGTAGACCACCAATCCCGAGGCCAAGCTGGCTTCCTCGGCATTGGCTCGCGGTACCAACAGGGCACGCCCGGCCTGGCGGGCCGCGAGCGCCGCAGGCAGCACGCCCTGAACCGGCCGCAGTGAGCCGGAAAGCGCCAGCTCGCCCAGGCACTCGAGCGTGTCGAGGCGGTCGGCGGGAATCTGACCGCTCGCCGCCAATATGCCCAGCGCAATGGCCAGATCAAAGCGGCCACCATCTTTAGGCAAATCGGCTGGCGCAAGATTGAGCGTGATTCGTCGGGCCGGGAAGTCGAAGCCGGACGTCAGGATCGCGCTGCGCACGCGGTCTTTGCTTTCCTTGACGGCCGTTTCCGGCAGGCCGACCAAGGCCAGCGAAGGCAGGCCATTGGCAAGGTGCGCCTCCACCGTGACGGTGGGCGCTTCCACGCCGACCTGGGCGCGGCTGTGGACAATTGCGAGGGACATCCGATCACTCCTTTGATCGTGACGCCAGCCGGCCTATTCGGAGGCGGGTGGCGCGAGTTTCTCTTCCAGCTCGGCGACCTTGGCTTCGAGGGCTTCGAGCCTCGCGCGGGTGCGCGCAAGCACTACCATCTGACTGTCGAATTCTTCGCGGCTGACCACATCGAGCTTGCTCAGCGCACCTTGCACGATGCCTTTGAGCTGGGCTTCCACTTCCGCGCGAGGCAAGGGGTTTTCACCGCTGAAAAGCCGTGAGGCCTGGGCGCCGACGGCGTCGAGAAAAGCTTTGGGTGGGAACATGAGCATCACCTGTTTCTGAGCGATGCGCAGTGTAGCACGGGCTGTTCAGCCGTCCGGTCGGCGCCAGTGCACGATTGCGGGCACGCTGTTGCGCTGCCATGCACCGGCATGGTGCGCGATCCGGCGGGCGGGCCTCGGCGTGGGCCCGCGCCGCCTTTGCGGAGCGCCTGAGGCCGGGCGTTGCAAAAAGCTGGCATTGATTCTGCTTAGGTCCATGTGACGTATGCACCAGCAGGTTGCGGTGCATAGGCGATTCGGGACGTTTCGTCGGATCGGTTGATGGTGTCGGATGGTCGCTCGGCAACGCCGGCGCGTTACAAGAGCCAGACACTGCGCTTAGACTTGAGCCGGGTTCGTACTTCTGGGGCAAGTCCACCTAAACGGGAGAAGTTTCATGAAACTAGTCACTGCCATCATCAAGCCGTTCAAGCTGGACGACGTACGCGAGTCGCTGTCCGAGATTGGCGTACAAGGCATCACGGTCACCGAGGTCAAGGGTTTCGGTCGCCAGAAAGGTCATACCGAGCTTTATCGCGGGGCTGAATACGTGGTCGATTTTCTGCCGAAGGTGAAGATCGACGTAGCAATCGCCGATGACCAACTCGATCGCGTGATCGAGGCCATCACCAAGGCAGCCAACACTGGGAAGATTGGCGACGGCAAGATTTTTGTCGTGAATCTGGAACAGGCTATCCGCATCCGCACTGGCGAAACCGATACCGACGCAATCTGACGGGATGACGCGTAGCGAGGTTGTGCCGGAGGTAACGCCTGACACATCGCCACGCGCCAGCCAGTAGTTGCGATTGCCTGCCTAGCAGGCCTACGAACCCCACGCCCCAGGAGTAAAACCATGACTCTGCGAAAATTCGCAGGGCTAGGAGCCCTTTTGTCTCTGATAAGCCCCGGCATCGCCATGGCGCAGGAGGCAACGCTTGATTCCGGCGATACGGCATGGATGCTCACAGCCACTGCGCTGGTGCTGTTCATGACGATTCCAGGCCTGGCGCTGTTCTACGGCGGCATGGTCCGTTCCAAGAACATCCTCTCGGTCATGATGCAGTGCTTCGCCATCACCGGCCTGATGAGCATCCTGTGGATGGTCTACGGCTACAGCCTGGCGTTCGACACGGCGGGCATGGAAGCAGGCGTTACCAACTTCAACTCTTTCGTCGGCGGACTCGGGCGTGCATTCCTGAGTGGCCTGACGCCCGACAGCCTCACCGGCACCGTACCGGAAAGTGTGTTCATCACCTTCCAAATGACCTTCGCCATCATTACCCCGGCGCTGATCGTCGGTGCCTTTGCCGAGCGCATGAAGTTCTCCGCGATGCTGGTATTCATGGGCGTCTGGTTCACGCTGGTGTATGCGCCGATCGCCCATATGGTCTGGGGCGGCGACGGCGGCCTGATGTGGGACTGGGGCGTGCTTGATTTTGCCGGCGGCACCGTGGTCCATATCAACGCGGGTATCGCTGGCCTCGTGGCTTGCATCGTGCTCGGCAAGCGCAAGGGCTTTCCGACCACCCCGATGGCGCCGCACAACCTCGGCCTGACCCTGGTCGGCGCGGCGATGCTGTGGATCGGCTGGTTCGGCTTCAACGCCGGTTCCTCGCTGGCTGCCAACGGCACCGCGGGCATGGCCATGCTGGTTACTCAGATCGCCACTGCTGCGGCTGCGCTGAGCTGGATGTTTGCTGAGTGGCTGACCCACGGCAAACCCAGCGCGCTGGGCATCGCTTCAGGTGTGGTGGCCGGTCTGGTTGCCATTACCCCAGCCGCCGGCACGGTCGGCCCGATGGGCGCGCTGATCATCGGTCTCGCCTCGGGCGTCATCTGCTTCTTCTGTGCCACCAGCCTTAAACGCAAGCTCGGTTACGACGATTCCCTGGACGCCTTTGGTGTGCACGGGGTCGGCGGCATCGTCGGCGCGCTGTTGACGGGTGTGTTTGCGGCCCCGGCACTGGGCGGCTTCGGTGAGGTGGAAAACATCGCACTGCAGCTGTGGATCCAGTTCAAGGGCGTGCTCTTCACCGTCGTCTACACCGCCATCGTCACCTTCGTGATCCTCAAGGTGATCGATGTGGTGATGGGGCTGCGGGTCACCGAAGAAGAAGAAACCATCGGCCTGGATCTCAGCCTGCACAACGAGCGCGGCTACAACCTGTAAGCACACGGAGTGCGCCCGGAGCCAACCCGGGCGCCTTAACCGAACAGCGCTGTGAGGCGCTCGGCAAAAGGTGATAAAAAATGGATAGCACAGCTTTGATACCCGTCCAGTACGGACTCGATACCTTCTACTTCCTCATCTGCGGTGCGCTGGTGATGTGGATGGCGGCCGGTTTCTCCATGCTCGAAGCCGGTTTGGTTCGGGCGAAAAACACCGCTGAAATCCTCACCAAGAACATCGTGCTCTACGCCGTGGCGTCGATCATGTACCTGCTGATCGGCTACTACATCATGTACTCCAGTCCGGACGGCGGCATCCTGCCGAGCCTGGGCTTCCTGATTGGTGACGAGAACGCCGTCGACGTGGTCGCCGCAGGGGGCGAGGACGCGCCTTATTACTCGACCCGTGCCGACTTCTTCTTCCAGGTCGTCTTCGCCGCAACCTGCATGTCAGTGGTGTCGGGTGCAGTGGCCGAGCGGATGAAGCTCTGGGCATTCATCGCCTTCGCGGTGGTGATGACTGGCGTGATCTATCCCGTGCAGGGCTTCTGGAAGTGGGGTGGCGGTTTCCTCGATGCGGCCGGTTTCCTCGATTTCGCAGGCTCTGGTCTGGTGCACATGGCGGGCGCATCCGCTGCCCTGGCCGGCGTGCTGCTGCTGGGTCCGCGCAAGGGTAAGTACGGCCCTAATGGACAGATCAATGCGATCCCCGGCGCCAACCTGCCTTTGGCGACGCTGGGGGCCTTTATCCTGTGGATGGGCTGGTTCGGCTTTAACGGCGGTTCGCAGTTGAAGATGAGCACCATCGAAGACGCCAACGCGGTGGCTCAGGTGTTCACCAATACCAACATGGCGGCCGCCGGTGGCCTGGTTGCGGCTTTGATCACCGCCCGTCTGCTGTTCGGCAAGTCGGATCTGACCATGGTCCTCAACGGTGCACTGGCGGGTCTGGTTGCCATTACCGCGGAGCCACTGACACCAAGCGCGCTGCAGTCGGTGCTCATCGGTGGCGTGGGCGGCGTGCTGGTCGTGTTCAGCATCCTCGGCCTGGACAAACTCAAGCTTGATGATCCGGTCGGTGCCATTTCGGTGCATGGCGTTGTGGGGATGTGGGGACTGCTGGCGGTGCCGCTGACCAATGCGGACGCGACATTCGGCGCGCAGTTGCTAGGCCTGGTATCGATCTTTGCCTGGGTGTTCATT
>JAKUTK010000082.1 GCA_022448005.1 Pseudomonas sp.
AAGCAGCCATAGCTATGCGGCATGATGCTCCAGCCTCAATCCAATAACCGTGTTGCACTCAGCTCCTGCAACCGCCGTTTGAAACCTGGCCGTTGGATTTACAGATCGCTTTCTTACTAGCCCCTTTTGTTATCGGGCTATCTGGCGTGGCGATTGGCGTCTACATCGCCTGTAGTCGCCACTTCAACATCATGCTCTCAGCACTTCCAAACAGCGCGTGGGCTAAGCAGCAGCACATTGTAGGGACAACAAGTTTTACTTCCCGTTTCTATCTGGTCGGCACGCTAAGCGGAGCCTTACTTCTTTCGAATTTCAATGTTCGAAAAGGGGTACTCGATGCCACTGATGTGAGCAACTTCCCCCTCCCGCTGCGCCGCCTTATGACCCTATCGACCAAGCTGGCATGTGTCGGCATGGCGTGGCTGTGTCTGGCGGTTGGCCTGTTAAAGCTCACTGGAAATTGATGGCGGGGCCGGCCATCCGGGCTATAGCCAAACGGAACCCACCCAGCAGGGCGGAACAACGGCGTCGGCCATCTTGCTCACTTCACCTTTAAGGAAACTCTGAAAAAGACTTCCTGATTTTGGCAAAATACCCGGAATCCACCCGCCGAGTTTTCCGATGAAGCAGATGACCTTCGCCGACGCCGAGTACGCTGGCAAGCGCAAGCAGACCCGCAAAGAGTTGTTCCTGATCGAGATGGATCGGGTGGTGCCATGGAAGGGATTGATTGCCTTGATCGAGCCGCATTACCCCAAGGGTGAAGGTGGCCGTCCGGCCTATCCGCTGATGGCGATGCTGCGTGTGCACCTGATGCAGAACTGGTTCGGCTACAGCGACCCGGCGATGGAGGAAGCCCTGTACGAGACCACTATCCTGCGCCAGTTTGCTGGGCTGAGCCTTGAGCGCATCCCAGACGAAACGACCATTCTCAACTTCCGTCGCTTGCTGGAGAAACACGAACTGGCTGTCGGCATCTTGGCCGTAATCAATGGCTACCTGGGTGACCGAGGCTTGTCGTTGCGCCAAGGCACCATCGTCGATGCCACGCTGATCAATGCGCCGAGTTCGACCAAGAACAAGGACGGCAAGCGCGACCCGGAAATGCACCAGACCAAGAAGGGCAACCAGTATTACTTCGGCATGAAGGCCCATATCGGCGTCGATGACGAGTCGGGTTTGGTGCACAGCGTGGTGGGAACGGCAGCCAACGTGGCAGACGTTACCCAGGTCGACAAACTGCTGCACGGCGAGGAAAACATGGTCGGAGCCGACGCGGGTTACACCGGCGTAGAGAAGCGCCCTGAACATGACGGCCGAGAGGTGATCTGGCAGATCGCAGCCCGCCGCAGCACCTACAAGAAGCTGAATAAGCGCAGCGCGCTGTACAAAGCCAAACGCAAGATCGAGAAGGCCAAGGCACAAGTACGCGCCAAGGTCGAGCATCCGTTCCGGGTGATCAAGCGGCAGTTTGGCTATACCAAGGTGCGCTTCCGCGGGCTGTTGAAAAACACCGCACAACTGGTGACGCTGTTCGCGCTGTCGAACCTGTGGATGGCGCGCCGACATTTACTGACGAATGCAGGAGAGGTGCGCCTGTAATGTGGGAAATGGCTGCGGCGAGGTCATCGCAGCGGCCAGAAACGCGGCAATGAGCGGGTAATCTGATCGTTTTTTATCGGTTTGCCGCTTTCAAAATCGGCGGTGGGTGAAGTCGACCGAAAATATAGGACTACTTCAGACCATCCTTAACGGCTTTGCCAGAACGCCCAACTTCTCTGCTCGCTATTGGATGTTATCTAGGAATTGATACACGCCATCCGGCTGGGTACCAAGAAGATTTCTAACCCCTCCCCCTCGGATAAGGTTGGCATCCCTGCACTCCACGTCCCACAGCGCCCTCTCGCCCATCGGGCCCATATAAGCAAAGACGTTGGCCAAGACAAAGCCGACCGGCGCCTGGCCGGGCGCTTCGAGAATAAAGCCGACGTGTTCCCAATCTTTGCTTTTGCCTTGCTTGGTTAGCCACTTGAATAAGTTGTCTTCATCCAGTGTTTTGAACGGCCCACGCTCAACGGGCGCCGCTTCGCCGAAGCAAGTAGCCTGGAAGATACGCGTGGAAAAGGCTTCGCCGTTTTCCACCCTACGGCCGATCCTCGGGTAGCGCGACTCGGCTTTGCCGGTATCAGCGCCCTACCTCACACAACCCACCCGGCACCTTCATTACCCACTCCCTTACCGCCAGAACGGTTGGATCATCCCGACGGCTCTCCGGATAAACCAGATGAAACGGCTTGCCCGCCATCTCCGGCCCAAACGGCTGCATCAACCGCCCTGCTTTCACTTCGTCCTCGACCAACTGCCGGCTCATCAGCCCCACGCCCTGCGCGCCGATGGCGGCGGAGATGGCGTGGGTTTCGTCGGAGAAGACCAGCCCGGCGCTGACGTCCAGCCCCGGCACCTTGGCGAGCTTTTGCCACGCTGCCCAATGAATCGGCGCCGAGGCGGCACCCCGGGCGTGAAAGTGGATCAGCGGGTGGTTGGGCAGGTCGGCGGCGTCACGCAGGCCCAGCAATGGGCTGCAAACCGGGACGAAGGTGTTGTCGATCAGCTTCTCCGCCACCAGCCCGGGCCACCTGCCGTCACCGTAGCGGATGGCCATATCCGCCGTCACACCATCCAGCGCCACCGGTTCGTGCGAGGTGTGAAAGCGCAGGTCGATATCAGGATGGGAATCGCGCAGCAGGCAGACCCAGGGCACTAGCCAGCGCACGGCGATGGCCGGCGTGGTGCTGAGGGTGATCGCCTGCCGGCAGGGTCCGGCACTGAGGCGGTCGACTGTGGCGCTGATGCTGTCGAATGCGGTCTCCAGCGTCTGTTGCAGCTCACGCCCCTGAGCGGTCAGCTCTAGCTGCCTGGGTTTGCGTAGAAACAGCGCCACGCCGAGGGATTCTTCAAGCGAGCGAATCTGGTGGCTGATGGCCGTGGCGGTGACGTTCAATTCCTCGGCAGCCTGCTTGGCGCTCTCATGGCGGGCGGCCGCTTCAAAGGCACGCAAGGCGGATAGCGAAGGTAACCAGCGGTGCGCCATGGCTGAGTTTTCCTCATCTGTAACTGGAAGAAATGGTCGTTTGTCGCCCACAGAGGCTAAACCTAGTCTGGGTCTACCGCGAATGACAGATGAATTCAGTCACACAGGAGACCCACCATGACACACCTTCTGCACCTCGACGCCAGCGCCCGCCCCGGTTTTGCCGGCAAGGACGAGCACGGTTCCCACAGCCGTCATCTCAGCCACCGCTTCGTCAGCCAATGGCGCGCTCATCGCGCGCAGGACAGCGTGACCTATCGGGACATCGGCCAGAGCCCGCCCTCCTTCATCAGCCACGACTGGATCGCCTCCTCCTTCACGCCTGAAGATCGCCGTGAAGCATGGATGAAGGAGACACTGGCCGAGAGCGACCGGCTGGTCGATGAGCTGATCGCGGCCGATGTGCTGGTCATCGGGACGCCTTTCTACAACTTCGGGATGCCCGCCGCGCTCAAGGCGTGGGTCGACCTCATCGTGCGCCCAGGAAGGACGGTTGAGATCGACGAAACCAAACTACCCGAACCCTACGTACCGCTGCTGGCCGACCGGCCACGGCACGCTGTCATCCTCACCGCCCGCGGGGGCATCGGCTACGGTCCTGGTGGCGAGATGGCGCAGATGAACAATCTTGAGCCGAACCTGGTGACGGCGCTCAACTTCATCGGCACCACCCGCATCCATCAGATCGCGATTGAAGGGCAGGAAACCGGGGGCGAGGTGTTGGCGGCCTCGGTGGAGCAGGCGCAACGTGAGGTGGATGTGTTGGTTGCGGACCTGCAAACGAGATTTGCTCGCTCGCCAGGGGCCCACGTCCAGCCGAGGCTGACAGCCTGAGGTCCCGCCGCTGATGCACTGGCGACGCTTCACTGCCCCTGAAGTCGCGAACTGCAGTGCGCCGGGGCGCTTCTGGGCAGGTGTTTGACGAACAAAGCCGCCATTATGGCCGCAGCGTCCGAACGCGGCTTAGAGGGAGGCCGCGCCCGGGCAACGACAGGCGTCGGCAGCGGTAACCGGAGGACCCACGATTGAACGATTCAGCGCGCGGCCTGCTTCTGGTGAGCAGCGGCATCGTCGTACTCAGCTTCGATGGCCTGTTGGTGCGCCTGGCACAGGCAGATGGCTGGAGCATCGTGTTCTGGCGGGGCCTGTTTATGTTTCTGGCGCTGGGTGCGTTCTCGCTGTCGGCCAAAAGCCGGGCGAGTCTCAAGGCGCAACCGCTGATCAGCGCCGTCTCGGCCTTGCTGTTGGCGTTTATTTCGATCTTTTTTGTACTGGCGGTCCTCCATACCACGGTGGCTAACGTGGTCGTCGTGCTCAGCACGGCGCCCCTGTTCGCCGCCCTGTTCACACGCTTTTTCCTGGGCGAGTCGGTGGCGTTGCACACCTGGCTGGCCATCGGCGTGGCGGCGCTGGGGATCATGGTGGTCTTCGCCGGAGCCTTCACCCCCACCGATCTGGCTGGCAACGGTTATGCGCTGTTGTCCTCCGCCGCGGTGGGCGCCAATCTCACCCTGCTGCGCCGCCACCCCGCCATCGAACGGATGCCCCTCATCGCGCTCGGCGGCCTGGCGGCTGCGCTGATTGCCTGGCCCAAGGCCGAGCCGTTGGGCCTGGAAACGACGAGCTACTGGGCGCTGGCAATCATGGGCCTGATCCAGATGCCACTGGCCACGCTGTTGATCAATAACGCGACCCGCTATCTGCCTTCTGCTGAAGTTGCGCTCTTCTATCTATTGGAAAGCGTGCTGGGGTCGCTGTGGGCTTGGTATTTCCTGAACGAGACTCCTGCAACCTCGACGCTTTATGGCGGCGCACTGGTCATCGCGACACTGGTGGTTCACGCCGGACTGAGCCTGCGTCGGCGCCCCGCATCGCATGGCCCGTCCCGCCCCGGCGCGAAACCCTGTCTGGTCGCGGACAAGTAGACCGCAAGGGAGATGCCATGCGCGCCGGGAGCCTCCTTTAAGTCGCTGCGGCCGCGGATAAGCCGCCGAGATAAGCGCCGAAGCGCGTCAGGCTTAACAGCGAAAGCAGCGAGTAAACCCTTCACAGACAGATAGTGCCCCTGCAGAACTGCCAATGGCGTTTGGCTGATCGCCGCGTGAGGTGACGTGCATCGAAACACCCGGTGTCCCTGTAAGCCCCGTCCTTGCGCCATAAAGTGCATTGGTCGGAAAAGTACGGGGCCACCTCAAGGCTTGACAGACCCGTGCCGATAACGTCTTGCCGGCCGCGACTCGCCAGCGATCGATTCGGATGAAGAATCGGGCGCTTCGCGGCCGCGAAGCGCACTGGATTGCGCGAGGGTCCCCCCCCTAAGAACGAAGCGCTGGTTGGCGTGGGTGTCTTGATGAACTGGCCAGAGGCCGTTGAACGATGAAAATAAAACACAAACTGCTAGCAAGCTTTCTGGTCGCGACGCTTGTTCCCGTCCTTGTCGTGGCCCTGTTCACCATCCGCAACGTAACCGAGGAGGCCAAGGTCCAGTTTCAGGAAAGCAGCAGCCTGGACGTTCAGCTGGTGAACAACACCTTCGTGACCCTGTTCGACTCGGTCAGCCATACCGTGTCAGCGATGGCCGACTTTGCCGCCGTCCGAGACACCGAGGCTGGCGAGCTGACCACTTACTTCGGGGCGCCCAGCAAACCCGGTGCCACCGCCACGGTTAACGGCGGCCGCGAAAAGCAGATCTTCGATTACTTCTCCGGTATCGGTAACAACAACCCGAACTTCGGCTACGTCTACATGGGCGACGCCCAGGGTGGCTACGTGGAGTGGCCGGGCACCGCAGACTACGGCGACTGGGACCCGCGCGGGCGCCCCTGGTTTACCCTGGGCAAAGACGCCAATTTCCAGCTGACGCGCCTGGATGGCTATTACTGGGAACCGGACGACGCCGTCTACGTGTCGGTGATCAAAGCCTTCAAGGACCAGGCCGGCAACTTCGCCGGGGTCGTGGCGACGGACGTGTCGCTCAAGGCACTGACCGACATGGTCCAGAAAACCCGCTTCGGCGAGACCGGTTTCTTCATGCTTGTCGAGAACAGCGGAACCTTGCTGGTCGACGGCCACCAACCCGAGAACAACTTCAAGAAGCTCAGCGAGCTGCCGGGCGATTACGCCGCGAACATCGCGAACACAGAGAACGGCCTGATCGAGGTCAACATTGATGGTGTCGACTATCTGGCCAACGTCTTCACCTCGCCGACCCTGGGCTGGAAGTTCATAGGCTTCATGCAGGTCGACGAAATCCTGGCCGGCGCGCACAGGCTGGCGTGGCTGACGCTGGTGGCTTGCACCGTGCTGGTGGTGCTGTTTGGTATCGCTGGGATGGTATTTGCCAACCGCATCGTCACTCCGATCAATCTGGTCAAGGATGGGCTGCGCACGATTGCCCAAGGTGAGGGTGACCTGACCCACCGCCTCCCCGTGCTGGCCAATGACGAAACCGGCGAATTGGCCAAGTGGTTCAACCAGTTCATCGAGTCGACGCAGTCGATGATCACTGTCATCAAGGACAACGCCGTCAGCATCGACAGCGTCTCGAGCCAGACCAACGAGCGCACCACCGCCATGTCGGACAGCCTGCAGCGTCAGTCGAGCGCGGTGGAGCAGATCGTCACCGCTGTCACCGAGATGGCCTCGGCGGCCAACGAGGTGGCGCACAACTGTGTCAGGACGGCGGAAGTCTCCGCACAGGGTCTGGACGCGACGCGCAATGGCAAGGAGGTGATTGCCCGCAGTACCGCCGGGGTGAACGATCTTGGCGCCAGCATCCAGGGTTCAAGCAAGGTGATTCGAGAGCTCGAACGCGAAACGGTGAGCATCAACACCATCCTGTCGAGCATCCAGCAGATCGCCGAACAGACCAACCTGCTGGCGCTCAACGCCGCTATCGAAGCGGCACGTGCCGGCGAACAGGGACGCGGCTTCGCCGTGGTGGCCGATGAGGTGCGCAGTCTGGCCAGGCGCACCCAGGATTCAACCGGCGAGATCAACAAGATCCTCAACCTGCTGGTCAGCCGTATCAGCGAGGTGACCGCGAGCATGGATCGCAGCCTGACCGAATCGAGCAAAGCCATCGAGCTGTCGGGTGAGGTCATGGGAGCGTTCGAAGATATCGAGAATGCCGTCGAGATGATCCGTGACATGACCACCCAGGTCGCCACTGCCACCGAGGAACAGCACCTGGTTACCGAGGACATCAACCGCAACGTGGTGGCCATCAGCGACGCGGTTGCCCAGGTGTCGAGCCAGGCCTCGGAAGTCGAAAGCTACTCTCAGGAGCAGCGGCAACTCAGCAGCGCACTCCGGCAGTTGGTCGGGCGCTTCCGCACGCAGTAACGTTTGCAGCGGCCAGCCCTTCGGGGCTGCCCCGCCAGGCTGAGCCAGGGGTTGCGTAATTAGCGGAAGACGCCCGCGTGCTCAACGACGCTCCTTGCGCTGATGGGCATCCCGGCGTCGACCCCAGACAATTGGCCACCGCAGCAGCGCCCTATGGTAAGCGCCCGAATACGTCTTAACCGGAGCGCCCATGGCCAACCCACCGATCACCGTACTGCGCGATACCCAGCCCATGCCTGTCGTCGATGCCTGCAAATGGGAGCGAATCGAAGGCGAACCGCACACCGTCAACCTCAACGCCTACACCTCCGATGACGGCAGCAAGATCATGGGGACCTGGATCTGCACGCCCGGCAAATGGCGCGTGGAATACGTCAAATGGGAGTACTGCCACTTCCAGGAAGGCTACTGCATCATCACGCCCGACGGCATGGCGCCCATCCACCTCAAGGCCGGTGACATCTTCGTGGTGGAACCCGGCATGACCGGCACCTGGGAAGTCGTCGAGACCGTCCGCAAGTACTTCGTGTTTGCCTGAATGACCGCGCGCAGGACGCGCATCGACTCGGTGCTACGGCAGCATCGGCCGAACAGCTGAGCCGTCCGCCAGTTACACGATAGGCAGGCCAGCACTGGACCGCCGGAAGGATCATCGAAGCCGCTCGCCGCGGGCAACCGTTATGGCCGCCCGCTCTGGGGGGGGGTGCATTAACGGGGGGGCGGCGCCCTGCGGCGCCGCCGCGAGGCTCAAGCGGAAAGCTTCTGGCTGAAATTATCGGCCGGTTTGCCGATATCGAGCCGATCCGCATTCATCACCTTGTCCCAGGCTTTGACGAAGTCCTGGACGAACTTCTCGTTGCCGTCTGCCATGCCGTAGACCTCGGCTTGGGCACGCAGCTCCGATTGCGCACCGAAGATCAGGTCCACACGGGTGGCGGTCCAGGTGGGCTGGCGGGTCTTGCGGTCGAGCCCCTGATAGCGGTTCTTATGCTCGGTCGCGACCCACTCGTTCTGCATGCTCAGCAGGTTGACAAAGAAGTCGTTGGACAAGGTGCCCACGCGCTTGGTGAAGACGCCGTCCTGGCCGCCGTCCGCGTTGGTGCCCAGCACGCGCATACCGCCAATCAGCACGGTCATTTCCGGCGCGCTGAGGCGAAGCAGGTGCGCCTTGTCGACCAGCGCTTCCTCGGGCGCCATGAAGTGCGACTCGTGGTAGTAGTTGCGAAAGCCATCGGCGACCGGCCGCAGCGCCTCGAAGGATTGCACATCGGTCCACTCTTCCTCGGCATCCATCCGGCCCGGCGTGAAGGGAACGGTAACGTTCACACCGCCATCCTGAGCCGCTTTTTCAATCGCGGCACAGCCGGCCAGCACGATCAGGTCGGCCATGGAGACCTTCTTGCCACCGGTGGCCGAGGCGTTGAACTCGCTCTGGAGCTCGGTCAGCTTTTCCAACACACGAGCCAGCAGCGCCGGATTGTTGGTTTCCCAATCCTTCTGCGGCGCGAAGCGGATACGCGCACCGTTGGCACCACCGCGCTTGTCCGAGCCGCGATAGGTCGAAGCCGAAGCCCAGGCCACTGACACCAACTCGGACACGGAAAAGCCCATGCCCAGAATCTTCTGCTTCAGCGCGGAGATATCACCCTCATCGATCAACGGATGGTCACACTCGGGGATCGGGTCCTGCCAGATCTGCGTTTCCTGCGGCACCAGCGGGCCGAGGTAACGACCAACAGGCCCCATGTCGCGGTGGGTCAGCTTGAACCAGGCTTTCGCGAACGCATCGGCGAACTCGTCCGGGTTCTCCAGGAAGCGTCGCGAGATCAGTTCGTAGATCGGGTCGAAGCGCAGCGCCAGGTCAGAGGTGAGCATGGTCGGCTTGCGCTTCTTGCCTGGATCGAAGGGATCCGGCATAACGTCCGGCGCGTCCTTGGCGACCCATTGATGCGCTCCAGCCGGACTCTTGGTCAGCTCCCACTCAAAGTTGAACAGGTTTTCGAAGAAGTAGTTGGACCACTGGGTAGGCGTCTGGCTCCAGATGACTTCAAGGCCGGAGGTGATGGCGTCTGCGCCCGCTCCAGTCTGGAACCGACTGCGCCAGCCCAGGCCCTGATCTTCGATCACAGCGCCTTCCGGGTCAGGGCCCAGCAGCGAGGGATCGCCTGCACCATGGGTCTTGCCGAAGGTGTGGCCACCGGCGATCAGCGCAACGGTTTCGTAGTCATCCATCGCCATGCGGGCGAAGGTTTCACGAATGTCGATGGCGGAGGCTTTCGGGTCCGGGTTGCCGTTCGGGCCTTCCGGATTCACGTAGATCAGGCCCATCTGCACGGCGCCGAGGCCGGGGTGCAGCTGGCGTTCGCCACTGTAGCGCTCATCGCCCAGCCAGGTGCCTTCAGGGCCCCAGAACAGTTCTTCCGGTTCCCAGGTATCGGCGCGGCCGCCAGCGAAGCCGAAGGTCTTCAGACCCATGGATTCCAGCGCCACATTGCCGGTGAGCACATAGAGGTCAGCCCACGAGAGGTTGCGCCCGTATTTCTGCTTGATCGGCCACAGCAGACGGCGGGCCTTGTCCAGCGAGGCGTTATCCGGCCAGCTGTTGAGCGGGGCGAAGCGCTGCTGACCGCCGCCGGCGCCGCCGCGACCATCGGTGATGCGGTAGGTACCGGCACTGTGCCAGGCGAGCCGGATGAACAGGCCGCCGTAGTGGCCGAAATCGGCCGGCCACCAGTCCTGGGAGTCGGTCATCAGGGCATGCAGGTCGGCGATCACCGCGTCGAGATCAAGGGAATCAAACGCAGCGGCGTAGTCGAAATCACCGCCGTAGGGATTGGAGCGCGGCGAGTGCTGGTTGAGTGAGGTGAGGCTCAGCGCTTCGGGCCACCAGTCTTTATTACCCGGACGCTTGCGCGGCGCACCAGCGCCGTGGCCGAACGGGCATCCACCGCCCGCGTTTTCTCCAGTTTCAGCGTTCATATTCTGCTCCTTAGGGTTGTCGTTGACGCGTTGACGCGCCGCTGAATAGAACTTAGCACTCGGCCCGAGGCTACCTGAACTCCCCATCTAGCGGCAGTTTGTCGCCAACGTCTTCAAATCTCTCTTAAAACTTCGCCATAAAGCAGTTTTCCAAACGCCAAAGGCATGCAAAGCGCTGAACAGCAAATTTGCCTATCGCCACGATAGGCTCGCCTCTCCTACGGCGTGTAAGCGGGAAGTCTTCTTCTGCGTCGCTCGCGTCTAACGCCCGGTACAATGCAGCGATTGACCCACTTGGAGCCCTGCCAATGTTCACCCTCGCCCACCTGGATACCCCACCGCCGGAATCGATGGAGAGCCAGCTGTTGCAGATGGTGGTGGACTATCTCAGCGACGTCAGCCCTGTATCGCTTGCGCCCAGCAACCCGCTGTATCAGCTGTATCAGTACGTTGTGGGTTTCGAGGTGCATCGCTACCTAGACACCATGGACGGCGCACAGAAAGGCAAGCCGGAGCTGATCATGGCGCTGGACGCCGAAGACCCGGCACGCCTGCTCGGTTTTGCCCTGTATCTGCCTTACGTGGACGATCCCGATGCCTGTGCGCTGCTCTATCTGACGGTGCGGGCCAGCCATCGCCGGCAGGGCACCGGGCGCGCCATGGTCGAAGCGATGCTGGCGCGCTATCCGCACGGGGAAGTGGCGTGCGTGGCCAGCAAGGTGCCGTATTTTCAATCGCTGGGCTTTCAGCCATTGGCGGCTCGCGGCCCTCAGGTCGTCATGAACACCCGAAGCCAGGCGTCCAGCGGTCTGGTGGCAGTGCAGGACCTGGAGCCCATCTTCAAGTCACAGGAAGTTCGCCAGATTCATAGCTACCTGGTCAAACAACACGGCGCACAAGCCATGAGCGACGCGGAAAAAAGTCGCGATCAGCTACTCGATGAGCTGGCTCAACAGTCACTTCATCTGACGCAGACGTCCTCGACGGCCAATCGGCTGCATTGACCGCCTACTCCTCACGCGGCCGCATGCCTCACAACTTCACACAAGCAAAGATTGCGTTCCCGGACGTCCCGTTCCAGGGCAGGATCTTTTCGTAATCATGCTCAAGGATGTTGACCTCGAAGTACGGCCGCAACAGCTCGCTCAATTCGGCGAAACCTACTGCCACCATGGGATGTTCGTCGTTCCATCGCTGACTATGCCCTGCAGTCTTTTTTTCAATCCGCAGCCTCAACAATTGCTGATCACCGGTGCCCGGGTAGTACCAGCCAGAGCTGAAGTTGAATACGCCATCGGGGTGGCTCGCGTCGTGCGATACGAATGAATCATTGTCGATGGCATGTTTGTCGACGGCGTTGAAGCAGAACAGCCCTCCGGTCGCCAATGCATCGTGCACGCTGGCGATGCAGGCCTTCAATCGTTCGACTTGGCCGCTGTAGTGGATGGAATACAGGAAGCAGGTGATCAGATCGACCGGCTGGCTGACTGCGAAGCCACACATGTCCTGCCGGGAGAAGCGAGCTTCCGGACAGCGAATAGCTGCCCTGTCCAGCATCGGCTGGTTGATGTCGAGCCCGGCGCTTTCAAATCCCGCGTCGATGAAATACCGCACATGAGGACCGGTGCCACAGGCGAGATCCAGGTGCCGGCTGCCGCCATTGCCGAGCAGCTTTTGCAGACGCTGGATGCAGTGGCTTTGCGCACGGTAGTCGATATCGGCGCACATGAGATCGTAGTAATCCGACAGGTCGGTATAGATGGCGGTGCCGGGCATGATGACCTGAATGAGGTAGGCGTGGAGCGTTGGCGGGCGCGCATCATATCGCCAGTTGAAACCGGCGTCGCGCCGGGCGTGACGCTGTCGATGACGGCACCGAGCGCTATGAAGACGTTAGCCCAGCGAGCGTCCACCACTGCCGACAGCAGGCTTCTCCCCGTAGCCGAGTGTAAGCATCCGAAAAGACCAGCAGGTTCCGCCTCGACGCGTGGATGGGCGCGCAAGCGGTCGAACAATGCCCGCATGCAAGATGAAACGACCGGCGGGTAGATCGATGAGTTTTTCAAGGAACTCCCAAGTCCACCGCACGCCCAAACTTGTAAGCGAGCTGGATAGTTTCAAGCGAACTGCAGTTCGTTTCCCCGAAATCGCAAGCGGAGGAGACATAATGAACTTCAAGCAATCGACTTCCCTATCGGCAGCAGTATTGGCCGCATCCCTCGCCATGGGCCTGCCCACTGCAGCGGTCGCCCAACAGTCGAACCAGACGGCGCAAGCAGGCCAAAAGGCTGGCGCTGGTATGCAAACCATCTCCGTCGGCCATAACGTGGTAGATGCGGTAGATGATGTCCGCGAAACCGCGGTTGACTTCGTTGGTGCGCTGCTTATGGCAGAAGAAGGTCTGGGCCTGGGCAACTGGGAGCAGCAGGAAAAGCGGCTGTCTAAAATCGAAGAACAGCTACAGCAGATGGAAACCGTGCTGGACGAAAAAGCGGAAGCCACGGACCAGGAATGGCTGGACTGGATGGGTGGCCCAGAGTACAGCGTGACGGTCACCAAGCAGGTCAAGAGCCTGGGCGCTCACCTTGAGCAGGTCGCCGGCATTCTTGCTGAAAACTGGCAAACCAAAGGCATTCAGGTGCTAACCGGCAATAACGTGCTGGAGCAGCTGCGCGATCTGCGCGAGACCACCAGTGATCTGCTCAACTCCATGGAGCGAGCGGGTAATAACTATGGGTGGACAGCCGATCCGAAGCAGTTCAAGCAGGCGCGAGATCGTCTGGAGAAGCTGTCGAAGGACATTGATCAACCTCTGATGATGTCCGATGCCGATTGGCGCAGCTATCTCGAATCCGACCGTTTCCACGTGGTCATCCACGACAACGTGTCGACGTTGGCTGACATCCTGCAGAACCTGACCACGCCAACCAAGGGCTAATCAGCCTCTCGCTCATCGGGGCCGCGGCGGTATCTTCAGTTAGTGCTGCGGCCCTGATTCGACTCAAGCGAGCGTAGGCACAGCTGCTCCATGCACTCAGCCCACTCTCTCATCCGATCCGCTTCGAGCTGCACCAGCATCGCGTAGCGGCGTCCGCCCCATACCGAAAGATGAAGCGCTTCCAGGGTTGCAGCAGACGGGGGCGCCGGCAGGTCGGTCGCCGCGTCGATGACGCGTTGCCAGGCGCCCAATAGATCCTCATAGACCCGCCGCTGGTGCTTGGGCTCAGCCACCAGCGTTTCCAGTTCGAGCATGTCCGGGTGGAACCAGGGTAGCTGAGGCTCGGCCCCGGCCAAGGTGCGCACCAAGCGCCGGATGCGCTCGGGCCAGGCAAGGGCGACTGGCGCTACGGCTTGCGCCTCGATGGACTCGAGCAACTGCTCTACGCAATAGCGCACGTAGCCTGAGTGCAGCGCGTGTTTGCTGGGGAAGTAGTCGTACAGGGTGCCGATGGCCACACCGGCTCCCAACGCGACCGCCCGGGTCGTCAATCGAGACCAGCCATCGCGCTGCCATATCCGAACATAGCTGTCGAAAATCGCCTGAACGGTGACCTTGGCGCGCTGCTGAGTGGGCCGTTTGAGCGGCTTGGCGCTTGGCAATCGTGTGTTCATGAAATCCGAACCCGGCGGAGAAACGAAAGGGCTACAGTCAATGCCGTCCATTTACGAACCCAAGGTGCCATCGATGAGCGTCATCCGCCAGTTGCAGAACAACAAGAAAAACATGGAGCAGACTCGCCTACAGACCCAGGCGATGCCTGAGCTGAAACCCGGCGAAGCCCTGCTGCGCATCAGCCGACTGGCGCTGACCACCAATAACGTCACCTATGCAGCCTTTGGCGAAACCCCTCACCTACGTTACTGGGACTTCTTTCCGACGGGCGATGCCGAGTGGTTTCACATGCCGGCCTGGGGCTTCGCCGAGGTCGTGGAGAGCACTGTCGAAGGCTTGGCGAAGGGCGAGCGCTTTTACGGTTTTTGGCCAATTGCCAGCCATCTGGTCATGCAGCCGGTGCGGGTCACTGATCGGGGCTTCTATGACGGCGCCGAACACCGACTTGAACTCACATCAGCCTACAACCAGTACCAGCGCATCAGCAGCGATGACGCTTATCGCGCCGAGAGCGAGAACTACCAGATGTTGTTGCGCCCGCTGTTCATCACTTCGTTCATGCTGGCCGACTTTCTCGATGACAACGCCTTCTTCGGTGCGCGCAAGATCCTGGTCTCCAGTGCCTCAAGCAAGACGGCGTACGGGACTGCGTTCTGCCTGCAGGACAATCCAGCCGTACAGCTGATCGGCCTCACCTCCCCGGGCAATATCGATTTCGTACAACGCCTGGGCTGCTACCGCCAGGCGCTTGGCTACGACCAGCTCGCCTCGCTGGACCCGAGCGTGCCCACGCTGTACGTGGACTTCTCTGGTAGCGCCAGCCTTCGCCAGCAGATCCATAGCCATTTCAAAGACGCTCTGGTGTACGACTGCTACGCCGGGTCTGCCCAAAGCCATGAATACAGCAAACGTGACCAGACGTTGGCCGGACCGCAACCACAGCCCTATTTCGCGCCTTACCAGATCAAGAAACGCAACGCCGACTGGGGGCCTGCCGAGGTGACACGCCGCTTCAACGAAGCGCAGCTGGCCTTTATCGCTCGGGTGAGCGATGCGCAGCAGCCCTGGATGCAGGTAAACGAGCACGCTGGCCTTGAAGCGGCACAAACGCTGGCCGAGTCCTTGATCAAAGGCGACATCAATCCATTGGAAGGCCACGCCGTGGTCCTCGATTGATCCTCTAACACTGCCGTTTATAGCGCGCCAGCCGAACGTATTGAGCGTGCGGCTGGCGTCTATTGCGCAAGTCGCTAGCCTGACTATCAGACTGACTCTGAGGAGCAATGACGACTCGCGACGAGATCACCGATTGATACCGAGGCTACATCGCCTGCTTGAACAGCCAGAACTGGCCGAAGCTGGGTCACTTCGTCCATGACGAGGTGCATTACAACGGCAAGTTCGTGGGGCTGGGTGGCTATCGTCGGATGCTCGAAGAGGACTTTCGAGCGATTCCCGATTTGCAGTTCAGCATCGGCCTGTTAATTGCCGAACCGCCCCATCTGGCAGCGCAGCTGCGGTTCGACTGCACGCCCATAGCGGACTTGTTCGGCTTTGCAGTGAATGGAAAACGGGTGGCCTTCACCGAAAACGTGTTCTACGCGTTCAGCGAGGGAAAGATCCGGAACGTCTGGTCCGTGATCGACAAGGCCGCTGTTGGCGACCAGCTCTGATCGAGTGGGCCGTCAGAATGCGCTGCGACTGACCGACGGGGCCGGTGCTGGCGAATCCCGGCGCACCTGATCGTCAAATGCACCGAGAGCAGGATTCAAAGCCGGTTGTCGTGCAGCCCGGCATAGAGGCGGGTCATTTCGTTGAGCTGACGGAACATCGATTCGGCATTCACCGCCACGATGGTGGGCACGAACTGCTTGGAGGTGAACGCCTTGCTCGCGAACTTCCAGCGCGCGTCGGTCTTGCGCAGGGCTTCGGCGATTTCCGCGTTGGGCGCATCGGCTGTCTGCAGTTCGGCCATGATGACGCCGAACTCTTCAACCGAAGCTGCAAACTCCTTTTCAAGATCCGGATCCTGCACGCCCCAGGCACGGGCCATGTAGAACATGGCGGTGCGCTGGGTCAGCACACGGTTCCAGCCACTGCGGTTGATCGAATGCGACGCGGCATCTCCATTGTGTTGCTCGAACAGATCGGTGACTTGCTGGGTCTGGCGAACCAGCTCTTCGGCCTTCGCCAGTACGAGCGGAGCCTGGGCCTTGTCCGGCGTACTGGCCGCCAGGGCACGGTAATCGGCCCAGGTGCGCTCCACGTCGTTCAACGCAACGCGAATGGCGTCACTCGGCGCAGCCGCCTTGAGCTGGGCATGGTGATCTTCGAACAAGGCCAGGCTTGCGGCACGTTGTTTGGTGGCTTCGTCCACTTTCACGCCGGCGCCGATCATCAGGTAATCCTTGGCGACGATCTGCCCCAGACTGCGCTGCAGACCGGCCATGTTCATGATTTCCAAAGGCGCCATATCCGCCCAGCAGGTCGCACTCAGCAGGCTGCAACCCAACAGCAGCGCGCGCAGAGATTTCTTGATCAGCACGGTAGATCCTTTCTGTTTTTTGAAGATGAGCGCAGGCCGCATCTGGGACCAGCGTCTGAGCCCGCCGCAAACAATCGCATTGATGCGCCGCTCAGGACGCTATTGGATTCGCGCGACCTTTCTCTAACCTTGCAAAGGTCAAAAGCGGCGGCGTGGAGTGATGGAGGTGTGACGCGATGCACCATAAAACAAAGCGCGAGAAGCAAGCAGCCAAAGCTACCATCCCGTTGCACCCCCAAAATGCCCATTCCTGACGTCCAACTGCGGGCTTGGGTGAATTGATCCAAAGGCTGTTTCAATGAAAGCACTACGCAGGCTTTTACAATTAATCATCTTGTGTGCGGGAGGGATTACGCTTGCCGCGCTCATCTCAAACCCAACCGCCCGATTCTCAGACATCGCCGCATTCTCAGGCTTTGTGGCCTTACTCCTCGCGTTGACACTGGCACTGAAAGGACACACCGAAAAACGGTTAGATCCAAGTCACAAGCTCAGCCTGAGACCCATAGGGGTAGTTTTGATCCTGCTAGGTGCATTTGGCGTGTTTTATGGGACGGGCTTTGTTGCTGACGGGCAATTACTGCCGGATGGAAGCGGCCGTTGCGGGTCAATCTGCGGCCTCATTCTTCTTGTTTCGCAGTTGTTTGGTGAGTCCGTCGCACGACTTGCGGCGTTCGGCCTCTGGGCCGGGCTGGGCCTGATTTTTTGTTTTATTGGCTTCCAGATGGCAAAAGCAAAACCCGCCTGAGGATACGTGAGAGTTCACCATCCCCGTCTGCGCGACGTGCTTCTTGGCTGCAGCTGATCCAGCGCGCTGGAGTTCTGCCTCGCCCAGTCGTAGATCATTTCGATAGGTTGGACCATCAGCTTGCCGAGCGGTGAGAGCGCGTAGCTCACCGCTGGCGGGACGGAGTTGAGCGTGTGGCGTGCGATCAAGCCGCTGGCCTCCAGCTCTCGCAGCGTTTGCACCAGCATCTTTTTGGATATTCCCGGCAAGCTGCGATGCAGCGCACCGCTACGCGCCACGCCGTCGTGGCGGGCATGCAGGGTGTGCAGAATCATGCTGGTCCACTTGGTCGAGAAGATCTCGAGCACGCGTCTTGGGGCGCAATCTTCGCGCCATTGTTCTTCGTCAGAGCCGGGTTGCATGGGGGCTGGTTACCATTTGGTGCCGACTTGGATCGGCATTTTCGAGTGAGTAAGGTGCAGGCCTGTTTCGCTTTGTGGGGCTTTGAACATGACAAATCAAGCACTGGTGGTCGGCTCGAGTGGGATCGTTGGCAGCGCGGTGTCTCGCCTGTTGGCCGAGGAAGGCTGGGCGGTCGCCGGGCTCGCGCGTCGGCCGAGTCAGGAATCCGGGGTTACTCCGATCAGCGCAGACCTGCTGGATCCGACGGCCCTGTCTTCGGCGCTGGCCGACGTTTCGCCTACTCACCTCTTTCTGACCACCTGGGCTCGCCAGGCCACCGAGGCGGAAAACATACGCATCAATGCGCAGATGATTCGAAACGTACTCGAAGCCGTCCGCAGCGCCAACTCGGTTCGCCACGTCGCGCTGGTCACCGGCCTCAAGCACTACCTTGGCCCGTTCGAAGCCTACGGCAAAGGCTCGCTGCCGCAGACGCCGTTTCGTGAAGAACAAGGGCGGCTCGACGTCGAGAATTTCTACTACGCCCAGGAAGACGAAGTATTTGCGGCGGCCGAACGCGATGGCTTCAGTTGGAGCGTTCACCGCCCCCACACCGTCACCGGAATCGCAGTCGGCAACGCGATGAACATGGCAACGACGCTGGCCGTGTACGCCTCGATCTGTCGTCAGACCGGTCGGCCCTTCCGCTTTCCGGGCTCGGAAGTGCATTGGAACAGCCTGACCGACATGACCGATGCAGGCCAGCTGGCCCAGCACCTGCACTGGGCTTCGACTACACCGGCCGCCGCCAACCAGGCCTTCAACATCGTCAACGGTGACGTGTTCCGCTGGAAGTGGATGTGGGCGCGCATTGCCGAGTGGTTTGGCATCGAAGCGGCGCCATTCGACGGCCAGCCCGCTCCGCTGGAACAACAGATGGCGGGCGATGCACAGGTATGGGCTGAGATGGCCAAACAGTTCGAACTGGCCGAAGCGGACATAGGCAAATTGATTTCGCCGTGGCACACCGATGCCGACCTGGGTCGGCCTATCGAGGTGGTGACAGACATGTCGAAGAGTCGAAAGCTTGGCTTTCTGGATTACCAGGCGAGCGACGATGCGTTCTACGAGGTTTTTGCCAAACTGCGTGCGAGCAAGCTGATTCCCTGATCGCGACAAGGCAACCGGCTGGAGACGAGACTGTCCCGTATACTCGCGCGTTTTCCGCGCGAGTCTTTTCCAGTGAGCAACAAACGTTACGCCTGCATCGGCCTGAGCAATCCGAAGTCGCCTTCCAATGTCGGCGCAATCATGCGGGCAGCAGGCTGCTATGGCGCGGCGTCGGTGTTCTACACCGGCACTCGCTACGACCGAGCCAAGGATTTCATCACCGATACCAAGAAAGTCCATCAGGACATTCCGCTGATCAACATCGATGATCTGCGCAAGATCCTGCCGCTCGGCTGCGTGCCGGTCGCCGTGGAATTGGTCGAAGGTGCGCGAGCCCTTCCTGAATACACCCATCCGGATCGCGCGCTGTACATCTTCGGCGCGGAAGATGGCTCGTTGAGCAAAGAGATCCGTGACTGGTGCGAGGACGTGGTCTACATCCCCACCAACGGCTGCATGAATTTGGCGGCGACGGTCAACGTGGTGCTCTACGACCGCCTGGCCAAGGGCAACAACACCCGCTCCGGCCCTGAGTTTGGAGCAGCGCGTCAACCGTGCTGAACCGCATTGTCGCCGTCAGTTAGGCTGAGTCGCTGCACATGTGCAGTGTCTAGATAGAACGACAACTGCATGCGGCTTACAGCGCAGATGAGCATCAAGGTGCCGACCCCAGACCATAGCCGGCGTAGCCCCCTCTAACGTGCGCGGCCCCTACCTTGGCCAGGTCTTCCCATGGCCAATGCACCAATCACTGTACTGCTCGATACTCAGCTGATGCATGTCGTCGATGCCTGCAAGTGGGCCAGTGCTTGGGGTAGAGGGTCGGCGGCATCAGGCGATGCGCGCTAAACAGCACCCATAGCGATACAACAACACATCGAATGCTTAATCCTGACCGTAGCATCCATCGTTAAGGCGATTGATGGCTATGTGGCGCCCCTATACAGTCGGCTCCGCCTGCCACGGATTAGGACGAGGCTGATACAAGCTCGATGGCGGCGGGTTCTTTTAGAGGATTGAACATGTCTGTTGGGCTTAAGCAGGTACAGAACGATGCAGGCAGCCAACCGGAGCGAACAGATGGTCCAATACCGGCTGGAGTCCAAGGTTGGGCCGCCCTCCTAACGAGCGCTCGGCGAGTCCCGCTGCACATGCTGGTATTGCTACTGCTGTTAACGGTGGCCAGCATCATAGCTGGGACGCCCGGTAAGCAAAGTCAGGTGGCGAAAGCCAAACCCGCCGGGGCGATGCCCTTGCTGCTGATGATGACGGAAAGGCCTGCCGGTCGTACCGCCCGTTGACGAACTAACCTGAACAGGCGGCTATGGCTGCATCATTATCAGGATGAAGCCCACCACGATGCCGGCAGCGGCGATTACCCAGCCGATCCGATGGGCGCGGTTCTTTTCTGCTTGCCGAACAGGGTCTACTGGCTTCTTCTTTCTCACGATCTACCTGCCTTTGGAAAAACACGCGACTGCCGGCTAGCACCTTTGCGCTAACGAGCACGACGCGCGTCCTTTTAAGCTGGGCAGATCGAATTGTCCAGCATGGTGCCTGGCGAAAGGCCCTTGCCGGCAGGTGAACAGGTACCGCTCGTTAGCCGAGCGGGCTTTCTCCGGCATTCGGCTCGTCCTTGGGCTCCGTCTGTTCTTCCTGCTTGTTATCACCCGACTCAGGCACGTCGCCGTATTCGTCGTAGTCCGGTGGGGTCAGGCCATCCTTGAGCGTAATGCTGTTCACTTAAGCGGAGCAGCCTTACGGTCCACCGGATACCGGGTCTTGGAAATCTTCACCGTTCTTG
>JAKUTK010000083.1 GCA_022448005.1 Pseudomonas sp.
GAAAAATGCCCGTATCTCACGATACGGGCATTTTCTCTAACCACCGTTCAGACCGCTAGGTTTTCACACAGTCTGTTGAGCCGGTTTTTTTATGCCTGCGATTCAGCCATCACAACAACCCACTGAACCACATACCGCTTATGGCTGAGCCCAAGGCAGTACTGGAATCGCAGTCACCGCGTTCTGCGGGCTTCCTTCGATAACCCGATCGCTGTACACCAGATAGACCAGCGTATTGCGAGCCTCATCGAAAAAGCGGACCACCTGCATTGTTTTGAACACCAGAGACGTCCGCTCCTTGAAGACCACTTCGCCATCTTTGAGCTTCTCGCTCATGCGGATGGGCCCTACCTGCCGGCATGCGATCGACGCCTCGGCGCGATCCTCAGCCAACCCGAGCCCACCCTTTATACCGCCAGTCTTGGCACGCGACAGATAGCAGGTCACACCCTCAACCTTCGGGTCATCAAACGCCTCAACCACAATTTTGTGATTCGGCCCCAGCCATTTAAAGACCGTGTCGACCTCGCCCACTTCGCGCGCCATACCAACCACCGGCCACACCAACAAAACCACTAACGCTTTTGCCAGCCGCATCGAACCACCTCAGACCAAGATCATATTGTCGCGGTGAATCAGCTCGGGCTCATCGACATAACCGAGCAGTTTCTCGATTTCATCCGACGGACGCCCAAGGATTCGCTGCGTTTCAGCCACGCTGTAGTTGGCCAGACCGCGCGCAACCTCACGACCATCCAGACCGACACACACGACCATCTCACCACGACGAAAACCACCCTGCGCCGCCTTGACCCCGACCGGCAACAAGCTGCGATTACCCTGCTTCAGGGCATGCACTGCACCGTCATCGAGAACGACCGTACCACGCATCTGCAGATGCCCCGCCAGCCACTGCTTTCGCGCCGCATGACGATTACATTCCGGCGCCAACAGTGTGCCGAGCGACTCCCCCGCCTTCAGTCGTGCCAGCACCTTCTCGATTCGACCACCGATGATGACGGTATAGGCACCAGAGCGAGCCGCCAGACGCGCCGCGCGCAGCTTTGTCTGCATACCGCCCCGCCCGAGCGCGCCACCCGTGGCACCCGCCACTGCGTCCAACGCAGGATCATCGGCGCGCGCTTCACTGATCAAACTGGCATCTGGATTATGGCGTGGATCAGCATCGAACATCCCGTCGCGGTCGGTAAGGATCACAAGGAGATCCGCCTCGACCAGGTTCGCCACCAGCGCAGCGAGCGTGTCGTTGTCGCCGAAGCGAATTTCGTCAGTGACAACCGTATCGTTTTCATTGATAACCGGCACCACACCCAGATCGATCAGCGTGCGAAGCGTACTGCGAGCATTGAGATAGCGCTTACGGTCGGAGAGATCATCATGGGTTACGAGAACCTGCGCAGTTTGCTGCTCGCAACGCGCAAAGCTGGCTTCCCAGGCCCGGATCAACCCCATCTGCCCAACGGCTGCCGCAGCCTGTAGCTCATGGACAGCCTTCGGCCTGGCAGCCCAACCGAGACGACTCATACCGGCAGCGACAGCGCCGGAGGACACCAGCACCAACTCGACACCCGCGTTGCGCAGCGCCACCATCTGATCAACCCAGACAGCCATAGCCGCCTGATCCAGGCCGCGACCATCAGCCGTCAGCAAGGCGCTGCCGATCTTCACCACCCAGCGCCGCGCACCGCTCACCTTGTCCCGCATCGATCCTGCCTTCCAATCGGTACCTGGCCAAACCACTCGGCGGGCGACAGACGAGCCAGCCCGCAACCATTCGCTAGTGACGCTCGCAACGATGCAAACATGCGGCATCAACGCACGTAGAAGATCTCAGCACCACCTTCATCGTCGTCATCATCATCGAAGTCGTCTTCATCGACCTCATCGACAGATTTCACACCCGCACGACGCAAGGCGCGCTGATCATCCAGCTCCTGAAGGCGAGCACGTGCCTCGTCCTCGATCTGCCGATCCAGCTCAGCAAGCGCCTCCGCGTACGCTGGCTCCTCGGCGATACGCACCAAGCGCTCATCGAGGTAACGCATGATGGCCTGACTCAACGCCTCGGTACCCTCGCGCTCAAGGGCAGAGATGACGAATACAGGACCGTCCCATTCAAGGCGCTCGACCACCTGCTGAACACGCTCGTCGCGGTCCTCTTCGAGCAGCTGGTCAGCCTTGTTCAACACCAGCCAACGGTCACGTTGCGCCAGCGCCGGACTGAACTTCTCCAACTCACTGACGATAACCTCAGCCGCATCGGCCGGATCACTTTCATCCAGCGGCGCCATGTCCACCAGATGCAGCAACAGCCGCGTCCGCGCAAGGTGCTTGAGGAACCGAATGCCCAGCCCTGCGCCTTCCGAAGCGCCTTCAATCAGACCCGGAATGTCAGCCACCACGAAGCTCTTGTAGCGACCAACGCTCACCACCCCGAGGTTCGGCACCAGCGTGGTGAACGGATAGTCGGCAACCTTCGGCTTGGCAGCCGACACCGAGCGAATAAACGTACTCTTACCAGCGTTCGGCAACCCCAGCAGCCCAACATCCGCCAGTACCTTCAACTCAAGTTTCAGGTCGCGAGCATCACCCGGCTTGCCTGGCGTGGTCTGGCGAGGAGCACGATTGGTACTGGACTTGAAGCGGGTGTTACCCAGCCCGTGCCAACCACCCTGAGCGACCAGCAGGCGCTGACCGGCCTTCGTCAGGTCGCCAATGACGTCCTGAGTAGCCGCATCAATTACCGTAGTTCCAACCGGCACCGGCAAAACAAGGTCGTCGCCCTTGGCGCCGGTACATTCGGTACTGCCGCCTTTCTGGCCATTCGGCGCATTGAAGCGACGGGTATAGCGGTAGTCGACAAGGGTATTGAGGTTCTCGTCAGCCTGCAGATAAACGGAGCCACCGTCACCGCCGTCCCCCCCGTTGGGGCCGCCTTTCTCGATGAACTTCTCGCGACGGAAGCTCATCATGCCGTTACCGCCGTCGCCAGCCTTTACAAAAATCGATACTTCATCGACGAATTTCATGGGAACGCCCCCCGCCGCAAGGACGGGCTAGAAAACAGGAACATAAGGGTCTTGCAAAACCCAGCGATAATTAGAGCACAGCAGCGTTTCGCAAGAGCCCTACAGAGGATACAGAAACAAAAAAGCCCCGTCGCATGACAGGGCTTTTCCAGCAACGCCGCGATTAGGCCGCGACGACGCTCACGTAGCGACGACCAAACTGGCCCTTCACTTCGAATTTGATCACGCCTTCCACCTTGGCGAACAAGGTGTGATCCTTGCCCATACCAACGCCGTAACCGGCATGGAACTGGGTGCCGCGCTGACGCACGATGATGTTACCGGCCTTGATGACCTGGCCGCCATACATCTTCACGCCAAGACGTTTGGCTTCTGAGTCGCGACCGTTGCGGGTAGAACCGCCAGCTTTTTTGTGTGCCATGAGTTCAATACTCCTATAAGGGGATTCAGGCCCGATTAGCCCTGAATGCCGGTGATTTTGACCTCAGTGAACCACTGACGGTGGCCCTGACGCTTCATGTGATGCTTACGACGGCGGAATTTGATGATAGTGACCTTGTCATGACGGCCCTGAGCGATCACTTCAGCAGTGACCTTGGCACCATCGACCACCGGAGCGCCGATCTTTACATCATCGCCGTTGCCGATCAGCAGAACGCGGTCAAAAGTGACGGCTTCGCCAGTGGCAACTTCGAGTTTTTCAATCTTGAGGTATTCGCCTTCGGCGACCTTGTATTGCTTGCCGCCGGTAACGATAACTGCGTACATCTGTGTATCTCCGTTAATCCTGCTCACCCAGCGCTTAAGTGAAATAGTTGGAGGCTGGCATGGCTGCTCGGGGCCGGATAGGACGCCCTTGCAATTGCGTAAGGCAGGGAAATGCCCAGGGGGAAAGTTCAGGGTCCGCGATTGTACGCATCCACCTAAGCCTGCGCAATAGCAGCCGGACCTTACCTTGACACTGCCTGACCCGCCCCATAGCATGCCGCGCAATCTCCGAGGAGTACTCGTCCCCGATGCAACCCCAGGCCTTTTACCAAGTAGTGGCTGAAGATTTTGCCGCTGTTGACGGCATCATCCGCAACCAGTTGACGTCCCGCGTACCGCTGGTGGAAAAGATCGGGGATTACATCACCTCGGCCGGCGGTAAGCGCCTGCGCCCTCTGCTGGTCCTGCTCAGCGGCAACGCACTGGGACTCAAGGGCGAGCAGCTGCGCCTGCTGGCAGCGATCATCGAATTCCTGCATACCTCAACACTGCTTCATGATGACGTTGTCGACATGTCCGGCATGCGCCGCGGTCGTTCGACCGCCAATGCCCTGTGGGGCAACGCACCTAGCGTGCTGGTCGGTGACTTCCTCTATGCGCGGTCTTTCGAAATGATGGTCGAGCTGGGCTCGATGGAAGTCATGCGGATCATCTCGCAGGCTACTCGTGTCATCGCCGAAGGCGAAGTGCTGCAGCTGTCCAAGGTGCGCGACGCCAGCACCACCGAAGAAATCTACATGGAGGTCATCCGCGGCAAGACCGCCATGCTTTTCGAAGCCTCTACGCATAGCGCGGCCACTCTGGCGGGCGCTAGCGAGGAGCAGCGCGAGGCACTGCGCAGCTTCGGCGACTACCTCGGCATTGCATTCCAACTGGTCGATGATCTGCTCGACTATCAGGGCGATGCCGAAGCGCTGGGCAAGAATGTTGGCGATGATCTTGCCGAAGGCAAGCCGACACTGCCGTTGATCTACACGATGCGCGAAGGCACGCCGGAACAGGCCGCCCTGGTGCGCCAGGCTATTCAGAAAGGCGGTATCGAGGATCTGGAAAGCATCCGCCGTGCGGTAGAAGCAGCCGGCGCACTGGACTATACGGCCCGCCTGGCGCGTGACTATGCCGATCGCGCCATAGCCTGCCTCGAGCTGATCCCTGCCAACAGTTATCGTGACGCTCTGGTCGAGCTAAGCCGTTTCGCGGTCGCACGCACCCACTGAGCACAGCACAGTGAAGGGTGCGAACTGAGCGCCCTTCATCCCTCCCTAAACACCCTACTCTGCGCACCAGCAAATGCCTCAGAGATTCTTAGCGCTTGCATATCTGCAAATAACAATTATTCTCATTAACAGAGACTAATTGGAGGTGCGCATGACTTATCTGATCGATGCCTGGCTAGACCGCCCGCAACCCTACCTGCGGATACTCGACCGCAGCACCGGAGCGGTGTGTATTACCTTGGAGGGAGACGCCCTGGACGAGCTTCGCGACCAGGGCGACCTGGATCTGCAGGAACTGAGCACCAGCGAACCCTGCGTGCTCAAGGAACAGGTGCGAAACCTGTTCCTGTTCTCCTATGCTCGGGCGTTGCGCCCGTAGCGGCAGCGGCTTTACAGAACAGCCAGTAATTCGACGTCGAACACCAGTACGCTGTGTGGCGGGATACTGCCAACGCCTTGCGCGCCATAGGCCAGCTCGCTTGGCACATAAAGGCGCCATTTGCTGCCCACGCCCATAAGCTGCAGCGCTTCGGTCCAGCCGGCGATCACACCGCCCACCGGAAACTCGGCCGGCTGGCCACGCTGGTAGGAGCTGTCGAATACCGTGCCGTCGATCAGGGTGCCGTGATAATGGGTACGCACTTGATCCTCTGCGCTGGGCTTGCTGCCCTCGCCGGCGGTCAGTACTTCATATTGCAGGCCCGACGGCAGGGTAGTCACTCCGTCACGCTGGCCGTTTTTTAGCAGAAACGCTTTGCCTTCGCCGGCAGCGGCTTCAGCCTTTTGCTGCGCCTCGGCTTTCATACGCTCACGAATGACTGCAAAGCTGGCATTGAGTGCTTCTGGAGCAACCTGACTGGCTGCACCCGAAAAGGCGTCTCGAATACCTGCGATCACTGCGTCCAGGCTGATCCCCGGCGGCGGATTCTCGCGCAGCTGATCACCCAGCTGACGGCCGATACCGTAACTTACGCGCGTTTCGTCGGTTGATAGATTCAGGTCAGTCATGCATCGGCTCCGCTGGAAAAAAGGCCGCACAGCCTAGCACAGCGACCAGGAGCACCACCCAAGACTCTCTTTCGAACGGCACACCGGCCGCGGCCGAATGAAGCCTACCAGGCGGAACGCAGGCTGATCGGCACACGCAACGGTTCGCGAACGCCCTCGGCCAAGCCGCACATTTCATCGTATGCCGAGCTGTGAACCAGAAAGAAGGGGGTTACTGGCATCTCGCTGAGCAGATCACGGGCATGCTCCACGGATCTGAGATGGATCACTTTGCTCTCTTCATCCCGCAGGACATGCGATTTGCCTTGAGCGTGGACACTCAACAGATAGAAACCGCCCTCAAGCGACACCAGATCCAGCGCCTCGACATGGTGTGCCTGTGCGTGCTCCAACAGGGCCTGCAGATTCATGCAACGCTCTCCATGTACAAAATTAAATCTTTTGTACAACATCTGGAGAGCCGATCACAACCATTAACCTCGTATCAATGCCTGCTGCGGCACGCTACGAACCCTAGTCAAAATCGCATCAGTGCTTGGTGAGCTTATCCAGATACCCCATGGCGAAAGCTGAAAGGACGAATGTGAGATGGATAATGACATACCACATCAACTGCTCGCTCTCGAGTTGCTGCGCGTCCATGAACATGCGCAACAGGTGAATCGACGAGATCGCCACAATCGAAGCAGCGACCTTCATCTTCAACGAGCCGGAATCCATTTTTCCGAGCCAATCGAGCTTTTCCTTGCCCTCATCCACATCCAGCTGCGAAACGAAGTTCTCGTAGCCAGATAGCATCACCATCACCAGCAAACCGCCAACCAGCGCCATATCGATCAGCGAGAGTAGTTTGAGGATCAGATCGCCTTCACTCAGAGAGAGCACGGCAGGAAGGATGTGCCAGATTTCCTGAAAGAACTTAATCGCCAGGGCCAGCAGGGCAAAGGCAAGACCAAAGTAAATAGGCGCCAACAACCAACGGGCGGCGTACATGGTGTTTTCGATCAAGCGTTCCATCTGTTCTCACTGCGCGGGGCGGGGTTCGGCAAGCGAGTATACGCAGCGCGGCTGACTCTTCAAGACGGTGCTATAGCGGCATGTTTCTGCTGTGGATAAGAATTTGCCAAGACCTCTGCCAGCCCCAATAACCGGGACCGCGCTGGCACCCCTTGGCCGGTGCGCTCAGGATTTAGCGCCCCATCCGCTCAGATAGCGCGACTGGTTGGCGTTGACCTTGCGTAACTCTGCCTGCATGTGCAGTTGCCAGATCGATGGCGATTCCGAATCCGCATAGCCTTGCCCATAGAGATTTTCGGCAATCGCCTTCAGTACCGATTCGGCCTCGCGAGGCCCGCGAAATGGGCCTTGCGCTTTGATTGCAGTAGGCTGCCCAGCATCGATTCCAGCCGCACACAGCAACGTCCACAAACCATTGCCTCCGGACAGGGGCCGGATGATGCATTCGATACGGGTCACCAGACCCAGGCACTCGCGGTTCAAACAGAGTGTTTGCGACATGACGGCGATCCTCGCGCTCGGTTGCGCGCCCTCATCTAGGAGGAAAGGGCCGCAAATCCGTCATCCACAGATGCTGTGGATAACCATGTGGATAGAGAGTGAAAACTCTCTTCCATTGCAGACCCGCCGCGTCCCGTATCGTTCCGTCCACTACTCTGCGTTCGAACCGATTACCCTTGCTCGGCCCCTTTTACCTGGGCTGCGGCCAGCACCTCCTCAGGGGACGCTGCATCGCTTCGATGATCGTCTTCCAGCTCGATCTCGGCGATGTCGCGCAGACGCTCCACGACCCGTGCATTGACGCTGCCCTTGGGGAACTGCCCGTCCTTGTCCGCCGCGCCTACCGGCTCCCCTACCAACAACGAAAGCGCTTCATCGACATGACGCACCGCGTAGATATGAAAGCGCTCCTGACGCACGGCTTCCAGCACGCGCTCGTCGAGCATCAGCGTCGTAACGTTGGCAAACGGAATGATCGCACCCTGGTCTCCGGTCAAGCCGCGTGCTTCGCACAAGCGGAAGAAGCCCTCGATCTTTTCGTTCACGCCACCGACCGCCTGCACCTCGCCGAACTGGTTGATCGAGCCGGTAATCGCAAAGCACTGCTTTAGCGGCGTGCGCGAAATAGCCGAAATCAGCGCACAGCATTCGCCCAATGACGCACTGTCGCCGTCGACATAACCATAAGACTGCTCAAGCGCAATGCTGGCGGAGATCTCCAGCGGAAACTCCTGGGCATAGCGGCTGCCGAGAAAGCCGGTGAGGATCATCACGCCCTTAGAGTGAATCGGCTGGCCGAGATTGACCTCCCGCTCGATATCGACGATTCCCGAGCCGCCCGGATAGACCGTGGCGGAGATACGCGCCGGCATGCCGAACGCCGAGTCACCTACTTCCAGTACGGTCAGGCCGTTGCACTTGCCAATGGCCGCCCCCTCGCTGTCGATCAGGATCACGCCGGCGAGGATGTCTTCGAGAATGCGCGCGGAAACACGCCCGGTACGAGTGGCCTTTGCCTTCAACGCGCGTTCAATATGGCCGACGTCGGTCACCTCATCCTTGGCCAGCTGACGGATGAAATCCGCCTCGCTGACCAGCTGGAACAGATCACCGATCCGGGCCGACAAGCGCCCCTGGTGCTCGGCCAAACGGGCGCTGTAGGTTGCCAGACGCGCAACTGCGGCGGCCGTCAACGGCGCCATGCCCTCTTCCGAGGTGCGCGTTTTCATCAACTGTGCGAATTGCTCTAGGCTGTCCTCGGCCAGCGGAATTTCTTCATCGAAATCCACCAGCACGCGAAACATCTCCTGAAAATCCGGATCCAAATCCTGCAGGGTGTAATAGAGCTGGCGTGAGCCGATGATCACCACTTTGACGTTGAGCGGAATCACTTCCGGATTCAACGTCACCGTAGCCAACCGACCCAGCTCGGCCAGCGGCGACTCCATCTTCAGCTTGCGCGACTGCAAGGCACGCTTCAGCGCTTCCCAGACAAAGGGTTCGCTGAGCATCTTTTCCGCTTCGAGCATCAGGAAGCCACCATTGGCACGGTGCAGCGCGCCGGGTCGCAGCTGGCGGTAGCTGGTGTAGAGCGCCCCCTGATCCGTGCTGTACTCGATGCGACCAAACAGGTTGTCGTAGGTCGGGTGCGGCTCGAACACCACCGGGGCGCCGCCATCGAGCGGATGGCCGACAACCAGGCTCGGGCTGTACTGTTCTTCAAGCAGTTGCCGGGTCTGAGCATCGGGTCGGTTTTCATCCACCAGCTGCTCCACGACGGTTTTCAGCAGATTGACCTGCACGGCCTGCAGATAAGCCTCGATGCCGGCGTTTTCGCCATACTTCTCTGACAGCGGCGACAGCAGCGGCTGCAACGCCTGGCTGATGGTTTCATCATTGAGCTGACGCAGCTGGTTGCTGGACTCGCGCTTCCATTGCGGCAGGCTGGCAAGCCCCTCGTTCAGGTTGACTTCGAGCGCGGAGATGTCTTCGTGGTAACGCTCGCGCTCCGCTTCCGGCAACTGGGCAAATTCCGCCTCGTCCATCGACTTGCCGTCCTTCATGGGCGTGAAGGCGATGTTGCTGCTGTCCCGATACAGCGCGATTTCTTTTTCGAGGGCCAGCTTTTCGATGACATCCAGCGCCTTGTCGTAGCGCTGGTTGAAGGCGCGGTCGATGGCGCTCTTCTTCTGCTGGAAGCTTGGGTGCTCGAACACCGCCGGGAACGTAGCCATCAGGTTGTCGATCAGCTGCCCAATATCGGCAATGAACTCACCCGCACCGCCTTGCGGAAGCTCAACCACGCGAGGCTCGCGAGGCTCGTCGAAGTTGTTCACATAGAGCCAGTCCGACGGCGTATCGAGTCGCTTGCCTTCAGCCTTGAGGTAGCGGCGCACGAACGAGAAGCGTCCGGTCCCCGGCTCGCCCATCACATAGACGTTGTAGCCAGGGCGCGGCATCGCCACCCCGAACTGCAGCGCCTCGACGGCCCGCTCCTGTCCGAGCACGCCAAGAAAAGGCTCCAGCTCATCGGTGGTCTTGAAAGCGAACTGGCTGGGTTCAAAGGGACGGGTCAGCGCATCAGGCGCCAGGCGCAGGCCGGCAGCGACAGTTTCGGGCATTGGAAATCCTTGCAGGAATGGCCTTGTGGCCACAATTGATGCTGCCATTCTGGCGATGCGTCCCGCTGGCCGCAAGGTCCAGCAAGGCGCGGCGTGAAGGTTGCCGAACGGGGCAAGTCTGCGTTTTGGCAAGACAGCCTGCGACACACGTGCCGACGGCGAACGCCGCCGCCTTGATTCAGATCAACCTAGCTCCTTCACGAGTAGCGCTTCATAGAGCGGCCAACCAAAAAAAAGGACTCCGTGATGCGCTTCCCTATACCCGTCCTGATCAGCGGACTGATGCTGATCTCGAACGTCGCCCATGCCGACGAACTGCGCGAACGTGCCAACGAGGTTTTCAACCCGATCCCGGCAAAGGTAACGGAGGTTCGCGGCAAAGCCGTCAGCCCTGATCAGGCGCAACTGGGCCACAAGCTCTGGTTTGACCCGCGCCTGTCGCGCAGCCACGTCATCAGCTGCAACACCTGTCACAACCTGAGCCTTGGCGGTGGCGACAACGTCACCACGTCGATCGGTCACGGCTGGCAGAAAGGCCCGCGCAACTCCCCTACCGTACTCAACGCCGTGTTCAACGCCGCCCAGTTCTGGGATGGCCGCGCGGAGGATCTGCAGGCCCAGGCCAAGGGCCCGGTGCAAGCCGGAGTGGAGATGAACAACACGCCCGATCGCGTCGTCGCGACGCTCAAGAGCATTCCGGAGTACGCGAACGAGTTCAAGAAGGCCTTCCCGAACGACCAGGAACCGGTCAGCTTCGACAATATGGCCTATGCGCTGGAGGCGTTCGAAGTCAGCCTAATTACGCCGGACGCCCCGTTCGACCGCTATCTCAAGGGCGATGACGAGGCACTCGACGCCAAGCAGAAAGAAGGCCTGGCGCTGTTCATGGACACGGGCTGCACCGCTTGCCACAGCGGCGTCAACGTCGGCGGCCAGGGCTACTTTCCATTTGGTGTGATCAAGAAGCCTGGTGCTGAAATCCTGCCCGCTGGCGACAAGGGCCGCTTTACCGTTACCAACACGGCCACCGATGAATACGTCTTCCGCGCTGCACCGCTGCGCAACGTAGCGCTAACGCCACCCTACTTTCACAGCGGTGAGGTCTGGGAGCTGGAACAGGCAGTGGCAATCATGGGCGACAGCCAGCTAGGTCGCACACTCAAGGAACACGAGGTCGGCGCCATCGCGGCCTTCCTGCGCAGCCTGACGGGTGAACAGCCTCACGTGGCTTACCCGGTGCTACCGGCCAGCACGCCAAGCACGCCAAGACCCGAATAGAGCCTGACCCCGAACCCGCAGATCTGTCGCTGCGGGTTCGAACTCACCCAAGCACGACTCCTCTCTCACTCCCGTATTCGTGCGGTTCAACGTATGACAGCGGTTCTATCAAACCTATTGACGGTTATCACGGCCGATTTTGCGCCCGCAACGCATCGCGAATCTCGGTAAGCAGCACTTCTTCTTTGCTCGGCGCTGGCGGTGCAGACGGCGCTGCCGCCTCCTTGCGCTTCAAGCTGTTGATGCCCTTGACGGCGAGAAAGATGGCGAAGGCCACAATGATGAAATCGAAAACCGTCTGCAGGAAACTGCCATAGCTCAAGGTCACCGCCGGCGCATCACCAACCGCCTGCTTGAGCACGATGGAAAGATCCGAGAAATCGACACCGCCGATCAACATGCCCAACGGCGGCGTCACGACATCGGCGACAAAGGACGAGACGATTTTGGTGAAGGCTGCACCGATAATAATCCCCACCGCCATGTCGATGACGTTGCCTCTGACTGCAAATGCCTTGAATTCGTTGATCATGCCCATGCTGCTTTCCTTTAATCGGGTAGGATTTTTGCGGTCGGAACGTCCGCCGTAGCGCTTCGACCACCTGCAGCATAGGTTGGGTTCAAGTCGCGAGCCAGAGAGCTTCAGCGATGAGCGGCAGATGACAGTACGACCGGCTTGATCGCCGTCAAAAAGAATCGCGTGGCGCAACGCTAAGGTAGAGCTCTTTCATCCAACCGGAGCGGCACCATGCACGTCGAACATCATCCCCTGGTCAAGGATTTCCCTGAAAAGCTCGAGCAGCTTCATCAGCTGCGTCAGCAGGATCCCAAGTTCGCCCGCAAGGCTGAAACCTACGAGGCACTGGACAAGCAGATTTGCCGTGTCGAGGACGGCGTTGAACTGCTCGATGACGAAGCCCTTAGCGCGCTTAAGTTGGAGCGTGTATCACTCAAGGACGACATCGCTCGTGACCTCAAGCGTGCCAGCGGAAGCTGCTGCGGTGGCTGCTGCGGCTAATTCTGCTCGCCCCTCCCACCCGTCAATCCAGGTTCGCCTGGCATGACGGGTCGCGGACCTCGTCCGCCCCTTCGCTAATCCGTTCAGATGCGTCCAGTGTCTGGCAGTCAGCCCGCTGCTCTCTCTGACTGCAAAGACTGAAATTCCGCGCTGTGGCTGATCAGAACAACCCACCGAATCTAAAGCCCGATCCAACCCAGACGAAGGCCACCGCGGTCAGGGTGATCAGCACGATATGCACGCCCAGTTGCGGCAAGCGCTGCGCGTCGAGCTTCGGAATTATCGCCAGCCTTGCATGTACGCCCAGCGCTGCAGTGAAAACCAGCAGTACCAGCTTGGCCTGGACCAGATGAGCAATGGGCGAACCTCCCAACCATTGCGAATGGGGAAGCCACTGCCCTGCAAGCCAGAAGCCCGTCACGATCTGCAGCAACAGCGCCGGTATGCCGACCCGCTCATACAGCTGTTCAAAGGCCCGCACCGGCTGCACATCACGCCGGCGCAGAGCCCCGGGCAGCACGCTGAACAGCAAAACCAGGTGGCCGCCTACCCAGACGCTGGCACCTAGCAGGTGCAGAAACAACAAATGGCGCATGGGATGACTCCTGTTCGGTTTGTTTACAGTCTGGAGGGTTAAGTGGCGCTTGTGGCTGATGGCGATCAAGTCAGCCGCTATCATGCGGCTCCACTCATCCGACGCGGAGTCTCCCATGGCCAAGGCCAAGCGCATGTATGGCTGTACCGAATGCGGCTCGACCTTTCCCAAATGGGCCGGTCAATGTGGGGACTGCGGCGCCTGGAACACGCTGGTGGAGACCATTATCGATGGCGCAGCCCCACCATCGGGCCGTGCAGGCTGGGCTGGGGAGCAAGCCAACATCCGAACGCTGGCCGAAGTCAGCGTCGAGGAAGTACCGCGCTTCTCCACGGCATCCGGCGAACTCGACCGCGTGCTCGGCGGCGGTCTGGTGGACGGGTCGGTAGTGCTGATCGGCGGCGATCCCGGAATCGGTAAGTCGACCATCCTGCTGCAAACCCTCTGCAACATTGCCCGCCAGTTTCCGGCCCTTTACGTGACCGGCGAAGAGTCACAGCAGCAGGTCGCCATGCGCGCACGCCGCTTGGACCTGCCGCAGGACCGGCTCAAAGTGATGACTGAAACCTGCATCGAAACCATCATCGCCACCGCACGACTGGAAAAGCCAAAGGTGATGGTGATTGATTCGATCCAGACCATCTTCACCGAGCAGCTGCAGTCCGCGCCTGGCGGCGTGGCTCAGGTTCGTGAAAGCGCCGCGTTGCTGGTGCGCTTCGCCAAGCAGAGTGGCACGGCGATCTTTCTGGTCGGCCATGTCACCAAGGAAGGTGCGCTGGCCGGCCCGCGCGTACTCGAGCACATGGTCGACACAGTGCTTTATTTCGAAGGCGAATCGGACGGGCGTCTACGCTTGCTGCGAGCGGTGAAGAACCGCTTCGGCGCGATCAACGAGCTGGGCGTGTTCGGCATGACCGACAAAGGCCTCAAGGAAGTCACCAACCCGTCGGCGATCTTCCTCACCCGCGCCCAGGAAGCGGTGCCAGGCAGTGTGGTAATGGCGACCTGGGAAGGCACTCGACCCATGCTGGTCGAGGTACAGGCGCTGGTCGACACCAGCCACATGGCCAACCCGCGCCGCGTCACCCTCGGGCTGGATCAGAACCGCCTGGCCATGCTACTGGCCGTCCTGCACCGCCACGGCGGCATTCCGACCTACGACCAGGACGTGTTCATCAACGTGGTGGGCGGCGTAAAAGTACTGGAGACAGCCTCAGACCTGGCGCTGATGGCGGCGGTAATATCCAGCCTGCGCAACCGCCCGTTGGATACCGATCTGCTGGTGTTTGGTGAGGTCGGTCTGTCAGGCGAGATCCGCCCGGTGCCGAGCGGCCAGGAGCGCCTGAAGGAAGCCGCCAAACACGGTTTCAAGCGCGCCATCGTGCCCAAGGGCAACGCACCGAAGGAGGCGCCCGCCGGGCTGCAAGTGATCGCCGTGACGCGCCTTGAACAGGCGTTGGACGCGCTGTTTGAGTAGCTCGGGTTCTAGCGCGGCTCGCCAAGCGCTGCAAGCTCACGTTCGAGCAGCGCTTCGTCGCCAAGGTTGAGTTCGACCAATCGCCGTAAGTGGCTGATCGAGTCGACATCGATATGCCGGCAGACCAAGCCGACCAACTCACCTTCGCCGTGAGTCATCTCGACCTGCATGCGTACTTCGGCGTCATCGGAAAGTCGGATGCGCGCCTCGAACGGCTGGGCGGGATCGGCGTCCCATTCATCGGGGCGGTGCACCAGCAATCCCTTCAACGAGAGATCGTGTAGCTGGACCGGCCAGCAATGCTCGCCTTGCCTAAGCTCCGTTTCCGCGTCGAATTCAAAGCGCTGAAAGCGCCGGCGCTCATTGTTTGTCTCGCTCATCCTATCCACTCCCCTGGGACTTCTTGTTCGACTATAGGCCAAACCAATGTCCGACCGCTCATAGCCAGCGCCTTACGCGCCGGCGGTAAAGGCGGTAATCATCGCCAAACAACCGCATAAGCAGATGCTCCTCATGGACAATCACGGTGCGTTGCATGCACACGATCAACAAAGGCAACAGTAGCCACGGCCAGACACTGTTGAGCAACAGCCCAACCCCGCAATAGATGAAGGTGTCGGCAAGATAAATCGGGTTGCGCGAGAAACGAAACGGCCCGCTCTGCAACAGACTGCTCGGCTTGCCGTAGGGGTTGATAGTGGTGCGATAGCGATGCATTTCCAGCGCCGACCAGAGCATCAGCACGATGCCAACCGCTATCGATACCCAGCCGGCATAAAACACCAATTCGTGCTCAGGCAGATCGAGAGGCACCCATTTCGACGCCCCCCAAGCACCACCCATGAAGGCCAGATAGACCAGGGGTGGAGGCGGAATCATTCTGACAGAGGCGTGGCTCATGGCGCGTCCCGATGTATTGGATGCGCCTATCCTACAGAAGCCACCGCGTAACGCCGCCTGCTTTTAGTAGCGCGTCCCGGCGGCGCTGAAAGTTGCCAGGTTAATGCTGCCCTGGGAGCCAGCCATGCACCATTGCGTGCTTCATCAGGTCCGCGGGCCGGTCGATATCGAGCTTGCGGCGAATGCTCAGGCGATGCGTTTCGACGGTCCGTACGCTGATTTGCAGTGTACGCGCCATGGTCTTGTTGTTATGCCCTTGGGCCAGCATCAGCAGCACTTCACGCTCACGAGGCGTCAGCTCGCGCTCCTCGGCGCTCCGACTGGCCAGCTTCTCGGCGATACCCTCGCTGTAATAGATACCTCCGGCGGCAATCGCTTGGATCGCGACAATGATTTCCCGTGAGGGCGCATCTTTCAGTACATAGCCGCTGGCGCCGACCTTGACTGAAGTGTTCACGTATTCCTGATTGTCGTACATGCTCAGAATCAGCACGCGCAAGCCGGGAAACTGCTGGCGCAGTGATTGCGTCAGTTCAAGACCGTTTACATCCTTCAGCCCGATGTCCATCAACACGACATCGGCTGTGACACGACCCAGCAGCTCAAGCGCCTCGGCGCCGCTGCCAGCTTCACCGACCACGTCCAGTTCGGGCACGGCCATCAGCAAGGCGCGGATGCCGTCCCGAACCAAAGCATGGTCGTCGATCAAAGCCACCTTGATCCACGCTTGCGGGTTCATCGAGCGAGCCTCTTATTATTGAATGTTCGAAAATTCAGCCGGCCCGGGCCGGCAAAGTGACATCCAGCTCGGTGCCACCGGATTCAGATAGCAGGCTGAAACGTCCACCGAAGTGTTCCACCCGTTCGCGGATGTTACGCAGGCCGATGCCGCCGCCCTTGATGCTGTCGAGATGGCGCGGATTGAAGCCGATTCCGTCGTCCCTCACCCGCAGGCGCACCGACGCGTCGTCGCCGTCCAGATTGATGTGCACCGACTGCGCAGCGGCGTGGCGCTCAATATTGGCCAGCGCTACCTGCAACACCCGAAACAGCGCAACAGCTACCGAATCGTCAGGATCGCTCTCGCCGAGGCCGTTGCTGTATAGCATTTTCAGCCCGCTGCGCTGTTCGAACTCGGCCACAAGCTGGCCAATGGCCGCCGACAGACCCAGCGTATCGAGCAGCGATGGATGCAGATCATGGGAGATGCGCCGCACCTCGCCAATCGCCCCCGCCAGCCGCTCGGTGCCGCGATCCAGCGTTGCCTGCGCATTGGGATTTCCGCTGGCGAGTTCATGACTGGCCAGTTCGAACTGAAACTTGATCGACACCAGCAGCTGACTGATGCCGTCATGCAACTCTCGGGAAACGCGTGAACGTTCTTCTTCCTGCAGGCTAACGATGCGCTGGGTCAGCAACTGCAGCTTGCGATCGGCCAGGCGCCGCTCGCTGACATTGAGCGTCAGGCCGCTGGCGAAGACCAGCAACACCGCGACGAGGGCGACGCCGGCGATAGCCAGCATGGTCGTGTGGATGCCACTGGCGACCTCCTTGCGAACCTGCAGGATCGCCTGATCCACATCTTCAAGATAAATGCCGGTCCCCAGCATCCAGCCCCAGCGCTCGAGCATCACCACATAAGCCAGCTTCGCGGCGAACTGCCCCGTAGAGGGCTTTTGCCAGGCGTAGCGCTGGAATCCCGTGCCCGTCTCGGCGCTTTGCATGAGCGCCTGGATCACCTTGAGACCGTTAGGGTCGGTCATGTTCCAGAGATCCTTGCCGACCAGCTCCTGCTGGCGCGGGTGCATCAAGTTGCGTCCGCTGCGGTCGTAGACGAAGAAATAGCCATCGCTGCCGAAACTGAAGCGTCCTAGCGCTGCCAGCACCTTCTGTTTGGTCTCTTCATCGTCCATTCCGCTGTTGTAGAGCGGCTCGATTGTGCTCAAGGCCATTTCGACGTAGTTCTTCAGCTCGGCCTGCTTGCTCGCCAGGATGCTGCTTTCGATCAGCTTCGCCTGCTGTTCGCCGAGACGCTGGTTCTGAAACAGCACCAGCGCGCAGACCACCGCCACAGCCAACAGCAGGGGCAGGATGCTGAGCGCGGCGATCTTGTGCTTGAGCTGCATCGAGGCTCTCCGATGACCTGGACCCGGGCCAAATGTAGCGAAACTTAACCCAGGCGGGATGTTAGGCACAGTACCGGATGGCACTTAGCCTTGACGCGCCGTAAGCCTCGCCAAAACGAAAAAGCCCGGCACAGGCCGGGCTTCCGCTGTTGCACGAAACGTCTTACCGACCGTAGACCGGGAACTTGGCGCAGACCGCTTCGACCTTGCCACGGACCGCTTCGATTACCGACTCGTCGCCCATCTTGTCGAGGATGTCGCAGATCCAGCCCGCCAGGTCACGGCACTCGGTCTCGCCGAAGCCACGGGTAGTGACGGCCGGCGTACCGATGCGCAGACCGGAGGTGACGAACGGGGAACGCGGGTCGTTCGGCACGCTGTTCTTGTTAACGGTGATGTGCGCGTTGCCCAGGGCCGCGTCAGCATCCTTACCGGTGATGTCCTGCTTGATCAGGCTGAGCAGGAACAGGTGGTTCTGAGTGCCACCGGACACCACGTCAAAGCCGCGCTGGATGAACACCTCGGCCATGGCCTGGGCGTTCTTCACGACCTGCTGCTGGTAGGCCTTGAACTCAGGCTGCAGCGCTTCCTTGAAGCACACCGCCTTGGCCGCGATGACGTGCTCCAGCGGACCGCCCTGGGCGCCGGGGAATACGGCAGAGTTCAGCTTCTTCTCGATCTCGGCATTGGCTCGGGCCAGGATCAGACCACCGCGCGGGCCGCGCAGGGTTTTGTGAGTAGTGGTGGTGACGACGTCGGCGAACGGCACCGGGTTCGGATAGACACCAGCGGCAACCAGACCGGCCACGTGGGCCATGTCGACGAACAGGTAGGCACCTACCTTATCGGCGATTTCGCGGAAGCGAGCAAAATCCAGCTTCTGCGAGTAGGCAGAGAAACCGGCAACGACCATCTTCGGCTTGTGCTCGAGAGCCAGACGCTCGACTTCGTCGTAGTCGATCAGGCCCTGATCGTTGATGCCGTACTGCACGGCGTTGTACAGCTTGCCGGATGAAGAAACGCTGGCGCCATGGGTCAGATGACCGCCATGGGCCAGGCTCATGCCGAGGATGGTGTCACCGGCGTTCAGCAGCGCCAGGTAGACGGCGCTGTTGGCTTGCGAACCGGCATGCGGCTGGACGTTGGCGTAGTCGGCGCCGAACAGCTCCTTGGCGCGGTCGATGGCGAGCTGTTCTACCACGTCGACATGCTCGCAACCACCGTAGTAGCGCTTGCCCGGATAGCCTTCGGCGTATTTGTTGGTCAGCACCGAACCCTGGGCTTCCATCACCGCCGGGCTGGTGTAGTTCTCCGAGGCGATCAGCTCGATGTGGTCTTCCTGACGCTTGGCTTCCTGCTCCATGGCAGCGAAGAGATCGGCGTCGAAACGGGCGAGGGTCAAATCACGGCTGAACATGGCAGTCCTCTGAGAATCAGCTGGCGGTAATAAAGAGGCGCGGATTCTACCCTATCCGCCGAAGTGCGGGTATGAGCCGTGGTCATGTGCAACATGAGACAGGCTGCAAGCAAATCAAGGCTCGCCGCACCGCTACAGCACCGGCCATGGTTCAAGCTGCCCACAGGCAGCCCGCCGCCTGCTGGCCGAAACAGATTCTTTTAAATTTGCTGCGGGTACTGGCCGTCCCAGATAGAAGCCCTGCACCTCGTCGCAGCCATGCTCACGAAGAAAATCCAGCTGCGCCTGGGTTTCGACACCCTCGGCGATCACCGACAGGCTGAGGCTGTGCGCCATGGCAATGATCGCTCGGGCTATCTGCCCGTCCTGCTCCCCTTCGGGCAGACCGTCGACGAAGCTACGGTCGATTTTCAGCACATCGATGGGGAATTGCTTGAGGTAATTCAATGAAGAGTAACCGGTGCCGAAATCGTCGATGGCAATCGATGGGCCGAGCTGCTTGAGCGCATCGAGCATGCGCAGCGCGCCGCCAACATCCTGCATCAGAATGCTTTCGGTCAGCTCCAGCTCCAGCCGGCTCGGTTCGATTTCGCTGGCCGCGAGGATTCCGGCGATGCGCTGGCCCAGCTGCCCATCGGCAAACTGGCGGGCCGAAAGGTTCACCGATACCTTTGGCACCACCACGCCGCCCTCCCGCTCCCAGCTGCCGATCTGCCGGCAGGCTTCCTCGATGACCCAGTCGCCTACCTCGACAATCAGCCCCAGCTCTTCCAGCGCCGGGATGAAATCGCCGGGCGGCACCAGACCACGCGACGGATGCTGCCAGCGCAGCAATGCCTCGACGCCGGTCAGCATGTGTCCGTCGGCGAGGTACTGCGGCTGGTAGTGCAGCACGAACTGTTGCTGCTCGAGGGCGTGGCGCAGATCGCTTTCCAACTCCAGGCGTTCCAGTGCGCTGGCATTCATCTCGGCCTGGTAGAACTGGAAATTGTTTTTGCCGCGCTCTTTGGCGTGGTACATCGCGGTGTCGGCATTTTTCATCAGCTGACTGATGTCGTTGCCGTCCTGTGGGCTCAGGGCGATGCCAATGCTCGCAGTAACAAAGAACTCGCGGCCAGACAGCACGAAGGGGTCAGCAAGACTGGCCAGGATTCGTTCAGCCACGTGAATGGCCCGGCTCAGTGCTTCATCGCGATCTCCGCCCGGGTGCAGCAGGAACGTGAACTCATCGCCGCCCATGCGCGCCACGGTATCGTCTCCATCTACACATGAGGCCAGACGTACCGCGACATCCTTAAGCATGCGGTCACCGGCGGCATGGCCAAGCGAGTCGTTGATCGGCTTGAAGCGATCCAGATCGAGAAACATCAGCACGACCCAGCCACGGCGACGGGCGGCCAGCTGCAGGCTGCTGTGCAGACGGTCCTGAAACAGCGTGCGATTGGGCAGCTGAGTCAGCCCGTCGTAATAGGCCAGCCGATGGATACGC
>JAKUTK010000084.1 GCA_022448005.1 Pseudomonas sp.
GGAGAAGAAATCGCCGCCGCGCATGTAGTCCGCATGCGACTGCGACGCCTTGCTCCACTTGCCCATAGAGTGCGGGTGCTTGCGAGCGAAGGCTTTAACGGCCGCTGGTGCGCGCCGATCAGAGTTTCCTTCTCGCAATACGGGGTTCACCGCGCTGCCGAGCACCTTGCCGTAGCGTGCACGCACTTCCTTGTCCGCTTCTGTTTGCGGATCTTCTGGAAAGTTGGGGAGGTTGTAGCCCAACGCTTGCAGTTCGGTGATAGCCGCCTTGAGCTGAGGTACGGAGGCGCTGATATTGGGCAGCTTGATGATGTTGGCGTCCGGCTGGTTCGTCAGCTCGGCAAGCTTGGCCAAGTCATCGTCTACTACTTTATCGGCATCCAGCTGGTCAGCAAAGCTTGCAAGAATGCGCCCTGCGAGAGAGATGTCACGTGTTTCGACGGCTATATCAGCGGAGGCGGCAAAGGCTTCTACAATTGGCAGAAGCGAGTAGGTGGCCAGCGCCGGGGCTTCGTCGGTGAAGGTGTAGATAATCTTCGAGCGGGTGGACATGTAGAGTTGACTCTCTCTTGCTGAGCGTGCACAGAAACTCGAAGTGCGCAGGTAGGCGCCCTGGCTGCGTCAGCCGAGCCAGTCTCGAGGTTCGCCGCGATGATGTTGGATGCAGCACCACTGGAGTGTTGAGTGTTTGATCCGACCGGCTGCGGTTGGCAGCCTGGCGGTGCAAAGGCAAGGATCTCGTCAAAGATCGGCTGCCTCTCATGACTCGTTAGTCACCTAAGCAGTATATCACCGACGCCCGTTGTCAAAGAATGCCCTGGCCATACGACGAACGAACATATGGTTTAGGCCGATTCAACTGGGTTACTCTTCGAAGATGACCACTGTTTAATGTTTAACCACAAAACGGAGTCCAGCATGGGATACCAAAAGATCCAGGTGCCTGCCAGCGGTGACAAAATCACCGTCAATACCGATAACACTCTGAACGTACCCAACAATCCGATCATCCCTTATATAGAAGGTGACGGTATTGGCGTGGACATCAGTCCAGTGATGATCAAGGTAGTCGATGCTGCCGTAGATAAGGCCTACGGCGGTGAGCGCAAGATCGCCTGGATGGAGATCTATGCAGGTGAGAAGGCGACGCAGGTGTATGACCAAGACACCTGGCTACCCAAGGAAACCCTGGATGTAGTGCGTGATTTTGTGGTGTCGATCAAGGGGCCGCTGACCACTCCGGTCGGGGGCGGCATTCGCTCGTTGAACGTCGCGCTGCGTCAGGAGCTTGATCTTTATGTATGTCAGCGTCCGGTTCGCTGGTTTACCGGTGTGCCTAGCCCAGTGAAGAAGCCTGCCGATGTAGACATGGTCATCTTCCGCGAGAACTCAGAAGACATTTACGCGGGCGTAGAGTGGAAGGCCGGTTCCCCTGAGTGCGAAAAGGTCATCAAGTTTCTAACTGAAGAAATGGGCGTCAAGAAGATCCGCTTTACTGAAAACTGCGGTATCGGTATCAAGCCGGTTTCGCTGGAAGGGACCAAGCGGCTGGTGCGTAAGGCACTGCAGTATGCAGTGGACAATGACCGTAGCTCGGTCACCTTGGTGCACAAGGGCAACATCATGAAGTTCACCGAAGGCGCATTCAAGGAGTGGGGCTACGAGGTGGCGCGCGATGAGTTCGGTGCCGAGTTGCTAGACGGTGGCCCGTGGATGCAGTTCAAGAATCCCACCACAGGAAAGAATATCGTCGTCAAGGACGCCATTGCTGATGCAATGCTCCAGCAGATCCTGCTGCGTCCCGCCGAGTACGACGTTATTGCAACCCTTAATCTGAACGGTGACTACCTGTCCGATGCGTTGGCGGCGGAAGTAGGTGGCATCGGTATCGCGCCGGGCGCCAATCTCTCGGACACGGTTGCCATGTTTGAGGCCACGCACGGCACGGCGCCAAAGTACGCGGGTCAGGACAAAGTCAACCCGGGGTCGCTGATCCTCTCGGCGGAAATGATGCTGCGCCACATGGGGTGGCTGGAAGCGGCGGATCTGATTATCAAGTCGACCGAAAGCGCTATCGCTGCCAAGACAGTAACTTATGACTTCGAGCGCCTGATGGACGGCGCGAAGCTTATGTCCTGCTCTGAATTTGGCGACGCCATGATCTCCCACATGTAACTGTTCGGGAGAAACACAAAAAGGCCGATCAATGATCGGCCTTTTTGTTGCCTAGCGTCAGGCGTCTACGGTCGAGTCCTGAGAGGCAGGCGCAACTGCCTCCGCAGTGGTTTGCAGCGACCGTATGTTGGTTGCGTGTAGGCCCTTGGGACCTTGCAGTATGTCGAACATGACCGCTTGCCCAGCTTTCAGAGTTCTGTACCCTTCCATTTGAATGGCCGAGTAGTGGGCGAACAGGTCCTCATCGCCGCCGTCTGCTACGATAAATCCGTAGCCTTTAGCGTTGTTGAACCACTTGACCTTACCGCTTAGCATGCTGTTATCCCTCTGCAAAGGAGTCCATCACTGGAGTAACATCCATTTCATTCCGCGCTGATGCAGCACATGGCCCACATGCGCAGCCCGTTGCCGTTGTGGCACATACTGTTTGTATCATCGTTTTGCCGATAGTCAAGGCGACTCGTCAGGTGGCTGTGAAGCCCTTCTATTTACCCGGCCTCGGCGCCCCGATCTAGAACTGTTATACGCATGCGTGCATTTCCCAAGATTCGACTAACATTCAATCAGGATCGTCCGAAGCCGTCGGACGACGATTCTTCTGGCCTGGCGGTCGAAGAAGCCAAGCCGCAACTGAAGGCACCACCGATGTTCAAAGTTGTCATGTTTAATGATGACTACACGCCGATGGATTTCGTCGTGGAGGTGCTCGAGGGAATTTTCAATCACAATCGGGAGCTGGCCACCAAGATCATGCTGGCGGTTCATACCGAAGGGCGGGCCGTTTGTGGCGTCTATACGCGCGACGTCGCTGAAACCAAAGCAATGCAGGTCAATCAATATGCAAGGGAATGCCAGCATCCGTTGCTTTGTGAGATCGAGAAGGACGGTTAAACCCGACTGCTGGGTAAGAGGTGAAAGCTATGTTGAACCGTGAGCTCGAAGTCACACTGAATCTGGCTTTCAAGGAGGCGCGCACCAAACGTCATGAATTCATGACGGTTGAGCACCTTCTGCTAGCCCTGCTGGACAATGAAGCGGCCGCAACGGTTTTGCGCGCCTGCGGAGCCAGCCTCGATAAACTGCGTCACGACCTTCAGGAATTTATTGACTCCACGACACCATTGATTCCACAGCATGATGACGAGCGTGAAACCCAGCCAACTCTGGGCTTTCAGCGGGTACTGCAGCGAGCGGTCTTTCATGTCCAGAGTTCGGGTAAGCGTGAGGTTACTGGAGCCAACGTGCTGGTTGCGATCTTCAGCGAGCAGGAAAGCCAGGCGGTATTCCTGCTAAAGCAGCAGAACGTGGCTCGCATAGATGTAGTCAACTATATCGCTCATGGTATTTCCAAGGTGCCGGGTAACAATGGCAATCCTGATGGCGACGCGGAAATGCAGGATGAGGAGGGCGGTGAATCCTCTACAGCGAGCAACCCGCTCGATGCTTATGCAAGCAATTTGAATGATTTGGCTCGTCAGGGTCGTATCGATCCGCTAGTCGGCCGTGAGCATGAGGTCGAGCGAGTCGCTCAGATTCTGGCTCGTCGTCGCAAGAATAATCCGTTGCTGGTTGGTGAGGCCGGGGTAGGTAAAACTGCGATTGCTGAGGGTCTTGCCAAGCGCATCGTCGACAATCAAGTGCCCGAGTTGCTCGCCAATAGCGTGGTTTACTCGCTCGATCTTGGCGCCCTGTTGGCCGGTACGAAGTATCGGGGTGATTTCGAAAAGCGCTTCAAGGCGCTCTTGAACGAGCTTCGCAAGCGTCCGCAGGCTGTGCTGTTCATTGATGAAATTCACACCATTATCGGGGCCGGCGCCGCCTCGGGTGGTGTAATGGATGCGTCAAATCTGCTCAAGCCGTTGCTGTCATCTGGGGAGATCCGCTGTATTGGGTCCACCACTTTTCAGGAATTCCGTGGCATTTTCGAAAAGGATCGGGCGCTCGCGCGTCGCTTCCAAAAGGTCGATGTTTCAGAGCCGTCCGTTGAAGACACAATCGGTATCCTGAGAGGTTTGAAGGGTCGTTTCGAGCAGCACCACAATATTGAGTACAGCGACGAATCGCTTCGCGCTGCAGCGGAGCTCGCCTCTCGGTACATCAATGACCGGCACATGCCGGACAAGGCAATCGATGTAATTGATGAGGCGGGCGCATATCAGCGTCTACAGCCTGAAGACAAACGCGTCTCACGGATAGACGTCGAGCAGGTTGAAGACATTGTCGCGAAGATTGCGCGCATCCCCCCAAAGCATGTGAGCACCTCAGACAAGGAGCTGCTGCGCAATCTGGAGCGTGACTTGAAGCTGACCGTATTCGGTCAGGATGACGCTATCGATTCACTGTCCACGGCGATCAAGCTATCGCGTGCAGGGCTGAAGGCTCCAGATAAGCCGGTAGGCTCGTTCCTCTTCGCCGGTCCTACCGGGGTCGGTAAAACAGAAGCGGCTCGACAGCTTGCGAGGGCGCTAGGCATAGAGCTTGTGCGCTTCGATATGTCTGAGTACATGGAGCGTCATACCGTGTCTCGGCTTATCGGTGCGCCGCCAGGCTACGTTGGCTTTGATCAGGGCGGGTTGTTGACCGAGGCGATCACCAAGCAGCCGCACTGTGTCCTGCTTCTAGATGAGATCGAGAAGGCGCATCCTGAAGTCTTCAATCTGCTATTGCAGGTTATGGATCATGGCACCCTGACGGATAACAACGGCCGCAAGGCTGACTTCCGTAACGTGATTATGATCATGACGACCAATGCCGGAGCGGAAACCGCGGCCAGAGCTTCGATTGGCTTCACGCATCAGGATCACGCTTCAGATGCGATGGAAGTGATCAAGAAGAGCTTCACACCGGAGTTCCGGAACCGCTTGGACACGATCATCCAGTTTGGCCGCCTCAGTCACGAAGTCATCAAGAGCATCGTCGACAAATTCCTCATTGAGCTGCAGACGCAGCTTGAGGATAAGCACGTCACGCTTGAGGTGTCGGATGCGGCGCGTGGTTGGTTGGCTGAGCGTGGCTATGATGTGCAAATGGGCGCGCGGCCAATGGCTCGTCTGATCCAAGACAAAATCAAGCGGCCGCTGGCTGAGGAGATTTTGTTCGGGGAGCTGGCCGAGCACGGTGGTGTGGTGCACATCGACATACGTGATGGCGAGCCGTACTTCGACTTCGAAACGTCTGCCGAGCTGGCCTAGCACATTGACGCACCGAAACAAAAACGCCCGGCATCGCCGGGCGTTTCTGTTAATGGTGACGGCGGGGCGTCTATCCCGGAGAAGCGCGGCGCCGTACCTGCTGACGCAACCGGGCGAGTTGGATCGCTCCGTTGCGCGACCGCCAACAAAAAAGCCCGGTCGATGCCGGGCGTTCATGCTCGCGTCCTGTCAGCGGGCGCGGTAAGTGATGCGGCCTTTGCTCAGGTCGTAAGGCGTAAGTTCAACGCGAACCTTGTCACCGGTAAGAATCCGGATGTAGTTCTTGCGCATCTTTCCGGAGATGTGCGCAGTAACGACGTGCCCATTTTCCAACTCCACACGAAACATGGTGTTGGGCAGGGTGTCGACGACAGTACCTTCCATTTCGAAGCTGTCTTCTTTCGACATTCAGTAAAGCCCTCGGTGTCCAATGATAGACCCGGTGCGAAGAATGCCCGGGTAAAAGCGGCAAGTATTGTGCCTGAAAGGGCCCCGAGAGCCAAGAGCTCAGGTTAGAGTTATCCAGCGTTGGTTAACCAACAGCTCGATTGGTCTGTATTCGGTCTTGTAGTTCATCTTGCGGCAGTTTTTGATCCAGTAGCCCAGGTAGATCGCCTTCAGCCCTAGTCGGGCCGCCTCACCAACTTGCCAGAGAATCGCAAAGCGGCCTAGGCTGCGACGTTCCTCGCTGGGGTCGTAAAAGGTGTAAACAGCGGATAAACCGTTGGGCAGGAGGTCCGTCACCGCCAGCGCAAGCAGGCGTCCTTCCAGGCGAAACTCGTAGAATCGAGAAAACGGCAGATCGCGAACCAGAAAGGTATGAAACTGATCTCGGCTCGGCGGATACATGTCACCGTCAGCATGGCGCTGTTCAATATAGTTTGCGTAGAGCGCGTAGTACTCCTCGGTGAACGAAGGGCGGACGTCGGTGACGGTAAGGTCGGCGTTGCGCTTGAGGATACGTTTCTGCTGGCGATTGAGTTGCAGCCCGTCGGCGGGTATCCGTGCTGGAATACAAGCGGTGCAGCGTTGACAGTGTGGGCGGTAGAGATGGTCACCGCTGCGCCGGAAGCCCATTTCGGACAGCTCTGCATACACCTGTACGTCCATCGGCTGGCTGGGGTCGAGGAAGAGCGTAGTGGCCTGCTCGTCGGGCAGATAACTGCAGGCGTGAGGCTGTGTTGCGTAGAACTTGAGACGAGCCAGTGAAGTCATGGGCAGCTCTCGAAAATCTTGAAATCAGTGTAGGTCAGCTTGGCTTCGTCGACTAGGGCTCCCATCGGGCCGTACTGGGTTCATCCAGATAGTGGGCTAGCGTCTTGGCGAAGGTCTGGCGTGGTATGGCTCTCGCGCCAAAACTGGCTAGGTGTTGCGTGTGCATCTGGCAGTCAATCAATTTGAATTCCCAGTCGCGGAGACGTTCCACTAATGTCACGAATCCCGCCTTGGACGCGTCGGTCGTTCGACTGAACATTGATTCGCCGAAGAATAGTCGACCCATTGCGAGGCCATAGAGGCCTCCGACCAACCGTTCGTCTTGCCAGACTTCAACTGAGTGGGCGATGCCGAGCTGATGCAGCTTCAGATAAGCCTCTTGCATCGGTAGGGTGATCCAGGTGCCGTCGGTATAATTCCGTGGGCCGGCACAGCCTTCAAGGACGTCTCTAAACGCTTTGTCGAAGGTGATGCTGAATGCACCTTGCCGCAACTTCTTGCCGAGGCTGCGTGAGACATGCAGTTCTTCGGGGTAGAGGACGGTGCGTGGGTCGGGTGACCACCAGAGTAGTGGTTGTCCTTCCTGGTACCAGGGAAAGCAGCCGTGACGGTAGGCTGCAAGTAGACGCTCAGGCGAGAGATCGCCTCCCGCAGCGAGAAGCCCGTTGGGATCGCGCATGGCTTTTTCGAGCGGGGGGAACGACAGGTCGTCGCGCTGCAGCCAGGTCAGCATATTGATAGTCACAGGGGCGGATGGCGCATCCGCCCGTATAAGGTTTACAGGTCGAGATATTTTTCGGCATCGAGCGCGGCCATGCAGCCAGCGCCGGCCGAAGTGATCGCCTGGCGATAAACGTGATCGGCTACATCGCCTGCAGCAAACACGCCTGGGATAGTGGTGCTTGTCGCGTCTCCCTCATTGCCGCCCTTGATCATGAGGTAGCCGTCTTTCATCTCGAGTTGGCCTTGGAAAAGGTCCGTGTTGGGCTTGTGTCCGATAGCGATGAAAACGCCTGCCAGGTCGAGCTTCTGCTCCTCGCCGGACTCGGTGCTCTTTAGTCTCACTCCGGTTACGCCACTCGCATCGCCCAGCACCTCTTCAAGCGTGTGGTTCCAGTGCAGGCGAATGTTGCCATTGGCTGCCTTCTCCATGATCTTGTCCTGCAGAATCTTCTCGGAGCGCAGCTTGTCCCGGCGGTGGATCAGATGCACTTCCTTGGCAATGTTTGAGAGATACAGCGCTTCTTCCACTGCGGTGTTGCCGCCGCCGATCACGGCCACGACCTGGTTGCGGTAGAAGAACCCGTCACAGGTGGCGCATGCCGACACGCCTCGTCCTGCGAACGCTTCTTCTGATGGCAGGCCGAGATACTGGGCCGATGCGCCGGTTGCGATGATCAATGCGTCGCAGCTGTAGATTGCGCTGTCGCCCTTGAGGATAAAGGGCTTCTGCTGCAGTTCGGCGGTGTGGATGTGATCGAAGACTACTTCGGTGTCGAAACGCTCTGCGTGTTTCTGCATCCGCTCCATCAGTGCTGGGCCAGTCAGGCCTTCGACGTCTCCAGGCCAGTTGTCGACCTCAGTGGTGGTTGTCAGCTGGCCGCCAGGCTGAATGCCGGTGATCATCACCGGTTTCAGGTTGGCCCGGGCTGCATAGACGGCGGCGGTATAACCGGCCGGGCCCGAGCCGAGGATGATCAGACGTGAATGCTTGACTTCATTCATAAAAAGCCCTCATAAGCCTTTGTTGCCAATGGAGAAGCGTGCTCCAGTCGAGTCACGCTTAAAAAACTGGCGTTTATGCTACACCGAAGCACGGACAAAAGCCCAAGCCGGCACGGAACCGGCAATGCCATCGAATCGACAAACCCGTACAATGTGCAAGTTCAGGCAGATTACGGTTCATAGAGCGCGCCGCGGGCGCAGGAAATAAAGCGTTTTGAAGAATACCTCCTCTACCGCGCCAGCTTCCGTCTGGCGCCAGCAGCTGCACTACCGTCTCAAAGAGGGTGCACTGATCGCGCTCGGCGCGCTTTGTGCCTACCTTTGGATGGCACTGCTTACTTACGATCCCTCCGATCCTGGTTGGACGCATACCAGCAATGTCCAGCAGGTCCAGAACGCCGCTGGCCGCGCTGGCGCCTGGTTTGCCGATGTGCTGTTCATGGCGCTTGGCTACTTTGCTTTCCTGTTTCCGTTGTTGCTAGGCGTCAAGACCTGGCAGATCTTTCGTGCGCGTCACCAACCCTGGAGCTGGAATGGGTGGCTGTTTTCCTGGCGGCTGATCGGGCTCGTTTTTCTGATTCTTTCCGGTTCCGCACTTGCCTATATCCACTTCCAGTTTGCAGATGGTCTGCCTGCTTCTGCGGGTGGGGCGTTGGGCGAGAGCTTGGGCCAGCTCGCAGAGGCAGCGCTTAATGTCCAAGGCAGCACGTTGCTGCTGCTGGCATTCTTTCTATTTGGCCTAACGGTGTTTACGGACCTTTCATGGTTCAAAGTGATGGACCTGACCGGCAAGATCACCCTCGACCTGGTGGAACTGATTCAGAGTTTCTTCAGTCGCTGGTGGTCCGCTCGTAACGAGCGTAAGCAGATTGTTGCGCAGCTACGCGAAGCCGACGATGTGGTAAGCGAAGTCGCCAGCTCGCTTCCGGATCAGCGGGAGCGGGCCAAGGTCAAGGAGCGCCTACTGGAGCGCGAAGAGTCGTTGAGCAAGCACATGAGCGAGCGTGACAAGCGACCGCCTCCTGTGATTCCTCCCGCCGCACCGCAAAAGCCGGTCGAGGAAAGCAAGCGTGTGCAAAAGGAGAAGCAGGCCAACCTGTTCGTCGATCCACTGATCGAAGGCAGCGTGCCTCCATTATCGCTACTGGACGTGGCGGAAAAGCAGCAGAAACAGTACTCGCCGGAATCGCTTGAGGCCATGTCGCGGCTGCTGGAAATCAAACTGAAGGAATTCGGGGTAGAGGTCATTGTCGAGTCAGTTCACCCTGGCCCGGTGATCACGCGTTTCGAAATCCAGCCGGCCGCTGGGGTCAAGGTCAGCCGCATCTCCAACCTGGCGAAGGATCTTGCGCGCTCGCTGGCAGTCATCAGCGTGCGCGTCGTTGAGGTAATCCCCGGCAAGACCACTGTTGGTATCGAGATTCCTAACGAGGATCGCCAGATAGTGCGCTTCTCCGAGGTCCTCTCGTCGGCGCCCTACGATGATGCCAAATCGCCCGTCACCATCGCGCTTGGCCACGACATCGGCGGTAAGCCGGTGATTGCTGACTTGGCAAAGATGCCGCACCTGCTGGTTGCCGGTACCACCGGTTCAGGTAAGTCGGTCGGTGTGAACGCGATGATCCTCTCGATCCTTTTCAAGTCGACGCCGGAAGATGCGCGGTTGATCATGATCGACCCGAAGATGCTCGAATTGTCGATCTATGAAGGCATCCCACACCTGTTGTGCCCGGTCGTGACTGACATGAAGGAAGCCGCTAACGCGCTACGCTGGAGCGTCGCCGAAATGGAACGGCGCTATAAGCTGATGGCGGCCATGGGCGTGCGTAATCTGGCCGGTTTCAACCGTAAGGTGAAAGACGCGGAGGAGGCCGGTACGCCACTGACCGACCCGCTGTATCGCCGCGAAAGCATGGAAGATGAAGCGCCGCTGCTGAAGAAACTGCCGACCATCGTGGTTGTGGTAGACGAATTCGCCGACATGATGATGATCGTCGGCAAGAAGGTTGAGGAGTTGATTGCGCGTATTGCCCAAAAGGCGCGGGCAGCGGGCATTCACTTGATCCTGGCGACCCAGCGGCCCTCGGTGGACGTCATCACGGGTTTGATCAAAGCCAACATTCCGACTCGTATGGCGTTCCAGGTATCGAGCAAGATCGACTCGCGGACGATCCTCGACCAGGGCGGCGCCGAGCAATTGCTTGGTCATGGCGACATGCTTTACCTGCCACCGGGCACCGGGCTGCCGATTCGCGTCCATGGCGCGTTCGTTTCCGATGAAGAAGTTCATCGCGTGGTTGAAGCCTGGAAGGCTCGCGGTGCGCCTGATTACATCGAAGAAATTCTGGTGGGCGTGGAAGAGGCCGGTAGCGGCTTCGATGGCGGCGGAGGCGAAGGCGGGGGTGAGAACAGTGAAGATGATCCGCTTTACGACGAGGCGGTACGCTTTGTTACCGAAAGTCGCCGCGCATCGATTTCTGCCGTTCAGCGCAAACTCAAGATCGGCTACAACCGCGCCGCGCGGATGATTGAAGCCATGGAAATGGCGGGCGTGGTGACATCAATGAACACTAACGGCTCGCGCGAAGTACTCGCGCCGCCTCCTACCCGCGACTAGTTCGCCGAGGGCTTCATGCAATTGATTCGTGCGTTGTTTGCATCCGCTCTGCTTTTCACCCTGACTCCAGCTCACGCTGACCAGGCGGCTTCTGTGCAGCGCCTGACGGGCTTGCTGCAGAAGGCCGAGACCTTGACCGGCCGGTTTTCTCAACTGTCTCTGGATGGCACTGGAACCCAGCTGCAGGAGACCTCTGGTGAAATGTCGCTTAAGCGCCCTGGCCAGTTTCGCTGGCACACCGATGAGCCGATGGAGCAGTTGCTGGTTTCCAACGGCAAGAAAGTCTGGCTGTACGATCCGGATCTGGAACAGGTCACCATCCAGACGCTCGATCAGCGCCTGACGCATACCCCTGCTTTACTGTTGTCGGGTGATGTATCGGCGATCAACGAGAATTTCGAGGTGTCGCATCAAGAGGCGGGCGAAGTGGTTGATTTCACTCTCAAGCCGAAAGCCAAGGACACGCTGTTCGACAGCCTTCGCTTGTCTTTCCGCGGTGGTGTGATCAACGACATGCAAATGGTTGACGGCGTTGGTCAGCGCACCAATATCCTGTTTCAGGGCGTCAAGTTGAACCAGCCACTCAAGGCTGACCTGTTTACCTTCGAAGTACCGGAAGGGGCTGACGTCATTTCCGAGTAGCAGCTGCTCGCCACTCCGTTTACCTATACGGCCTGCTTTCCTGCAGGCCGTTTGCATCAGAGGCTTGCGTCGCCGATGGACCTGTTCAGTCGTGAACCTGTCGCCCAACCCCTTGCTGCGCGCCTGCGCGCCGCCAGCCTGGATGAATATGTCGGGCAGGAGCACCTGTTGGCGCGTGGTAAGCCGTTGCGCGAGGCTCTCGAGCAGGGCGCTTTGCACTCGATGGTGTTTTGGGGGCCGCCTGGAGTTGGCAAGACCACACTGGCCCGGTTGTTGGCGAAAGTCTCGGACGCTCATTTTGAAACCGTCTCGGCGGTGCTAGCCGGTGTGAAAGAGATCCGGCAAGCAGTCGAAATTGCTAAACAGCAGGCGGCCCAGTACGGACGACGTACGATTCTCTTCGTCGACGAAGTACACCGCTTCAACAAGTCCCAGCAGGACGCGTTCCTCCCCTATGTCGAAGATGGCACGCTGATATTTATCGGTGCGACTACAGAAAACCCGTCGTTTGAGCTGAACAACGCGCTGCTCTCTCGCGCACGCGTTTATGTACTCAAGAGCCTCGATGAAGCGGCACTGCGAAGACTTGTCACCCGCGCCTTGACCGAACCGAAAGGCCTTGGTGATTTGCATCTGAGCCTGCCGGACGAAAGCTTTCAGATCCTGATGGCAGCCGCGGATGGCGATGGGCGACGGTTGCTGAATCTGCTGGAAAACGCTTCCGATTTGGCGGAAGAAGGCGGCGAGATCAGCGTCGAACTGCTACAGGACCTGTTGGGCGACAGCCGTCGGCGCTTCGATAAAGGTGGCGAAGCTTTTTACGACCAGATCTCAGCGCTGCACAAATCTGTACGTGGATCGAACCCGGACGCCTCGCTGTATTGGTTTGCGCGAATGATCGACGGCGGTTGCGACCCGCTGTACATCGCACGCCGAGTGGTACGCATGGCCAGTGAAGAGGTCGGGAATGCCGATCCACGAGCGCTGAGCCTGTGCCTCTCGGCCTGGGATGTTCAAGAGCGCCTGGGTAGCCCAGAAGGTGAACTGGCGGTGGCGCAGGCAATCGTCTATCTCGCCTGTGCGCCCAAGAGCAACGCCGTCTACAGCGCCTTCAATGCAGCGATGCGTGATGTTCGCGAGAATGGTTCACAAGAGGTTCCGTTGCACCTGCGCAATGCGCCAACCCGCCTGATGAAGGAACTGGGTTACGGTAATGAATACCGCTATGCACACGATGAACCTGAGGCGTACGCCGCTGGCGAAGATTACTTCCCGGAAACCATAGAGCCGCGGCAGTACTACCATCCGGTGCCGCGCGGGCTGGAAAGCAAGATACGCGACAAGCTTGAGCACCTGACGCGGCTTGATCGGCAGAGCTCGCGTCAACGGAGAAAGACATGATTCGCATGGCACTGGCCGTGGCCGCTGGCGGGGTTGTCGGGACCCTGATCCGGTTCGGTGTTTCAACCTGGGTTTCTGCTCAATGGCCAAAGCATTTCCACCTGGCGACCTTGGCGGTAAATGTGCTCGGTTGCCTGCTCATTGGCTATCTCTACGCGTCGTTTCTGCAGCGCCCAGACCTATCGCCGGAGCTACGCGGCGGTTTGATCATTGGTTTCCTCGGCGCCTTGACCACCTTTTCCAGCTTTTCTCTGGATGGGTTGCGTTTGCTGGAGAGCGGTCAGGCTGCGACGGCGTTTAGCTATATCGGTGTAAGCGTATTCGGTGGTCTGTTGGCTGCCTGGGCCGGGCTTGCGCTCGCGCGGTTATGAACCTGGCACATATCGCAGTAAACTCCTGTTCCTCTTCGCCTTTCCTCAAAGCTTTCATAGACGAGACCCACCATGCTTGATTCGAAACTGGTACGCACACAGCTGCAAGACGTGGCCGAGCGCCTCGCCACCCGCGGCTATCAGCTGGACGTAGCGCGTATCGAGGCCCTGGAAGCCCAGCGCAAAACCGTGCAGACCCGTACCGAGCAACTTCAGGCTGAGCGCAACGCTCGCTCCAAGTCCATTGGTCAGGCCAAGCAGCGTGGTGAAGACATCGCGCCGTTACTTGCTGACGTCGATCGTATGGGGTCCGAACTGGAAGCCGGAAAGACCGAACTGGAGAACATCCAGAGCGAACTGGATCAACTGATGCTCAGCCTGCCGAACCTGCCGCATGAGTCGGTTCCTGTCGGCAAGGATGAGGATGAGAACGTTGAAGTGCGTCGCTGGGGAACGCCCAACACGTTCGAGTTCGAGGTCAAGGACCACGTCGCGCTGGGTGAGCAACACGGTTGGCTGGATTTCGAGACGGCTGCCAAGTTGTCCGGCGCACGCTTTGCGCTGATGCGCGGTCCGATTGCTCGTCTGCACCGGGCGCTGGCGCAGTTCATGCTCGATCTGCACACCCGCGAGCACGGCTATGAAGAGGCCTACACGCCTTATCTGGTCCAGGCGCCGGCACTGCAGGGCACCGGGCAGCTGCCCAAGTTCGAAGAAGACCTGTTCAAGATCAGCCGTGAGAATGAAGCTGATCTCTACCTGATTCCAACAGCTGAGGTCTCGCTGACCAATATCGTGGCTGGTGAGATTCTTGATGCCAAGCTCCTGCCGCTGAAGTTCGTTGCGCATACTCCGTGTTTCCGCAGCGAGGCAGGCGCGTCGGGCCGCGACACGCGCGGGATGATTCGCCAGCATCAGTTCGACAAGGTCGAGATGGTTCAGATCGTCGAGCCGAGCCAGTCACTTGAAGCGCTTGAGGGTCTCACAGCGAATGCCGAGAAAGTGCTTCAACTTCTCGAGCTGCCTTACCGGGTTTTGTCCCTGTGCACGGGCGACATGGGCTTTAGCGCGGTCAAGACCTACGACCTGGAGGTTTGGGTTCCAAGCCAGGACAAGTATCGTGAAATCTCCTCTTGCTCCAGCTGCGGTGACTTCCAGGCCCGTCGCATGCAGGCGCGCTACCGCAACCCCGAAACCGGTAAGCCTGAACTGGTACATACATTGAACGGCTCCGGCCTCGCCGTCGGCCGCACGCTGGTTGCCGTGCTGGAAAACTACCAGCAGGCCGATGGCACTATCCTCGTGCCGGAAGCGCTCAAGCCATACATGGGCGGAATTGAACTAATCGGTTGATTCGGCGGGGCCTGCTTTCGCGAACCTGAGCATCGAACTCGCTGCCAGCCGATAATCAACGGCCCGTCCGGGCTCCTTGATTCTCGACAAGGGCTGTCTTTGCCGTAATGGTTGAGATGGCCCTATCTCATTACGTCACCAGGACTTGCCCATGGATTTTCTGCCGCTTTTTCACAATCTGAAGGGCCGTACCGTATTGGTTGTCGGCGGCGGTGAGATTGCGCTGCGCAAGGCGCGGTTATTGTCAGAAGCGGGCGCTGTGCTGCGCGTGGTCGCTCCAGAAATAGCAGCAGAGCTGAGCGAGTTGGTTGCGGAGGGCAGTGGTCAGACCCTGCACCGCGGTTACCTCCACAGCGATCTGTCAGGGTGCGTGCTGGCCATTGCGGCGACTGATGATGAGCCCTTGAACGCGCAGGTTTCTGAAGATGCCAAGGCGCTTGGTATGCCCGTCAACGTGGTGGACTCACCACAGCTGTGCACGGTGATCTTCCCTGCAATCGTCGATCGCTCTCCGTTGATGATCGCAGTTTCAAGCGGCGGTGACGCGCCGGTGCTGGCCCGACTGATGCGTGCGCGCATCGAAACCTGGGTACCCTCGGTTTATGGCGAGCTGGCCGGTCTGGCGAAAAAATTCCGCGGGCAGGTCAAAGCGAGGTTCGCCAACGTGCAACAGCGTCGTGTCTTCTGGGAGGAGGTCTTCCAAGGCGATGTCGCTGAGCGAGCATTGGCAGGGCAGCAGCAGGAGGCTGAACGACTGTTGGTCGAGAAGCTTTCCGGTGCCGAGCCAAAAAGCCTTGGTGAGGTGTATCTGGTCGGCGCAGGCCCCGGTGATCCTGACCTGCTGACGTTCCGCGCCCTGCGTTTGATGCAGCAAGCCGACGTGGTGCTCTATGACCGTCTCGTCGCGCCAGCGATTCTCGATCTGTGCCGTCGGGATGCTGATCGTATCTATGTCGGGAAGCAGCGCGCCGCGCATGCGGTGCCGCAGGACCAGATTAACCAGTTGCTGGTGACCTTGGCCAAGGAAGGCAAGCGCGTGCTGCGCCTAAAAGGAGGTGATCCGTTCATCTTTGGCCGCGGTGGTGAAGAGATCGAGGAGCTGGCTGCGCACGACGTACCGTTCCAGGTCGTACCCGGCATCACGGCAGCCAGCGGTTGCGCTGCCTATGCAGGTATTCCGCTGACGCATCGCGATCACGCGCAGTCAGTGCGCTTTGTGACCGGGCACTTGAAGGATGGCAGCTCCGATCTGCCATGGTCGGAGCTCGTGGCGCCAAGTCAGACGCTGGTGTTTTACATGGGTCTGGTCGGGTTGCCGGTCATCTGCCAGCAATTGATTGCCCATGGTCGCGCCGCTGATACGCCCGCAGCACTGGTTCAGCAAGGTACTACGGTGAACCAGCGAGTCTTCACCGGAACGCTTGCAGATCTGGCCGAGCGGGTCGCCAGTGAGCAGGTTCAAGCTCCTACCCTGGTTATCGTCGGCGAAGTTGTGCAGTTGCGCGAGAAACTCGCCTGGTTCGAGGGTGCTCAGAACCGCGACAGATGATCTGTCGCGGAATGTCGGCAGTTGAGTGATTACCGCGACCAGATGCCTTTGCCGGGCAGACGGTCGCGGTCATGTGTGCGGTGGAGCGCCAAGTCGGGGCCTTTAGGCACGATGCCGTTGGCATTGATGTGCCGATGACTTGCGTAGTAGTGCTGCTTGATATGCGTGAAGTCGACGGTTTCCGCAATGCCTGGCCATTGGTAAAGCTCTCGAAGCCAGTTCGAAAGGTTCGCGTAGTCTTCGATACGTCGCAGGTTGCACTTGAAATGGCCGTGGTAGACCGCGTCAAAGCGAACGATCGTGGTGAACAGTCGCCAATCGGCTTCGGTCAGGTATTCCCCAGTCAGGTACCGTCTTTCACCGAGGCGCTGCTCCAGCCAGTCTAGTTCCGCAAATACCTCATCGAACGCCGCCTCGTAGGCTTTTTGCGTCGAAGCGAAGCCTGCCCGATAAACACCGTTGTTGATGTGCGGATAGATGCGCTCGTTGAGTGAGTCAATCTCGGCACGTAGCGGCTCCGGGTAGAGGTCTAGCGTCGAACCGGTCAGCTCATCGAAAGCAGTATTGAAGATTCGGATCAGCTCGGCGGACTCGTTATTGACGATCCGCTGCTGCTCCCGGTCCCACAGGACGGGAACCGTCACGCGGCCGGTGCAATTATTATCGTCCGCGGTGTAGCGCTGATGCAGGTAGGTCAGCCCGTCCAGCGCATCGCCGGTGGAGCCTTTCTCCCTGTCGAACGTCCAGCCGTGTTCGGCCATGAGCCAGCTGACCACCGAAACCTCAATCAGCGACTCGAGTCCTTTGAGCTTGCGGTAGATCAGAGTGCGGTGGGCCCAGGGACAAGCCAGCGATACATAGAGATGATAACGGCCGGCTTGCGCCTGGACCGCAGCGCGGTCATCCGGGCCCGGCTTGCCGTCCGCAGTAATCCAATCTCGCCGCTGAGCCTGCTCTCGCTGAAACTCACCGTCTCCATTGTTTTCGTACCAACGGTCTTGCCACTGTCCGTCTACTAAAAGCCCCATGTTCGCCTCCAGGTTTCGAATGAGAAACAGTGTAGGTGGCACGGTTCGATGGATCAGTCGTAATGCCCGGTCAAACCAATCGTTTAGCTCGATAGGTTTCGATTCGTCCAGAACTCCCCGGCCTGCGCAAACGCGGCGTCGCGCGGCTGTCCGAGGCCTCGCAGCGCTAGCGCCATCGTCGCAACGACCGCGAGTTCGCCGTAGGCATCTTCGCCCCCTTGCCAGACAGCGAGCAGGTGCTGCGGATCGAGTTGCGCCGGCTTGACGTGACGTTGGGGTGATAGGGCAGGCCAATCTTCGTCCCAAGATGCGCCTGCCTGCGTACCGTAAAGGTGGGCGACACCGTCCGGGTTCACCTCGATTTCGCCACCTTCGCCCTTGATCACGATTGAGGTGTCGCCCAGTAATCGGCTGGCTTCCCGGTGATTGGCCTGATAGCCGGGATGAAAAATGCTCTGCAGACCGCAGCGGGCACCCAGGGGATTGAGGATTCGAGCCAGCGAATGGATCGGTGATCGCAAGCCAAGGATGTTGCGTTGATCGATCATGTGCTGAAGCCCTGGCATCCAGGCACCGAGCGGCATGAATGCAAGATTACCTCGGTCCAGCGCGGCGCTAGCGTCAGCCCAGTTCCCGCATCGCGGGATGCCCAACAACTCAAGCTGCTGTTCGGTGTACATGCGCCCTGCGGTATGCGCGCCACCGCCGTGCATGAATATTCGAACGCCATTGCGTGCCAGGCATTTGGCCGCCAGCAAGTACCACGGTAGGTGCCGTTTTTTGCCCGCGTAGGTGGGCCAGTCAATGTCCACCGCGATCGCTGGGGCCTTCAGCCGTTCGCGCACGGCTTCGGTGAAGCCGGCGAGTTCTTCTGCACTTTCCTCTTTGTGGCGTAGCAGCATAAGAAAGGCGCCGAGTTGCGTGTCCTCGGCTTTGCCGTCCAGCAACATGCCCATCGCTTCGCGGGCCTCTTCACGAGTCAGGTCGCGGGCGCCGCGTTTGCCTTTGCCGAGAATACGGACGAAGACGGCGAACGGGTGTTCAGCAGGGGTGATGACGCTCATATGCAGTTGCTCGGTTTCGGCAGGCCTGCCAACTTTGCTGCAAGCTTGGCGGGGGTGCCTTTGAATAGACGGTTCAGGTGCATGCTGTTGCCCTTGTCCGGACCTAGCTTCAGGGCGGTGTACTTGATCAGCGGACGGGTTGCGGGCGACAGCTGAAACTCCTGATAAAACTCGCGCAGTACCTTGATGATTTCCCAGTGCTCGGGCTGAAGCGAGATGTCTTCTGCGTGGGCCAATGCCTCGGCCACAGGTTCGCTCCAGTCATTCAGGTCGAGCAAAAAGCCTTCCTGATCCACAGCAACCTGTGTGCCATCCACGTTCATCGTGTTCATAGCCAGGAGTTGGTCCGCTCAAACCGGCAGCACAGCTCGACGAAACCCTCATAGTCAATCTGTTGCAAGCGTGCCGGAAGGGCACCAAGGTTGCGCGCGGAGATATCTTCCTCCAGTGCGAAAAGCGCGATGTTATCTGGCATCAACTCCAGTGCCTGACACTGAGCCGTGCCGTTTTGCAGGGCGTACACGGCGTCGCCGCAGAGCAACAGCGCATCATCAACCGAGAGCAGTCGCAGGCAGCTGACCAGGCGGTCATCGGAAAAAGGCGAGTGTGAAAGCAGGTGCAAGGTTGCCATCAGAGCGTGATCACATGGTCGTAGCGGTTGATAAGAGCGCCGAGGTCAGCGTCGTCCAGCAGCTCAACCGGAAGAGACAGCTGTGCATCATCCAGGCCGCGCTCGCTGAGGCTGCGCTTGGCTGCATACAGCGACTCGATGCCGAACATCGGCAACGCCTGCAGGTTTGCAGTCAAATCCTTCTGCTCGAGCCGAGCAGCTTGTTGTGCAGCCATCAGCTGAAACACACCGTCATCCAGAAACAGCAGGCCGAGCGGCAGCTCAAACGCACCGCCGGCAAGGACGATATCCAGCGCCTCGCGCGCGGACGGACCAGACCACGGTGATTGGCGAGTGATGATGAGCATCGAGCGAGCCATCAATGACCTCCGAAACACACGAGGCGGTCGGCCTGCTGGCTGGCTTCGTGTAGTTGACCTAGACCGGACAGCTCCCACCCAGCAGCCAGGTTTGCCCCCGGACGCTGATAACGGTTTGCTTCCTGTTGATCCAGCACACCGCGGCGCAGGCCGGCGGCGATGCAGACGACACCATCCAGCCGGTGGCGAGTGATGAACTGGTTCCACTGTTCGCTCACGTTTAGCTCGTCCTGTGCAGCCACAATGTTGGCCGAGGCGCTATGCACGCCGTCCTGATAGAGGAACAGCCGGACAATCTCGTGTCCACCCGCCAGCGCTGCTTCTGCAAAACGCAATGCGCGCCGTGCAGCAGGCGAGTGCGGAGGTGAGAACAGAGCGATTGCGAATTTCATGGGCCACCAGTTTCAGTACTGGCCGACATGATACGCGAGCTTTGGAAACGAAAAAGCCCGCCGAACAGACTGTGTGAAAACCTAGCGGTCTGAACGGTGGTTAGAGAAAATGCCCGTATCGTGAGATACGGGCATTTTTC
>JAKUTK010000085.1 GCA_022448005.1 Pseudomonas sp.
CAAGAACGGTGAAGATTTCCAAGACCCGGTATCCGGTGGACCGTAAGGCTGCTCCGCTTAAGTGAACAGCATTACGCGCTTGCCGCGGGATTTTTCGTTCACAGAGGTGCTAGCCGGTCGCGATCAGACATCCCCTTCTAATGCCGGAGAAGAAGAGCGCCAAGCGCCGTGCCATAAGGCATACCTATCACGCAACATCATTGAGCCATGCTTAACAAAACATAACGTCCAGCCAATTGCCGCCGCTTTCGAAAGCCCTATAGCATGGCCTCGCCTGCCTTCCTACGCAGGCCTTACCTAATAAGAATAAAGGGGGTATGTATGAGTGAGCCCGTCATGTGGCGCACACCGGTTGGCCGCGTGGAAAAAACGACCCGCACGCCGAAGTTCCGTAGTCAATCGCCGCTGGCAAGAACGCTCTCGCTCTGCAGTGTTCTCTCCATCCTGTTTCTAGCCGCGCCTGCTCAGGCCCAAAACCCTGCCGAGCCGGGCGTTCGATATGCGATCGAATCGCAGAAAGCCGCCACCAGCTTGCTTCTCGATATTGCTCATGCCGGCAAGCGTCTGGTGGCGGCCGGTGATCGCGGCCACATCCTCTATTCCGACGACAGTGGTTCCAGCTGGACCCAAGCCAAGGTGCCTACCCGGCAGCTGCTGACGGCGGTGTATTTCGCTGACGAACAGCACGGTTGGGCGGTCGGTCACGACGCGCTGATCCTCGGCACCACGGACGGCGGTCAGACCTGGACGCAGCAGTACGAGAACCGCGAGGGCGAAGTGCCGCTGCTCGACGTCTGGTTCGAGAATGACCAGCACGGTTTCGCCACCGGCGCTTACGGCGTGTTGTTGGAAACCACCGACGGCGGCAAGAACTGGGAAGACGTTGCCGATCGCCTGGACAACGAGGACGGCTCTCACCTCAATGCCATCGCCGAGATTCCCGGGTCCGGCCTGTTCATCGTTGGCGAGATGGGCGGCATGTTCCGCTCCGCCGACATGGGTGAGACCTGGGAGCGCGTCGAGTCGCCTTATCAGGGCTCGTTCTTTGGCGTCGTTGGTGGTGGCGAGCCGGGTGTCGTGGTCGCGTTTGGCCTGCGCGGCAACCTGTTCCGCTCAACCGATTTTGGCGACAGCTGGCAAGCCATCGAGCTGTTGGACGACGGTGATGCCGTCGAGTCGGGACTGGCTGATGGCAACAGGCTGGCCGATGGACGCATCGTCGTAGTCGGCCACGGTGGCACCGTGCTCAGCAGCGAGGACAACGGAAAGAGCTTCACGCTGTTTAGCCGGCCTGACCGGCGCTCCCTGTCGGGCGTCGTCTCCAATCCGGACGGCAACCTGATCCTCGTCGGGCAGAGCGGTGTCAGGATCGTTTCGCCAACCGGTGCCAACCTGCCCGCACAACAACAATAAGCCGGAGCCAACATGACCAAGCATCAGCAGAAGCCGGCGTCGTTTCTCGAGCGCCTGATATTCAACAATCGACCGGCAGTGATCCTTGTCTGCCTGTTGATCAGCGTGTTCCTGTTCTACCAGGCTGCCCAGGTTCGTCCTTCGACCAGCTTCGAAAAGATGATCCCGCTCGGGCATCCCTACATTCAGAACATGCTCCAGCATCGCGATGATCTGGCCAACCTGGGCAACACGGTGCGGATCTCTGTGGCAGCCAAGGACGGTGACATCTTCGCCAAGGACTACATGGAAACGCTGCGTCAGATCCATGACGAAGTGTTCTATATCCAGGGTGTCGACCGCTCCAACATGAAGTCGCTTTGGAGTCCCAGCGTTCGCTGGACCGAGGTGACAGAGCAGGGCTTCGCCGGCGGTGAGGTCATTCCGCAGACCTATGACGGGTCGCCGGAAAGCCTCGATGACCTTCGCAGCAACATTCTCAAGTCCGGTCAGGTCGGGCGTCTGGTCGCCAACGACTTCAAGTCCAGCATTATCGACGTGCCGCTGATGGAGTCCTACTCGGATCCGGATGATCGCAGCAAGCAGATCAAGCTCGACTACCAGAAGTTCTCTCACGAGCTGGAAGAGAAGATTCGCGACAAGTACGAGGCGCAGAATCCGAATGTGGAGATTCACATCATCGGTTTCGCCAAAAAGGTCGGTGACCTGATTGATGGTCTGGTCGGCGTCGCGCTGTTCTTCTTTGTCGCCATCGGCATCACACTGGCGCTGCTGTTGTGGTTCACCCGCTGCTTCAAGAGCACCATCGCGGTGGTGGTGACGACCCTGATTGCCGTGGCCTGGCAGCTTGGTCTGCTGCACACGCTGGGCTTCGGACTCGATCCCTATTCGATGCTGGTGCCGTTCCTGGTATTTGCCATCGGGATCTCCCATGGCGTGCAGAAGATCAACGGTATCGCCATGGCTTCCGGCGAAACCGACGACCCGTTAGCTGCAGCACGGATGGCGTTCCGCCAACTTTTCATTCCCGGCATGGTGGCCTTGGCGTCCGACGCCGTCGGCTTCGTGACCCTGCTGTTGATCGATATCGGGGTAATCCGCGAACTGGCGATCGGTGCTTCGCTGGGCGTGGCGGTCATTATTCTGACCAACCTGATCCTGCTGCCGGTGGCTATTTCCTACATGGGCATCAGTCAGCGGGCCGTCAAGCAGGCTCGAGAGGAGGCCGCGCGTAACCACCCGTTCTGGCGTCTGCTGTCCAACTTTGCCAACCCGATCGTCGCGCCGATTTCCATTGTCATTGCGCTGCTCGCCGTGGGTGGTGGACTTTGGTACGGACAGAATCTGAAGATCGGCGACCTCGACCAGGGCGCACCGGAACTGCACCCGGACTCGCGTTACAACCTCGACAACGACTTCGTCATCAGCAACTACTCGACCAGTTCGGACGTGCTGGTGGTGATGGTGAAAACGGCCCCCGAAGGCTGCGCCCATTACGACACGCTCGCCGCCATGGACGAGCTGATGTGGAAAATGGAGAACACCGAGGGTGTCCAGTCAGCGGTGTCGATGGTCACCGTGGCACGGCAAAGCATCAAGGGCATGAACGAGGGCAGCCTGAAGTGGGAGACCTTGTCTCGTAACCAGTTCGTGCTGAACAGCTCCATCGCTCGTGCCGAAGGCATGTACAACAGCGATTGCTCGCTCGCGCCGGTGCTGGTGTTCCTCAATGACCACAAAGCCGAAACGCTGGAGCATGTTGTTTCTGCGGCCCGCGAGTTCGCCGAGGAAAACAACCGCGAAGGGCTAGAGTTCGTCCTTGCAGCAGGCAATGCCGGTATCGAAGCAGCGACCAACGAAGTCATCGCCGCCTCCGAAACCACCATGCTGATTGCGGTCTACGCAGCGGTGAGTTTCATGTGCTTGCTGACCTTCCGCTCCGTCGCTGCGACCCTGTGCATCGTCCTGCCACTGGTGCTGACTTCCATCCTAGGCAACGCGCTGATGGCCTTCATGGGGATTGGCGTAAAAGTCGCGACGCTGCCGGTGATCGCGCTCGGGGTGGGTATTGGTGTGGACTACGGCATCTATATCTACAGCCGTCTGGAATCCTACCTGCGCCAGGGCATGACGCTGCAGGATGCCTATTACGAAACCCTGAAGTCGACAGGCAAGGCGGTGGTTTTCACCGGCATCTGCCTGGCCATCGGTGTGTTCACCTGGGTGTTCTCGGCGATCAAGTTCCAGGCTGACATGGGCCTGATGTTGACCTTCATGTTCCTCTGGAACATGGTCGGCGCGATCTGGCTGCTGCCTGCATTGGCGCGCTTCCTGATCAAACCGGAGAAGCTGCGGCAGAAGGCGTGATGCTCGAGCCGTGACAAAAAACCGCGACCCCAGGGTCGCGGTTTTTTTATAGCCGCTTGATCTGCAAATGACGCACCCAGTTATGGCTGAACGTCCTTGATCAGTTGCAACTTGACTGGATAGCCCTGGGCAGGCTGCACCACGGTTTCGGTCTCGGTGATGTTTAACACTTTTCCGCTCGGGTCTTTTGTCACCGTTACGGTCTTGGTGTACGTGCTTTGCACGACGCAGCCTGTCAGCAAGGCTGCAGCAGCTAGGGCAGCGAAATATGCGGGCGTTTTCATCGGTTGGCTCCGTGCCTAAATGTGGGGCGCGGAAACTACCATCACATTGCCATCACGGCCACCAAGACTATCAAACGGCTGAGTGAGTCCAATGCACGCAGGCTATGCGATTCGGCTCAAAACCTGCGTTACGGCCTGCGCCGCGACCTCACCGATGACCAGAATCGCTGGGCTTTTGAGCTGAAAAGCGGCTGCGTCAGTGCACATCACACCGAGCTGCGAACGACATTCGCGTTGCTGCGGTAATGAGGCGTTTTCGATCATCGCCACCGGGGTGCTGGCCAACAGGCCGCCTTCCATGAGACCGAGCTGAACCTGCTGCAAGCTGCTCACGCCCATGTAGACGACCAGGGTGGTGCCGGTTTGCGCCAGCGCATGCCACTCGGGGCTGCTGCCGTCGAGCGTGTGCGCGGTGACCAGCGTCACGCCGCGTGCCACGCCGCGCTGGGTCAGCGAGATACCGCACTGTGTGGCACCAGCCAGGCCGGCGGTGATGCCATTCACCAGTTCGACCTCTATCCCGCGCTGGGCCAGCCATTCGGCTTCTTCGCCACCGCGGCCGAAAATGCATGGATCGCCACCTTTCAGGCGCACCACGCATTTGCCCTGGCGTGCATAGCGCAGCATCAACCGATGGATGAAGGCTTGTGGTGTCGACCGGCAGCCGCCGCGTTTGCCCACTGGGATCACCCGCGCGTTGGGGCAGTGTTCGAGCATGGCGGGATTGACCAGATCATCAATCAGTACGACCTGTGCCTCACCCATGGCGCGTACGGCCTTGAGTGTCAGCAGCTCCGGATCACCGGGCCCCGCGCCAACCAGCCAGACTTTTGCGCTCATGTTTCCACCTCACCTGTTGCTTTAATCACTTCGGCGACGCGCCATGCATCGCCAGCTGTTGATGTTCAAGCCACTGCCGGTTGTTTCACCAGCAGCCGCTTGATTTCCGGTACACAGGAGCCGCAACTGGTGCCGCAACCCAGCTCCCGCTTCAATCCATTCAAATCCAGGCCCCGCTCGATGCCTGAACAGATCGCGTCCTGGCTGACGTTCATGCAGTTGCACAGCGTCTTGGCGGGGCGCACGTCGCCGCCTGGCGGCGTGCTCAATGGCGCGAGCAACCAGCGGCGCAGTGCCTGGTCGGCTTTGCCGTCGTGCCAGAGTTGCTTGAGCCAGTCGCGCGCGGCGGTTTCGCCGGACAGACTGAGGGCGACAATGCGGCCATCCTCGATACGCACCCGCTTGCCGACGCTGCGTCGCGGGTCGTCATAGACCAGCACAGGGCCTTCATCCAGGCCGAGCAGTTGCTCAAGTTTCGCCAGTTGCGTGCGGCTAGGCGGCTCGTTGCATGCCGCGCGGATCACCAGCGCCGGCCGCTCGCGGCCGGTCAGGCTAAAGCTGGCGTAGGCGAAGCCTTCGAACAGCGGGCGCAGCGCTTCGAATCGTTTTTGCACGGAGCCTTCGACGAGGGCAAAGAACTGCCATGGCAGCTCAACCTTTTCCACCTCGACCCCGGCGTGCTTGAGTTCCGGTTGCTTGGAAATCGGGTCGAAGGCCGGCAGCGTGAGGCGGTTGACGCCCAAGCCCTTGAGGAAGCGGTCACCCCAATGCATCGGCAGGAAAGCCTGGCCCGGACGTAGGCTGTCGTCCTTGTGAATCGGCAACAGCAGCTCGCCACGGCGGCTACGCACCTTGACCAGTTGGCCATCGAGCAGGCGACGACGACGCATGTCATCGCCGTTCATGCTGAGCAGTGCTTCTTCGACGTGGCCGAATAGGCGCGCAGCGGTTCCGGTGCGGCTCATGCCGTGCCAGTGATCACGCAAGCGGCCGGTGTTCAGTGTCAGTGGGAACCGCGCCTCGCGTTTCTCCTTCGGCGCCTGATATTGCTCGGCGAGGAAACGTGCACGGCCGTTGCCGGTCTGGAACACCCCGTCTTCGTAGAGCCGCGGCGTGCCTTGCCGAGCACCAGCGGGGAAAGGCCATTGCTGCGGGCCGAGACGGTCGATCACGGCGTGGCTGAGGCCGGACAGGTCAAGGTCGCGGCCCTGCGTGAGCAGCTTGTATTCCTCGAACAGCGCCGCTGGGTTGTTGAAGTCGAACAGGCTGGCCTGACCGGGACGCATCAGGCTTTCCAGCCGCCGAGCAAAATCGCAGGTGATCGACCAGTCGGCACGCGCCTCACCCGGTGCGGTGATGGCCGAGCGCACATGGCTGACGCGGCGTTCGGAATTGGTCACCGTGCCTTCCTTTTCGCCCCAACTGGCGGCGGGCAATAGCAGGTCGGCGTAGCGGCAGGTTTCAGTGGTGAAGAAGGCTTCCTGCACCACCACGAACGGGCAAGCCGCTAGGGCTTCGTGAACCTTCTGCTGGTCCGGCATCGATTGCGCGGGGTTGGTGCAGGCGATCCACAGTGCTTTGATCTTTCCGCTGCGCACCGCCTCGAACAGCTCGATGGCCGAGAGACCAGCGGTTTCCGGCAGTGCGGGCACGCCCCAATAGTCGGCGACCTCGGCGCGATGCTCGGCATTGCCAGCTTCGCGATGACCGGGTAGCAGGTTGGACAGGCTGCCCGTCTCGCGGCCACCCATGGCATTAGGCTGACCAGTCAGGGAGAAGGGGCCGGCGCCAGGCTTGCCAATCTGCCCGGTAGCCAGATGCAGGTTGATCAATGCACTGTTCTTGGCGCTGCCGGCCGTGGACTGGTTGACGCCCATGCACCAGAGCGAAAGGAAGCTCGGCGCGCTGCCGATCGTGCGCGCGCAATCCTGCAGCTCGGCCACGCTGATGCCGCAGAGGTCCGCGACCAGGGCCGGGCTGTAGTCGCGAACCAAGCGCTTCAGGTCCTCGAAACCGTCGGTGTGGGCTTCGATGAAGTCCCGGTCGATCCAGCCCTCCCACAGCAGTATGTGCAGGATGCCGTGGAACAGCGCGACGTCCGTGCCCGGAAGAATCGCCAAATGCTGGTCGGCCAGCTCGGCGGTGTCGGTACGCCGTGGATCGACCACGATGATCTGCATCTCGGGTCGTTTAGCCTTGGCTTCTTCGAGGCGGCGAAACAGCACCGGATGCGCATAGGCCATGTTGCTGCCGACGATCAGCACGCAGTCGCTTTGCTCAATGTCTTCGTAACTGCAGGGTGGCGCGTCGGCACCGAGGCTGCGCTTGTAGCCAACCACGGCTGAGGACATGCACAGGCGCGAATTCGAGTCGATGTTGTTGGTGCCCACCAGCCCGCGGGCCAGCTTGTTGAACGCGTAGTAATCCTCGGTCAGCAACTGCCCGGAGATATAGAAGGCAACGCTGTCCGGTCCGTGCTCGGCGATGGTCTCGGCGAATACGTTGGCGGCATGATCCAGCGCGCTGTCCCAGCCGGTACGTGTACGGGCCAGGGCTTTGCTCAAGCGCAGCTCGGGGTAGAGCGCCCGGGCGTCGAGATCGCCGGTCAGGTGCAGGGTCGAACCCTTGCTGCACAGCTTGCCGAAGTTTGCTGGATGGCTGGGGTCGCCGGTGACATCAAGGATGCGCTCGCCGTCGTGCTCGATCAGCACGCCGCAGCCCACGCCGCAATAGCAACAGGTGGAAGCAGTGGTCTGGCGCGTGGCGTGTTCAGTCATGTTTGCGGCCCCGTTCGTGCTGTGATCACGCGCATTCGGTTGCGCTGTTCAGCGAAAGCAGCACGCGACCGTTCTCGACGCGGGCTTCATGGCGATGGGCACAGCCAACATCGGGCGCGACCGCTTCGCCGCTGTCGAGGTTGATCTGCCAGTTGTGCAGCGGGCAGGCGACCTGCTTACCGAACACGATGCCCTGGGACAGTGGGCCGCCCTTGTGCGGGCAGCGGTCGTCCAGCGCGAACACTTGATCGTCGGCGGTACGGAACACCGCAATGTCGCCTTTCGGCCCGGCGACAATGCGTGCGCCGAGTGGGTTGATCTCGTCCAGGGAGCAGATATCGAACCATTTCATGGAGTGTTTCCTCGCGATGGGGTGATCGGCTGGAGCTGACGGCGGCCGCTCATGCCGGCTCGATCTGGGTCAACTGGATGGTTTCGTACTCTTTCTTCAACGATTGCTCGGCGATGGCCTTCTTCCAACCGTCGCCCTCGAAGCTCAGCGAGAACATCAGGCGCTGGGCGAGCGCTTTGCGCCGGGTTTCGTCCTCGAGAACGACCTTTTTGATGTATTCCAGGCCTACACGCTGCATGTAGTGCACGGTGCGCTCGAGGTAGAAGGCTTCTTCGCGGTAAAGGCGAAGCTGTACTCGGCGACTTCGTCCGCGGTCTTGACCTTGACGAAGAATTCACCGGCCTCGGTCTTGATCCCGCCATTGCCGCCGACGTAGAGCTCCCAGCCCGAGTCCACGCCGATGATGCCGACGTCCTTGATGCCCGATTCGGCGCAGTTGCGTGGACAGGCGGAGACGGCCAGCTTCACCTTGTGCGGCGAGTACATGCCGAACAGCGCCTTCTCCAGATCGATGCCCAGCGCGGTCGAGTTCTGGGTGCCGAAACGGCAGAACTCCTTGCCGACGCAGGTCTTCACGGTACGAATGGATTTGCCATAAGCGTGGCCGTCCGGCATGTCCAGGTCCTGCCAGACGTTCGGCAGGTCCTCTTTCTTGATGCCCAGCAGGTCGATGCGCTGGCCACCGGTGACCTTGACCATCGACACCTGATACTTGTCGGCAACATCCGCAATGCGGCGCAGCTCGGCTGCATTGGTCACGCCGCCGAACATGCGGGGCACCACCGAGTAGGTGCCGTCTTTCTGGATATTGGCGTGGGCGCGTTCGTTGATGAAGCGCGACTGCGGGTCGTCCTTCGCTTCGCCCGGCCAGGAGGAGATGAGGTAGTAGTTCAACGCCGGGCGGCAGGTGGCGCAGCCGTTGGGCGTGCGCCAGTTCAGGTAGCTCATCACATCCGGAATGCTGATCAGGTGTTGCTCGACAATGGCTTTGCGCACCTGCCCATGCGGGAGATCACTGCACCCGCAGATGGCTTTCTCGCTCTTGGGCTTTACGTCCGCCGCGCCGCCGACGGTGTTCATCAGGATCTGTTCGACCAGCCCGGCGCAGGAGCCGCAGGAGCTGGCCGCCTTGGTGTGCTTCTTCACGTCGTCAACGGAGAACAGCCCGTGCTCCTGAATCGCCTTGACGATGTCGCCCTTGCACACACCGTTGCAGCCGCAGACTTCCATGCCGTCGGGCATGGCCATTGCCTTGTTCTGACCCTGATGACCGGTGTCACCGATGGCGCCTTCACCGAACATCAGGTGATCGCGAATTTCGCTGACGTTATGGCCTTCGCGCACCTGACGGAAATACCAGCCACCGTCGGCCGTATCGCCGTACAGGCAAGCGCCGACGAGGATGTTGTCCTTGATCACCAGCTTCTTGTAGACCCCGCCGATGGGGTCGGAGAGGGTGATGGTCTCGGTGCCTTCACCACCGAGGAAATCGCCAGCGGAGAACAGGTCGATGCCGGTGACCTTGAGCTTGGTCGAGGTCACCGAGCCGAGATAGCGCGAGAAGCCGAGCATCGCCAGGTGGTTGGCGCAGACCTTGGCCTGCTCGAACAGCGGCGCCACCAGTCCGTAGGCTGTGCCGCGATGGTTGGCACACTCGCCGACGGCATACACGCGCGGGTCATAGGTTTGCAGGGTGTCATTGACCAGGATGCCGCGGTCACAGGGGATGCCGGCTCTTTCGGCCAGCGCGCTGTTGGGTCGGATACCGGCGGCCATCACCACCAGATCGGCGTCGATGACCTCGTCATCGGCAAAGCGCACGGCCTTGACCCGACCGGCTTCGTTGCCGATCAGCTCGGCGGTCTGCTTTTTCATCTTGAAGCTCAAGCCGCGGCTTTCCAGGGCGTTCTGCAGGAGGGTGCCGGCCGTCTTATCGAGCTGGCGCTCCATCGGCCATTCACCGATGTGCACAACCGTGACGTCCATGCCGCGCAGCTTCAGACCGTTGGCGGCTTCCAGCCCAAGCAGTCCGCCACCGATTACCACGGCGTGCTTGTGGGTCTTGGCAGCGTCCATCATCGCCTGGGTGTCAGCGATGTCGCGATAACCGATCACGCCCTCCAGATCATTGCCGGGAACCGGCAGGATGAAGGGATTCGACCCTGTGGCGATCAGCAGTCGGTCGTATTCCGCCTCGCTGCCATCCTCAGCGATCACGCGGCGCCTGACCCTGTCGATCTCGACCACCTTGCGGTTCAGCATCAAGCGGATGTTGTTGTCGGCGTACCACTTGAGATCGTTGAGCACGATCTCCTCGAAGGTCTGCTCTCCGGCCAGCACAGGGGAGAGCAGGATTCGGTTGTAGTTGGGATGCGGCTCGGCACCGAACACGGTGATGTCGTAAAGCTCGGGGGCAAGCTTGAGCAGCTCCTCCAGGGTGCGTACCCCGGCCATGCCGTTGCCGATCATCACCAGCTTGAGTTTCTTCATGCCGTTCTCCCCGTAGACCGAGCAGTCGATAGCTGCCTGCCGTGCCGTTGTAAAAATCCAGAACGAAAAAAGGCGTCCCACTGATCTCCCAGTGAGGACGCCTTTGTCCTTTTTTCCGTATTCGGAGCCCGACCCTCCACGTTGAAGGTCTGGCCTATGTAAGGCAGGTAATGCAGAGGCTGTGCCAACCGGGCTTTTGAGTGTTTTCAGCGGTTTAGCTGCCGTTATGCGAACGCAATTGGCGATTTATTGCACCCCGATGAAGCGCTCTGCGCAGCACTGGTGCAGACCGCTACCAAGGCCTGCCGGAAATTGGCCGTTGACAGCCGCCGTGCCGCTTTTCTATTGTTCAGCCCATGCGCCGATTTAGTCAGCTACTTGCGGGGCGCCTGGAGCCGAAGGCTTCGAAATACCGCTAAAGCGCTGGTTCGGTGTCGCCTCCCACCGCTGCCCAGCGGAATTCTTGAGGCGGGACTTCTCCCAATGAATGCACTGCAACGCGCTCCTCTACGCTTGGCCCCGATCACTAGCGGGCTGGTTCGTAGCAATCCGAAAATCCTCCTTGGCGGTAGCCATCAGCCCTCTCTTCTGCGCTATCTGGACGGCTGGCCGAAGCGCTGGGGCAGGCCGCGCGCCTTTGTCGTTCAGTTCACCGGAGCTGATGAGTCGCTGGCGCACTTCGCCTCCAACAGTTTTGACCTGGCGGTCGTGCAGGCGCCGAGCGCAGAGCGTCTGGAGGAGTGTGTGCGGCAGCTGACGCGCGTTTCTCGGCAAGGCTTGATCGTCCGACGCGCCAGCATTTGACGGCAGGTTGATCGCTAAGAGCCTTTCGCCCACCAGACGAGCATGACCAGGTTCAACAGCAGTGAGCACAAGGCCAGGCTGCGCCAGACCTTCAACGGTTCACGCTCCAGCAGCGGCAGCTTGGGTGCAGCGCTCGCCAGGCGCTCGCCCTGTTCCAGGGTCAACAGCCATTCTTCCGCCGTTTCGAAGCGCTGTGAGGGATCAGCCGCGACGGCGCGTTTGAGCATGTCGTCCAGCCATTGGGGCAGGTCGGGGCGATAGCGACTGGCCGGCACCGGGTTGCCGAAACGCGGCCGCTGGAAGGCTTCGATTTCGCCGTACGGGTAGTGGCCTGTGAGCAGATAATAGAGCGTGACGCCGGCCGCGTAGAGGTCCTGCTCCCGGCTTGGGGCTGCGCCAGCAAAGGCTTCCGGGGGGATATAGCTCGGCGTACCCGGCAGGTTGTGCGGTTGATCCTGGGATAGGCCCGGGCAGTAGGCGAGGCCGAAATCCAGCAGGCGTAGCTCACCGGCATCATCGCTGTGCAGATTTTCCGGCTTGATGTCGCGGTGCAGGATGTTGCGCCGATGCAACATGCCCAGCGCGCGAATCAGGCGTGGCGTCAGCTGCAACCAGTCGACCATCGCCATCGGGCCCTGCTGGCTGAACAGCTGGGCGAGGGTCTGGCCGCTGTACTCGCGCTGCACGTAATACAGGTGCTGGCGCTGCGGCAGGCCGTGGGTTTCCGGAAAGTGCCGGCCAGCGACGCGGCGTAAAAACCATTCTTCCTGCAGCAGTGCCGGCCCGGCTTCAGGCTCGTCATGACGACCTGGCGGCAATGTCTTCAATAGCCAGGGCTGACCCTGCTGATCGCTGACCCGGTAAACCAGCGATTGCCGCGACTCGGCCAATAACGCCGTGACGGTCCAGCCTTCGAACACCTGCCCCGGGCGCAGCTTTGGCGGCAGCGGCCAGCTCGCCAGTTGCGCGAGTGCGTCAGCCAGCGCCGTTTCCGGCAGTTCGTCGACCCGCAGCAGCAGCGCGCTGGCGTTGTCCTGGCTGCCGGTCTGGTGGGCGAGATGGACCAGCGCATGGGCCGCGCGTGAGAGATCCGGCTCGGCCCGCAGGATGTTCTGAATATCGCCCTCGGTAATGCTGGCCCAGACGCCGTCGCTCAGCAGCACAAAGCTTTCGCCAAGCCTTAGTTCGCCGTCGAGATAATCCACCACCAGGTGCTGGTCCAGCCCCATCGCGCGCTTGAGTACGTGCTGCATGCCGGGTTGTTCCCAGACATGGTCTTCGCTCAGCCGCTGCAGCTCGCCATCTAACCAACGGTAGGCGCGACAATCGCCAACATGGGCGAGGGTGAAGCGGCGCCCGCGCAGTACCAGCGCGGTCAGCGTGGTCAGCAAAGGCAGGCCGCCGCCATTGGCCTGTAGCCAGCGATTGTGCGCGACCAACAGTCGATCCAGCGACTGTGCGACGGTCCAGGTTTCTGGCGTGGCGTAGTAGTCGGTCGCCAATGCCTGCAGGGTCGCCCGAGCGGCGAGGCCGCCGTCAGCGCAGTGGCTGACGCCATCGGCGATGGCGAACAGCGCCCCCTTGCTGGCAGCGAGGCCCGGGGTCGGCGTCACGATCCGCAGGGCGTCCTGGTTTTCTTCGCGAGGGCCGGTGGCGGTGGCTTCACCAAACGACAGCTGCAAGGGCATGGGCGAAACTCCAATGGCGCGCCTGCAAAAACGAACGACGAAGGCAGGCCCTGAGGCCTGCCTTCCGAGTGTTGCCTGGATGAACTCAGACGCGGGCGGCGGTCATCGCGGCAGAACCCCAGGTGGTTCTCCAGCGGCGCTTCACACCATAGAGGCCAAACCACGCCAGCGCACCCAAGCTGGCGAACAGCCAGAGACCCATCTGATAGTCACCCGTGGCCTGCTTGACGGCGCCGAGCCCTGCGGTGAGCAGGAAACCACCAATGCCGCCAGCCATGCCGACCAGACCGGTCATCACGCCGATTTCCTTGTGGAAGCGTTGTGGCACAAGTTGGAACACCGCACCGTTGCCCGCTCCCAGGCTGAGCATGGCGACCACGAACAAGGCCAGTGCAGCCGTCGAACTCGGTAGATTGAAGCCGACAACGAACAGGCAAACGGCAGCAACCGTGTACATCACCAGCAACGAGCGGATGCCGCCGATTCGGTCGGCCAGTGCCCCCCCGAGCGGGCGCAGCATGCTGCCAGCAAAGACGCAGGCGGCGGTGTAATAGCCGGCCTTGACCGGGTCGAAGGCGTACTGATCATGGAAATAGCCCGGCAGGGTACTGGCCAGACCGAGGAAGCCGCCGAAGGTGACGCTGTAGAAGAACATGAACCACCAGCTGTCTCGGTCGCCGAGGGCTTTCATGTAGTCGGCAAAGGACTTTGGCGCCGGACGATTCGGTGCATTCTTCGCCTGCGTGGCGAAGATGATCAGCACCAGGACCAGTGGAATCAGCGCGAGACCGAACACATTGCTCCAGCCAAACATCGTCGCCAGCATGGGAGCGAACAGTGCCGCGAAGACGGTACCCGAGTTGCCCGCACCGGCGATGCCCATGGCCTTGCCTTGGTGCTGCGGCGGGTACCACTGCGAAGCCAGTGGCAGGGCGACGGCGAAGGAGGCTCCCGCCATGCCAAGGAAAAGGCCGAGCAGCAGGGCTTGTTCATAACTGTGAATGCCGTGGAGCCAGGCCACGAACAGCGCAGCGATCACCACGACCTGACCGAACAGCCCGGCGGTCTTGGGGGAGGTGCGGTCGGCCAGCATGCCCAGCACCAGGCGCAGCACTGCACCGGAAAGGATCGGCGTGGCGACCATGAAGGCACGCTGCTGGGTGGTGAGCCCGAGGTCGGCCGCAATCTGCACGCCAAGCGGGCCAAGCACGTACCAGACCATGAAACTGAGGTCGAAATAGAGAAAGGCGGACAACAGGGTCGGCGTGTGGCCGGCTTTCCAGAAACTGGTGTTCATCGGGTGGGCTCCAGGCATTCGTCTTGTGCAAAAGAGGCCGCCCCAACTTCGAGGCGAAAACAAAAAGGCGCCGCATCACGCCTGCCGGAGCAGGAATGGTGCGACGCCTTTGTCTTAGGGTGGAGACCGCCGTTGGCCTACCGTATCGATTGTGAAGCATCTAACGTGCCAGTCAGCCTGCGGCCCCGTTTCATGCGGCTCGTGTCGCTGGCCTCGCCCGGCCGGTCGACGTCGGTTGCACAGCCGTTGTGCCATGGGCGCCATTTCAGGGCAATGTTTTGCCGATTGTCTTTGTCCTGACGTCGGCTGTTAGGCTTTACCTGCCAAGCTTCGAGGAGTGATTGATGCCCGTTATTGCCAGCCTGACCCTGAACCCGGCAATGGATCTGTCCGTCAGCACTGCGCGGGTAACCAGCACCGAAAAGCTACGCTGCTCACTGCCGCGCCACGACCCGGGTGGCGGCGGGATCAACGTCGCGCGGGTGGTCGACACCCTGGGTGGCGAGGCGGTGGCCGTCTATCCCGCGGGCGGTCCGTTCGGCGATCTGCTCACACGTGCGCTGGATGAGCTTGGCTTGGCGCACCGACCCGTTTCAATCGCTGGGGACACCCGTGAAAGTTTCACGGTGGACGAGTTTGAGACCGGGCTGCAGTACCGTTTTGTACTGCCTGGGCCCTCCTTGTCCTCCGAGGAGCTGGCCCGTTGTCTCGATGTATTGACCTCGCTGGACCCGGTGCCGACTTATCTGGTGCTGAGTGGGAGCCTTCCGCCGGATGTGGCGCTTACGTTCTACGATGATCTGCTCAGCCTGACGCGCCGCATCGGTGCCAGGCTGGTCGTCGACCTGTCTGGCGAGCCCTTGGCCTACGCGGCACGTCAGGGCGGAGCGTATCTGCTGAAGCCGAGCCTCAACGAGCTTTCGACCCTGGTCGGTCGCCCGATCACCAGCGAACTGGAGCAGGAGCAAGCGCTGCGCAGCCTGATGGCGACGGGCTGTGCGCAGATCATCGTGCTGTCGCTGGGCGCTGATGGGGCGCTGGTGGCTTGCGGCGAGCAATTGCAGCGGCTGAGTTCGCCCCAGGTTCCGGTGGTCAGTGCGGTAGGCGCAGGCGACAGCATGCTCGGTGCCATCGTGCTGGCGCTAGCCGAAGGCCGCAGCTTGGGCGAGGCCGTGCGCTACGGTATCGCCGCCGGGACCGCCACCGTGATGCGCCCCGGTACCGAGCTCTGCCACCGCGAGGATGTGCAGCGACTGTTGCAGCTCGGCGATCGCAACAGTTGATCTAGTCGATCCGGTTCACCCGCGGGAATTTGGCGGCAAATGCCTCAGGCATAGCGACAACGCGGCTCTGCACGTAGTCGTAAAAGACGAAGCCGGACTTGGCCATGGCGATCAGCGTGCCGTCCGCCGGCCGGGTGATACGAAAGGTGATGTCGCCGCCATACTTGTTGAAATCCATGACGCCGACTTCGAACAGTAGGGCGTCCCGTGCATGGGCCTCGGCTTTGTAGGTGGTGGCCAGGTCGGTGACGATGATGCCGCCGCCATCCTTGCTGGTCTCGGCGATGCCATAGGCGAACAGGAAGCGCGCACGGGCCTCGGAAATCATCGAGATCATCGAGTCGTTGGCAAGATGGTTGCCGGCGTTGATATCGGTGATGCGAACAGTCAGCTGGGTGCTGAAGCAGAACTGGTCTTCGGGAAACTGCAGGGTCAGGCGGGCCATGATGCTCTCGTTGCTTGTGTTTGGCGCTGGTTGGCAGCGCGACGTGCGGAGGCGGATTGTACGCCTCTGCACGTCAGCACCAAGCTTGATCCGGCCTGTTGATATCGCGTGCGCGGTGTCAGGCGATGCTATGGCGAATGCCTTGCAGGCGCTCATCGATGATCGGGGTGATCAGCGCGTAGCATTCGGCTGGCGCCAGGCTGACCCGCGGTGCGTCGATCAGGTTGCACTCCAGGTGTTCGATGAGGTTGCGCAGGCTGTCGCCGCTGATCGGGTCGGTGAGGCGCAGGCAGAGATAGCGCATCTGGATCTGCATATCCAAAGGGCACTTTTCGAAGTTGGCTGCACGCACTGCCAGGCCGCGCAAACGTCCGAGGTCTTCCAGTGCGCGACAGGCCTCGCACATGCCGGATACCTGCGGATTGCCCTGGAAGACAAGGCGCAGCTCAAGCACGTGGATGCTTTCGAGCAATTGCTCGATCAGGATGCAGTGCGGCTCGAAATCCGCTGGCGTCCGGCGGATGTGCTGCCACAGGGCGCGCATCGGCGGACGGTTTTCCTCACCTTTCCACTCCTGCCAGAGCCGATCGATATGGCTCGCAACCTCCAACCGCTGCGTGGCGGCTGCGGCATCAGGTTGACCGCCCAGGCCACGGTGTTTCTGCACGAATTGAAGAACTTCCAGCGAATGCTGCAGCGCCTGGACATCGGTTGCGCTGAGGCGCTTGCGATGCCGCTCGGCTGCAACGCGACTGAGATGGTTGCCGAGCAGCACCAGGCCGGCGGCCAGGATCAGGGCGATCGATACTTCCATGGTCAGGCTTCCGTACGGCTGAGACGAGTGAGGTAGAGCGTCAGGCTGTGCAGCTCTTCGGCCTGGGTGCGTTGGCGCTCGACGCCGGTCTCGACCTGATCGAGCTGGTCGCGCAACAGGCGGTTGCCCTGTCGCTGTTCTTCGAGGGCTGTTTGCAGGTGATCGAGTTCGGCCAGGCTCAGCTGGCTGCGCCGCGCCAACTGATCGAGTTCGGCGGCTAAGGCACTGCTTTGCTCGCCGCTTTGCTCGAGCAATTGCTGGTGCTGGACGACCTCGGCCTCGACGCGACGAACTGCGTTGCCGGTCGTGGCGACCACGCTGGTGATGTCCTGGGCCGCGCAGTCGCTGGTCAGCGCAAGCTGGCGGACCTCGTCGGCCACCACGGCGAAACCGCGACCGTGCTCGCCGGCTCGCGCCGCTTCGATGGACGCATTCAGGGCGAGCAACTGGGTCTGCTTGGCGACGTTCTGGATGCTCAGGGCGGCGTTGCCGACGGCAGCCGTGTCCTGCTCCTTTCTCGATTAGCTTCCTGGTGGCCTGTCAGGCCGCAGGCCGCTGCTGGCGCTGGTAGAGGAACTCCAGAACCTGCGCCCGGTAGGCGTGGTACTGGGCGTCGTGGGCCAGGGTCATGCGGTCGCGAGGATGCTTGAGCTCGACGCGCAGAATCTCACCGATGGTTGCAGAGGGGCCGTTGGTCATCATCACGATGCGGTCCGAGAGCAACACGGCCTCGTCAACGTCATGGGTGATCATGATCACGGTGTTGCCAAGGTCGGCGTGGATCTCCATCAGCGAGTCCTGCAGATGCGCGCGGGTCAGCGCATCGAGGGCGCCGAAGGGCTCGTCCATCAGCAACACCTTGGGTTGCATGGCCAGCGCGCGGGCGATACCTATGCGCTGTTTCATCCCGCCGGAGATTTCGCTGGGGCGTTTGTCGCGGGCATGGGTCATGTGCACCAGCTCGAGGTTGTGCTCGATCCAGTCACGCATCTCCCGTTTGCTCTTCTGGCCTCTGAAAACTTCCCGCACCGCCAGCTCAACGTTCTCGTAGCAGGAAAGCCAGGGCAGCAGGCTGTGGTTCTGGAACACCACGGCGCGCTCCGGTCCGGGCTCGTTGACCTCACGGCCGTCGAGGATGACGCCACCGGTGGTGGCCTGATAGAGCCCGGCGACGATGTTCAGCACCGTCGACTTGCCGCAGCCGGAATGGCCGATCAGCGAGACGAACTCGCCCTTGGCGATGCGCAGGTTGACGTTCTGCAGCGCGCAGTAGAGTCCCTTGTCAGTGGGAAAGCTGATACCGACGCCGGTGAGTTCGAGATGGGCATTGTTCATGTGATTTCCTCAGCGCAGGTCTGCGTTCTTGTCCCAGCTCACGCGGCGCTGGAGCATCAGCATGATGCGATCCAGGGCGAAGCCGATCAGGCCGATGACGACCACTGCGACCATGATCCGGCCGAGCGAGTTGGAGCTGCCGTTCTGGAACTCGTCCCAGATGAATTTGCCGAGGCCGGGGTTCTGCGCCAGCATCTCGGCAGCAATCAGCACCATCCAGCCGGTTGCGAGCGACAGGCGCAGGCCAGTGAAGATCATCGGAATCGCAGCGGGCAGCACGATGCGGTGCACATGGCTGAGCGGTGACAGGCGCAGCACGCGGCTGACGTTTTGCAAATCCTTGTCGAGGTTGGCCACGCCCACCGTGGTGTTGATCACCGTCGGCCATAGGCAGCACAGCGCTACGGTCAGCGCCGAGGTGACGAAGGATTTCGCCATCAGCGGGTCGTCACTGACGTAGACGGCGCTGACCACCATGGTCACCAGCGGCAGCCAGGCCAGCGGTGAAACCGGCTTGAAGATCTGGATCAGCGGATTCACCGCGCTATACACCGTCTTGCTCAACCCGCAGACGATGCCCAGCGGCACGGCAATCAGCGAGGCGATGGCAAAGCCGGTCATCACCGTATAGAGGCTGGTGAAGATCTGCTCGAAAAAGGTCGGCTTGCCTGTGTACGGGCGAATCTTCACCTCGGCGTCGGGGTTCTTGGCCAGTTTGGCGGCATTGCGGTCCTCCTGACGCTGGTAGAACGCCTCGGCTTTTTCCCGCGACTGGATATGCGCATCGACCAGCCCGTTGAACTGCTCGGCTACCTGGCTCGGGCCGGGAAACTGACCGAGGCTGGTCTGGATGTTCGAGGCCACCAGCTGCCAGAACAGCAGGAAGGCCAGGACGCCCACCAACGGCATGATCACTTGCGGTAGCCAGCGCTTGATGCGGGCCTGACGACCAGCTCTAAGGGTTTCTTTTATGTTCTGCACGACGGCGGGATTGCTCATCGACATGTCCTCCGAAAGGTGGGAGCCGCGCATGGCTCCCGTAGGCGGAATCAGAGCGTGGTATCGCCTTTCAGGCCGATCGCGAACTGTTCGAGATAGGCGTTGGGCGTGTGGCCGTCATAAGCGATGCCATCAATGGTGTCCGCCAGTGGCTCGCGGAAGCCGTCTTCGTCTGCTGGGGGGAAGTCCTCGGCTGTCATCAGCCCGTCTTCGATCAGTGCCGTTGCAGCTTCACGGTAAATTTCCGGGCGGTAGACCTGCTTGGCCATGTCCAGGTACCAGCTGTCCGGCTTGGCCTCGGCGATCTGGCCCCAGCGGCGCATTTGCGTCAGGTACCAGATGGCATCGGAGTAGTAGATACTCTGTTGGCGTTCAAGCATTCTTCAGATGTTTTTGGCTGAAAAGCTTGGAGGAGTCGAAGGGCACCCC
>JAKUTK010000086.1 GCA_022448005.1 Pseudomonas sp.
AGCCGATGCAGGGCCCAGCTATAGGCGAGGGCATGGCGTTGCGGTCACTGTCGACGCCGGTCGGGCGATCAGTGCCGTAACGCCAGTGCTGTCCCGGTGTGCCAGTTGAGTCCGTCTCGACTGTGAAACGATCAACAGACCGCTCTGAATCAAAGCGCCGGCTGACTTTCGCCGTCGCTACCCTTAGGGGCACTCGGATATCAGCAGGCGCCTGAACCAGAACGGCCGTTTCCAGCCGACTGCCCCTAGAACGAAAAGCCCTGCTGATTACGGCGCATATCGGCGTCCACCATCATGCGGCACAGTTGCTCCAGTGTAGTTTTAGGTTCCCAGCCCAACACGTCCTTGGCTTTTTGTGGGTCGCCGATCAACAGGTCGACTTCCGCTGGGCGGTAGAACTTAGGATTTACCCGCACAACGACCTTGCCGGTAGCCGCATCGGTGGCTTGTTCCTGTTCGCCGGAGCCCTGCCACTGGAGCTCGACATCAACCGCCTTGAACGCCAAAGTCACGAAGTCGCGCACGGTTTCGGTGCGGTTAGTCGCCAGCACAAAAACACCAGGCTCGTCCGCCTGTAGCATGCGCCACATCCCTTCGACATATTCCTTGGCAAAGCCCCAATCACGTTTGGCGTCGATGTTGCCCAGCTCCAGCACGTCGAGCTTGCCCAATTTGATCTTGGCCACCGAATCGGTGATTTTCCGCGTCACGAACTCGCGACCACGCAGCGGCGATTCATGATTGAACAGAATGCCGCTGCAGCCGAATATGCCGTATGACTCGCGGTAATTGATCGTCATCCAGTGCGCATACAACTTGGCCACACCATAGGGGCTGCGCGGGTAGAAGGGTGTGGTTTCGGACTGTGGAATGGCCTGTACCTGACCGAACATTTCTGAAGTCGAGGCTTGGTAGAAGCGGATCTTCGGGTTAACGATACGAATGGCTTCCAGCAGGTTCACGGCGCCCGCACCGGTGATGTCAAGGGTAGTCAGAGGCTGCTCAAAGGAAACACCCACAAAGCTCTGTGCGGCGAGGTTGTATACCTCTGTTGCGCCAGTGCTTTCCAGCAGCCGAATGCTCGATGACAGGTCGGTCAAGTCGTACTCAACAAGATGCAGATTGGGATGCTTGTCGATGCCCAGCTCTTCGATTCGCCAGAAATTGACCGAACTGGTGCGACGGAACGTGCCGTAGACGGTATAGCCTTTTTCCAGCAGGAGTTCTGCAAGGTACGCGCCGTCTTGTCCTGTGATACCCGTGATAATCGCTTTCATTTTCTTCCCTGTTGGAGGATAGGTTTTCTGATGTGCTCTAGCTTCGCTCCTGCCTGGCACGAGGCACTGAAAGGCAGCGAAGTTAATCGGTAAGCTTCACTGACTGCCGATCACCGCGTACCGGTGCTCGGTATGTCCGAAGGGTGGCCTCGGTAATCGATCAAGACTCCTGTTTGGCTGGGCTGGCTTTCTGCCTGGAGCTTTTTTCCCTCAGGAAGGCCGGCACGATATACACCGCGTCCGCCCAGTAGCGTTTGGCTAACCTGCGGGGCTCCATGCACATGCGATGCAGCCATTCAAGTTTGAATTCGCGCATCCACTTCGGTGCTCGCTTGATGGTTCCCGTTGCGAACGAAATGGAAGCGCCGATGCTGAAGCCCATACCCGTACGCTCGTACGGCTGGGTGGCTGCAGCCAGGACTTCACCGCGCGGTGTACCCACGGCGTAGAGAACCAACTCAGATGGATTTTCACGAACGAACTGCAAGCAACGCTGCACTTCTTCCGGCTTTTTTATGAAGCCCATCGGTGGGTTGTAGTGATAAAGCGAAATGCCTGGATAGAGCGCTCTGAGTTTGTCGGCTTCGGATGTCGCTGAACCGATCAGGACAATACGCAGCCGATCCCGGTCTGCCCATTTGAGCAGGTCGAGTGTCAAATCGCTGCCGGGAATAGCTTCATCCAAATGTATACCCAGACGGCTCAACAGCGAGAGCAGGATGCGGCTGTCACATACTCTCCAGCGCGCTTTGAAATAAGCGTCACGCAGCTGTTCGTCATGCTCCAGTTGAACAAGATGGTCGACGTTCGGCGTCACCACAAACGAATAGGGTTGCTTGACGCCCTCGCGTATGCAGGTCAATAAAGTCTTCTTATTGCCGGAATAGAAGTCTATTCCGAACGCATTAGTATCACTCGACACTCATTGCTACTCCCTTGAAGGCGCCCTTGATACCCGACCAGGCGAGGGTGGGATTTTTGTATTCCTTGACAGTTGTAACGGCCGAAAGCAAAAACGCGGAAACGATCGCGAATGCCGAGCCATAGAAACGCTTGTTGAAACGGGTGGCTGCACGGTTGCGATAGTAGTGATAGAACGCTGATCGACTACCGAGGCTGAGTGAACCGTAGTGATACAAGCGGCTTTCAGGGATCACTCTCGTTGAAATACCAAAGTTTCTGGCACGGTACTGCCAATCAACCTCTTCGAAATACATGAAGTAATCTTCATCCATCAAACCGATTTCTTCAGTCAATGCAGCCGAAAAGGCCAGGCTGCAGCCCATGATGTAGTCTGGAGCGTGCTGAGGATGCTGCTGTTGAGACGCTTCGATGCTCTGGTCTTTTCCAAGTAATCGGGCTTTACCTAGGATCGGATAGAGCTTTCCGCCGCCATAACACTCCAAGCGACCCGTGTCGGCGCTCAATACGAGCGAGCCGACAAACTGACGGTCGTTACGCTGCAATGCTTCCAGTAGCGGTGAGAAGGCATCACTGTCTACATAGGTGTCGTTATTGATAACCCAGAAATACTCCGGCTGCAGATGCTGCATTGCCCAGCGCAACCCGTAATTGTTGCCGCCTGCATAACCGCTGTTGTCTGGATTACAAAGCAAGGTCACGTTCGTATGGGCTTTTTCATCCAGCCAGTTCTGAAGGGCGATGGCGGAGCCGTCCTGCGAATCATTGTCGATGATGACGATATGGCCAATCGTTGCGCAATGTTCGAGCAGGCTTTCAGCGCAGCTGATCGTTTCAGTAGCAGCTTTGTAGTTGAGAATAAGTGCGACGTTCATGTACTCGTTCCTTGCTGCGAAGATGGCGTGCCCGTAGAGCATGTAATACGAAAAGCATGCAAATAACTGGTTGGGTATATTCGAATAGACCGTTAAGTGGCCATATTACGAAGAAGGCCAGCATCACTGCATAGGTGAACTCCATTTCGGAATTGATACTGCGGGCGATACGGTGGTAGACGAACAGGGTCAGAGGAACCAGCAGAAAAGTGAGAAAGCCGAAGCGAAACAGTGTCCCAATGATGCCGATGTCTGACAGGAAGAAGTGTTCGCCGAAGTAGGGGATGAAACCGTCCTGCCACATCAGCGAAAGGGACCCGCTAGGCAACCAGTTAACTAGGTTCAAGTGACTGAAGACGGATGCGATCGTGTGGGGCCTCACGCCATCCTCCACGTCGCCGTCCAGACTGCTCTCGTAGAACTCGACGTTCAGTCCGAGGATTTCAAGTAGCTCTGGATAAAAGAACAGCGGGGACAACAGAACGCAAAGCGAGGCAGCCCAAATGATTGCTTTGGCCCGCAACGAAAAGAGCGTAAATGCCAGGCACAGCACAATCAGCTGACGGGTTTGCGTGGCGAAAACCAACGTCAGCAACAGCACGGCCGCGAGAATGAGATACACCTTCCGCTGTCTCTGTTCACCATTGATAGGCGATTTGCCTTTTGCCCACACCTGAATGCAGTAGAAATAGGCGAAACAGATCAAAAAGGGCCCGATGGATGAGCGGTCCGGACGATCCCAGGACGTTTGCTCATCGCGCAGATCCGGCACCAGGCCGAACTTGAAACACCAGGACAGAAGTACTGCAATCAGTGCGGCGTAGATGAATGCATGCTCGAACTGGCGCGTACTGATGTGCTTGGCAAGCAGTAGCAGCGGGACGAAGCCGAATGTAAAGAGAATCCGGCGTTCTTCGATCAGGCCGAAAGTGATGGGTTGACCAAAGGTGTAAAACGAAAAGATCGCAGGTAGTACCGTAAATACGAAAACGCTGTAAAAAGCGTAATACATCAGGACGCGAAACTCTCTGGATGACTCTTCGGTACTGGAAAGAATCAACAGAAGCGACAATCCCAGGCAGACAGCCAAATAGGCTTCGTTCAGAAACTTGAAGCCGATCGGGTTGTGCGTACTGTCACCAAACACCGAAAAGTGCAAGACGATCGCAAGCACGGTCAACGGCAAAAAGAAAAATTTTGAGCTGATGTTTGTCATCACCTGAGTCCTTAGGTGCATTTCCATTCCAGATTACTACGTCGCAACAAACTCAAGCTTTAGCATTTCCACATCGATGCCTTCGGTGCGTCGTCACTCTGCGCCTGGCTGATAGCTTAAGCGCCTCGGCCAATTCGCCGCCGGCAGTCAGTCAGTAACAACTGGATTCGATAGCCGCAGGAGTGTTTGAGTTCCCCTCGCATTAAGCCGCTCGATGTAAGGTTGAATTTGGACAAGCGGCTGCCAGCAGGGTTGCGTTGATTCTTAGGATTTCATTGAAATCTTTCTGAACGGCTTCACACTGTTTGCCGCGGGCCATGCCCGCCATCCACAGGCAGGGCGGCAATGCGTCTGTCAGGGATGCTGCTTAGGGCCGTATTCCGAGCAGCTATTGGAGATATGCTTTTGCAAGATCTCCATTTGAGGTCTGTCTTTGCCATCGACGGGCTCGACAGCCAACACGTATTTACCCCAGCCTGGGCCGCCCGCCCAATAGGCGCTCGGCATGCAGTTTTCGTTTAGGTAGCTAAGCAGGTTGTCCATGGCGAGCAGCATTGACTCGGAATGGCCAGGTACACCGTACTCGCCGAGGAAACCCTTGAGGTTGTTTTCCTTCAGCCACTCGACGAACGGCTGAACGCGTTCCACCCCTAACATTGGGTCGACCACTTCGTCCTTCGCATAACGTCCGGAAAAATCCTTGTCGAGGTACAGGTGTCCCTCGTAAATGATCTTGTCTGCCGGATCGTTGATCAGAAAGTCCTCGTTGACGTAGCGCCAGTGAAAGGTGCTGGCCCAGCGGTCGCCTTCGACGAATATCAAGGTGTCCATGTCTACCTGGCGGATGGCATCGACTGCTGCCTGGGCGGCCCCAGGCCAAAGGCCATCTGTGGAATGGGGCTCGTTCATAATGTCGTAGCCCAGCAACGCGGGGTGGTCTTTGAACTCTTGCGCAAGCTTGCGCCAGACAGTTGCGTAGGCCTCGTAGGGCACCTGTGGCGAACCGATCAGCTTGCCCTTGTACCGCCCATAGTTGTGCATATCCAGAATGACTTTCTGGTTATGTTTGGCCGCGAAGTCCAGCGTCCGCTTTAGCAACCGCATCTGATCAAAGTTGACGCCTTTGTAAAGGTCATGTTGCAGGCGTTCCCATATGAATGGAAACCGAATCAGGCGGATGTTCTTGCTTGCGTAGTATTCGAAGTACCTTTCTTCCGGATAGAAATAATTGGTGCCGACTTTTCCGGGTGTGATGTGAGGAGCGAAGTTCGCGCCTGACATGTTGATGCCAACCAAGTCGATGCCTGTGTGATCGTCGGGCTGCGCTTGTGCGACCGATATGCACCCGGCAATGGACAAGCCGGCTATTAACCTTGCAGTGCGGAACAAAAGAGAAAGGGGGCGACGTTCCATAATGACCTTGATCTCCAAAGGGCCGCTGCCAACTCGACGGCCCTGTTGTGCTCAGTCGATTGCATAATGCGAACCGTTCTCCTTTTGGCAGGCGAACGGTTCGGTTAGTAGCAATGGGGGGCAGTGGCGGAAGAGCCTGATAATTTGCAGGGCTCCAAAAGCCAGAAGGGTTACTTGCTCTGATACTCGTACTGGTAGTAACCGTACTCGCTATAAGTTGATGCCTTGCGCACTACGGCGTTGAAGATAACGCCTTTGACCAGGAGACCGTTCTGCTCAAGACGGCGCTTGGCGAATTCAATTTCTTTCACTCCGTTCAGTCCGTAGCGCGTCACCATCAGGGTGGTGCCGGCCTGGCTGCCGACCAGTGCAGCGTCGGTTACGGCCAGAATTGGTGGCGTATCGAAAATGACCAGGTCGTACATGCTGCTGATCTCTTTGACGAAGCGCGAGAAGTTCTCATGCATCAGCAGTTCCGATGGGTTAGGAGGCAGCTGGCCGTGAGTAATCACGTGAAGATTGTTCAGCTGAGTTTTCTGAATGGCGTCGAACAGTGTGATTCGGCCGGACAGAATGTCGGAGAGGCCTTTCTCACCCTGGCAACGCATGACTTTGTGCAGATAACCCTTGCGCATGTCGGCGTCGATCAGCAACACCTTCTTGCCAGACTGCGCGATGACGGCGGCAAGGTTGCTGGTCACGAAAGACTTGCCCACTGCTGGGCTTGGTCCAGTGATCATGAGGATGTTGTTTTTTGCTTCGATCATCGCGAAGTGCAAGCTCGTACGAAGGCTGCGCATCGCTTCGGTCGCCAGGTCGGCTGGATCATTGATCGAAAGCAGATACGAAGCGCTGCTCTTGTCCCGCTTGAAATTGGCCAGGCGTTTTTCCAGCAGTCCTTGTTTCTCGCTGAACGGAATCGCTGCGTATACAGGAATGCCTACACGCTCGATCTCTTCAGGATTTTCCACGCCCCGCTTGAGAGCTTCACGAACATAGACGAAGGCGACGGCAAGAATTCCGCCAAGCAGCGTGGCGACGATGACGATCAATGGCTTGTTGGGTTTGATCGGCTCGTCGATATCTGCCGCAGCGTGGTCGACGATGCGAACGTTGCCTACGGTCCCGGCACGGATGATATCCAGCTCTTGCGTCTTGTTAAGCAGCATCGAGTAAGTTTCGGAGGACACCTCGACATCGCGGTTGAGGCGCAACAATTCCTGTTGTGTAGAGGGCAGGGTGCCTATCTGCTTCTCCAGTTCGGCCTTTTGCGCTTGCAGTTGATTGATCTGGTTCATCAGCGCCTGGAAATTAGGATGCTGACGGGTGAAGCGGCTCTCCATCTCCGTGCGCTTTAGATTCTGCTCGGAAATCTGGTTTTCCAGATCCACAATGCGGTCGAGTACCGACTGGGTTTCGGCAGAGATGTCCACTGAGCGGTTGCCGGTTTGGAATTCGTTCAGCGCTGTTTGGGCGGCATCGAGCTTCTTGCGGACCTCAGGCACCTGCTCGCTCAGAAATTCCAGGCTCTGGGTCGCTTCGGCCGCATTGCGCGCAATGTTTTGATCGACGTAGCGCTGGGCTACCGCCTCAAGAACCTTGACCGCTTTTTCCGGATCGGTGCCTTCCAATGTCACGTTGAGGATGCCTGACTGCTTGCCGCGCTCGCCAGCGTTCAAGCGGTTCTGATAATCCTCGGTCGTGGCGTAGGTGCGGTTCTTGACCACAGTAAAAGTGGTGCCCGGGCGTGCATTAAGCTCCGCTACGGTGATGCCGTAATCCGGGGTCTCGATGGGCTCGCCAACGACGCCTTGAACGACCACTTCGCCGTCGGTGTCGCGCAGGATGAATCCGTTGTTTTCGGCCGCTTCCAGCGTCAGTTCTTCTCCATGCATCTTGTCTGGCACGATCAGCTGGGTGACGCGCAGCGATTCGCCGCCCCAGGCATAGGACTCGAAACCTTCCGGATACCAGCCCAGCTCGCCTTCTTCGGTCGGCTCGAATCGACGGAAGATATAACCGCCAAATACCGGGAAGTGGTGCGGCTCGATGATGATGTCGAGGTTCAGATCTTCGACTGCGCTACCGACAACCGAACGCGATTTAAGCAGGGCAATCTCTGTTTGCGCCGGCGAAACGGCCGGGGCGGTGCCGACCACGTCGGTGAGGCTCGGCAGGCCGCCCTTAGCCTGGATCTGGATCATTGCACTGGCGAGATATACCGGCGTCGCGAGCAGCGCATAGGCTACCCCGAGCGCGGCGAAAAACCCCGTTATGGTGAGTATCAGCGCTCGGTTGTTTAGAAAGGTGTCAAAGAGGTGGGCCAGGTCAATGTCCTTGTCCTCTTTTGTCTCGTAAATGGGTCGGGGCATGGTGGTCATTGAAGTTCCTTCTTCTATTTCAGGTAAGGAAGCCAGCTTTCGACGGACTGGGTCAGAAGGCTGTGAACATGTTCGAATGCGGGCTTGGACTGGCGGTAGGGATCAGGGATTTCCGTATCGTCCAACCATTTACCCAGCAGGAAGGTCTTGCCATGTACTTCGGGTGCGATCTGACGAATGTGCTGGACGTGACTCTGCTCCATCACAAGGATCAAGTCCGCGCGATGCAGCATCTCGCTATCGACCTGACGCGCACGGTGAGCCGCGTGTTCCACTCCGTGGTCGTTAAGCACCTCATGTGCAGTCTTGTCCATCGGGTTGCCTACTAAGGCACCTATGCCTGCCGAGCTGATCGTCAGGCCTTTGCCCTCGAGTTTGTTGGCTAGCAATGCTTCGGCTGCGGGGCTTCTGCAGATGTTGCCCACACAGACAATCAATATGTTCTGGAACATTTACTCAGCCTCGTAGCCCGGGTTTCGTGGGCAAACAGGTCTGCCTGTTGCAGAACGCAAATCTGATGTTGGCTCGCTTCATTAGTTCAATCTTCCTGCTGCGCTCGCGCATGAATGTGGCGTGTTGCCAGTTTGAAGCTGGTCAATGCGTGTGGCAGTCAGTAGACGTCCTTGTTGAGCAGCAGGGCGGGGATGGTTCGGGCAAGGATGTAGATGTCGAACCAGACCGACCAGCGCTCGATGTAATCGAGGTCGTATTCCACGCGCTTCTCGATTTTCTCGACGGTGTCGGTTTCACCACGATAGCCATTGATCTGCGCCCAGCCGGTAATGCCGGGTTTTACGCGGTGACGTGCGGAGTATTCCGATACAGCGTCTTCAAACAGCACGCCTGCGGCCTTGGTTGCGGTCGCATGGGGGCGTGGTCCGACCATGGACATGCTGCCCAGGAATACGTTGAGCAGTTGTGGCAGCTCGTCGAGGCTGGTTTTGCGAATGAAACGACCCACTCGGGTGATGCGGTCATCGTCGCGCGTCGTTTGCCGTTCGGCATTGGCGTCCGAATTTGCGTGGTACATCGAGCGGAACTTGAACACTTCGATCAGTCGGTTGTTGTAGCCGTAGCGCTTCTGCTTGAACAACACCGGGCCGGGCGAATCGAGCTTGATCGCCAGTGCGAGGAGGAGCATGACCGGGGCCGCCGCCAGCAGAGCCAGGCTGGAGAGCACGATGTCTTCGATGCGCTTGAACATTGGCGACCAGCCACGCAGCGGCAGGTCGGAAGCAATCAGCGTCGGCAATCCACCGACTTCGGTAATGCGCTTGTTGGCGTGGCGGAAGGCGACCATGTCCGGGACCAGCAGAACGTTGACCGGAAGTCTGCGCAACTCATTGATCAGCTGGCCGATGCGGCTGTCGGCAAACCACGGCAGGGCGACCAGTACTTGAGTCACCTTTTCTTCGCGAATCATCTGCTCCAGGTCGCGGGTATTGCCCAGCAGCGGCAGATCAGCCAGTGTGTCCGGCAGGCGCTCGAGGCGGTCGTCGATGAAACCGAGTACGCCAGTACGGATATCACGGTGATGAGCCAGATACTCGGCAACGCGCACACCATTGTCGGTGCCGCCCAGAATTACGGCATTCTGCAGGTAAACGCCTTTTGACATCAGTCGGCGAAAAAGGGCGAGCATCATCAGTCGCTCGGCGCCGAACAGGATGCCACTGGTGACGAACCAGAAGGTCAGATGTTTGGCTTCAAGGTAGCCGAACATGCCCAGCCCCTGATGCATGAAGATCATCAGGCTGAAAGCCGCGGCCCAGGCAACGAGCATGGTGCGGAAGCGCAGCAGCGTGCTGAAGACCTCCTCACTGTAGATGCCTACCGATTGAAAGATGACAACGCTGATAACGCCAAAAAACATCAGGAAGGTGCTGAATGTGCCTCCGCCTGCGGGCAGGTCGAGGGGCAGAAACAGCAACAACAGAACGCCCGGCAGCACTGAGGTCAGCCCATGAATCAGCCGAATGCTGGCTAGAAAGTAATCTACGAAGCTGGGGTGGGCGTACTCAAGGGTTCCAACGGACTGTAAGCGCATACAAGGCTCCTTCCTATGGCTATTGCTAGCTCAATACTCGTTTTGATCGCCGCGATCCGCGGTTCTGATGGCAGGCCGCTATCGCAACCTTCACCTGGACAACAGCTCCGACCGCCCTGCAGGAAATGAGTTCACCGAACTCATGCAAAGAGCCCATCGCTGCGAAAGAATTAAATGCATGCTGCAAATGCCTGATATCAAAGGGATAAGGCCATTGTGGCGTTGCGTTTAGGCGGATTCTCCGGGCCCTGCGCTGACCGGTGGTAAACGTTTTGCTTGCTCGGCTTAAGCCTGTATACGGTCGCCTTTTCACAACTTTATGCGGTTGAAACAGGTCTATCTGCGCATACCGATACGGATGACTGGAACGACTGGCATGAATGAACCCAAGGCATTGCTCGTCCTCCACGGGAAGCAAGGGCTCAACGAAGAATTAAGGGAGGCCGTTACCGAATGGCGCAAGCTGGGCAACGAGCTTGCCGTGCGGGTGACGTGGGAACCAGGTGATACCGCACGCCTGGTCGATGAAGCGCTGGCGGCGGGATATCGAACGCTGGTCTCGGGTGGTGGTGACGGAACATTGCGCGAGATGGCGCAGGCGTTGCTCGACAGTGGATCTGACGCGAGTCTTGCGGTATTACCGCTTGGCACCGCGAATGATTTTGCCCATGCGGCGGAAATCCCACTCGTACCTTTCGATGCACTCACTTTGTTGAATCGAGAGCCTGTTTGTGTCGATGTCGGCGAAATGAACGGCGAGATTTTCATGAATATGGCGACGGGCGGCTTCGGCTCCAAGGTCACCGCCACCACGTCGTCGGAACTGAAGCGGGTTCTCGGCGGCAGCGCTTACTTGCTGACCGGCTTGTCGCGCTTCAGTGAGTTGCGTGCCACCTGGGGACGCTTCGTAGCGCCGGACTTTACCTGGGAGGGGGAGTTTCTGGCGCTGGGCATCGGCAATGGTCGACAGTCCGGTGGTGGGCAGCAACTTTGCCCTCAGGCCTCGATCGATGACGGGTTGCTCGACATCTGCATCGTTCCGGCTCCGGCCGACACGGTAGCGACACTTGGCACCTTGCTGAGTGGCGGTCTGCTGGGCATCGACACCGTCTCGGTCAAAGCCCGTGCACCTTGGTTCGAGGTAGAAGCGCCAGAAGAAATCAGCATTAATCTCGATGGCGAGCCCATCGCAGCAAAGCAGATGCATTTTTCCATAAAACGGCGAGCACTGAGCTTGCACCTTCCTATGGACAGCCCGTTGCTGCGAGAGGAACCGCTGATTGAGAACGATGATTCGTCCTCCTGACCGTTTGCCGTTCCTTAAACAATCGGGGCATGAGGGCAGGCCGACAAATTCTATTGCCGGTGGATAAAGCCAGGACGTTTGCGGCCGATAGCTCCTTAGTCCCTATTCGCCAAAGGAGCCCGCAATGGCCGGCATTCTGGAGTCAGTCGATCAACGCACCCGTTTGGTGGGGCAGAACCGTCTGGAAATTCTCATGTTCCGTCTTTCCGGACGGCAACAGTTCGCGATTAACGTGTTCAAGGTGCAAGAGGTTGTGCAGCTGCCGAAGATGACGTTGATGCCGCACCGCCACGGCTCGGTGTGCGGCGTTGTGAACTTGCGCGGACAAACCTTGCCGGTCATCGACTTGTCGCGTGCCATAGGCTTGCGGCCGTTGGTGCCGGACGAGAACAGCACCATCATCGTGACCGAATACAACCGCTCGATTCAGGCTTTTCTGGTCGGCGGGGTCGACCGCATCCTCAACCTTAACTGGGAGGAGGTGCTACCGCCGCCGACCACGGCGGGACGGCAGCACTACCTCACTGCAATTACCAAAGTCGAGGATAGGCTGGTCGAAGTGATCGACGTGGAAAAGGTCCTGGCGGAGATCGTTCCGTACAACACCAGCATCGCACCGGAGCGTTTGACCGATCCGGTGCTTGAGCGTGCCAGGGGGCGTGAGGTCCTCTGCGTCGACGACTCGACTGTGGCCTTGGCGCAACTGCGTGAAACCCTGAGCCAACTGGGTATCACCGTTCACTCCGCCAGCGACGGCATGAAGGGCTTGAACAAACTGAAGGCTTGGGCGGATAGCGGTGAAGCACTCACGGATCGTCTGCTCATGGTGTTCACCGACGCCGAAATGCCAGAGATGGACGGCTACCGTCTCACCACCGAGATACGCAACGATCCTCGCCTACGCGACCTCTACGTGGTGTTGCATACGTCGCTTTCCGGCAGCTTCAACCTGGCAATGGTGCAAAAAGTCGGCTGCGACAACTTTCTTTCCAAGTTTCAGCCGGAGAAACTGGTCGACGTCGTCCGCGAGCGTTTGTTGCTGGACGAAAAACACTGACCTGATCGACCAATAGAGGGCCCAGCATGCACCTTGCCGCGCTGTATCGTTTTCCGCTCAAGTCCGGTTCGGCTGAGCTGCTGGAGCATGAACGATGCGACGAGCTTGGCTTGTGCGGTGACCGGCGCTGGATGGTAGTGGACGCTGTAAGCGGGAAATTCCTGACCCAGCGAATGCTGCCACGCATGGCCCTGTTGGATGCCCGCTGGCAGGGCGATGCGGCGCTGCTGTTGACCGCGCCAGGGATAGAAACGTTGCGTGTGGCGGTTCCGGAGCAAGGTGCCGTTGAGCGTGGCGTGCTGATCTGGCGCGAAAGTGTACGGGTGCCCGATGCGGGTGACGCTGCGGCTGGATGGCTGACGCGGCTGCTTGATCATCCCTGTCGTCTGGTGCATTTGCCGACTTCGCGTGGCATCCAGGTTGATCAGGACTACGCCCAGCCAGGTGAGCGCACAGCGTTCAGCGATGGCTTTCCCTTTCTGCTGATTGGCCAGCGATCACTCGACGACCTTTCGGCGCGGGTCGGACAGTTGCTTGACGTGCGTCGGTTTCGGCCGAATCTGGTGATTGCCGGGGCGGCGCCTTACGCAGAAGATGGCTGGCGGCGCATCCGCATCGGCGATCTGACATTCCGCGTTGTCAAAGCCTGCTCGCGCTGCATCATCCCGACCATCGACCCCATTAACGGGGAGCGCAACCCTGATCGCGAGCCGCTGGCTAAGTTGATGAGCTACCGCAAGGGGGAGGGTGGCGTGTTCTTCGGTCAGAATCTGATCGCCGAAGGCACTGGCTTGTTGCAGGTTGGTATGCCCGTTGAAGTGCTCGAACAGGCGTAGCCAGAACAACGCTAAGATCTCAAAAATGGCGCTACGGCTAAGACGGGCGATTTGAAGGCTGCGGTGCATGCCGCAGCTCATCAAGTCGGATCCGCAGCCTATCGCTGACTGTCGAAGTAGCGCTCGTGCCATTCAACCAGCGGTTGCGGCGAATTGAGTTTCTGCCCGTAGATGACCGAATAGGTTAGGACGTTTTGCACGTACTGGCGGGTTTCATCGAACGGAATATTTTCGACCCAGACGTCAAACGGCAGATGTTGAGCATTCTTCAGCCACTGTCGAACCCGCCCAGGACCGGCGTTGTAGGCAGCCGAGGCTAGCACCCGATTCCCGTTGAACTGACCATAGATCTGGCTGAGATAGGCAGCACCTAGCTGGATATTGACGTTGGGGTTGAGCACTTGCTGGGGCGACGCCAACGGAATGCCAAAGCGCCTGGCGGTTTCTTTCGCGGTAGCCGGCATCAGCTGCATCAGGCCCGAGGCACCCACGTGAGAGCGAGCATCGGCCATGAATGCGCTTTCCTGGCGAGTGATTGCAAACACCCAACTCGGGTGAATCTCACGCGCCTTCGCGGCGTTCACCAGGCTGCTGCGATGTGCCATGGGGAAACGGATGTCCAGGTCGTCCCAATACTTCGCCTGACTGATGGTGCGGATGGCCGGGAAGTACCATTCCAATTCATAGGCCAGTCGCGCCTGGGCGACCAGTTCATCGCGGCTGAACAGTCTGCTGACGTGATACCACTCGCGGCGTCCATCGACGATCTGCCCGCGAGCATGAAATTCCATGGCGCGGCGAATCCCAGCGGTATTGCGGACCTTCTGTACCAGTTTCGGGTCGAGCGCCAAGGGCTGATGGTTGAGCTTGTAGGGCGCCTGAATGCGGTCTGCCGAAAGGAAGCCGTAAAAGTCGCGCTCTCCGGCAACCGGCTGGTACAGCTCGATGGCCTGCTTATCGTTGGGCTTGGCCAGCTCGAGGCTGCGGGCTTTCCAATAACGCCAACGATTACTGTTGGCGAGTTCCTCGGGGAACCGCTGAGTCAGCGCATAGACGTCATCCCAGCGGCCCAGCCGCAGCAACAGGCGAGCTCGCCATTCGCTGACCGTGTCATCACGCAGCTCTGGGTCGTACTCAGCCATGACCTTGAGGGCGCGAGGGTCGAAACGCTTGGCCAGGGTGAGGCCGATCTGGCGTGCAATGGAGACCTTTTCTTCCGACGAGAACGACATCCGCCTGGCGTAGCTGTCGAGCAGTCCAAGGGCTTGCTCTGGGTTTGCACGGGCCAGCCGGCGCAAGCCGATCGAAACGACATCCCCCATGATCTCGGTGGCCGGTGAGAAGCGCTCGGGCTGACTGAGCAGCTGTGGCTTCTGCGCGACGTCGATCAGCAGTTCTCCCTGCGCTTTCAGCGTCGGTAGGCTTTTGATCAGGAATTTGGCCAGGCCATAGTTTCCGCTCTCGACCGCCAGTTTGACGCGTTTCCAGCGCAGGGCCTCGGTAAGCTGACCCGCGTCTTCCCAGCGTTCGAACAGGGCATCGCAAGCGTTGTGCTGGGACTTGCCGACCAGCCAGAGCTTTTCGGCGGTGGCATAGCCCTGTTCTTTCTGCCCGCTGATGAGCTGGTACTGACCAAACAGGCAGTCAAGCTCGGTGAAGTTCATCTTTGGATCGTAGTAGGCGACGAAGGGGCGCCAGTCGCCACGCGCAGCCAGCAGTCGCAGCCAGCGAAGCTTCATCCAGCTCGCCTGTGGCAGATCTCCGTGCTCGGCGAGAAATTTTTCCACCTCGTCGTTGCTGGCGGTTTTCAACCGTGCGGTCAGTTCGTCATATGCCAGATAGGGCTCGAGCGGATAGTCGCGCAGCACGTTGGCATAACGCCGGTACGGCCCGCTATCGCCCTTGGCCAATGCCCGCTTGGCTTCGTCGTAGAACTGACGCTGCTGCTGCAGGCTCGCGGCTTGAGTGGTTTCGAGGGTGACAACGGTGAAGAAAAGACACAAACAGACACTGGAGAGTCGACCGCGCATGAGACTTCCGAAAACGGGGGTACGAAGAAATTCTGGGGCTAGCTTAGCTTGGCCGGTCGGGCAGTTAAACGAGGATTAAGCGCTTGAAACACTTAAAGCGAAACTTCCGACGAGCGTCATGCCATTGCCCGTTCCAGACTGCCCCGGCCCGCTCGGATAGAGGCTGAGAAGGTCGCCGATCACCTGTCCTCAAGCAGGTTGATCGGCATTCGTCACAGCCCGACGGACCGATGCCTTCTGCTAGAATGCGCGCCCTGTTTTCCGGAGATAGTCATGACCCTGCTCAAGTTGACCGATGTGTCCCTCGCCTATGGCAACAATCCATTGCTCGATGGAGTGTCCTGGCAGATTGCGCGGGGTGAGCGGGTGTGCATTATCGGCCGCAACGGCACCGGAAAATCCAGCATGCTCAGCCTGGTCAAGGGCAGCCAGCTGCCGGACGACGGTGAGATTTGGCGTGCGCCAGGACTGAAAATCGGCGAGCTGCCTCAGGAGCTGCCGGTCGCCGATGAGCGCACCGTGTTCGATGTCGTGGCCGAGGGGCTCGCGGGCGTGGGGCAGCTGCTCGCTGATTATCATCACCTGAGCCAGAACATTCAGAACGAGGCTGACCTCGATAAGCTCATGCACGTCCAGCAGGAGCTCGAAGCCAAAGATGGTTGGCGCTTGCAGCAGCTGGTCGACAGCACTCTGAGCCGCTTGCAACTGCCAGCTGATAAGACGCTGGCCGAATTGTCCGGTGGATGGCGCCGGCGCGTGCTGCTGGCACAGGCGCTGGTGTCCGAGCCGGATCTGCTGCTGCTCGACGAGCCGACCAACCACTTGGATATCGGCGCCATTGCCTGGTTGGAAGAGGCGCTCACCGGCTTCAATGGTGCAGTACTGTTCATCACCCACGACCGGGCATTCCTGCAGAACCTGGCAACCCGGATCCTGGAGCTCGATCGTGGGCACATGATCGACTGGAACGGCGACTACGCGAGCTTTCTGGTACACAAGGAGCAGCAACTGGCAGCTGAAGAAACCGCCAATGCGCTGTTCGACAAGAAGCTTGCCCAGGAAGAGGTCTGGATTCGTCAGGGTATCAAGGCGCGCCGTACCCGCAACGAAGGCCGCGTGCGCGCGCTGAAAGCGCTGCGTGCTGAACGCAGCGAACGTCGCGAACACCAGGGCAAAGCCAATCTCCAGATTGATGCGGCTGAAAAGTCCGGCAAGCAGGTCATCGTCGTGGAGCATGCGAGCTTTGCCCACCCTGGCGGTGAGTCGCTAATCCGTGATTTCTCGATGGTGCTGCAACGCGGTGACCGTATCGGCTTGCTCGGCGCCAATGGCACCGGCAAGACTACGTTGCTGAAACTTCTGCTGGGTGATCTGCAGCCAACCAGCGGTACGGTAGAAGCCGGGACCAAGCTGGAAGTGGCATATTTCGACCAACTGCGTCACCAGCTGGAGCTGGAAAAGACCGTGGTCGACAACGTGGCCGAGGGGCGCGATTTCATCACCATCGACGGCCAGAACCGACATGTGCTGAGCTACCTCGGGGATTTCCTGTTCAGCCCTCAGCGTGCTCGCACGCCCGTCAAGGCCCTCTCAGGCGGCGAGCGGGCACGGCTCTTGCTGGCTAAGTTATTCAGCAAGCCCGCCAACCTGCTGGTCCTGGACGAACCCACTAACGATCTCGATGTGGAAACGCTCGAGCTTCTTGAGGAAGTTCTGCTGGGATTCCAAGGCACGGTCCTGATGGTAAGTCACGACCGAGCATTTCTCGACAACGTGGTGACCAGCACACTGGTATTCGAAGGCAACGGCGTGGTTCGTGAATACGTTGGCGGCTATCAGGATTGGCTGCGTCAGGGCGGCTCGGTAAAGCTGCTCGGCGTCGGTGAAGGCAAGGAAAGCAAGGAGGCCAAAGCCGAGGCGGCGCAGGCTAAACCGGCTGCACTGCAAACATCGGCTGAGCCCGCCCCTGCAAAGAAAAAGCTGAGTTACAAGGTTCAACGCGAGCTGGAAGCGCTGCCAGGCAAGATCGACGCAGTGGAAAAAGGCATCGCGGCGCTACAGGAGGAGATGGCGCAGCCGACGTTCTATCAGCAAAGCGCTGAGCGGACCAATGAAACCATCGCCAAGCTCGAAACCATGCAGCAAGAGCTCGATGCGCTGCTTGAGCGCTGGGCCGAGCTGGAAGACTGAGCCGTCCGCAACGACGTGACCTCAGCATGCGAGATCCGCACGTTCATCGATTAGAGCGTGCGCCTTAGGAGTCTGCGTTGAGCGGGACTTCGTGAAGATTAAGATATCTGCCAGCAGACGGAGCGTAGATGGCAATCGAATACCGCATCACCCTCGATGACGAGCATGAGTTCAGCTACCGGATCGAGCCGGACCGTGTGTTTGATCACGAGGCTGCGAAGCAGGCGCCGAAATGGACGCGCCTGGATCATCAGCAGTGCAACAACTGTCCGTTGAGTCGTAACGAGTTCAGTCATTGCCCGGCGGCGGTCGACCTGCATCGAGTCATCGAGGATTTCCAAGGCCTGCCCGCCATTCGTAAAGCGCAGGTGCATGTCCGCACGCCAGAACGCGAGTACAACAAGCTGGTCGGGCTGGAAGAAGGGTTGCGCGCACTGCTGGGTGTGATCATGGCTACCAGTGCATGTCCGATACTCGGCCGGCTCAAGCCGATGGCCCATCAGCATTTGCCGTTCGCGAGCAATCAGGAGTTTGTACTTCGGGCGGTATCGCTGTATCTGGCGAGACAGTACTTCAACCTGCGCGAAGGACGGCCTGCCGATTGGGAGTTGCGCGGATTGGTGAGGTCGTTCCAACAGTTGCAGCTGGTCAATCAGGCGTTCTGGCAGCGCATCCACGACACCTGTCACGGGGACTCGAACCTCAAGGCCTTCCTGACCTTCTTCTCCATGGCATCGAGCCTGACCTACTCACTGGAGACCCAGCTGCAAAAAATCCGGCCGCTGGTGATGAGCGCGGGGGAGGGTGTCGAAACGGCCTGAGCCAGCTGACTCAGGCCGGGCGACGGATCACTCGGGTTTTTTCAGGCGCACGGCGAGCACATCGCAGGGCGCACCATGCAGGATGTCGTTGGACGTGGAGCCGAGCAGCAAAGCGAGGCCATGGCGCCCGTGGCTGCCCACCACTACCAGATCACAGCCTTGCTCCTTGGCCAGTCGATGAACTTCCTGACGAGGCTGGCCGTAGGCCAGGTGGCGTTGTTCAGCGGTTAGCCCAGGATAACGATCGGCAAACGCGGCCAAGCGCTCGCGGGCCTGATCGAACTGCTGCTGTTGCAGCATTGAAAGATCCATCGGCACATCCCCGCCGAAAGCCATGGCCATTGGCTCGATGACATGGATCAGTGCCAGTTTCGCGCCGCTGGCTGTCGCCAGCGCCTGGGCGCGCGCTACCACTGGGTGACAGTCGTCGTTCAGGTCGGTGGCGACCAGAATATGCTGGTAGATCATGGTGAATCTCCTGAAGTGTCAATGGCTACAAGTATGGCTTCTAGGCACGCGATATGGGCTGCAACGCGTTTTTTTTCAGGGTTTATACGGCGTTGGATGCGCAATGGCCAGCTGCATTGCATCAGTTGGCTAGCCGTGCCGCCGCTCACGACTGTTATCATGTCCGGCGTTAATGCCGGGGCTTCCTCCGGCCTGTACAGAGATCGCCATGTTCCTACCCGCCAATGAATATTTGCTTGCCTGGTCTGCCTACGGTATCGCTGCGCTGGGCTGCTTGCTGGTCTGGTTGCGCATCACCCGTCCCCTATGGCGCTGGCTGCGCGAGCCGTTGCGCCTGATCATGGCCGTGTTGCTCCTGACGCCGTCCATCGTCGATCCCGCCAAGGATCTGTTCGCCCCGGCGGTCGCCATCACAGCGCTGGATCTGCTGTTCAAGGTTGGCAGTAATGCCTGGCGGGCCGTGGCTGATCTCGCGCTTTACGGATTGATTGCATTTGCGATCTACGCAGTGTTTGCGGTCATACGCTGGCTGTTCGAGCGCCGGGTGAAGCCGCAGGGGCGCCAACCGCGCCATGAGGACCCTCGTACCTTGCGCGAGCGACTGGAAGACGATGACGAGGACCTCCGCCCAACGAGCCGCTACCAGGCGCGGACCGAACCCAGACTCTGACTCAACCTTTCTCACCCAAGGTGCAGCAGGAACTATCGGGAGATAGCGCATGTG
>JAKUTK010000087.1 GCA_022448005.1 Pseudomonas sp.
GCGCTGGACAGTGCTTTTTTTTAGGTCAGGCATATTGACGTATTCACGATTAAGTGCGTAATTTCGGTCAAGCAGTTTGACTCATTTTTCTTTCCCCTGCATCTGGTGCCTCATGGCCTTCTCCGAACGCGTCGACCGCCTGAAAAGCTCGCTGATCCGTGAAATTCTTGCTGCTGCACAGCGACCTGAGGTGATGTCGTTCGCCGGTGGATTGCCTGCTGAGCCCATGTTGCCAAAGGTCGATTGGGCGCCTATGCCGGCGAGCCTGGGGCAGTATGGGATGAGTGAAGGGGAGCCCGCCTTACGCGAAGCCATCGCGGCTGAAGCGCGTGCCATTGGAGTTTCTTGTTCGGCCAGCCAGGTACTCATTGTCAGTGGTTCCCAGCAGACGCTGGACCTCGCTTCCAAGCTGTTCATTGATCGGGGCACCGAGGTGCTGCTTGAGGCGCCGACTTACCTGGCTGCCCTACAGGCCTTTCAGCTATTCGGTGCCGACTGTCTGGCTGTGGCGCAGGAAGCGGATGGCCCCTCGCTGGCTGCGCTGCGTCAGCGGCTGGAACAGCACAAGCCGGCTTTTGCCTATCTTATTCCAACTTTCCAGAACCCTTCGGCGGTGCGTTATAGCGAGGAAAAGCGCGACGCAGTAGCCGCGCTGCTTGATGAGTTTGGCGTAACCCTGATTGAAGATGAGCCTTACCGCGAACTGGTATTCGACGACGGGCGGGCTCGCCCAATCGTCAGCCGCTTGCACAAGGCGAGCTGGATTTACACCGGGACGGTTTCCAAGACGCTGCTACCTGGGCTGCGAGTCGGCTATCTGATCGCGACCCCAGACCTGTTCCCTTATCTGTTACGTCTGAAGCAGTCAGCCGACCTGCACACCAATCGCGTCGGTCAGTGGCAGGCACTTCAGTGGCTTGGCAGTGAGCAATATCGGTTGCACCTAGGCGAGCTGCGCAGTTTCTACCGCCTGCGTCGGGATGCCATGCAGGGGGCGTTGGCTGAGCATTTCACTGATCTTGCCGATTGGTTGGTACCACAGGGCGGGCTTTTCTTCTGGCTGCAGCTGAAACAACCGATCGACACCCGAACGCTGCTTGATTCCGCGCTGGCGCGGGACGTGGTGTTCATGCCGGGCGAACCGTTCTTCGTCGACCCCGAACAGAATCTCGGATATCTGCGGCTTAACTTCAGTCACGTCGCACCAGAGCGCCTTGATGAAGGTGTTCGCCGGTTGGCAGGGGTAATACGTGAGGCGCTGGTGGTTGAAGCAGCCTAGTTCACATGCGGTGGGAACAGCCGCTGGAGGGGCAAATGACTTACAAGGTTTATGGCGACCATCGGTCCGGCAATTGCTACAAAGTGAAGCTGATGCTGCACTTGCTCGGGCTGTCGTATGAGTGGATTCCGGTGGATATCCTGCGCGGCGAAAGCCGCGAAACTGCCTTTCTGGAAAAGAATCCCAACGGCAAGATTCCGGTGCTCGAGCTGCAAGACGGTACGTGCTTATGGGAGTCGAATGCGATTCTGAATTTTCTTGCCGAAGGAAGCGAATACCTGCCGGCCGATGCTCGCTTGCGGACCCAGGTTCTTCAGTGGCAGTTCTTTGAGCAATACAGCCATGAACCCTTCATCGCTGTAGCGCGCTTCATCAAGGTTTACCTCGAGCTGCCTGATGATCGCCTTGATGAGTATGCTGCCAAGCAGCTGGATGGCTATCACGCGCTCGATGTGATGGAGCAGCAGCTGCTTCGCACGTCATATCTGGTTGGCGAGCGTTACTCGATCGCGGATGTGGCGCTCTATGCTTATACCCATGTAGCCGAGGAGGGTGGCTTCAGCCTTGATCGCTACCCGGCCATCAGCGCTTGGCTGCAGCGTGTAGAAAGTCACCCGCGCCATGTCGGTATGTACGATTAACGCCAAACGTGACCGCGTGGTTAAGGCGCTAGCCTCACGCGGGCACGGTTAGGCACACTGCCTTGCAGATTATTTGACCAAGCCGAGAAATTCGCTGCGGGTCGCAGCATTCTCGCGAAATTGGCCGAGCATGACCGAGGTGACCATCGATGAGTTTTGCTTCTCAACGCCGCGCATCATCATGCACATGTGCTGCGCTTCGATCACCACAGCGACCCCCCATGCACCTGTAACCTGCTGAATTGCTTCTGCAATCTCGCGGGTGAGATTTTCCTGGATCTGCAGCCGGCGCGCATACATGTCTACGATGCGGGCGACCTTCGATAGGCCGAGCACCTTGCCATTGGGCAAATAGGCGACATGAGCCTTCCCGATGAAGGGCAGCATGTGATGCTCGCACAACGAATAGAGTTCAATGTTCTTGACCAGCACCATTTCGCTGTTGTCGGAGCTGAACAGTGCGCCATTCGTAACGTCCTCCAGCGTCTGCTGGTAGCCCTTGCACAGGTACTGCATGGCTTTGGCGGCCCGCTTGGGCGTATCGAGCAGACCCTCGCGGTTGACGTCCTCACCCAGTTGGCCAAGGATCGCGGTGTAATGTGTTTCCAGAGACATTTGTCTACCTGTCAGGCTTGCAAATAAGCGCGAGTGCGAAGGTTAGGGACTTGACGGCTGGGCTGCAAGCAGCGCGCGCCTTATTAGAGAGGTTCATGAGTGGCCGCGCCAGGGTTACTCGTCGCGCCCTTCGAGCATGGTTCGTTTGAGCATCACATACACCGCGCCGGTACCGCCGTGTCTAGGCACGCAAGAGGCGAAGCCCAACACCTGAGAGTGCTGGCGTAACCACGTATTGACGTGGCTTTTGATCAAAGGACGCTTGCCGTCCTTTCGTGCTGCCTTGCCATGGGTTACGCGCACGCAGCGAATCTCGAGTTTGCTCGCTTCGGCGAGAAAATCCCAAAGCAGCTCACGGGCTTTCTCGACGCTCAGTCCATGCAAATCCAGGCTGCCCTCGAACGGGATTTGTCCCGCTTTCAGCTTGCGCATCTGGCTGTCCTGAACACCGTCGCGGACCCAGTACAGTTCGTCTTCAGCCGCAACATCAATTACAAACTGATCAGACAGCCCGTCGATCCGGATATCGCCGTCGCTGATCGAGGCGTTGGCCCGCAGCGTGGCGATCTGTGCCTTGTTGCTGCGTGGTTTGCCCGTCTCAGCCCGATCGTGCTCAATCGGCTTGACGCCACGCACAGCTGATCTGAACAGTGAAAAATCATCGTCTTGCATGAGGCCTCCGCGTTAGTCGGCCATTTTATCGCAAAGCTTCTGTCGTGAGCCGCATCCATTGCCGACGGCGACATGGGGCCGGCCGACATCTCAGCGCCTTTTTCCGAGGCGCGGCGACAGGCTCAAGTCGTTCGGTGCGTGCGCGCGGCGGCGAGCTCGGCGTCGGATGATCATGCCTAGGAGAAGTAGAACCACGCCCAAGGTCAACAAAGTCACTGCGGCTTCTTTATCCAGCGGCATGCTAGTGAGGGCTTCGATTTCGCTAAACAGCGAAGCCGCGCCAATGCCGGTGAAGAGCACTCCAGAGACGATCAGCAGCAGGCCGAGCGCGGCCCCAAGTCGCGAGCCCCAGCTGCGGTGTTGGCGAGGGCGGAGACGGCGAGCATCGAATCCATCGGTTCGTTTCATTCCAGTTCGCTCCTCAGAACGGCTATCGGCCCTTTAAAAAAAGCAGGCGAGGTAGGCAAGACGAAGCGAAAGCAGCCGAAGACGCCGAGTTTGACTGTACTTGAAGATCACTCTGAGATTTGCTTTAACGGCCGGGTTGCCAGGGCAGGCTAGGGGTCAACAGCCTGCTACGCCTAATTCATTCGGCCAGTCTATTCGATGTCATCTAACACTTTTCGGTTCGGTTGTGGCTTATACCAATGCGCCGGCATCAGCCACGCAGACAGCAAAGTTGTCCGCGAGAATGGTCATCTCCATACGATGCACCTCTGCCGCCGCAATCGCGCCGTCTCCCATCGGCAAGTCGCGTGTGGCGCAGGCCTTGTCAACGAGTGTGCAGCGGTAGCCGTAATCCTTTGCCGCACGGACCGTGGTGCTCACGCTTGAATGTGTCATGAACCCACAAACAATGAGGTCGAGGCGACCATGCTGCTGCAGCAGTTCATGCAGTCGTGTACCGGCAAACGCATTGGGCAGTGTCTTGCCAATTACCGTTTCGCCAGGAAGCGGAGCCGCCTCCGGCATGATCTGACCGCGCAGCCCTTGGGGATCGAACAGCCCGCCTGGAATGCCCAGATGGTGGACATGCACGATGGGAGCGCCAGCCGCGCGGGCTGCAGTCAGTAGTTCGCTGACCTGTTCCAGCGCCGACGTCAGATTAGGTAATGCCAGTGTCCCCGTCCGATATTCTTCCTGAACGTCAATGACGACAAGAGTCGCGTTGGCCAGAGTCGCCGGTGCATAACTGCGGCCACTGAGCTGAAGCATGGTCTGTGGCTTGGACATGACTGACTCCTTGTTCTGAGAGGGGCATGATTGTGGCGCCAGTCGCGCGAGATGTGAACAGCCAATAAGTGATGAATTGGTCATATAGATTGGCGTTATGGGCGTTTTGCCATCGCACATAACCGCAAAACTCGCGAAACGAGCGTGGCCATCGGCTAGACTTCCGCCCTTTTTAGAGGAGATGCCTCGTGACCGCTTCGCCTTCCCGCTTGCGTACCTTGCGTGATCATATTCGCTGGGCTGTCAGCCGCTTCCACGCCGAGCAACTTTTCTTCGGTCACGGCACGGACAACGCTTGGGACGAAGCACGTCAGTTGGTACTGGGTGCCTTGCACCTGCCCTGGGAGATGGCTGACAGCTATCTCGATTGCCGGCTGGAAGACGATGAGCGCGAACATCTGCAGACTTTGCTGCAGCGTCGGATCGAGCAACGCGTACCGACTGCGTATCTGCTTGGACAGGCCTGGTTCTGCGGGCTTCCATTCATCGTCAACGATCACGTGCTGATTCCACGTTCACCGATTGGCCAATTGGTTGAACGACGCTTCGAGCCTTGGTTGGCGCAGGCGCCAGCACGAATTCTGGATCTTTGTACCGGCTCCGGTTGCATCGGCATTGCCTGCGCCTATGAGTTTCTTGATGCTGAGGTGCTGTTGGCCGACCTGTCATTCGAAGCGCTGGAAGTGGCCAATCGCAACATTGAACAGCATGGTCTGGAAGACCGGGTCTACACCGTTCAGAGCGATGGATTCGATGGTTTACCCAAGCAGCGCTTTGACCTGATTGTTTCCAATCCGCCTTATGTGGACGCGGAGGACTTTGCCGATATGCCTGCCGAGTTCCAGCATGAGCCGGCACTCGGCCTGGCTTGCGGTGACGATGGTTTGGATCTGGTCCGAAGAATACTGGCGGAGGCGGCAGACCATCTGACGGAAAAGGGCAGCCTGATCGTCGAAGTCGGCAACAGTCAGGTGCATGTCGAGGCGCTTTATCCTGAAGTCGACTTCACCTGGCTCGAGTTCACCGAGGGTGGGCATGGGGTTTTTCTGATTGCCGCCAGTCAATGCCGGGATCATCAGGCGCTTTTCCAAGAGCGGCTTGTGCCAACGGACAACTGAAGGCCTGCTCGGTATAAGGGCAAGGCTGTCAGCGGGTTGCGATCCAGATCAGTAGCCCGGCCTGAAACAGTGAGAACACAATCAGGCAGGCAATGGTAAATCGGAGGGTGCCGTCCTCTCGACGGAGTTTGCTCAATCGCTCATGGGTGTCGCGAATCCGATTTTCCTGTTCGAGCAGATTGCGATCAGCCTGCTCGAGCATAGCCGCCGCTTCTTGCAGTTCGATGATCTGCACCTTTTCGATGTTCCAGTCTGGCCGTAAGGCACTGACACGAGGGGCGCTATAGGTTGCCTTGGGCTTCTGGGGCTCGGCGTAGAGCACGTCGAATCCTTGACTCAGCAGGCAATGATCGCGCCGCAACCGTGCATCTTCGCCGGTTATATCCTTGTCCGGCAGCGCGCCTTTTTCTACCAGATAGTGCGCCCAGCGTCGTTGCGCCCAAGCTGCCCCTTGCGCCAGCAGGAAGCGCCCGAGGCCACGGTTTATCGGTTCTACATGCAAGCCTGAATCGGGGCCGAAGCGCAGCTCCTTGGCCCGGTGGTCGGCCCAGACCTCCAGCAGGTTCTGCTGCTTCGATAACACTTGGCCCGGTATACGAATGAAGAGCCTCAACAGGCTCTGCTCAGGCGTATGTCGCTCGACCTGGGCCAGCTCGACGAAACGCAGCGGACGTGTCCCGGTGTCCCGGTCGGTAGGCAGCGGAGCCAGACGGAGCAGCCGGAATCGATCTGGCGCGAGCGCGGCCCAGGGGTGCGGCTGCTGCGCCACCGCGGGCGTCTGGGCGTCGTTTTCTTCAGGGGCTGTTGGGCTGTCGGTCATCTCGGTGTCCATAGGCCTGGCGGTGGTCGTTGCGGCAGGCAAGGAGCGTATCGGCCGGCGGTCGCCTAACTGGAGGCTGGCAATACGCCGTGCTCAGTCAAGAACCGGCTGATCTGTTCCGTCAGTTCATGCGCGATAGGCAGTTCGGGGCTGTTATAGGAAGCCACTTGTCCGGCGCTATCCTGCGGCGTGATGCGCAATACGTGGCCCATCCCTTTGATCAGCGCTAACTCGGCATCTGCCCTGGCCTGTTTCAGCGCTTGCGCATCTTTGGAGCTGACCTGAATGTCATGAGAGCCCTGAATGATCAAGGCCGGCGCTGTGGTGTTGGCAAATGCAGCGGTCGGATCTTCCTGAAACAGAGAGATCAGGTAGGGTTGAACGCTCAAGCGAAAAAGCACTTGCAGCGGCTCGGGCACCTGTTGGTGGATTCTTCCCGCGTTCAGTTCGTCGATCAGGTAGTTCGCGCTTGCCAGAAGCGCTGGTGGTAGACGGCCCTGCAGCTGCTCTCGCAGTAGCGTATCGATGGAGCGGCCGCTGCCAGCGAGGCTGATCAATGCGGCAGGTTTGACGGTAGGTTCGGCCAGACTAGCAATCAACGCGCCTTCGCTATGGCCAATCAGCACGAGCGACGAAAACCGTGGATCGGCTTGTAGCAACCGTGACCAAGCCACTGCATCGTCGACATAGTCTTCTACCTTCAACTGACTTTCGTCCGGCGCCACCGGTTGGCTCTGACCGACTCCACGCTTGTCGTAGCGCACACTGGCGATACCGCGCTTGGCCAATGCCTGCGCCAGTCGCTTGAGGCTGTCGTTGTGTCCCAGTGGGTTGTTGCCGTCGCGGTCGGTCGGGCCCGATCCTGCTATCAACAGCGCAACCGGCAAGGGTGCGTCAGTCTTAGGAAGCAGCAGGCTGCCATGAAGATGCCCGTCCGGCACCTGCACAGTCATCCTCTGATTTACCCACGTCTGGGCTTGGGCTAAGGGAGCGAACATGGCTAGCAAGGCGAGCAGTAAAAAGAAACGCATGGACAAAAAATAAACCATCGGCGGAACGGGGATACGAAGCGAGCTCGCGAGCCGGCGGGTTGGAAGTATGCGCCGCCTCCGCAGGCAGCGAAACCTTCAGCAGCTCGGGTATACTTCCGCCCCCTCTTTAGGTCGATCGCGGAGCGCCCTGCATGTCCGGCAATACATACGGCAAGCTGTTCACCGTCACCACGGCTGGCGAAAGCCATGGTCCGGCACTGGTCGCGATCGTCGACGGCTGTCCGCCAGGCCTGGAGCTAAGCGCCGCTGACCTGCAACGCGACCTCGATCGACGCAAGCCCGGCACTAGCCGGCACACCACTCAACGCCAGGAGGCCGACGAGGTCGAGATTCTTTCTGGCGTGTTCGAAGGGCGGACAACCGGTTGCCCGATCGGTCTGCTGATCCGCAACACCGATCAGAAATCCAAGGATTATTCGGCCATCAAGGATCAGTTCCGTCCCGCACATGCCGACTACAGCTATCACCACAAGTATGGCCTGCGCGACTATCGCGGAGGTGGCCGCAGCTCAGCCCGCGAAACTGCCATGCGCGTCGCTGCCGGTGCTATTGCCAAGAAATACCTGGCGACCCTGGGCATCCAGGTGCGCGGCTACATGAGTCAGCTGGGCCCGATCGAAATTCCTTTTAAGACCTGGGACAGCGTCGAGCAGAACGCTTTTTTCAGCCCAGACCCGGACAAGGTCCCGGAGCTGGAGGCCTACATGGATCAGTTGCGTCGTGATCAGGATTCGGTTGGCGCGAAGATCAGTGTCGTCGCCGAAGGCGTTCCGCCGGGGCTTGGGGAGCCAATTTTTGACCGTCTTGATGCTGAACTGGCACATGCCCTGATGAGCATCAACGCAGTAAAAGGCGTGGAGATTGGCGCCGGTTTTGCCAGCGTGGCGCAGCGCGGTACTGAGCACCGTGACGAGATGACGCCAGACGGCTTCCTGTCGAACCATGCCGGTGGTGTCCTGGGAGGCGTTTCGTCCGGCCAGCCGATCATCGCGCATCTGGCGCTCAAGCCTACGTCGAGCATCACGACACCAGGACGCTCCATTGACGTCGACGGCAATCCGGTTGAGGTCATCACCAAGGGTCGCCACGATCCATGCGTAGGTATCCGAGCCACGCCAATCGCCGAAGCGATGATGGCCATCGTGTTGCTTGACCATCTGTTGCGCCATCGCGGGCAGAACGCCGATGTGCTGGTGGGTACGCCGGTGTTGGCGCAGCTCTGAGCCTGCCGCTGGAGGCCTGACGCTGGAGCGAGCAAAGCGCTCGCTCCAGCGTCACGTTTGTTTCCAGCTACTGGCTTGTTGCTTATGGCGGCTTCCATACCCTACTGGCGTCTGTCCGGTTTTTACTTCTTCTACTTTGCGCTGCTCGGTTCGGCGGCGCCGTTCCTCGGCCTCTATTTCGACCACCTCGGTTTTACTGCAGAGCGCATTGGCGAGCTGGTGGCCATTCCCATGCTGATGCGTTGCTTGGCGCCGAATCTGTGGGGTTGGCTGGGCGATGTCACAGGCCGACGTCTGGCGATTGTTCGGATTGGTGCACTCTGTACGCTGATTTCGTTCAGCTTGATCTTCTACAGCAAGAGTTACGCTTGGCTGGCGCTGGTGATGGCGCTGCATGCCTTCTTCTGGCATGCCGTGTTACCGCAGTTTGAGGTCATTACGCTGGCGCACCTGCATGAGCAAGCGTCTCGCTACAGTCAGATCCGCCTCTGGGGCAGCATCGGTTTCATCGCGGCGGTAGTCGGGCTTGGCGCGTTGTTCGAACACCTGAGTCTCGACATCTATCCGGCGGCGGTCTTGTTAGTGATGACCGGGATTGTGATCAGCAGCCTATGGGTACCCAATGCGGTGCCGGCGGAGCGCCCTGAGCCGGAGGGGCAGGGTGGCTTTCTTCGCCAGCTCTGCCGGCCGGGGGTATTAGCATTCTTCGTGTGCGTCGGTCTGATGCAGGTCAGTCATGGTCCGTACTACACCTTTTTTACCATTCATCTTGAGGCTCTCGGGTACGGGCGTGGCACCATCGGCCTGCTGTGGGCACTTGGAGTGGTCGCTGAGATTCTGATCTTCCTGGTGATGGCACGGTTGCTTGCGCGCTTTTCGTTGCGTCAGGTTCTTGCCGCTAGCTTTCTGCTGGCTGCGCTACGCTGGCTACTGCTGGGGACGCTGGCTGAGCATCTTGGGGTGCTGTTGATTGCGCAGCTGATGCACGCGGCAACCTTCGGCAGTTTTCATGCGGCGGCCATTCATTTCGTCCAGAGTAGCTTTGGTCACCGCCAGCAAGGGCAGGGACAAGCGCTGTATGCGACCCTTGCCGGAGTGGGCGGGGCGCTGGGTGCGCTTTACTCCGGCTACAGCTGGGCCAGTCTCGGCCCTTTGTGGACCTTCGCCATTGCCAGCCTGTCAGCGCTCGGCGCAGCCGTTATCATCGCCTTTCCGCGCAGGAATTCGGCATGACCGCTATACCGTGGAGACCGTCATCGACGCTGGCCAGTTTCGCTATGGCAGCGGTTGGTCGCCGGCCATCAGCAGTAACGCTCGGCCCGTTTGATGAGCGCCGAGGTTCCGACCTTTCCAACGCCGGGGCAGCCATCCCGACAGGAGACAACCAGTATGAGCATCCTTAGCGTTTATCAGGACACTGCGCCGGAGCAGCCTCTCAAAGTGCTCACTCATGTTGAAGATATTGCCGCCACCCTGGCCGAAGTCGGTGTGCACCTGGAGCGCTGGGAAGCCAGCACGCCCATTCGCGCCGGTGCAAGTTCGGAGGAGGTAATAGCCGCCTATCGTCCGCAGATCGATCGATTGATGGGAGAGCGCGGCTACGTCACGGTCGACGCCCTCAGCGTGACCAGCGATCATCCAGATAACGCAGAACTCCGCGCCAAGTTCCTTGAAGAACACCAGCACGCCGAGGACGAGGTGCGTTTCTTTGTCGTCGGCCGCGGGCTGTTCAGCCTGCATATCGAGGACAGGGTGTATGCCGTGCTGTGCGAGAAAAACGACCTGATCTCGGTGCCTGCAGGAACCCGGCATTGGTTCGATATGGGCGAGCACCCTCACTTCGTTGCCATTCGCCTGTTCACTAATCCAGAAGGTTGGGCCGCGCAATTCACCGGGGAAGACATTGCCGGCCGTTTTCCGCGCCTGGATGATTTCTGATCCCGGCAAAAGCCATCCTTACCGATGTCGAAAACATCACCAGCGCCGTGAGTTCCGTCTTCGACGTGCTGTTTCCACGTATTGCGGGCTCGATCGGCTTGCCGTCTGACGGGGTTCTCTTTCTTCGATATGTGAAGAGCTGGATGCTGCGCAGCAGTGCCGGCACACCTGCGGCCGGCTGCGAGAGAGGGTGTGAGCGGGCTGATCATCCAGCGGTCGCCAGCTTCGAGGCGAACGATCCGCGCCGTGAGCAGATCGCGTACTGAACCCTCAAACCCGCCTGGCATCCTAATTACGAACTCACTGTAATTTGGAGTCTTGTCATGACCGATGCCTTCGGCGGTATTTTCGGCCTGCTTATCCTGGCACTGGATATCTGGGCAATCATCAGCGTGGTGCGAAGCGACAGCAGCACCGGGAAAAAAGCCCTCTGGGTGTTGTTGATCGTCATCCTGCCAGTGTTGGGCCTGATCATCTGGGGCATCATGGGGCCGCGTGGCAATCGGCCTGATGAGCGCAACCTGAGGCACTGACCGGTGGAAACCTGGAGTACGCTGCTGGCCTTGATCGTGTTGGTAGCTAATCTGGTAGCCATCGTGCAAATCTGGCGAAGTCGTATCGAGGTGGGTCGCAAGATCATCTGGAGTCTTGTTGTCGTCCTGTTGCCAGTTGTCGGACTGATCATGTGGTTCGTGGCCGCCGGACATTTCGCCAAAGTCAGGTTGTAAATGCGCATAGCAGTTCTGGTCGCGTTGCTGCTTTGGGCTGGTAGTGCCTGGAGTGGTGACGAGGTGGCTTGGACTGCCCTGCGGGAGGGCCGTGCCGTTCTGCTCATGCGTCATGCCTTGGCACCTGGGACAGGCGATCCGCCGGGTTTCGTACTGGAGGACTGCACGACTCAGCGCAATCTTGATCAGGCGGGCCGCCTGCAGGCAGAGCGGTGGGGTGATCTGCTCCGGCAGAACAGCATTTCTGCGCCGCGGGTACTCAGCAGTCGTTGGTGCCGGGCGTTGGAGACGGCAGAACTGCTGGGCTTTAAGCCAGTTGAGCCGCTGTCGCTTCTCGATTCGTTCTTTGTCCAGACCGACCGCAAGAACGAGCAGACCCAAGCCTTGCTCATGTACCTGCGAGCATTGACAGGGACATCACCCGTCGTGCTCATCAGTCATCAAGTCAATATCACCGCACTGACCGGCATCTTTCCCCGATCCGGAGAGGCTTTGGTCCTCGCGTTGCCGATCAGCGACCCGCCTCAAGTCCTGGCCAGGCTCTCTCCGCCTTGATCGGCGCTGCGGCATTACTCTCCCAGATATGCACTGCGGCATAGGCCCGCCAGGGTCGCCAAGCCTGTGATCGCGCGAGCAACTCTTTCGCGCTGATGCCGTCACTTCCCCATAACGGCGATTTCAGCAGGCCAAGGTCGGCTGCTGGAAAGGCGTCCGCCTCGCCGAACCCCCTCAACGCAATGTATTCAGCCGTCCATGGCCCAATACCGGGTAGCTGGCAAAGGTGGCTGACCAGCGCGTCTGCACCGTCTTCGACATGCAACTCAAGTGCGCCGCCAGCAACGGCGGCTGATAGCTGTTGCAGTGCCGCCACCCGCTTGCCGGGCATGCCGATATTTTCCAGTGCCGCGGTGGCTAGCGTTTGTGGGCCGGGAAACAGCATGGTCAAGCCATTCGTTCCAACCGCAGATTGGCTGAGCCGGTTTTCCCCAGATCGTTCGATCAGGCGTCGGGTGATGGTCACCGCTGCCTTAACGGTGACCTGTTGACCAACGATAGCCCGCACGGCTTGTTCGAACGGATCGAATGCGCTGGGTAAGCGCAATCCGGGGTTAACCGCGACCAGAGGGCCGAGCTGAGGGTCCGAAGCGAAATGGCGCGTTATGGCGACCGGATCGGCATCGAGGTCGAACATCTTTCGTACACGCATTGCCAATGTCGAGGCGTGTCCCTCTAGGGAATCGCTGATGACCAGTTCAAGAGCAGATTGTGACAGCAGTGGTCGTACGCTGAACCAGCCGACATCGTCGCCTACTTGCACGGTGCGGCTGTAACGCTCCGGCTCCAGCGCCTCGATACCCGGCAGGAGGCGCAAGGCAAAGTGCCGATGAAACTGAGCCCAGCTCCATGGGGCGTTATAAGGAAGTTGGATAGAAATCATCACTAGACAATAGCCAGTGGTGATGGGGCAGTCTTCATCAAACGTGCCTTGAGGACGGGCGGTTACTCCTGTCATAAGACCAAAGTAGAATGCGCCTCTCTGGCAATCGGGCCGCCTGCGAGGCCCGTCTGTTAAGTCATCCATTAGGGAGACACCCATGAGCGACTATCAGGAAACTCTCTACGAGGGGTACGGCCAGCGCTTCAGAGTCGACAAGATGCTGCATGAAGTGCACACCGGGCATCAGCATCTGGTGATATTCGAGAACGCCCGTATGGGACGTGTGATGGCGCTCGATGGGGTTATCCAGACCACCGAGGCAGACGAATTCATCTATCACGAGATGCTTACACACGTGCCGATCCTGGCTCACGGGCTGGCGCGGCGAGTGCTGATCATTGGTGGGGGTGATGGCGGCATACTGCGTGAGGTGGCCAAGCATCGTGACGTCGAAAGCATCACCATGGTCGAGATCGATAGCACCGTGGTGGAGCTATGCAAGGAGTTCTTGCCAGAACACTCCAAGGGAGCGTTCGACGATCCCCGGTTGAACCTGGTGATCGATGGCGGCATGCGCTTCGTGGCGACCACCGACCAGAAGTTTGACGTGATTATCTCTGACTCGACCGATCCCATTGGGCCGGGAGAGGTGCTGTTCTCCGAAAACTTCTATCAGGCGTGCCGTCGTTGCCTCAACGAAGGTGGCATTCTGGTCGCGCAGAACGGCACTCCGTTCATGCAATTGGCTGAAGTGCAGACCACCGCCAAGCGGATGGCCGGCCTGTTTCCGGACTGGCATTTCTATCAGGCTGCGGTCCCCACCCATATCGGCGGCGCCATGACGTTCGCTTGGGGCGCTTGCGATGCCGACAGTCGCAAGCTGTCGTTGGAAACCCTGTGCCAGCGTTTCGCCGGCAGTGGGATCGTGACCCGTTACTACAATCCACACCTCCATATTGGCGCGTTCGCGCTACCTCAATACGTGTTGCAAGCCATCAGCAAGCCCAGCAACGGCTGAGTGATCAGCTTGCTGCAACGAGATTCGTTGCAGCAAATTGATTGCTGGCATTCCTGTCAGCCGTGATTGCGTGGTTCTAACCTTCCCGTTGCGGGCGCGGTTTATACGTCGTATGTTCCAGTGGTAGCGATGGAGCACTGAAATCGCTTGGTGCTTAGCTGCTAGGCCGTGTGGTATTGGTGACGTACGGTCAGGGCCGTTCGATTGCTGTATCGAACTCCCAGACGTTGCCGAGGCCTATTAGAAACACCGCTGGGTTTCTTTTTTCGATCAACCAGGCAACTCGCGACCGGCGCTGTCCGGTCGTTCCGCAACGAGGTAGACAAGGCTTTCCATTCCTGAAATCGTCATCCATGAGTGAGAGGAGGTTGTTTTTATGAGTACCACCTTCCATGAGGATGTAAGCGGCAATGTTCTTTTGAGGATGAAGGAGGGCGGTTTCGACTTTGCCCGCGTCCATCCGATCGAGTTCTATGCCGTGTTTCCCGATCGTGAACGTGCCTGCGCCGCGGCCAGCAATTTCCGTGGCGAGTGCGTCAATACACAGATAGCACCCCGCGACGATGGCGCCTGGGACCTCCAGGTCAGCAAGGTGATGTACGCCACTTTTGATGGTATCGGCGATTTCGAGCAGGACCTGGAGAACCTGGTCGAGCCGCTAGGTGGTGTGCTGGATGGTTGGGGGGTGACCCAGGAGCTTTCTGGGTGCGCTGTCTGACACCTCAATGCTTTAAGTAAGTGTAAGTCCGCTTTGCAGCGCCTGGTCCCATGGCGGGACCGGGCCGAAGCGACCCTTCAAAAACTCAAGCAACAATCGGCTGCGTGAATCGGCTTCCCGGGTCAGGCGCAATGCATAAATGCCGCTTGGTTCCGGTTCTGGCAGGCCACCTTCACAGAACAGCGGCAGCAAATCACCACTGAGGAGTTGGTCACTGATCAGCCAGGTGGGTAGATGGGCGATACCCAATCCAGCCAAAGTGGCGGTCAGCAACGCTTCCGCATTGTTCGCCACCATACGCAGCCGCTTCGGTCTCAGCAGTTGTCGTTTGCCCTCGTGCTCGAAACGCCATGCGCTCGGAGGCGCCAGCGCGTCCCAGTCCAGCCCGTCGTGTTCCGGCAGTTCCGCTACCGTTTGCGGTGCTCCTCGCCGCTGCAGATAACTCGGGCTGGCACAAACGATGCGCCTCATCGGTGCCAGCGGCGTTGCCACGAGGCGCGTGTCGGCAAGCTGGCCAATACGTAGCACCAGATCGACCTCTCCCAGATGCTCACCGTGCATATCAATAAAGCTATCGATCAGGCGTAGCTGGATGTCCACTCGAGAGTAGGCCTGCAAGAAATCGGCAAGTGCTGGCGCCAGATGTCTGCGTCCGAAAGGAGCGGGTGCGTCAATGCGGATGCGGCCTTCCGGTGCGCTTTGTAGCGAGGCCATCTCGGCCCGAGCAAGTTGCAATTCCTGAACGATGCGTCTGGCACGCTCGGCAAACAGCTGCCCAGCAGCGGTAGGCTTGATCGCATGGCTGGTACGACTGACCAGCTGGCAACCAAGTGAACGCTCCAATGCGTCCATGCGTCGCGAGACGGACGAGGGCGCTAGCGCATGCAGCCTGCCTGCTACCGAGAAGCTTCTGGTATCGATTACGTCGAGGAATAACTTGAACTGATCAGTAAGGGCTGTTGCATCCATGATGCTCGCTTCGCTTTGCGGAATACGCAAAGCCATTGTGCATGCTTGTGCATATGCCTACTAGGGCGCGCTGAGTAGCATTGCGCCTTTGATAGGAGGCGTCATGGACCTGGTCGGATTTGTTTTGGATGTGGTGCTGGGTCTGGCGTTGGGCACGCTGGGTGGCCTGTTCGGCATTGGGGGAGGGCTGATCGCAATTCCGGTATTAGGTGTGTTGTTCGATCTGGACCAGCAGGTCGCTCAGGGCACCGCCTTGGTCATGGTGGTGCCCAACGTGCTGCTCGCCATCTGGCGCTACCATCAGCGCAATCGCATTGACCTTCGCCACGCGGCAGCGTTGGGCATCGCCAGTTTTTGCTTCGCCATCGCGGGTGCTGCGCTCGCTGTATCGCTGAACGCTGAGCGCATGCGGATTGCCTTTGTGGTGTTTCTCGTCGCCTTGGCTATACACACATTGTCGCGGGTGTTCTTCAGGCCGCCATCCGGTGGGACCGAACTGCGTCATCCCTGGCCCTGGTTAGGCGTACTGGGCGCTGGCGCCGGCGGGCTGGGCGGGTTATTTGGCGTGGGGGGCGCAGTGCTTGCCACGCCAGTACTCACAGCTATATTCGGTACGTCACAGGTCGTGGCACAGGGTCTTTCTCTTGCGCTGGCGGCGCCAAGCACCGCTGTTACGCTGGTCACTTACGCCACTCATGGTCAGGTGGACTGGATGCTGGGGTTGCCGCTTGCCATCGGGGGGCTATTGAGCATCAGCCTCGGGGTGAGGTTGGCCCATGCGCTGCCGGAGCGTTTTTTGCGTCTGCTATTCAGCGGCTTCCTATTAGTGAGTGCTGCCATGCTGGCCTTGGAGGTCTGAACAGCCGGTAGCAGATAAGCGCTAGATTGCTGCATGGTTCGGCTTTCGGCGAATTTCACGACGGGCGCTGCGCACCAGGCGAATGGTCAGCAGAAACGCGGCGCAGCTCAGTCCGGCGATCAGGCCCTGCCAAAGCCCTGCCGGTCCGCTGGGCTCGCCAAATTTGTCGGTAAGGCCAAGCAGGTAGCCCACCGGCAGCCCGATTCCCCAGTAGGCGAAAAGCGTGAATATCATGGTCATTCGCGTGTCCTGATAGCCGCGCAGTGCGCCTGCTGCGGTGACTTGAACCACGTCCGAAAACTGAAACAGTGCGGCGTAGAAAAACAGGCTGGCGGCTACGGCGATCACAGCCTGATCGGGTGTGTAGATGCGCGCAATCTGCTCGCTGAACAACAGCATGCTGCCTGCCGAGAAGCAGGCATAGACGAGGCTCGATACGATCCCCACGCCAGCAACGAAGCGTGCGTCGCGCGGTGCGCCTCGGCCCAGCGCCTGGCCGATGCGTATGGTGATGGCCATGCCCAGTGACAGTGGAATCATGAAGATCAGCGAGGTGAAATTCAGCGCGATCTGGTGCCCAGCTACCACGGTCGCACCGAGGCCGCCGATCAGAAGTGCGATGACCGAAAAAATACTGGCCTCGGCGAACACCGCAACACCAATCGGTACGCCGACCGATAGCAGTCGGCTGAGCACCGGCCATTCCGGCCAATCGAAACGGGTGAACAATTGGCTTGGCTGGTAGTAGTTGGCGCGGCGCACCCAGAACAGCATCGCCAGCAGCATGAAAGCCATGACCACCGCGGTAGCCCAGCCACAACCGACGCCGCCCATGGCCGGCAGCCCCAGCTTGCCGTAGATGAAGATGTAATTGAGCGGAATATTCAGCATCAGCGCAAGAATGCCGACCACCATGCTGGGCCGGGTGTGGCCGAGCCCATCGCTGTAACAACGCAGCACCTGGTACAGCGCCACTGCGGGAAAGCCGCAGGCGACTGCACGCAAATAGGCCATGGTCGGGTCAATCAGTTCCGGTTCGACCTTCATGAGATGCAGCACCGGTTCGGCGTTCCACATCAACAGCGCGAACAACGATCCTACACCGAGCCCCATCCACAACGCCTGGCGGACCAGCGGCCCAATCCGTTCGTGCTGGTCACGGCCGAAGTGCTGAGCGACATTCGGGGTGGTCGCCAGGATGACACCTGTTACAAGCAGAAATACCGGCACCCAGATCGAGTTGCCCAAGGCTACTGCCGCGAGGTCTTCGGGACTGACGCGGCCGGCCATGAGGGTGTCGACAAAACCCATGGCTGTGTTTGCCAGTTGAGCAATCATCATCGGCAGGGCGAGGGCGAAGAGGGTGCGCAGTTCAACGCGAACCCGTCTGAGTCTGAACTCAGTGGGCATTGCAGATTATCCGGATTGTATACAGGAAGCCGACTAGTCTACGCCGCCAAGCGCACGCACGGGAAGCCAGCAGAGCGGCTCGACGCGGTCTAGAATGGGAAATCACTGACGGAGCCTGACAATGCGCATCCTTGCCGATGAGAACATTCCTCTGGTCGACGCTTTTTTTGCTGAGTTCGGCGAGATACGCCGCATGCCTGGGAGAAGCATCAACAGGGCCGCACTCGAACAGGCGGACGTGCTTCTGGTTCGGTCGGTCACCCGAGTTGATCGCGAGCTGCTAGAAGGAAGTGCAGTGCGCTTCGTGGGCACTTGTACGATCGGCACCGATCACCTCGACCTCGACTACTTTGAAGAGGCGGGAATCAGCTGGGCTAGCGCACCGGGTTGCAACGCTCGGGGCGTCGTCGATTATGTGCTCGGCAGTCTTCTGGCTCTGGCCGAAGGTGAGGGCGTTGAGCTAAAGGGACGCCGCTATGGTGTGATCGGCGCCGGCGAGGTCGGTGGCCGGCTGGTAGAGGTTCTGCGTGGTCTGGGCTGGGACGTGCGAGTCTGCGATCCGCCGCGGCAGGCACGTGAAGTGGGTGAGTTCGTCACGCTGGATGAAATACTGGCTGAGTGCGATGTCATCAGCCTGCACACCCCGCTGACGCTGGAAGGCGAGCACTCGACGTTTCATTTATTGAACCAGTCCCGTCTGGAGCAGCTGCGACCCGGTACCTGGCTGATCAATGCGGCTCGCGGCGCAGTTGTCGACAATGACGCTTTGCGCGGGCAGTTGGCTAGGCGGACAGACCTCCAGGCGGTACTCGATGTCTGGGAGGGAGAGCCGCAGGTTGATGTCGAATTGGCCGAGTTGTGTTGGATCGCGACTCCGCATATCGCTGGCTATAGCCTCGACGGGAAGTTGCGCGGAACGGCGCAGATCTATCAAGCGTTTTGTGCCAGCAAAGGGCTGGAGCCAAAGGTCGAGCTGGCGGAGCTGATGCCGCCTACGTCTCTGCGCGGCGTGGTCTTCGATGCGTCCGCAGGGTCGGCAGACCTGTTGGCGACAATCTGTCGGGCGGTTTACGACCCGCGGCGTGATGACGCTGCGTTTCGCCGTCATCTGGGCGGCGACGAGGCCCAGCGCCGGGTCGGCTTCGATCA
>JAKUTK010000088.1 GCA_022448005.1 Pseudomonas sp.
TCGAGCTTTACAACGTCGATCGGGTACTGGCGCAAGTAAGCGATGCCGGCGTATCCAGTGCCGAAATCATCGATCGCCGGGCGAGTTGAGCTTTAAGCTATTTGGACAGCCCGCGTCGCATTCGATAATCGTCGGAATCAGATGCACGGTGGCTTCTGCCCGCGCGGTCGGCTCTGTACCATTCGTCTACACCACTATTTAGATGCGTTGGCCAGACCGCTGCGGCGGCTGACTGGCGCACTGCTGTCCAGCAAGCAGCCCCTTCAGACGATCAGGCGCTTACGTAGTGGCTTGTTCAATGCAGACGTTTGAGTGCTGAACGGACGCGAAAGGCAACCTCACCTGCTCCTAACTACCGGAAAGCACCGACGTGACTGCTGACATTTCATCCGAGGCCAGGCGGCTATTGATTGGCACTGGCTGCGGCGTCGATCTCTCTCACCTGATCCAGCTGCTGGACCAAGAGGGTTATGAAATCGCTTTCTGCCCCAGTAGTGAAAGGTTTTTTCAACTCCTGGATCACCGTGTAGGTGCGGTGATCGCCACCGATCAATTCCTGGCATCGGCAACGGCGAGCGGCGGTGCCGACACTGAGCAAAGCGACAAAGGGGATATTCCTTTTATCCTGATTTCCGACACCCAGAGCGAATCACGCGACGACTTCATCGCGATCAAGGAGCGCTTGCCTGCATGGTTAACGGACCTGGTGATTCTTGAGCAACCTGTAACACCGGCAGCTTTGCTGAGTACTGTGGCGATGGCTTGGCGCTCACGGCTCCGTCAGTTCGAAATTGCAGACCGCCTTGTCGAACTTGCTGAGCAGCAAACGACGCTCGAGAAGCTGGTCGAACACCTTCCGGTTGGCATATGCCTGATCGATGTGAACGGCACCACTGTGCTCAGCAATCCCACCTATGAGCGATATGTGCCCAATCGCAGAATCCCATCTGCCGACACTCAGCATGCTGAACGGTGGGTGGGGCTGGACAGCCAAGGTCAACTGATACCGCGCAATCGGTTCGCTGGCGCTCGCGCGCTGCGCGGAGAAACAGTGGAAGGGGCTGATTTCCGCTACTACCCAGACGATGGGCCTGAACTGTGGACGCGCGTCAATGCCGTGCCGTTGTATGACAGCCAGCGGAAGATCAAAGGTGCGGCCCTGGTGGTCATCGACATAAACGCTGAAAAGCAGAACGAAGAGATGCTGCGTCGGTTCAACGACGATCTCGAGTATCAGGTCAAGGCTCGCACCCGTGCGCTGGAAGAGGCATTGGAAAAGCTGACGCAGGAGAGCCAGGAGCGCGCGCGAACCGAAGAGCAGCTCCGTCAATCCATGAAGATGGACGCGGTGGGCCAGCTCACGGGTGGCATCGCTCATGACTTCAACAACATGCTGACCGGTGTGATCGGCGCGCTGGACCTGATGCGTATTCGTATAGGTCGGCAGCAATACGGCGAGCTGGATCGTTACATGACGGCCGCTCACACGTCCGCCAGCCGAGCGGCGGCCCTGACCCAGCGTTTATTGGCGTTCTCACGCCGACAGTCGCTTGAAGCCCGCGCTACGTCGGTTAACCCACTGATCCTGTCGTTAGGTGATTTGCTCAAACGGACCATGACGGAGCGAATCAAGCTTGAGCTTCAGCTTGACGACAATGCTGGACTGGCATTGGTCGACCCCAATCAGCTTGAAAACGCCTTGTTGAACCTCTGCATCAATGCGCGTGATGCCATGCCCGACGGGGGCACGCTGGCGATTGTGACCAGCCGGGCTGATGTCGACGAGGCAGACGCGATTCGTCTGGGTGGTAACAAGGGGTGCTATGTCAGCATCAGGATATCGGACACCGGGGTTGGTATCCCTGAGTCTGTGCTGGGGAAAATTTTCGAACCGTTCTTCACGACCAAGCCTTTGGGACAAGGTACTGGGCTGGGCCTTTCCATGGTTTACGGATTCGTCCAGCAGAGCAGCGGGTTCGTCTCGGTAACCAGCGAGGAGGGCGCCGGTACGTCGATCACCTTGTATATACCACTGGCGCAGACGACTGCCGTCGAGAAGGCCTCGACCGTCGCACCCGTGGATTTTACCTGCGGTAAAGGGCAGACGATCCTGGTGGTCGAGGATGATGATTCGGTACGCCTGTTGCTCGCCGGTGCGCTGGAGGACTTTGGCTATCAAGTCCGCCTCGCTGAAGACGGTCAGCAGGCGTTGAGTCTGCTTGATGGCTTGCATGCGTTGGACTTGCTGATAACCGACGTCGGGTTGCCCGGTCTGAACGGCCGCCAGCTGGCAGAAATCATCCAGCAGAAGCGGCCAACTCTGCCCGTCCTGTTTATCAGTGGCTACGCGGAAAACGCGGCGATTCGCTCCGAGTTTCTCGGCGTGGGAATGAGCATGATGACCAAACCGTTCACGCTCGAGCATCTGGCAGATACGGTTTCAGCCGCCTTTGAAGGTCAGGCTACTCCGGGCGCTGTTTGAGCACGCACTGGCCGGCATAGGGGCCGGCCAGTGCCATGCACAGATAGACCAGCGCCAGGGCGACGGTGATGAAAAGCACAGCGACCACATAGATGAAGCCGATTGATGCTCGGCGTGTCATGGCGGTGTAGCCCGCGGCTTCGTTGGGGATGCTAGTTGCGATGGGACGTATCATCGATATGGCCGGGCTCGAGTGAGTTGCGCTAAGAACGCTTGCACGGTCTGTATCGGCTAAAGCCAGTCTTGCCGCTGTGCTGGTCGGCAGATTCCGACCGATGGCGCGAGGCACGATTTGTATCGCTGCACAAACGTTCTAGCTCGCCTGGTCCTCCGCGAGTCGATAATCTCCGTTGGATACGCGGTGGCCAGAAGCCGAGGGCGACATGAAAGACAGCAGCTGGATCGACCTGAAGCTGGACGCCGAAACCGGTATCGAGACCATCCGTGCGCATTTTGAAGGCCATGCCTACGATCCGCATTGGCATGACAGCTACCTCATCGGCTTTACGGAGCAGGGCGTCCAGCAGTTCCATTGCCGGAGGGCCCTGCACAGCAGCGTCGTGGGGCAGGCGTTTCTGCTGGAGCCGGGCGAGATCCACGATGGCCGTGCGCCGACCCCCGGCGGCTTCACCTACTCGACCTTCTACCTGCAGCCCCACTGGCTGGAGGCCCAGCTGCGCGGGCTGTTCGAAGACGCACCGAGCGATTGCCTGCCCAGCTTCAAGGAAACCCTGGCCGACGAGCCGGGGCTGGTGAAGCACATCGCATACGCATTTCAGGCCGTTCACCTCAACGAGATGCGCATCGTGCGGCATGCCGCACTCGATGGTCTGCTGGATGTGTTGTCGAGGCGGATGTACTGGCGCAAGCGTCTGGAGACTTCCGCGCCGCTACCTTCGGTTGCGATCAGGACCAGGGATTACCTTCATGCTCATCTTGACCAGGACCTAGGGCTCGATGAGCTTGCAGCTGTGGCTGGGGTAGACCGCTTCCGCTTGACTCGTGCGTTCAAAGCTTCCTTCGGACTGGCACCCCACGCCTATCTCGTCCAACTTCGGCTAAGCGCCGCTCGCAAGCTGCTGCGGCAGGGATTGGCACCTGCGAGCGTCGCCATGGAACTGGGTTTTGCCGACCAGAGCCACCTCGGACGGTGGTTTCGACGGACTTACGGGCTTAGTCCCGCGGCGTATCGAAAAAGCTGCTCAAATCTTCCAGACCGCTGAGCCGAACAAATTCAAAGTGGCAGGACCGAAACTGGAGACCTGCCCATGCCTTCCACCGACCCCCATTCATACATCGCTCCCCGACCTGTTAGCAGGGGGCGGCGATGAACCAGCTTCTCCCATTTGTACTCTTCACCTTTGTCGCTTCGATCACCCCTGGGCCCACCAACATGCTCGTGCTCAGCAGCAGCGCCCGTTTCGGTTGGCGCGCCGCTTTCCCTCTGCTGACGGGCGCCTGCCTAAGTGCAGCAATGATCGTCATGCTGGTCGGCCTGGGGTTGGGCGAAATACTGATGCGGCTGCCAGCTGTGCAACATGCGATGGCCTGGTTGGGCGTTGGCTGGATCACGCTGCTGGCCTGGAAACTCTGGCGCAGCGCCGATGAGCCCTTGGACACAGACTCGGCAGGCATGCGCATCGGGGCATGGGGCGGGGCGGCTTTGCAGCTGATAAACCCGAAGACGTGGATGATGGCACTTGCGGTAGTCAGCGTATTCGCGGGCGCTGACGCAGGCCCGGCAGGATACGCGGTCTACGCGCTCATCTTTCTTGGCATAGCGATGCCTTGCCTGATCGGATGGGCCGCGCTCGGCCGAGGGGCGGTCAGGCTGCTGCGCTCGAGGGCATCGCTGCGGCGCTTCAATCAGGTTATGGCGCTGCTGTTGCTCGTCTCGGCATGGAGCAGCCTTCTGATGTAAGGCGCTTTCTGGCGGCTGCGTTTAGCGCGCTACGCCTGGTTCGCAAAGGCAACTATCATGCGCCGCCGGGGCGCTTGCATATTCATCGCGCCGGCTGGGGAACCAAAGCCGGATCAGTGATGGTCGAAGCGCCTAGACATTGACCACCACCGGTCTTGGTTTTCGATTGCCTCCCGTGCGGCGCTGTTGCCTGAGGCGACCTACTTACCCTCAAAGGAACGATAGATGAGCATCGACCTCAACGCAGGACGCCTCCCGGAAGAACATTCACTGACCAACATTCCGCGCCTGATCTCGCGCTACTACAGCGAGCGACCAGAACCGGCCGATCCGGCGCAGCAGGTTTCTTTCGGCACCTCCGGGCATCGCGGCTCTTCGCTGAAAAACAGTTTCAATGAATGGCACATCCTGGCGACCACCCAGGCGATTTGCGATTACCGCCGGGAGCAGGGAATCGACGGCCCGGTCTTCGTCGGCATGGACACCCACGCGCTGTCCGAACCGGCATTCGTCTCCGCTCTGGAAGTGCTGGCAGCCAACGGCGTCGAGACACTTATCGACGCCGGCTGCAGCGAAACCAATGGCGAGCCTGGGTACACGCCGACGCCGGCCATCTCCAACGCCATCCTCGAATACAACGCCGGTCGTAGCAACGGCCTGGCTGACGGCATCGTCATCACGCCGTCGCACAATCCGCCCGCTGACGGCGGCTTCAAGTACAACCCCACCAACGGTGGCCCTGCCGATACCGTCGTGACCAAGTGGATCCAGGAACGCGCCAATGCGTTGCTGGTCGCCGGGCTCAAGGGCGTCCAGCGAATGGATTACGCCCAAGCGCTCAAAGCGCCCACTACTCAGCGCTTCGATTTTATCGACAGCTATGTAAGCGGCTTGGAGCAGGTGATCGATCTCGAAGCGATCCGTAATTCCGGGCTGAAGTTTGGCGTCGATCCGCTGGGCGGCGCGGGTGTGCACTACTGGACGCGCATCGCCGAGCGTTACAGCCTGCCGCTCGAAGTGCTCTCGACCCGCGTCGATCCCACCTTTCGCTTCATGCGCCTGGACTGGGACGGCAAGATCCGCATGGATTGCAGCTCACCCCACGCCATGGCCGGTCTGATTGAGAACAAGGACCGCTTTGACGTTTCCTTTGCTTGCGATACCGATCATGACCGTCATGGCATCGTGGCGCGCTCGGTCGGGCTGTTGAATCCCAATCACTACCTGGCCGTTGCCATCGAATACCTCTTCACTCACCGCCCCGAGTGGAGCGCTGGGGCAGGCATCGGCAAGACCTTGGTGTCCTCCTCGATGATCGACCGCGTTGCCAAGGGCATCGACCGCAAGGTCGTCGAGGTGCCGGTGGGCTTCAAGTGGTTCGTCGACGGTTTGATGGACGGCAGCCTGGGCTTCGGCGGTGAGGAATCCGCTGGCGCGTCGTTCCTGCGCAAGCAGGGCGGCGCCTGGTCGACGGACAAGGACGGCCTCATCCTCGGCTTGCTGGCTGCGGAAATCACCGCCGTGACTGGCAAGGACCCGGGCGAGCGCTACCAGGCGCTGACCGAGCGTTTTGGCGCTCCGGTCTATCAGCGCATCGATGCACCCGCCAACCGTGAGCAGAAAGCCAAACTCGGCAAGCTCTCGGCGTCTCAGGTTACCGCTAGCGAGCTGGCCGGGCAGCCAATCACCCAGATTCTCACCGAAGCGCCCGGCAATGGCGCTGCCATTGGCGGCCTCAAGGTGGTGACGGACAACGGCTGGTTTGCGGCGCGGCCGTCCGGTACCGAGGACGTCTACAAAATCTACGCGGAGAGTTTCGAGGGCGACGCTCATCTTAAGCGCATTCAGGAAGAGGCCAAGGCGCTGGTCGACAAGGTGCTCGCAGGATGAAAATCTCTGCACTGCCATGGCGGCAACGCGCTGCACAGGTGGGTTGATCGGAGCAGACGATTTGCTTTGTGCGACTCAAACGCCAGCTCCTGGCAGCGGGGCCGCTTCCTAGCGAAACGGCTTGAAGCACATCACCTCTGCTGGGGCACGATTCCCAGCTGAAGGTGTGAACGCGTCCGGTGTAATGGCGGTGTATGCAATAAGCTTCGTCGTGCCGCCGTACGTGCGTTTGGGCTCACTTCGCCAGAGCCGGTGTAGGTGCTTGTGTCGAGTGAAGGCTGGATAATGCGCACCGGTCATCTGCTCAGCAGGTCGCGGAGAGTGGCCGCCGTCGTCATCAGAGAGATAGGTATTGCTTGAAAGACCATACCAGAGAGGCGCTTGAGGCAGAGATTAAGCGCCTGCGCACGCTGCTCGAACAGGCAGGAACCGGCGCGGAAAAACAGGCGTGGCCCGACCTCCATCAGCCGGCTGCTGTAATGATGCCCCAAGCGACAAGTGCGAGCGGACCGGTGCACGTGCAGAAACCTGCCGGAGAAATCGCGTCCAGCACGGGCTCGCGTGTCTGTGGCGACGCACGCCGACTTGCGGTGTTCAACAACCTCAATGAGTTGGCCATTATCCTGACCGACCCGGACGGTATCGTTACCGACTGGAATGCGGGGGCCGAGCGGGTGCTGGGGTGGCGCGCGGAAGAAATGATCGGCCAGAGCATCCAACGTATCTTCACGGCGACCGATCGAGCCACCCATCGGGCCAAACAGGAAATGGACGATGCCCTCCATCAGGGGCGCATGACCAACGAGTGCTGGCATCTGCACATGGACGGTCAGCAGTACTGGATGTCGGAGGCGATGTCGCCGCTGTATGCCGATGATCGAAGCCACATCGGATACATGAGAGTCCTCCAGGACCGCACCAGCGAACAACTGGCGGGCCGCGCTATCGAAGAATCCCAACAACGCTATCGTCTGGCTGCTGAAGCGACCAATGACGCCATCTGGGATTGGGATCTGAGCAGCAATCATGTGCTCTGGAACGACGCGCTGGAACAGGCGTATGGCTACTCGCTAGCGGACGTCGATAACGCGGCAGAGTGGTGGATCGGACGCATCCATCCCGACGACCGCACACGGATTCATTCATCGATCTACGCCGTTATCGATGGAGGCGGCACCACTTGGACAGACGAGTACCGCTTTCTCCGTCAGGACGGCACATACGCCGAGGTAATCGATCGCGGACAGGTGATTCGCAACGCTGCAGGGCGGGCGGTGCGCATGATTGGGGCGATGCTTGATCTGACCCGCATGCGCGCCGTAGAGATAGCGCTGCGTCAGAGCGAAGAGCGGTTCAGAACCATTCTGGAGACCATAGAAGCAGCGTTCGCTATCGTTCAGGTCAAGTTTGACGCGGATGATCAGCCCGTAGACTACATGTTCCTGGAGGCCAACCCCGCCTTCGAACGTCAGGCTGGTGTCGATCTGAGAGGCAAATGGGTTACTGAATTCGTCCCGGAGTTGGAGCAGTTCTGGTTTGAAACCTATGGCCATGTTGCCAAAACCGGGGAGCCTGCCAATTTCGAGAATTATGCTGAGGCGTTCGAGCGATGGTTCGATGTTCGGGCTGTTCGGGTAGGAAACCCCGCCGACCGCCAGCTTGCGATTCTCTTCAGCGATGTGACCCAGAGGCGAAGTGCCGAAGAACGTCTACGCGTCAGTGAATCGCTGGCTCGGGAAAACGTTCAGCGCGTTCAGCTTGCCCTGGCGGCGGGCGCGATCATCGGAACCTGGAACTGGCATCTGCCTACTGATCGATTCACAGTCGACGAAGGCTTCGCTCTCGCCTTTGGTCTTGACCCAGCCCTCGGCCGTGAAGGCCTCAGCCTTGAGCAGATAATCGCTACCGTGCACAGCGAAGACCGGGAGGGGCTGAAGGCTGCGATAGCCGAAGCGATTACCCGCGGAGGCGCATACGCCCATCAGTACCGGGTACGTCGTGCTGACGGCAAGTTTTACTGGATCGAGGCGAACGGACGGATCGATCTGGCTGCAGACGGCACGCCTCACAATTTCCCGGGCGTACTGATTGACGTCGAACACAGGCGGTCCATCGAGGCGGAGCGTGACAGGGCAACGGCGGCGTTGAGAGCACTCAACGAGACCTTGGAGCAACGCGTGGCCGAGCGGACGGCAGCGCTGATTCAGACCGAGGACAAACTGCGACAGTCGCAGAAGATGGAGGCTGTCGGTCAACTCACTGGGGGCCTCGCACACGACTTCAACAACCTGCTCGCAGGAATTTCGGGTGCGTTGGAGCTGATGAATCTGCGGTTGTCTCAGGGGCGGTTTGAAGATATCGACAGATACATGGCGTCAGCCCAGGGGGCGGCGAAACGCGCCGCTGCCGTGACGCACCGTCTCCTGGCGTTTTCGCGGCGCCAGACGCTCGATCCGCGGCCGATCGACGTAAATATGCTGATGGAGGGTATGACGGAGCTGATCCAGCGCACGGTAGGCCCAGGTATTCGAGTAGAAACCGTCGCTGGCAGGCATCTCTGGTCGGCGTCCGTCGATGCGAGCCAGCTCGAGAATGCCATCCTCAATTTGTGCATCAATTCACGCGACGCTATGCCAGACGGTGGGCGTATCACCATCGAGACGTCCAACCGATGGCTGGCGGGCGATATCGCTCGGGCATACGATCTTCCTGAGGGCCAGTACCTGTCGCTGAGCGTAGCGGACACCGGAACGGGCATGACACCTGCTGTTATCGCCAAGGCGTTTGACCCTTTCTTCACGACCAAGCCGATCGGCCAGGGTACAGGCCTGGGGCTATCGATGATCTATGGGTTTGCCAAGCAGTCCGGTGGCCAGGTTCGCATTGATTCAGAGACGGGGCAGGGCACCCAGGTATCCATCTTCCTGCCGCGTTACATCGGGGAAGCGTCCGAAGCCACAACCGGGCCGACCATGACGAATACCGTTCCCGGCGAAGCCCGCGGGACGATTCTGATCGTGGACGACGAACCGACTGTGCGTCTGCTCCTAATGGATGTTCTAGGTGACCTTGGCTACACGTTGATTGAGGCTGCCGACAGTGTCAGCGGGCTGAAGGTGTTGCAATCCGACGTAAACATCGACTTGCTGATCACAGACGTCGGCCTGCCCGGGGGTATGAATGGAAGACAGATGGCCGACGCGGGTCGGGAGATACGCACGGGCCTGAAAACGCTCTTCATTACAGGGTATGCAGAAAGCGCAGCGCTCGGAAACAACTCCCTCGGGCCAGGCATGCAGGTGCTGACTAAACCGTTCGGGATCGACACCCTTGCCAGCCGCGTCCAGGAAATGCTGGCGTTGTAGGCATCAAGGAACGTCGCAAAGTCCCGCCTGGGGCTGCCTTGACCAAACATGGCCGGGCCGCCGGGCGCCACCCTGAGTGGTGGGCCGGCAGAAAACGGCATTACTTCTTGGTTGATCTGTTGAAACGCGGTCCGGTGAATCTCGAATCGGTCTAGCGGAGTTACGCGGAGCGGGCGGACAGGCATGGGTCCAGTCATCCGGACATATCTTCGTGAAGGCAGTACGTCGAAATGGGCATGTACACGAATCTATACATTAGCGTGATTTGCCGTTGTCCCGTCGGTCGTCTACTCACCTCGGTTTGGCCACTGTAAGTCAGCGAAACCAAGGCCTAGGAGCCATTTCTGCAGGCCGCGTCTGGATTGGCATGGCTTTCGCTCTGACAAAGTCTCTCTTTGCTCGTTGAAGCTGATGCATCCGAGCGAGGCGACAAGAACAACAAGGAAAACCGCAGATGACTCCTTCTTTCAGTTCTGGCCGTTGTGCCAGCCACTCGTCCAGCACCTGCCTGTCAGCGCCCCCTTCATGGTTTGTGAAGACCGCTTTGCTGGCAATCAACGTGTCGGTTTTTGCCGCGCTGTTCCAGTTGCGCAACCCAATCGGAGCACGCCATGACACTCAACGCTAAGACTGCTCTCGTGACGGGTTCGACCAGTGGTATCGGCCTGGGCATTGCCTGCAAGCTGGCCGAGGCCGGAGCCGACGTGATGCTCAACGGCTTCGGCGATGTTGATGCCGCTCTCGAACGCGTCTCGGCATACGGCACGCGCGTGCTGCACCATCCTGCCGACGTGTCCGATGCGGATCAGATCGCCGATTTGGTCAGCCGGACGGAGCGCGATCTCGGCTCGGTCGATGTGCTGGTCAACAATGCTGGGATCCAGCATGTCGCTTCCATCGAAACATTCCCCGTCGAGCGCTGGGACACCATCATTGCCATCAATCTGTCCTCGGCGTTTCACACCATACGCCTCGTCATGCCGGGCATGCACGAGCGCAACTGGGGGCGGATCATCAACATCGCCTCGGTTCATGGCCTGGTGGCCTCGGCGCAGAAGGCCGCTTACGTGGCCGCCAAGCACGGCCTGGTCGGCCTGACCAAAACCGTGGCGTTGGAAACAGCTACCACAGGCATTACCTGTAACGCGCTCTGTCCTGGCTGGGTACTGACGCCGCTGGTGCAGCAGCAGATCGACAGCAAGGCCCAGGCCCACGGCGACCCGAGCCAGGCGACCCGTGAGCTGCTGATGGAAAAACAACCTTCGCTGGATTTCGTGACGCCGGAACAGCTGGGCGAGCTGGCCGTCTTCCTATGCAGCGATGCTGCTCGCCAGGTCCGCGGCGTTGCCTGGAATGTCGACGGCGGCTGGCTGGCGCAATAGAGATCATCGTAGGGTGGGATTCAGCCCACCAAGTCATTCGTGGTTCGCAATAACGGGCCAAGCGATGGGAGCCAGCGGGCCCTGTTAAGCAAGTTGCGGACGGAGAGACTCGAACTCTCACAGCTGCTACGCGAGCCGCGGTGTCATTGCCGAGGGCGCTGCGTGCTAGCGCTCGCTCAAGCCATGCAGCTGAAGCTTTGAATACAGGCTCGCTCTGGAGATGCCCAGCTCCGTCGCGGCGCGGCGGCGGTTGCCTTTGCAGGCGAGCAGGGCGGTCTGCAAGGCGCGGCGCTCGGCCTGGGCGACGCTTTCGGCGAGACGTTGCAATGGTGCGTTGGGTTCCGGTGCCGGTTCGGCAAGCATCGGCTCACTGGGCATGGCGGCAGCCTGCGGCGCGGCGGCAGTCTTCGCGCCCAACAGCGGCAGGAAATGGCGCGCTTCCAGCGGTGTGCCATCCGCGCTCAGCTGTGCGCGTTCTAGTAGGTTGCCCAATTCGCGCACGTTGCCGCGCCAGGGCTGGTTACAGAGCAATGCAATGGCGCTCGGCGCAAGTTCCATCGGAGCCTGCCCGGAGCGGTTGGCAATGTCATCGAGCAGATGTTCGATCACGGCAGGTATGTCAGCGGCACGGTCGCGCAAAGGCGGCACCTGCAGCGCCAGCACGTTGAGCCGATAGTAGAGGTCATCGCGAAACTCGCCGGCGGCGACCTTGGCTTCCAGATCGATGTGCGTGGCGGCGATCACTCGCACGTTCAGTGGCTTGACCTGGTTGGAGCCCAGCGGCTCGATTTCCTGCTCCTGCAGCACGCGCAGCAGCTTGGCTTGCAGAGCCAGCGGCAGGTCGCCGATTTCGTCGAGAAAAAGCGTGCCCCCGTTGGCCACTTCGAACTTGCCGATGCGCGCCTTGCGATCTGCACCAGTAAAGGCGCCAGGCGCGGTGCCGAACAGCTCGGCTTCGACCAGCGTCTCGGGAATCGCAGCGACGTTGACGGCAACGAAAGGCCCATTGGCGCGCGGCGACAGGTTATGAATGCCCTGAGCCAGCAGCTCCTTGCCGGTGCCGGTCTCGCCGCGGATCAGCACGGTGGCGTCCAGCTGCGCAGCACGGCGGGCCTGGCGTTTTACTTCGCTCGCGGCCGGGCTGGTGCCGATAAAGCCGGCGATGGTGTACCGTGCCCGGCGAGCCTTGGCCAGTTCGTTCTGGGTCGCGACCAGCTGCGTCTGCAGCGTGGTGAACTTGGACATCAACGGCTTCAGGTGCCGGGCCCGGTCGAACAGCACGAAACCCAGGGCGCCGACCAGGGTGCCGTCCTCGTCACGAAGCGGGATTCGCGTCACGACAAAATGCTCGCTGCCGAAAGCCATCAGATCGAGCATGCTCGGCTGGCCGCTCTCCACCACTTCGCGCAAGCGGCTGGCGGGCAGCACTTCTTCGATTTCCTTGCCGAGAACACTGCGCGGGTCGCTGATGCCGATCTTTTCCGCGTATTTGTCATTGATCCAGACGATACGCGCCTGGCGATTGACCGCGATGGTGCCTTCGCACTGAGCATTGAGGTGGTCGAACAGCAGCGGCATGGCCACCGCCCGGAAGCGTTCGGGAGATACGCCGATGGTCAGGCCGTTGAGGTCAAGGTCGTTGCGGGCGATTGCCATGGGTTCGAGCTGTCCGGTGAGGTTCGGCCGATTATGGAAGGCGCCGGCTGCCGTGGGCAAGGCAACCGGTCCGGGCTCAGAGTCCGTACACCTCGTTGGGTAGCCACGTCGCCAGCGGCGCAAAGAAGAACACCAAGGCCAGGCCGAGCAGCTGAATCAGGATGTAGGGCATAACGCCGAGATAGACGTCCCGCGTCGTGACCTCCGGAGGGCAGACCCCCTTGATGTAGAACAGCGCGAAGCCCACGGGCGGAGTCAGGAAGGAGGTTTGCAGGCACAGCGCGAAGAGCACCGCGAACCAGAGCGGGTCGACACCCATGGAAAACAGCACCGGCGCAACCAGCGGCAGGATGATCAGCGTGATCTCCACCCAGTCCAGGAAAAAGCCCAGCAGGAAGGTGATGAACAGTACGGTTAGCAGCACACCGGTCTGACCGAACGGCAAACCCGTGAGCGCGGCACGGATCACGTCATCACCGCCCAGGCCGCGCAACACTGCGGCGAACACCGTGGCGCCGATAAAGATGCCGAAGATGAATGCCGAGGTGCGGCTGGTCTGGTAGAGCGCTTCCTTCAATACCGCCATGTTCAGCTTGCGGCTGAGGGCCGCCATCAGCACCGCACCAAACGCACCGACCGCAGACGCTTCCGTCGTTGTAGCGATACCGAAGAAGATCGAGCCGAGCACGGCCAGAATCAGGACGAAGGGCGGCACCACTGCCCAGAACACATCAATCAGCGCCTTGGCATCAAGCTTCTGGCGATTGGCAGGAGCAGGCGCAAAGTCTTTCTTCAGCCACGACACCACCACGATGTAGAGGATGTACATCAGGGCCAGCATCATCCCGGGTACCAGAGCACCCATGAACAGCTTGCCCACCGAGGCTTCGGAGGTGCCGAGTCGGTCGGCCATCAGGACCAGCATGATGCTAGGCGGAATCAGAATGCCCAGCGTACCGACCGAACAAGCGGTGCCGACGGCAAGGCTCTTGTTATATTTGGCCTGCAGCATCGGCCCGATCGAGAGCATGCCGAGCAAGGCCACCGAGGCGCCGACGATACCGGTAGAAGCGGCCAGCAGGATGCCCACCAGCACGACCGTTACGGCGTAACCACCACGCAACGGACCGAGCACCCGGACCAGGCTGTGCATCAGCCGCTCGGCGATGCCGGAGCGGTCGAGCATGATGCCCATGAAGATGAACAGGGGCAGGGCAACCATCAGCTCATTGGCGACAATGCCGTAGATGCGTGCGTCGAGCACACCGATGGTGCCGTCCCAGGTGAACCAGAGGTCAGCATCGAAGTGCTCGACCATGACGTGCCCGAGTACCGCGAACAACAACCCGATGCCGGCGAGTGACCAGGCGACCGGGAAGCCAAGCAGCAGCAGCCCCATGAAGGTGGCGAACATGCTGATGACGAGAATTTCTTCCAGACCCATGATTACGGCTACTCCATCAGGGCTGTGAATGGCCGCGGTCGCGGTCATGCGTCGGGGCTATAAAGGCCCGGGGAAAGTTGAATAACAGCGTGCTGCAGCGTGTGGCCCGTGACAGCAAGGCCAGCGCAACCAGTGTCAGCCCGATGGGCAGTACGCTCTTGAAGATGTAACGGTGCGGCAGCCCGCTTGGCGCCTGAGAACGCTCGTCATAGATGAAGGCTTGGTAGGCGAAGGGCACCAGCGCATCGACCATCAACACCACGATCGGCAATGCCAATATCAGGATCGCCAGCAGTTCGATGATGGCCTGGCTGCGCAGCGTGAATTTCTCGCGCAGCACGTCGACGCGCACATGGTCGTCACGTACCACGGCATAGGCCAGGGCGAGCATCAAAGCGGCACCGAACAGATGCCAGGACAATTCTTCCAACGCAATCGAGCCGCGAGACAGCACGAAGCGGCTGAACACGTTGGTCAGCACCACCGCCAGGACCAGCAGCCAGATCCATGCGCTGGCTTCGCCGATGGCGACCAGCGCCTTGTCCAGCCACCAGGACAGCTTGTTGTGAGGCAGTGCATCCGCTTGTGCGGCAGGCACTGCGTCATTAGGGGAAACGGGATGAGCGGACACGGCGACCTCGGAGATCCGAACCAGGAGAAAGCACGGCGCGAACCGTGCGCTAGAGACCTGTCAGGTCGGCAAGATTGTTCACCTGCTGTGCTAAGACTGCGTTACTGCGCTGCGGCAGTTGCCGACCGACCGCAGAGACCTCAGCACAGCAGGATCCAAACGTTGATGAAAGGCCAACCCTAGCGGGTACTAGGCTTTGCTGAGTGGATCACTCGTACTGGTAGTAATCGCGCGGCAAGTAGCCTTTGCCGTGCCAGATCGAGTGATGCTTCATGAAGTCGCGCTGGCTGCTCAGAACGCGGTTGAACATCTTGTCCTTGTCGGCGATTTCGTCGAGCACTTCGTTGGTTACGCGCTCCAGCTCACGCAGTACTTCTTCAGGCAGCACCTGGGCTTTCACGCCTTGCTTTTCGTACTCGCGCAAGGCGGTCGGCTGGGCCCACTCGCTCTCGGCAAAGCCTTTGAGTGTGGCCGACTCGCAACCCATTTCGATCAACGCGCGGCTCTGTGGCTCAAGCTTGTCCCAGACGTCCTTGTTGACCAGCAGGTGCGAGGTGGTCAGCGTCTGGTGCCAGCCCGGCATGATGTAGTTCTTGATGATCTGATTGAGGCCCAGCATCTTGTCGATTGCAGGCTGCGAGAACTCAGTGGCGTCGATGGTCTTGCGCTCCAGCGCCTGATAGATCTCGCCGCCGGGGATCATGGTGACCGAGGCGCCGAGCTTCTCCAGTACCTTGCCGCCGATGCCGGCAAAGCGGATGCGCAAGCCATCGAAGTCTTCCAGCTTCTCGATTGGCTGGGCAAACCAACCCGCACCCTCAGGACCGATGATGCTGCAGAGCATCGGGTGGATGTTGCGTTCGGCATAAATCTCTTCAAGCAGCTTCTTGCCATCACCCTCGTAGTACCAGGCCAGATAGGCTGGCGGCTCCATATTGAACGGCGCGCCGGAATACAGGGGTAGTGAGGCAATGGTGCCCTGGTCGTAGCCGATCCAGGTGTAGCCAGCCGGGTACTTGCCGTTGCTGACGGCATCCATGATTTCGAAGGGTGGCACCAGTTCGCCAGGCTCGTAGTAGCGCAGCTGGATATCACCGCCAGAAATGGCTTTGAGGGACTCTGAGAGATGCTTGATGGGTGTGGTCAGACCGACCAGGTGAGAGGGAAAGGCCAGGGGCACTTGCCAGCGAATCTTCTCGGCTGCCATGACGTCAGCGCTGATCAGGCTGGCGCTGAGAAGGGTGGTAGCACCGATGGCGCAGGCGAGTCGGGACAGCTTTTTGGATATCGACATTGCAGGTTTCCTTCTTTTTTTTGTTTTGGTAACCAGAGGCGCGGGCCGGCGTTCAGTTGGCCGGAAAGCGAGACGAGGCAGCACTGATTTTTCGTCCCGCCAGGTGTTCTGGCGTCTTGCCTGTATTACTTAGCAGGTTCTGTGCCTGACTGTGGGAAAACCTGATAACCCACGGTCCAGAGGCTTTTCGGCGTTCAGCCAATTTTGCATGTGTCCAACTGGCCGGACACTCATCAGGGCCGACCGAAGGGCTGTCCAAACCTTTGGACTGATGTCTATTTATCTGGACTCCAAACGCTCAATCCGACAGCAAGCATGACGTTAGGAACGCTGCGATCTTCTCCCCTAGGGTGCTTCTAGCGAAAGCGCGGGCCGGACTCAGCCCACGTCCTTTTCCACGGTCGCCTTCAGCGCGGTGAGGCAACGTTCTTCGGCGGTATCGAGTTCCAGCTGCATCTGCTGAATATCAAGCAACTGCTGTTCGAGCTGCTGGCGGCGTTCGGCAATCATGCCAAGCATGATGTTCAGCTGTTTCTGGTTGCCGGCCTTGGGGTCGTAGAGTTCGATCAGGGTTTTGCACTCGGCGAGCGAGAAGCCGATGCGCTTGCCACGCAGGATGAGCTTCAGGGCGACACGGTCCTTGGGGGTGTAGATACGCTCCTGGCCGCGCCGCTTCGGCGAGAGCATGCCTTGTTCCTCATAAAAGCGTATGGCGCGGGTGGTGATATCGAGCTCGTTGGCCAAATCGGAAATGCTGTACGTCTGCTTTGCCATGAAGGTATCCAGTTCTGCCTATCCACCCACGGCTCACGGGGAGCCGGGCGCGTTTACTACGGTTTGAAAGCGAGTCAAGGCTACACGCTGCGTTGGCCCGATGCACAGTGGCGTCGGGCCATATCGCGCCACTCATTGCTGGATCGAGCAACCGGTGGCGTCTTGCATCTCCTCGAAGCTCACCCCGTCGGCCAGCTCTACCAGCTTCAGGCCTTGCTCGGTCACGTCAAGCACCCCCAGATCGGTAATGATCCGGTTGACTACACCGACGCCGGTCAGTGGCAAGTCGCACTGCTTGATGATCTTGTGCGCGCCCTTGGCGGTGTGCTCCATCAGCACCATAACACGCTTGACCCCAGCCACCAGATCCATCGCGCCGCCCATGCCCTTGACCATCTTGCCGGGAATCATCCAGTTCGCCAGGTCGCCTTTCTCCGAGACCTGCATGGCGCCAAGGATGGCCAGATTGATATGGCCGCCGCGGATCATGCCGAAACTCATCGCATTGTCGAAGAAGGCGCTGCCGGGCAGGGCGGTGACGGTCTGCTTGCCGGCATTGATCAGGTCCGGGTCGATCTCGTCTTCGGTAGGGAAGGGGCCGATGCCGAGCAGACCATTCTCACTCTGCAGCCAGACGTCCATCCCTTCGGGAATGTAGTTGGCGACGAGAGTCGGCAAGCCGATGCCCAGGTTGACGTAGAAACCGTCCTGCAGCTCCTGCGCGGCGCGTTGCGCCATCTGTTCGCGTGTCCAGGCCATGATCAGCTCCTCACCGTACGTTTTTCGATGCGTTTCTCGGCGTTCGGGTTATGGATGATGCGCTGCACGTAAATGCCCGGCAGGTGGATCTGGTCGGCGTCCAGTTCTCCGGTTTCCACCAGATGATCAACCTCGACCACGCAGACCTTGCCTGCCATGGCCGCCAGCGGGTTGAAGTTGCGCGCGGTCTTGTTGAAAACCAAGTTGCCGGCCTTGTCCGCCTTGTAAGCCTTGACCAGCGATACGTCGGCGGGCAGCGACTCTTCCATCACGTACCACTCGCCATTGAACTGGCGGGTTTCCTTGCCTTCGGCGATCAGCGTGCCGTAGCCGGTGCGGGTGTAGAACGCCGGTATGCCCGAGCCTGCGGCGCGTAGCTTCTCGGCCAGGGTGCCTTGCGGGGTGAATTCGAGTGCCAGTTCGCCGGCCAGGTACTGGCGCTCGAACTCCTTGTTCTCACCGACGTAGGAGGAAATCATCTTGCGCACCTGGCGCGTTTCGAGCAGCAGACCGAGGCCAAAGCCGTCCACGCCGGCGTTGTTGCTGATCACAGTGAGGTCTTTCTTGCCCGTGTCGCGCAGTGCCTCGATCAGTGCCTCGGGAATGCCGCACAGGCCAAAACCGCCAACGGCGAGCGTCATGCCGTCCTCGACCAGGCCGTCGAGCGCCTGCTTGGCGTTGGGATAGATCTTGTTCATGAAATGCCTCTTGTTATCTGAGGTTGGCTACAGAGTTGGGTTACTCCGGGCTCAGTCGGGCCCGCGCGACGCGTGATCCGTTGGGACGACCCAGCACATCGCTGATGCGCTGACCGGCTGCGATCAGCGCGTTCAGGTCGATGCCGGTCTGGATGCCCAGGCCGTCGAGCATGTAGAGCACGTCTTCACTGGCCACATTGCCGCTGGCGCCTTTGGCATAGGGGCAGCCGCCGAGGCCGGCGACCGAACTGTCGAAGGTGCCGACGCCTTCCAGCAGGCTGGCGTAGATGTTCGCCAGCGCCTGACCATAGGTGTCGTGAAAGTGACCGGCGAGCTTGTCACGCGGAACCTCGCGACTGACTGCCTCGATCAGCTGACGGGTTTTGCTCGGTGTGCCGGCACCGATGGTGTCGCCCAGCGAAACCTCATAGCAGCCCATGGCGAACAGCTCGTGCGCCACATGCGCGACGCGCTTGGGGTCTACTTCGCCTTCGTA
>JAKUTK010000089.1 GCA_022448005.1 Pseudomonas sp.
CCTTACGCGCTGGATGAACTGGTTGCCATGGGCCAGTTCCTCAAGGATGCGCGGCGCCGTGGCAAACCGTTTTGGAGAACTTTTTTCAAAGGCGATGCAATGGAAGGCGCCCGTGAGGACAATACGCCGGAGTTCGACGGCAGCCTTTCCTCGATGACTCTCAGAGGCCTTCGCGGAGTGAACCTTCCCTGGGGGCTCGCGCTGCTGTGCATTATAGGCGTCTGGCTGATGTCAACCCGCCTGATCTTCGGCACCGACGGCGCGATGGCCAACAGTGATCACCTGATGGGCTCGCTGCTGCTCACCGTCTCGGTCCTGGCGTGCGCCGAAGTGGCACGGCCGCTGCGTTTTCTGAACCTGCCAATCGGTGCCTGGCTACTGGCATCACCCGCCTTCCTCGACGGTGCAGGGTTCGCCGCGACCGTGGGTAGTCTGATCGCCGGCGCGCTGGTGATCGGCCTGAGTCTGCCGCGCGGACCGATCCATCATCGCTATGCCGGCTGGAACGCGCTGTTGCGATAGTCACCATCGCCTCTACAAAAAAGGAGTCCGCACATGACCGACCGCGAACAGACCGCCGTTATCTGTGGCGGGACCGCAGGCGTAGGCCGCGCGACGGCTCACGCGTTCGCCCAGGCCGGCTACCGCGTCGCCGTGATTGCGCGTGGGGAGCAGGGCCTGGCGGACACTCGCAACGAGCTGGAAGCGGCTGGGGCGAAAGTTCTGGCAATTGCCGCGGATGTCGCCGACCCCGAAGCTATCGATCAGGCGGCCGATCGGATCGAGGCGGAACTGGGGCCGATCGAGATCTGGGTCAACGCGGCGATGGCGACGGTGTTCGGCCCGGTGAACAAGATCAGCGCGGCGGAATTCAAACGTGTGACCGACGTGACCTATCTGGGCTTCGTGCATGGCACGCTGGCGGCGCTGCGGCATATGGAGTCTCGCAACCGCGGCACCATCGTCCAGGTGGGTTCGGCGCTGTCCTATCGCGCGATACCGCTGCAATCGGCCTACTGCGCCGCCAAGTTCGCCATTCGTGGGTTCACCGACTCGCTGCGCTGCGAACTGATCCATACCAACAGCCGGGTGCGGCTGACCATGGTGCAGCTGCCAGCGCACAACACGCCGCAGTTCGACTGGTCGCGCAACAAGATGCAAAAACGACCGCAGCCGGTCCCACCGATCCATACGCCTGCTGTGGCAGCGCGCGCGATTGTCCGCGCGGCAACCGATGCGCCGCGCGAATTGTGGATCGGACGCGCCTCTTTTCAGGCGATTATCGGCAACATGTTCATGCCCGGCCTACTCGACCGGATGATGGCCAAGCAGGCCTGGAGTGGGCAGATGACCGACTCGCCGGCCGGTGATGAACAGCCTGACAACCTGTTCCATCCCGTAGAGGGCCTGCACCGTCTCGAAGGGCGCTTCGGCGCGCAGGCCAAGGACAAAGCACTGGGCCTCAGTTCCGAATCCGTGGGCAAGCTGGCCACGGGCGCCTTGGCACTGGTAATGGTGATTTGTGTAGCGGCAGTAGTTGCCATTGCCCGCTAGCTAGCTGGGTGGCATCGACTGGACCATGCAGGCTGCAGCTACGTTAATCAGCAGAGCCGAGGCTCAGGGCGGCGTTTATCAAACCGACATGAGAAAAGGCCTGAGGTACGTTCCCTAAATGCTGGCCGCTTCGGGTGTCGAACTCCTCAGCGAACAGGCCGTGCTCACCCTTGCGTTGCAGCAGCTGTTCGAAAAGCTCCTTTGCCTCTCGAGGCCGGCCGGTTTGCACTAATGCCTCGACCAGCCAAAAGCTACAGATGAAGAAGGCGCCTTCTCGGCCCTCTAGCCCATCCGAAATTTCAGCAGGGTAGCGCCGTAGCGCGCCGCCGCCTTCGTCCAGTTGTTTGCGGATCATATCGACCGTATTGACGAAACGTTCATCGCCGCCTTCGACGAAGCCAACACGCGCTAATAACAGGAGGCTAGCATCCAGCCTATCGTCATCGAAGGCCCGGACGAAGTTGTTGCCGCCGGCGCTGACACCACGGCGCAGGACTAACTGACGTAGAGCCTCGGCCTGATTGACCCAACTTTCCTCATCTCCGTCTAGGTCATGGCGGCGCTTCAGCCATAGCGCACGCTGTAGACCAGCCCAGGCCATGACCTTGGAGTGCACATAGTGGCGCGGCGCGCTGCGCATCTCCCAAATGCTTTGGTCAGGCTCCTGCCAGTGCGCTGCAATGAAATCAGCAGCGGCGCGCATATGAGGCCAGTGCGCCCGCATCGCATCGTCGCCCATGCTATCGCAGATGCTCACGCACTCCAGCAACTCGCCATAAACATCCAGCTGAAACTGGCCATCAGCAGCGTTACCCACACGCACCGGCCGCGAGCCGCGATAGCCATCGACCCCTTCGATATTACGTTCTGGCGGTGGCGCAGCTCCGTTTACATCGTATAGCACGGCCAGCGGCGTCCCATGCTGCTCAATGGTTCGCTGCATCCACTGGGCCCAACGATGTGCCTCATCCCGACAACCGAGGCCGAAAAGAGCACCAAGTGTCAGCCCCGCATCTCGAAACCAGGTGTAGCGGTAATCCCAGTTCCGCTCCCCGCCCAGGTGTTCAGGTAGGGAAGTGGTTCCGGCGGCAACGACCGCTCCGCTGGGTGCGTAAATCAATAGCTTAAGGCTAATCGCGCTGCGTACCACGGCGCCTCTATATGCTGCGGGGCACTCCAGCGCTGCGCACCAATCGCGCCACGCAACCAGGGTCGCCTCAATCCGCGCGGGTACGGATTCAATCGACACAGGAACGGGTGGGGCATCTTGCTCTAAGGAAACGCTCAGAGAAACTCCCGCACGCCCTCCTGCATCTACTGAGATCGCTCCCTTCCAGCCTTCGCCGTCCGGATACAGTGCGCAGTCCGCTTGAAGCAACAGCTGTTGACCCATATAAGAATAGGTTAACCCTTCGGCTGAAATGCTTGCCTCACCGGCTACGCTTCCGAAATCTGGACGCGGCTCAAACTGCAGAGTGAACTCACAGCGGCCAGCTAAGCCGTCTACCTGCCAAAGCAAGCGTTGCTGATCGTCCGATCCAGGCCACTCCATACAAAGCGTGACACGGGCGGACCCGGACGCGCTGTGCACTTCGAACTCTAATACTGCAGAATCGTCCAGATAATGCGTTTTGACGTCACCCGGTGTCGACAGCTGTAGCCGCCCGCCACGTTGACGGTCGAGCAGCGGCCAAATCATCGGTGTGGCATCGAAGCGCTGGGGACAGAACCATTCCACGTTGCCATCTGGGCCCACCAATGCCATGGAGCGACCATCACCGATGGCCGCCAGCGAAGCGATCGTTGGATATTCTGCCTTTCCAGCTGCCAGTTGCTGATTAATTCTCATAGTTCTCTTCGTGTCGGTGCGCTTACAGACGGTTCAAAGGCCAGTCTGGACTGCTGCTTCAAAGCGGCAGGCTCGCGTTGAGGTAATAAATGCATTGAAGTTAACATGAAGAGTAACCCGACGTACGCCGGCTTATTTTTAACCATAACGATGTCGCTTTTCGAAGCGCAAGCCGCGCGAAAATACAAGAAACAGATTATTAGTCGACTGCACGATTAATCAGTAGTTTCAATTGCGATTGTGAATTGTCAGACTCGATAGATCGAATAGCAAAATCTTTTCCAAGCATGCATTCGTATAGCTCAATAATTCAGTTCTATGCTTACAGAAATGTAATCAAGTTTCCGCGCCATAACTAGATTGATGATCTAGCCTGAAAAGTTCTATTCGCCTGTCCTGCGGCGGCGCTGGCACAAGGCAGTCGTACAACACTGGAGTTACGGACCATTCGGCCGTATGACTTTGCCAGGAGAACCAATAATGGTTTTGCGAATCTTCTCATCGCAGAGATTGGCTTTGCTGCTGCTTCTGCTTACCGCCCTGCAACTCAGTGGCTGCGCCGTTTCCCCACGCCTGAAACCAAGCGACCAGCCAAGCGTAGCTGGCAAAACCTTCGTCATCACTGGTGCCTCCAGTGGCTTCGGTCGCGGCGTGGCGCTCAGGCTTGCCGCTTTGCAAGGCGACGTGGTGCTGGCGGCCCGCCGAACCGCGGTGCTCGAAGAACTGGCTACGCAGATACGCGAGGCAGGAGGGTCGGCACTCGTAGTGACCACCGATGTGAGCAAACCAGCCGACATACAAGGCCTGGCCCAAGCCGCCATCGAACGCTTCGGCAGTATCGACGTGTGGATCAATAACGCAGCGGTCGGAGCACTGGGGCGCTTCGAAGACGTCCCCGTCGAGGACCATGCGCGGGTTGTGGACGTCAATCTCAAGGGCGTGATCTACGGAAGCCACGCGGCCATGCGCCAGTTCAGAACTCAGGGCTTCGGCACGCTGGTCAACGTCGGCTCGGTCGAGAGCGAGATACCGCTGGCTTACCATGCCTCCTACGCAGCGACCAAAGGTGGAGTGATGAATCTCGGGGCAGCAATCGCCGAGGAGATTCGCCTGAGCGGCAGCGGGACTATTAGTGTTGCCACTGTTATGCCCTGGGCTGTGGACACACCGTTCTGGGAACACGCGGCCAACTACACCGGCGGCACGCCACGCATGGCCGCAATGGACGGCCCTGAGCAGGTGGTTGAAGCCATCGCCTGGGTCTCGGTCAACCCGCGCAAACGTCTGCCGGTAGGCTGGAAAGCCCGGGGCGCAGTGATCTCGCATTCGCTGTTCCCCTCTCTCACCGAGCGAATCGCGGCGAACATCGCGCACCGCTGGCAGATCGAAAAAGCTCCGCCAGCACCGCCAACAACGGGTTCGCTTTACAAGCCAATGCACTCTGGCACTGGTGTGGAAGGCGGCGTGCGTGAACGTATGGAGCGGGAAGAGACTGCACGAGAGCAATCGAAATAACGCCGGCTATTACCGGTTGATCGAGCTGGCTTGGGATGAAATACCCGTGCTGGTGATTTCTGGTAATGAGCTACCAGTTTATGCGGGTGAGCGGCCGCTCGGTCAAAAAACCGATAGCTTACAAAAATGTAATCACTAGCTCAGCTTCATGACAGGGTAGATTAACTAATCTGCAGAAGTAGATGGTCCAAGACACAGCATAAAATGGTTCTAGTCCATTGAAACAGGCTCAGTAGCAACGGCCGCAGCTTTCACTACGGAGGTCACCTCTATGAAATCGTTGATACCTTTTTACCTTGTCGGATCGCTGATGCTGTCTCCCATGGCTTTGGCTGAAGGAGGAAGCGACCGCACTCTCGAGCGCCTTCAGCAACTGCGCGATAAAGCTGAAGCGGTTTTGGTTCAAGCAGAGAAAGCGCCAGTCTGCGAGCGCCAAGTGCATATGAAAGTACATATGGGAATGCTCGAAGAAATGATGAGCCAGCTCCATAAAGATCATCCAGGACCAAACGTCTCTACCGAGGAGCATTTGGCTTGGATGGAGAAGCACGACAAATTGGTAGACGACGTACTGGAACAAATGATTCGCGAGCATAAGCTGATGACGGCTGATAGGGAGTGTCATCAGTAATAATTCTCTACTCTTCCAGGATTACGATTACAACGCTCTCTGGCTCTGCACCGCCCGACCAGGTGCCAGGTCGGGCGTAAATCCTATGGGGCTGATCGACGTAATTCTGATCAGCACTGGTTTTCTCCCAACTTGATAGGATCGTTGATGAGGATTAGTTTCGAAAAGGCTGTAGGCGGGCCAGAAAAAACGCTCCTCTACACTGCCAAAAGAGCAGAGGTGCTGAGCAACAATATAGCCAATGCTGATACACCCAATTTCAAAGCCAGGGATTTGAATTTTGCCTCGGTGCTTGCCGCTCAAAACAAGCAGGCAATTAACACTGAGTTTTCACTGGCCAAAACTAACCAGAGTCATATAAATACTGGTGGCTTGGAGGTTACTCTTAGCGATGCGGCCCTACTCTACAGGGTTCCCAATCAACCGTCGCTTGATCAGAACACAGTCGACGTTCAGGTTGAACAAGCAAAATATGCGGAAAATTCGATTCGTTTCCAGGCTGCATTTACTCGGCTGAACGGCGCATTCAAGGGTTTAATGATGGCCCTGAAAGGTGAGTGAAAAAGCAATCTTCCTTTGGCTCTGCGCCCGTAAGGAACCTCTGGGCTGTGCGAGACAGGCTCTCACTCGCTTTTAAACAACAGTCCCTCAATTCGATCGTGTTCTTCCCGTGTCGGTAGAGCGGTTGAATCTACATTGTCATCACTATCCGACTCGTCGTTTTTCGGCGAACCACGTTCAGGGTGGTAACCGCCATCTGCGTCGAACGCTACCCACCCGTACCACTCTCGGATGACCTTAGACGGTTGGCCGTCTTCCATTGCCACATACCAGTCCGCCAATCGAAAACGCTTACCGGCAAGCTTCGAAGTAGCCCTTTCGGCTCGAACCAACGCGAGATAGAGCGGGTGCGGCAGCTTTTCTATGGCTCCGGTTTCGTCGAGCAAGAAAGTGAACGAGGCGTGCGATAGTTGCTTTGTGGAACCGGCCAGCTCCTCTTCCTCGCCTAAGGTAAACACAGGAGCAAAGCCGCCCCCCTCCGTTCGAAAGTTGGTCGTTTGGCCTTGGTAGACCCTGGCAGCGTTCCACTGCACCTCGCCAGCATAAGCGTACGCGCGCAGGTCAAACTTCATTGGTCGTACCTGAGGGTCGGCGACGGTTCTACGCTCGCCAGGAGCTATAAGGGACTGGGCCAAGTAGTTTCCGCCAATGATTTCTTCCCAAACCCGCTTGGTGAGCTTGTCTCCTCGGTACGCACCGCGACTACCAAACCCGCTGACAGGCTTGAAAAAGAGGCTACGGCGGTTTTGCCAGAGGTGCTCCGCATTGCGATGCTCGACAGGAACCGTAAGCGGGACGTACTGGGCCAATACGGCTCGGACTTGCTGATCGACGCCAATCTCTTCCAAAAAAAGTGTGTTGGTTAGGTCAACCAGCCGGCGTTTGTCGGCGTAAAGGGCATAGGCCTGAGGGTGTGGCGTTACCGTCACGACATCAGCCAAATAAGCGCTGCGCAGCGCGCTGCAATTGTCGCGTTCCAGATAGAAATCGGTGAGTCGGTTGTAGACGAGATCCACAGGCTTTCCGTCGATCATGAGGCAATCGTTGTGAAAGGCTAGATCGGCTGGGTCTACGATTATGCAGTCGATTCCTGCTGACTCGAATAACCGCTGAAAAAGAAGAAACTCCGGGTACAGGTATTGGGCTTGTGGGCTTTCATCCAAAATCACCACGCGCTTGAGCGGTGCCTGCTCGCCGCTCGCAGACCATTCCTGGACGAACATATCCAGAATCGACTGCTCGAAGCCGTCGGCCCCTTCCTGACCTGGCGATAGTCCGACTACGCCGCTGCAACAACTGCGCTGAGCGCGGGCGAGCAATACGTTTAGCATTGCTCCGCCCGCATTTGTGTTTATTTCGATAAGCCCCAGCTTGTCCTCTTCCAGATGAAAATCGTAGCCAAAGAAGACGCCCCGCGCACCCCGAGGGTCGTGTCGCGCAATAGGAGGCGCAGAATCCAGAGCATGCTCTCGCCAACCCGGCAAGCTCACGGTCTGCTCGATGGCCTGAATAACCTCACTCACCTGGCTCAGCTGCAAGGATGAAACAAAGACCGGTCGTGCAGCAAATACATGGGGGCAACGTGACTTCAATAGCTCCGACAGCTCTGGATCCCCAAGCTGTTCAGTCAATGCGTCTGCGAGCGCAGCTTGATCTAGGCTTACGCAGAAGCACGCTTCGTTGAGCGCTGCGGCTGTCGTACCGCATTTTCTCGATGAGGACGCTTGCACGGGAACCTCCAGAACCAAACATACAGCTTCGAAAGTCTCGGCCTCTTTCGGTTCAGCCTGGCGTTTCTATGAGCGTAGGTCAGGGTCGTTGCTGGCACTCTGCCATTAACTAGACATAAGCTTTGGAAGCGTCATTGTGAAAGTCGTATGCCCCTCAGCTGATTCGCAAGCGATGCGCCCTTTGTGCGCTTCGACTATCGAACGAGTGATAGCCATGCCGAGGCCCGCATTCATGGTGGTTCCTTCGCGCCTTGCGGTGTCGACCCTATAGAATCGATCAAACACTCGGGCCTGAAGCTCGGCTGGAATCGTTGTGCCTCGGTTGGATATGGCTGTGCAAACCGAGCCACCGCTCTCGCTTATTTCAACGCTGATGGTGCTGCCTTCCTCTGCATATCGAACTGCGTTAGAGACTATGTTTGAGACGGCCCGTCTCAGCATCGATTTATCGCCATGTACCGATCCATCGCCTGAAAGCGCGATTTCTACCTTTTTGTCCTCGGCTGCAAGCTCGTAATATTCGATAACGCTCGCGGTAATCTCAGCCATGCTGGCATCTTCGGCATTGGGCGTAATCTTCCCGTTGTCCGCCTTGGCGAGGAATAGCATGTCATCGACCATCTTTGACATGCGCCTAAGTTCTTCGAGGGCGGAATACAAAATGTCTTTGTAGTCGGTATTCTCGCGGTCGCGCAAGAGCGCGACCTCCATTTGGGTAAGCATGCTGTTCAGCGGCGTTCTTAGCTCATGCGCGATATCCGCTGAGAAACCTGACAATCTGAGAAAAGAGTCGTCCAAGCGCGAAAGCATTTCGTTGAAGTTGTCTACGAGTTCATGCAGCTCGCCTGGCACCGACTCGGTTGGAATTCTGGTATCTAAGCAGTGGGCGGTTACCGTAGAAGAAGTCTTGGACAGTTCGTCTATTGGTTTTAAGCCTTTCCTGATCAGAACAACACCTAACGCGCCACTCAGAAGTGCACTAACGACAAGCGTATAAGCAAACCACTGCTGAATCATATCGAAGAAGTGGATTCGGTGCGTTACATCCAAAGCCAAATAGATAACAGTGTCCTGCCCTTCTACCCACCGATTTACTTTTCTGGTAATTCCGCTGTACTGGTGGCCACCGAAACTTACCGTCCAGCGTTCCTCTTGGATGTCTGTGACAAGAGGTAGCAAGCTCTCAGACAGATTGTGATGGGAGTAAACCGTCTTACCGTCTACTACAACCGCAGTCGCGAAGCCAAAGGAGTGCTCAATAACGGCATCGATCCTTGAAGCGGTCTCAGGCCCGAATGCTGAGCTGTTGAGTAGCGTACGCTCTACTGCAGCGGCCTTTTCATTAAGCACTTGTGCATCTTTGCGTTCGAAATGGAGCTGACAAAAATAATTAAAGCTGATTGCGGCCGCCAGCAGCACAACCGTAACCACGAGCATGAAAGCTATCGCCATTCTGCTCGTCAGTGACACTTTTCCCATCAGTACGGTCCTGGTTAGGCCATCAAGCACAAAAAAGCAGGTGGGGCACCCCCCACCTGCTTCGATCATTGTACTCACACCCTCATATCCTATGCTGCGTCTGGATTTTCGCCATTTTGCGAGTGGTCGGCTTTGGCGGCCCCCATCATCTCACGACACTCTTTCATCATTCCACGCATGTCACCCATCATTTCCATATGCTTGTCGCCGCTCATCATGCCGGTTTCTGAATGGCTTTGGTCCGCTTTATCTGCCGCTGCGAAACTCAGTCCGCTCGCCAAGGTGATTGCGATTGCTGTAACGGTGATGGCCTTTCGCATGTTAAATCTCCAAGTTCAGTGGGTTATTCGCTTTTGCTTAACAAGGTGTTTTCGCCAACGTTGGGCTCCTTGGGCTTGTCGCACTTACCGCTAGACATATGCTTCATGCATACGACCATCATCAACAAGCAGGGCAAGAGAAAGAGCAGGCTTGGCAGCGTTGTTGCCAACGCCGCAGTGCTTTGGTTCAGTAGCATGTAGCCAACCACAGCTGCGGTTAACCCCGTTACGACCGGATTGCGCTGCAGTACGCTTTTAATCTTGGATATTATGCTGCTCATCTAACTATCCCTCGGATATTAAGCTTGGCAGATTAGCCATTGTTCACGCCAACTGGGGTGCTCAGGAACTCTACCGTATGGATCTTCCCGTCGGGGGTCTTGACCTTCATCTCATACGTCTGGACTTGGGCACTAGTTCTATAGTTTTGAATCATTCGAGTCGTGCCGGTCGCCCCTGCAGGTGCGATGCTCAGCACTTGACCCTCTTTGACAAGCTCCTTAAGGGTGGGCTTTGCTCCTGCCGAGTCATTTAAGCGATTCAGCGTACGTTCGCTTCCGCCTTCGGCCATTGCAAGCGAGGAAGCAACGGTCAGAATAAAAGGAACGATTACTTTGGTTATGCGGTTCATGGTTTGCACCTCTTGGTTAGTTGATGCCTGTAGATTAAAGGCTTGCTACTTACAAGAAGCTGTTGCCAAGGTTACAAAGCGGTAATCGCTTCATTCTCGTGTTGGTACGACCGCCGCGCCTGCGGCGGTCGCTTTCTGCTCTTTACTGCTTTTCGATGCGCGTAATGGTGGAATCCATACCTTTCGAGGAGAACTCGAATTCGACCTGGTCCCCTTCTTTCAGCGTTTGGAGCTGATCAGGCTTTGCTTTGAAGCCCATCGTCATCGACGGCCAGCCCAACGCTTCGACCGGGCCGTGGGCAATGGTGACGGTTCCGCTCTCGGTGTTTACTTTCTTGACCGTACCTGTGGCTGTAGCGGTCTGTCCCGCCGACTTCTGGTCCATTGGCATGTTCATGCCTTTGTGATCCATCGGCATGCCGTCCATTGGCTCCTTGTCGGCGGCATAGGCGACTGGTACTAGGAAGAGTGAGGCAAGGGTGATGTGCTTGATGTTCATAGATGTTCTCCAGGGGAGTTGGTTGCTTGCTGGGGTGTTACACGCAATTGCCGGCGGCGCATCAGCAGGTAAGCTGCCGGCAGAACGAACAAGGAGAGCAAAGGCGCGGTGATCATGCCGCCTACCATTGGCGCGGCGATGCGGCTCATGATTTCGCTGCCGGTCCCGCTACCCCAAAGGATGGGAAGCAGACCGGCGATGATTACTGCGACAGTCATGGCCTTAGGGCGCACCCGTTGCACAGCGCCTTCGCGAATCGCGTCGAGGAGGGCGCCCTCACTTTGAGCTCCGGCATCAAGGCGCTCGATCCAGGCATTCTTTAGGTACAGCAACATGATCACACCGAACTCTGCAGAAACCCCTGCGAGCGCAATGAAGCCGATACCTGTCGCGACGGAGAGGTTGTACCCCAGCAGATACAGGAACCAGACGCCACCGGTCAGGGCGAATGGCAGCGTAGCCATGATGAGCAGCGCCTCGCCAAAGCGGGCAAACGTGAGGTAAAGCAAGACAAAAATGATCAGCAAGGTAGCCGGCACGACGAGCTTCAGCTTCGCGTTAGCTCGCTCCATGAATTCGAATTGGCCGGAATAGCTGATGCTCATGCCGGACTCGAGTTGGACCCCTTCGCTGATTTTTTTCCTCAGATCGCCCACGACCGCCGCCATGTCGCGGCCACGAACATCAACGTAAACCCAACCCGATAGCCTTGCGTTTTCGCTTTTGAGCATGGGCGGCCCATCGGTCACCTGTACCTTGGCCACCGTCCCCAAGGTGATCTGACTGCCTTGCGGCGTGTAGATAGGCAGGTTGCGCAGATCGGTTATCGAGTCGCGCCATTCGCGACCATAGCGGAGGTTGATCGGATACCTGGCGAGCCCTTCCACGGTTTCACCAATGGTTTGACCACCGATGGCACCGGCCACAATCGATTGCACGTCCGCGATATTCAAGCCATAGCGTGCGGCGGCGACACGATCGATATCCACATCGATGTACCGGCCGCCGGTCAGTCGCTCGGCGAGCGCCGAACTGACCCCAGGCACCGTTTTGGCGATCTGCTCGACCGCCAGGGTCGCTTTGTCGATCTGCGCGAGGTCAGTGCCATATACCTTCACCCCTATCGGGCTCTTGATCCCCGTCGCCAGCATATCGATGCGGTTGCGAATCGGAGGGATCCACAGATTGGCCAATCCAGGTACCTGTACGGTGCGATCCAACTCATCAACCAGCTTTTCAGGCGTCATCCCAGGGCGCCACTGATCTTTCGGCTTGAACTGGATGGTCGTCTCGAACATTTCCAGCGGGGCGGGATCGGTAGCGGTGTCGGCTCGACCAGCCTTGCCGAACACATGTGCGACCTCTGGAACCGTTTTGATCAGCCGGTCTGTCTGTTGCAATAGCTCGGAAGCCTTCTGAGCGGAGAGGCCTGGAAGTGCAGTGGGCATATAAAGGAGGTCGCCTTCATCCAGCGGTGGCAAGAACTCCCCACCGAGGCGAGAGGCGGGCCACAAGCCAGTCAGAAAAACCAGAACCGCCACCAGCAGGGTCATCTTGGGCCAGCGCAGTACCGCGTCCAGGGCCGGCTTGTAGATCCAGATGAGGCCACGGTTGAGCGGATTGCGGTGTTCATCCGGGATTTTGCCCCGTATCCAATACCCCATGAGTACTGGAACCAGCGTGACGGACAGGCCCGCGGCGGCCGCCATTGCATAGGTTTTGGTGAACGCCAGTGGACCGAACAGTCGGCCTTCCTGCGCCTCCAGGGTGAACACTGGAATGAACGACAGCGTGATGATCAGCAGGCTGAAGAACAGTGCCGGCCCGACTTCAACGGCCGCGTCAGTGATTACCTTCCAGTGCTCTTGGCCCTTCAAAGTTGAGCCAGGATGCCGCTTGTGCCAGCCCTCGATGTGCTTGTGGGCGTTTTCGATCATGACAATTGCCGCATCGACCATCGCTCCGATCGCGATCGCGATGCCACCCAACGACATGATATTTGCGTTGATGCCTTGCCGCTGCATGATCACAAAGGCAATCAATATGCCGATCGGCAACGAAACGATCGCGACCAGAGATGAGCGCAGATGCCACAGGAATAGTGCGCAAACCAGCGCAACGACGATGAACTCCTCGATGAGCTTGTGGGTGAGGTTTTCAACGGCACTGTCGATCAGCTTGCTACGGTCGTAAGTCGTGACGATTTCGACGCCTTCGGGAAGGCTCGCTTTGAGCTCATCGAGCTTGGTTTGAACGGCAGCGATGGTTTCCCGAGCGTTCTTGCCGCTACGCAGGATCACCACGCCGCCGACTACCTCACCTTCGCCATCAAGCTCGGCAATACCCCGGCGCATTTCCGGGCCGAGCTGGATATGCGCAACGTCCCCTAGCGTCACTGGCACGCCGCCGTCGAGACGCAAAGGAATGGCTCGAAAGTCGTTGAGTGTCTCCAGATACCCTGTCGCACGAACCATGAACTCGGTTTCTGCAAGTTCCAGAACACTCCCGCCAGTTTCACGGTTGGCCTCATCGATAGCCTGAGCGACTTGCTGCTGCGTCACGCCCCTGCTGGCCATGCGTATAGGATCCAGTACGACCTGGTACTGCTTGACCATCCCGCCTATGGGTGCGACTTCCGCCACGTTGGGCAGTGTCTTGAGTTCATAGCGCAGAAACCAGTCTTGCAAAGAGCGCAGTTGCGAGAGGTCATGTTTGCCCGTTCGGTCTACCAAAGCATATTGGTAGATCCAACCGACCCCCGTGGCGTCAGGCCCCAAGGCGGGTTTGGCGGCGGCGGGAAGCCGGCTCTGCACCTGACTCAGGTACTCCAGTACCCGAGAACGGGCCCAATAGAGGTCTGTGCCATCCTCGAACAAGACGTACACGTAGCTATCCCCGAAGAAGGAATAGCCGCGGACCGTCTTCGCGCCGGGGACAGACAGCATGGTGGTCGTCAGCGGGTAGGTGACCTGATTCTCGACAATCTGGGGCGCCTGCCCTGGGTATGGCGTGCGGATGATGACCTGAACATCGGAAAGGTCAGGCAACGCATCAACAGCGGTGTTCTTGACCGACCAGACACCCCAGGCCACCGCGAACACAGTAGCCAGCAGGATCAGGAAGCGGTTGGCCACCGACCATCGGATTATGGCTGCAATCATTGCTGGCCCCCGAGCTTCTCGATGCGCTCGATGACCAGGCCTTCGTCGCTTTCACGCACGCCGACACGGACGCGGTCGTCGATTTGCAAGCCTGACAGCAGGGATTGATCGGCAACCGGAAAGGACATGGTCATCCCAGGCATGTTCAGCGTCTTGAACGGCCCATGCGACAGGCCAACCATGCCATCTTCCAGGCTGACTATCGTACCTTCAGCCTCGTGCAGCGCAGGTCCGGTAGAAGCTGCAGGCTCCTCCAAACCCTGAGCGGTCAGCCCGCGTAGGCTCGCCTCGGAATCGAGGAGAAACTGACCGGACGCCACCACCTGTTGGCCGGTTTCCAGTCCTTCCAGTACCTCTGTTTTGTCATCGAATTCACGGCCCGTGCGAACTTCAACCGGGCGGTAACGGCCTTCATCCTCAGCCAGCATCACCAATGCTCGCCGTCCGGTGCGAATGACCGCCTCGGACGGAATGACCAAGACATCTTCAACGTTGCGACTCAATGTCACCTCGGCCGTCATGCCGGGGCGAAGCCGCTGTTGCGGGTTGGGCAGTTCGACCCGGACACGTACCGTGCGGCTATTCAGGTTGGCCTGCGACAGTACCGCCTGGATCGTGCCTTCCAGAGATTGACCTGCAAAAGCGGGTAGGCGCGCTGTGACTGATTGTCCCGGCGCTAAATGTGCAATCTGCGCCTCTGGTACTGCTACTTCTAGCCAAACCGTGTCCAGCCCATTGACGCGCGCAAGAGATGCGCCGGCGGGTACGGTCATGCCCTCGCGGACATCAAGACTTTCTAATACGCCACCGATCGGGCTCGTCACGGTCCAAACGGGGCGTGCCTTGCCGGTCCGTTCCAGCTGCGCAATGACCTCTGCCGGCATGCCAGCAAGGCGCAACCGCTGACGGGCTGCTGCGAGCAGCTGGGGTTCGCCGATCTTTCTCAGTGCCAGGTACTCTTCCTGTGCAGCAGCCCACTCAGGGATAAGCAGATCTGCAAGCGGCGCCCCTTTCTCAATGACGTCTTCCGGCGCTCGGTCGTAGACGCGCTCGACGAAGCCCCCGGCGCGCGCCTGCACGACAGCCACGTCTCGCTCGTCAAACATCAATGCACCTGTGGCTTCGAGCGATTGGCTAATTGACTCACGTGTTGCGGTCGCCAGGCGCATGCCAAGGTTCTGCGTCACGCTCGGGTCGATGCTCATCGACGCCCCGTCGCCTCCCTCATCGGCATAGCGCGGGACTAGATCCATGTCCATGAATGGGGACTTTCCTGGCTCATCGAACTTCTGTTGCGGATACATCGGGTCGTACCAATAAAGCACCTCCTTGCCTTCATCTGCCGCTTGGGCAAAGACAGAAGTAGACAGAGCGACAAGGCTCGCCGTACTGATAATCAGCGGAAAGCTTAGGACGACGGCCAGCCGCTTGAGTTGAAGTGTCATGGTCGGGTATCTCCAAAGGCAAAATGCAGGCGGGCGTTGCTCAGCGATCGGTCGCGGGCTACGTCAATACGACGCAGGCGAGTCTCAACGAGCTGGCGGCGCGCATCGATCACTGCGGTCAGTTCGCCGGTCCCGGCGCGGTAGTCCGCCATGGCAAGGCGGACCTTTTCCTCGGCGAGTGGCAGTAGGGTTTCTTCAACACGTGCGAATGCGCGGTCAAGGCGTTGATATTCCGCCAGGTCGGCGGCCAGTTCCTGGTTATGCATACGCAACGCCGCTTGGCGCTGCGCCTCGATCTGTGTGAGGCGCGCTCGCTCAGCCGCGATCTTTGGATCCTGTCGAGAGCTGGTAAACAGCGGCAGGTCGAAACTGACGCTGAGGTTGACCATGTCGCCGTACTCTCTGCCGCGACGTAGATAATCGACTCCCCAACTCCAGTCCGGTGTTTTCTCAGCGATGGCCTGGCGAACCTTTGCCTCAGCTTCGCGAGTCATCGGGTCGAAGGCGAGCAAAGCCGGATGGCGGTTCAGGTTGTGCTGATAGTGATCAACGTCGGTAAGCCATCGCGGCCAGTCGCCTGTAAGCGGCTGGTCTGCTGGCTCGCCTATCCAGCGGCGAAGGTCGGCACGCGCAACAATTTGGTTGCGCAGCAGCTCATCCTCTTGTTCAGCAAGCAATGCTGCCTCTTGCTTCGGAAGTACGCTGTCTGCGGTTTGCCCTCCGCCGCCAGCAATGCGCGCCTGAACAGCCCGCGAAAGTAGCTGATTCTCGCTGTAGAGCTGTTTGAAAAGGCTCAGCTTCTGCTCGACCGCGAAGCTGGCGATCCATGCCTCGGCGGTCGCCTGGCGCACACTGAGGCGTTCAATGGTTTGCTGAACGTCTGCGAGTGCAACGCTAGCCTGCGCAGCCTCGACACGGGCGCGCCTTTTTGCTCGGTTTGGCACATCTTGCATGACCCCAACCATTTGCATGGTCATGGCCTCTTGGTCCAATTGCCAGCGCGAGTCACCTTCAATGGGAACGTTTTGCAGCCCAAGCCTAAGTTTAGGGTCAGGGAGCTCGCCGGCAGGGATTGCAGCGCTGCGTGCGGCCTTGAGATTGGCGGCTTGCGAATCCAGCGAAGGCGCGTCTTGCTCAGCCAAGCTCAGGGCTTGTTCTAAGGTTAGAGCTGACGCGAGCTCGGGGAATGAGAGCGCGCCGATGATCAAGGCGGCCACGTAGGGAGGCGCCCAGCGGATACGGGGTTTCATTTAGACAGGATTCCTGATCTTCCATGCGAGCCGAAGGCGCGCGGTAGCCGGCCCGAATGCTCACATCCGGGCGGTTCCTAGAATTTGATCGGAATCAGACGCGGGGAGGATGCCAGACGGCGTCCAGATGGCGGGAAAGTACCTGGTCGTTATAGGGCGTATTCGCCGGTTTACCCGCAGGGACCAGCTGCGCCTTTGCAGCAACGATCTGAAGAAGGCTGACGGTTTTGCATTCTTGTCCCGTCTTGCAGACGGTCGTCTTCCCTTGCTCATGCCCTTCACAGCACTCGGGCTCAGCGCCGCTGACGCCAGCCATCAATGCGTGGTTGGCTGCCATGGCGTCCATGCCTTCCATATCAAGCATAACGTGATGCGCTGACGACCCAATCGGCATTAGCAATTGCGCCATCCCGTTGATCGGAAGCGCGAGCACTAGCAGCAGGATAAGGAAGGAGCGCATGTAGGACTTCATATTTTCAGCTTACGGGGCAATTCATGAGCAATCAATGAGGCAATCGGTCGCTTCGCAACCGAAGCCTAAGCCGACAGGCTTCAAACTACACGCGCTTGACGGAGCCGGAGGGCGTTGAACACAACCGATGCTGAACTAAGGCTCATGGCCAGGGCAGCAATCATCGGAGACAGCAACAGTCCAAAGAACGGATAGAGCAGACCTGCAGCAATCGGGATGCTCAACCCGTTGTACATAAATGCAAACAGAAGGTTCTGACGCATATTGCGAACTGTCGCCACCGAAAGCGTACGGGCGCGAAGTATTCCCATCAGGTCACCTTTAACGAGCGTGACTTGGGCGCTATTCATCGCGACGTCGGTACCCGTACCCATCGCGATGCCTACGTCAGCCCTAGCGAGAGCCGGAGCGTCATTTATTCCGTCGCCTGCCATGGCAACCACCTTACCGAGGGCTTGTAGCTTAACCACCAGCGCCTCCTTGCCCTGCGGCTTCACTTCACCATGCACTTCATCGATCGATAGCTCACGAGCCACCGCGCGGGCAGTGGTAAGCCCGTCGCCGGTGGCCATGATGACTTGCACGCC
>JAKUTK010000009.1 GCA_022448005.1 Pseudomonas sp.
GGACAACGACCATTTAAGTACAAGGCAAGCATTCGCAAGCGTTTGCTCAGTGTCCATGGCATGACAACGCACAGGTACTGTGAGGGGCGTTGGCAGGCGCATCTGCAGCATGCGGGCACTCTGGTAGCCCAGGGCGGGCGTATTGGTGCGGTGCTCCCTCTGAGTGCTCGCGGCAAGGCTGCGGATCTCCTTCCAGGCTTCGACCTTGAGTTTTCGCAGCCAATCGAGAACGCATTTGCCGGTACGTCTATAAGCGTGCTCCTTCTCAAGGCAACTAAGCGCTAAGAGTTGGGATTCGCCAAAGCTCGATCATTGTAATCGAGCACGACTTATCGCGCCTATCAGCGGATAGGCGCAGATATTGGGCTAAGAGAAATATCGGTGCTTTATGAAATGGTTTTATTGGCTAATTGTGCTGTACCTGATGATCGCTCTTTATGGTGCGGTCAGATCACAGAGTCATTGGAATGCCGTCAGTATCATCACTCAGTTACTGATTTGGATCTATATGTATCGGGCACACAAACAGGAAAAAATATCCAAAGAAGGAAATGACATATGAGCAGCTTCACTATCAATCGCGTTCCGGGTGGCGACTATATGAACCCAGCACAGAAAGAATTCTTCGAGGGCGTGCTGCGGGCTCGCCTTGGAGAAGTGGCTGATTCAGCGCGTGCTGCCAAAGAAGCATTGGCAGGCCTTGGCATTGCAGCGGACGCGTTAGATCAAGGCCTTATCGAAGAAGAACGAAACACGCTTTATCGCACCTTGGAGCGTTTGAATGCGCAGAGTGCCGAAATTACACGAGCTATCCAGGCAATCAAAGATGATGAGTATGGATGGTGTGAAGATACCGGCGAAGAAATCGGGCTAGAACGACTGATTGCTCAGCCCACTGCGAAGTTAAGCGCTGTGGCACAGGCGCGAATGGAGTCTGCAGCTGCTCACTATAATCGGTAAAATAAAGGTTTGACTAATTCGATTATTGTTATATTGTTGGCGTTAGAGTTTGAATTGATATGAGGTGGGTATGCTGGTGAGTGAAGAGATTAATTTTGACACGCTGTTGCGCTTCGATGGTAATGACCAAGTAAAAATGCACGCGGCGCTCCGGGGTTGGATGGACCTTGCCCAAGAGCAAAGAGCTTTATTGTGGAGATTCTACAATCTTTCAGAAGTGCTCACTGCACAAGACGTTCCGCGTGTAGAAAGTGCGCTGATGATTATTCGTCAGATTCGTGCGCGCATTGCCAATCTTGTTGAGCAATTTGCATTGACCCCGTGCGTGAATGTTCTAAAGAGTGCACTTGAAACATTGGACTCCTGTGCTAATGACGCAGAAAAGTACGCCAAGTGGATTCTTTCGTTCTACTACGAGCACAACAACGTCATGTTGTAGGACGCATGAAGAAAGAGTTACAAAACAAGACCTGCCCTCTGCAGGTCTTTTTTTTGGGGGGGCTTGGGTTATGGCGGACCTGGGATAGAGTCTATAGATAAATGTTCAGTGGGAAAAACAATGGTCGGTCGGACGCCAGTTGTCTCCGGTAATGGGCTCTATCATCAGTTCGGTGCCAATCATGCTGGTCGCGATTTCGTGGTTGGTGACCTTCACGGAGAGGCTGAAAAGCTCAATGAACTGCTCTGCATGGCGCGGTTTGACTGGGATTCTGACAGGATTTTTTCTGCTGGCGATCTGGTTGATCGTGGCCCTCTCTCACTCCGAATGGCATTGATGACTCGCCAGCAAGGCTTCATCGCTGTGCGCGGGAATCATGATCAGTGGTGTATTGACGCAGGTTTAGAAGGTGATGCGCCGGGGCATATCAATAATGGTGGCGACTGGTTTTATGAATTAAACGTACTTGAGCGAAGTATGGTCGCAAGGCTTTTAAATAAGCTTCCAGTTGCACTTTCGTTTATTGGGCCGTGCGGAAAGAAATACGGATTAGTTCATGCCGAATGCCCTCATCACGACTGGACCCACTTTGAGGAAATACTTCGTGGTGAGTGGGGGAATAATGTGCGCGCCCACTTCGCCTCCAAGGCTATCTGGAGCCGAAAGCGCTACCAGCAACTTGACGCTTCCCTGGTGCGCGGTGTTGAAGCGGTGTTCGTTGGCCACACGCGGGTCGATCAGGTCAAAACCATTGGCAACGTCTGTTACCTGGACACTGGCGCCTGCTTTGAGGGCGGCCGGTTGACCATGATCGAGCTGATGCCGAACGGCGCCCGGCACGTCTATCAGGTGTAAATGTGGGAGAGGCTGTGGGACAGATTGAGCCGGAACGGGCAATGGGCTGTAAATATGCGCTCTACAGGTCGTTTGTACGCAGATACTCTATCTGCGTACAAAGCGTGAAATCTGACCCTGCTGCTGGCCCTGCGGTGCCGAGATTTGAATTTTGCATAAAAGGATCAGCATGGAATCAGTAGTTGCAACCGTCAGTGCAGTGATCGAGGACGGCATATGCGCAGCAGCCATCAGCATGGCCTTGGATCAGGACTTCACCCAGGTGCGCGCGGAGATGGAGGTGCGCGCGATATACCTCAGCGCATCGCAGCGTCCGTTGTTCATAAAGGATGCAGTCGCTCACCTGGTCATCGAAGCCATCGGTGCGTTTGCTGAGTCCGAGGGGTTCACAGGCAACCGCCGTGCAGGTTTTGTCCGCGCCTGGCTGGGCTGCCCGGTTGGTGCGCACGGATCTTCCGACACGCTCGCCGGCTGGCAGGCAGGCTTCAGCCACCCGGCCAAGCCGCAACTTGAAACCTTCCTTGGAATCGAACCATGAGCAAACTGACCCCGAAGTTTGTGAAGGACACGACCACACCCGGCGCCTATCAGGATGGGCGGGGCTTGATACTGCGTATCGCGGAGACAGGGCGGAAAAGCTGGGTGTTCCGATATTCATTCCACGGGGATCGGCACGACATCTCGTTGGGTACCTACCCTGCCCTCTCTCTGCGTGATGCCCGGCTTGCCGCCGACGCTGAGCGAGTGACGATCTCGCAGGGGAAAAATCCGCTGGACCAGCGCTACGCCATTCGCCAGAAATCGGCTGCCAGCAAAAAGGCGGGAAAGACGTTCAAGTCTGAAGCCAAGCAGTACGTCAGGACTCACTCTGCCTCTTGGAGCCCGGCGTATGCTCAGGATTGGGAATCGAGCCTGGAGAATCACGTATTCAATGTTATCGGCATGCTGCACCCACGCGATGTACACACCGATAACGTCCTGGCTGTTCTCGAACCCATCTGGCTGCAGATTCCAGCTACCGCAAAGCTGGTCCGCAATCGCATCGAGCTGATTCTGGATGCTGCCAAAGCCAAGGGGCTGCGTGAGGGCGAGAATCCGGCCCGCTGGCGTGGCCACCTCGACAAGCTGCTGGCCAGGCAATCAAAGAGTAAGCGGCCCTTCCCCGCCTACCCTTGGCAGAAGATCCACGGGCTATACAGCGATCTCATCACCCTGGATGGGAGTGCTGCCCGCGCAATGGAGATGGTGATTCTCACTGCCTGCCGAAGCGGTGAGGTCCGTAATGCCCAATGGCATGAGTTCGATTTTGCAGAGCGCATCTGGACGATCCCTGCAGAGCGCATGAAGTCTGGGGTAACACATCGGGTACCGCTCACCGAGGCAATGATCGAAGTTCTCGACAGTGTGAAAGGGCTCGATCCTGTCTGGGTTTTTAAGAAGGGTCGGGGCTCAGGCCCTTTGGCGGGGAATGCATTGGGCCGCGTGCTGAAGAAGATCAAGGCCGGTGATTGCGTCCCGCATGGGTTCCGCTCGACCTTCAGGACGTGGGCGGCAGACGCTACCGATTTCCCGCGAGAGGTCTGCGAAATGGCTTTGGCGCACGGTCTGAGTGACAGGGTAGAAGCAGCGTACAACCGCGCGGAGTTGATCGATAAACGCCGGCTGCTTATGCAGCAGTGGAACGATTTCTTGATGGGTACCAGAGAGCAGCAAGAGGCTGCTTAATGCAAACACGCTGGGATAGGCATCTCATGGGAGGCCTCCATTTGAGCAATGGTGGCCGTCATGTAGATGACTGTGGTTGTAGGCCGGAGCTGGGCAATGGCGGGTTTAATTCTCTGCCCCAGGCAATGAGCAGCAGCTGCATCTGCAGCAGCGTGCCAAAGTAGCTAGGTCGGCGTTGCACCATGCATCAGGTAGCCTGCTGCATGTGCATTGTTGAGCGAACCAGTGCGATAGCTGAACTGGCATCCAACCATGGAGAGATCTTACGGATCTGCAAGAGAAACAAGCTCGTGACAAAGAAGGCGTCTGCAGCCTCAATCGGTACAGCTTTCACACCCCCGCCCTTCTCGAAGACCTTCGTGAACACCTTAGTACCCTGGCGCTCCATAGAGAAGCCTTTCGTTTTATCGGCACCGTGAGAAGAGAACTCGCAGGATTGGCGAGCGCCAAGCAGTACGGCCGCAACCACGGGTAGCTCAGCGCGCGTCATTTGAATGCGAGTTTTCTGCCCCCAGTTGTAGGATCGCGGTCCCGTTGCACTTGCAGCATCGAGTGCAATGGTTGGCACCCCACCACGGGTAACATCGGCTTCAAAGCATAGCGCGGCTTTGCCACCGTAGACGTGGAACTTCGCACGATCACTCATCAGATTGTTCTCGTCACGTTGGCTACGGCCCTGGTCATCATCGTTAGTTTGGCCATCCATACCACCTTGATCATCTTCCTCATTGGCCGACAGTATTTGCGCGGCTGTTAGCGATGATCTGACATATTCCAATGCGTTCGGGTCATCGAGCTGGTTGAGCGAGGCGATCAACTTACCGCGATCAGCATGATCAAGAACCACCTGGATCTTTTCGCGCGGGATCACTGGCAAGCTGAAGCGCATTAGCTGGTGATTGATCTGGGCAAGAGTTGGATTCTGATTGAGTGCGACTGAGCTATTCATGGAACCCTCCGGTTTTTCTTAAATCTATCCTAGATGACCAGAAACCCAATGGCTTGGGATATAGCAGCTTGGCCGTACAGTCGATCTAGGCATTGACTGGAGAGCCTGTATGGAAAACATCTTAAAGCACATTTGCTCTGTAAAAGAGATATGCAATGAGTGCCCGTTTCTGAAAAGTAACCGTGATGCTGAAGCATTGAGTATTCGCCGGCATCATCTGTCTGAAATGAAAGGCGACCTATTTTATCGCCCCAACTGCCGCAAGCACGCTGACGTTGCTGACGGTGGCGATAACCCTATGTGTCGAGGGGCAGCGGTCTACATGCATAAGACCAAACAACTTAACGCAGCACTAAAGGTAGCGCTCGATAGCGGGGAGATCAAGGAGGAAGAGCTTGTAGCCGAGCACAATAAGGTTATTTGAAATCTACTGAAACTCAGCAAAAGAATAGAAACAAAAAAGCCAGCTTAGCGCTGACTTTTTTGTTTAACCTTAACGGTCATTCGGTAACCCAGCTTTCAACCACATCGCTGCCGTGTTCGGCTTTCCAGGCTTTCAGGGTTTTGTGGTTGCCCCCTTTGGTGGAGATTGATTCGTTGGTGTGGGGATTCACGTAGGTCTTGACCTTACGCTCTCCACGCTTCTTGGGCGCCGCAGCAGCTGGGCGCTGACGGGAATCGGGGTCCAGGATTGCGATGATGTCCCGTAGGGACTTGTTGTAATCAGCCATCAGAGCGCGCAGCTTTTCTTCGAACTCCATTTCCTTTTTCAGGCGGTCATCATTGTTCATGCTTTCCAATCGGGCCTGAAGCTCTTTGATAGCTTCCTCGGTCTGGCGGTATTCAGTGATGAGAGACATTTTCGATCCTTTCCTTATGTTGGGAATGCGCAATTAGATCGCGTGTGAGCCAAACCCGACAAGAGTAAGGCATCCGTAGGTTGCAAGCGTACCGAAAGCAAATATGCCTGCATACCAAAATTTACCGCGTATGAGCTGAAATGTGTTCATTTGTGTTCACGAGTGTTACTCGCCCTCTTTGGAGTCAACTGGTGTGGTCGGTTCGTTCTATCTGTACAGCTTCATCTAACCACGGACCAGCAACAACCCAAGCGAGGTTTAACGCCTGAACGACATAGCTTTAAGGCGGGGGTATAGAAGACTCATGGCCTCGGAGGTAAACAGTAGTAATTGCATATCCAATCCCTGTTCTACCTCATCCAGAATCTGTCCCACCAGTGTCTCGGCCTCATAGCCCTGCTCCATAGCTTCCTTCGCTAGTGCAAATAGCAACTCGGTGCTGGACGGAGACTTCATCGTTGGCTGAAGCAAATCGTCTGATGCGGAGTTTGTATCAAAAGTAGATGCATCGAGGGATGCAGGATTGGATTCAGCTGCATCAATTAGCGATGGTGCAGTTATGGGTTTACTTGCAGCCTTGGGGGCCGGCCTGCTCTTCTCTCGCATTTGCTTCGCAGCTTTGCATATGGCTTTGGGTCCATCGTTGCAAAGTGTTTTTTGTTCCTGGTCTTCCAGTCCACTGATTCTTTCTGCAGCTGAAATACTGATTTCGCCAGACTTCACAGCGTCTAGCAGCTCGGGCACACCCTGGCGAACGACCTTGCAAGCTGAAGATATGGATCTGGGGCTAACGCCCATAATGGTTGCTGCGTCCTCAATCGTAATGCTCGCCTCTTCATCTGCGGACTTCAAGGAGGAAACCTCTGCTGCGATCAATGCTCGCTGCGCAACGCTCAGTTGCCGACGATAGAGGTTTAACGACAGCACGAAGCCTAACGCGTCGTCGCCTGTGTACTCCTCCGTCGCTGGCTCAATATCGAGATCACAGCAGCTCCTATAACGATTACGACCGTCAAGAATCTTGCCCTGGAAAAGAACGATAGGATGTCGCAAGCCATTGGTGCTGATATCTGAGCGGAATGTGACGTATTCATCTTCTTGCATCATCGGGAACAGCTTGGCGTAAGGATGAATTTCGTACTGTGTGACCATGATGCGGAGCCTGGCTAGTTGATGGACTTACGTTATCAGTCATCAACATGATCCGGTGCTTTAAACCTACCAGATTCTGGTAGGTTTCCTGCCAACAAAAAAGGCCGCGTCGAGCGGCCTTTGATTGGTCTTCATTGTGCTTCGTTGTTTGTATCTACCCGTCAAACCCTCTCTTTCTCAAGGGCAGTGATCAGTGCCTCAAGTTCCTTAGGATCGGGGTTTGTTTCGACGATCCTCAGCGTTTTATCAGACAGGACCTCCATTACGCACCAGTCGATGCTTCGGAGATCTTGTCCCGGCGCGGGCGGTTCGACCCAATAAGGGAAAGAATGCACGACGCTAGGCTCTGACTTTTTCTTCATTGTGGCTAACCTCTTGCTCAGTCAGCAATATCAACAGTTGCGGCACGCTGGCTGATGTGACACTCAGCTTTGAAAGGCCACCTGTTGCGCGGGTGCTTTCAGACCAGGCGTATCATGTCAGATTGGGTAATATCAAAAATCTTTTGCATTAATTTGGCATTATCCCTGATGGGACGGCAGCTGGATTCTAGGAGTTCTCGTTTCGCGCAGGGTGTGCATTTTCTCCAGTGCTCCATCACGGCTGCGTACAGCTCAGCAGTGGATTCGTCAATAAGGTCATTACGGGTTAGGGTTTCCGTCAAGCGCATGCTATCGAATCGAGAGATTGCCCGATGAGAAACTGGTGTGCTGGTTTTGGTTGGCTGTTCCATGTTCGCCTCCGAAATGCTCGGCTGGCATTGTGCCATCATGCAAGAAACATAGGCACATCATATTGATATTTTAGTACGCCGTTCGTTCCGATCACCTCACTCATTTATTCATATATAAGCGTCGTTCTAGACATTTTTGCTAAATGAAACTTTCTGGTGCTGTAGCCAAGGGTCATTTCTTGGCTGAACAGCGGCGCATGAAGCTCCAGCTGCCCATCTTCGAGCTTGAAGAGCACGCTCCTGCTGCCTCTTATAGGGTCGTTGGTATTGATCACCTCTAGGGCCTGCGAAAGGTTCGTTTTCATTTGTTCGTACTGTGAAGCATCCAGCGTCAGCCAGGCCGCATCCAGGATGCTTGTTTCGTCGAAGGCCAGCAGAATGTGCTGCACCTCTGGGTACAGATCATTCGCCGATATGACCTCTACTACTGGCCCATTCGTGAAGCTGAACCCTTGTTCGCTCGTGACTATGAAATCTTCCAAGACTGATTTCATTGTGCTCTGCCCTACCCGCAATCCCAGCGGCAGGCTTAGGTCGCTGCAACGTTCCTTAGGTGCGAAGGCTTCTTCATCGAATTTCAGCGCGCTTTCCATGACTGTCCTCTTTGTGGTGAGTGAGGACATGTTGGAGTTTTTTTTCAGCTATGTGCGCTGGAATCCTGCAGCTTTGTTGTCGCTTTAAAAAATAGTTCGCGTCGGGCGTCGTCGAATGCAGGCCACTATGGCAACGGCGGCGCTCGAAGTCCTTTACTATGAGTGCGCATGCTCAAAGCGCTGCCAATACGGCAATTGGCCGTCCACGCTTGGGGCGTTATGCCAGACGGCATCCAATTTGGCAGCATCAGAATTCCAGCAGATGCTGATGTTTCACAGTGAAACATTGATAAGGCTTCATCTCCTGACTTCACACCAGCCCATTCCTATTTGTTTATCGCGGCGTAGGGGAGGGGCGCATCAACATGTTTCACGGTGAAACACGCAGACGATAGAGTCGCCTCACTCGCTCTCTATGTGATTGGAGTGAGATCTGGGTGACCCATCATAATCAGCATCACATAGTGGGCGCTCAAAGGCGCGGGCATGCTGCGCTCAGCCTGCCATGTTTCACTGTGAAACAACGGCAGCAGCAGATCAGGGCGGGGCAGGGCAGGGCAGGGCAGGGCGGTTGAATGTTGGGGGGTGGCGATATGCCACTCAAGCTGAGGGCTCAGTCGATAATAACGGGCAGTGTTTCACAGTGAAAAAAAAGGCCCCGTCATGAGCAGGGCCAAGGTAGTGCTTCGATAAAGCTGGCTATTGGATCGACTCAATAGCCTTGCGGATCACTTCCTGAGCCGCGCTCATGTCCAGATCCTTAGGAAGCTTGAGGCTGATCGTGTTCTTCCTGACCGTCATTGATGCAGCGCGTCCATTACCCAGCGTCAATTCAGAGGTGCTAAAGCTAGGTGATCTCTGCTTGTTGCTATCGTCCTTAATGGTCTTCTCGATCCACCTTAACGCCGCCTCTTGGCTGATGCCTTCTTCTTCGATCTTCTGTAGCGCCTGCAAAACCAGATCTGGATGAGATTCGCCGGCCGTTACAAAGTCAGCAATGCTTCGGCCGCCAACCAGGGAAGGGTGGGTTTCGAGATACTGAATTGCCTGGGGAGGAAGCTTCATGAATGACAAGCAGCGGGTTACGGACGCTAGGCTTGCACCAAGCCTAGAAGCTAGCGCCCTTTGATTCTTGATCTTGCCTCGGCTCAGGATCTTCGCGTATTGCCGGCCCTTCTCGAAGTCCGTTAAGTCGGTATGACCTTCGTTGTCGGCGACCGCGAGTATTTCGGCCTCAGCGTCATCAGCTTCGATGATTCGGATTGGAACCGATATCCAGCCAAGATCTGCGGCTGCTCGGTACCTGCCATAGCCGCCAAGCAGTTCCAATTTACCGTCATCCAGCAACCTAACCAGAACTGGCCTGGTGATCTTGCCTGCTACAGCAATCGAGGTCGTAAGACGCTCCTGCTGATCGTCGGTACGCGCGAGGCGCGGTTGGATCTCAGGATTGACGACAATGCGGGAGAGGGGAGCTACGGTCGCGTCACCCTGATCAGCATGCTCATCAGCACTAGGATACTGGGGGAGGGCGGTAGCGCTTGCAGAATGTTCATCAGCGGGCTGCTGCTGATCTTTTGCCTTGAGAATGTCGTCAAGCGTGACTCCAAGGCTCGCCGGTGGAATCTTGCTTGCACTCTCCTGCTTCTGCAGTTGCTGCAGCTCCTCGACCGAGGGCCGGTCCTGGCCGAAAGGCCGCACCTTCTTGGGCATCTGAACCTCCGTTGTGGTGACCTGATTAGCTCAGCGCAATCAGTCGATCAAGAATTTCACTGTAAACAGACCGCATGGCGCCAGCGGAATTGTCAGAAGCACCCTTCCAGGTAAGGATCGGCAGGCCCAGTTCGAGGGCCTTGGAGTAGTCTTCGGACATATACAGCTTCGATTCCGTAACGCACCCAGGGAAAACATCTTCCAGCTTCGCCAGGTGTTCCATGGCCCGTGGGCGATTCTTGATAAACATCGTAGGAATGGCTGCTACGGCCGGGGTGCGACCGTACTCCTCGTGGGAAGCGCGAAGACGGTCACCCAGGCGGGCGAGGGCGCGCGAGGAGAATTTATCCATCCTGATTGGGCAGACAATCAAGTCACAAGCGACAAGACTGTTGCGAGTCATAAGGGATGCTGTAGGGGCATTGTCGAAAATAATCACGTCATAAGAGCGCAGGTCCACACCGGGGAACTCGCCTTTCAGCCCCTTCGAGATGAGGGTGGCGTAGCGGTAGTCGTGGTTCTGCGATGCGTTGATGCCAATCTCCAGCTCTTCCAGCTGCTCCTCCGATGGGATGAGGTGAGGCCCATACTCACCAAAAGGCTTTTTGATGATCTCATCGAGGGATTTGGGGGCGAAAAGTCCACGAATGCCCAGCACGTTGCCAAGGCTTCCGTCTACGCCGCGATCTGCAGGAATTCCAAGGTCCTCCAGCTCTTCCGGGGTGAGGTCGGGATAGTAGCCGAGCATCTCCGTTGCATCGCTCTGCGGGTCATTATCGATGATCAGGACCTTCAGCCCCATGAACCCCAAATAGATCGCCAAATTCACGCAGTTGGTGGTTTTGGCCGTACCCCCTTTCTGCACGTATGTGGAGATCGTCATCGGCCGCTTGAGCGTCCGGGTAAGCCCTTTGCTGCGGCGCATGGCTGCGATCTGGAACAGGTCAGCAGGGGAGTACACACGACGCGCAACCGAGCCGCTACTAATCCGACGAATTTCGATTCCTGGCTCTTCTTCGACCAGGCGCAGGGCGCGCTGAGAGATGCCCAGGCAGTCGGCGGCAAACTGAGGCGCGTAAGCGATCTCATCGTAGTTAGGGTAGGGCGGTCGGGTGTTTTCCATGTCGATTCCTTGAGTGATTTTGGTGAGACTTTACACGGTGTGCGTTGTAAATCAAGTCTGCGTCATACGCGAGCGTTGATTAGAGCTAAAAAGCTTACGTGGAAAGACTTATAAGCATTTTTTACGGCAGGTACAAAAAAGCCCGCATAGGCGGGCTCAGAGAAGAGGCCAGCGTTATACCGCAACGGCATCCGGGAACAGTTCTATCAAGTCCGGGTATTGATCGAGCACATGGGCCGGGGGGAGGGTGGTTGTGCCGTAGAGCGAGCCCGACTGCACAGGATCGTTGAAGAAGAGGGCGTTATTTACGGCAGCACGATGCACATCAAGAAGGGCAAGCACTGCCGTTTCAGCGTCCGAGAAAGCTGAATAGCGCTCGCCTAGCTCCACATTCCAGCGCCGGCCGTGGTTGCTCAGGCGAACAGCCTTGGCCAAAGCGCAGAACTCCTCACGAAGCAACTCATGTGGTGCGGGCTGGCTATCTGTGGTGGTCATGGATTCAACCCTCAGTCCTGGATGTTTGCGGCACGAGCGTGATCAGGGCGCGTCGGTACCGAGCAGCCTGATCCGAGCTGAGTAAACCTCGGGCTTTCAATGCCTCAAAGATCGATACGGCGTACTTCATGGCCTCGCAATCGTCGGCGTGTTGATCGATGACGACCACCGGGAAGGCAGATGGCGCGTCGTGCGTTGCCCCGATGGCAAGCGTCTGCACGACCCAGCCGTGATCTGTCTCCACTTGATCAACCGTGAGGCGCGAGATTGCAATGATGATTCCGCGCTCGATCAGATCGAGCATGCGCAGCTTCGCGTGCGGAGCCTTGGGCTTGATGATTTTGGCTTGCATGGGTGTCTCGTTGCAGCGGGAGATGTACTCAAGTTACCAACGATCCAAGGGAACCCAAGCTGACCTGATGCCGGCCATTCAGGTGGAGTGGCAGCGGCCGGGGAGTGGATATAGAGATATGCAATATCCGATAATCACCAGACCCGGATATTGCTCTATACTACGCTGAAAGACCGATATAGACGCATTCGCCCAGGTTGAACCACTTCATGTCGCAGCATCCCCAGCCGCTTTTCGAGACCTTTGATCGCTTCCACGAACTCAACTTTCTTCACCTCAATGGCGAGCTTCCAGCGGTTCGGGACTTCCTCCATGGTTGTGCCGATGAGCTCCAGGCCGTCGAGGGCTATCGCGCCGTTCGGGGATTTCTGAAGTCCTACGCCGGCAACGAAGCCACGTTCAACTCCTATCGAACCCACGTCGAGCGGCTGCTGCTCTGGTCCCTACTGGTGGCTGTCAAGCCCCTTGTTGAACTGCGTCGCCGGGACGCCGAGGCCTTCATGGAGTTCTGCCTCAACCCGCCCGCCGACTGGATAGGTCCGGTCGTAAAGTCCCGCTTCCTGCGCGTGGGTGGTCGCAAGAAGCTCGACACGGACACCTACATCGTCAATTTGCAATGGCGACCTTTCAGTCACACTGTGGCCAAGCGCGAACGCAAGATTGCCGAAGAGGCCGTTGCCGCCCTTCCCTCCCGTCCCTACCGCTTGTCCCAGGGATCGGTGGCTCAGGTATTCGCAGTCTGCGGCAGCTTCTTCCAACACGCGATTGATGAGGGTCTCACCGAGGTGAACCCCTTCCGGGCGGTAAAACAGAAATCCATCTACAAGCAACGCAACACCTTGGATGTGGCGTCACGTTCCCTGACTCCGCTGCAGTGGAGCTACGTGATCGAGACTGCCGAGCAGATGGCCGCGACCGACCCGACACACGAACGCACTCTGTTCATCGTTGCGACTCTGTTCTCCATGTACCTGCGAGTCTCCGATCTGGTCGGGCGTGACAACTGGACGCCTACCATGGGCGACATCCGCCGCGATAGCATGGGCAACTGGTGGTTTCATGTGGTGGGCAAAGGCAACAAGGCCGCCAAGATCAGCATCCGCGACGAATACATCCAGAACTACCTGATACGCTATCGCCAGCATTTACAGCTCTCCCCCCAGCCATCTGCCCACGAGAAAACACCGTTGATCAGTTCCCTGAAGGGGCGTGGTGGGCTATCTGATCGACATATTCGCCTGCTGCTCCAAGGGCTATTTGATCGCGCTATGGGGCGTATGGCTGAGGAAGGCTGGAGCGATGACGAAATAGACCAGTTGCGTTCAGCTTCACTGCATTGGTTACGCCACACCTCCGCAACCTTTGATGCACCATATCGAGAGATGAAGGACCTCCAGGCTGACCTTCGTCACAATAGTCTCAGCACTACCCAAAATACGTACTACAACTCGCTGGACGAACAACGGGCACACTCGGTGAAAAGCCTTCCAATCAGACGTTAGACGCCCATTAAACACACACTTGTTTAGCCATCGCGCATAGCTTGAGAACGAGAAAATTTTCCTTGGCTCAGGTGATGGGTGAGTTATGCAACCAGCGCATGCTCGACCTCGACTCGCGGACATGCCATCTGCTTGCTGGCGCGTTTCTGCGCCAGCAAGAAATCAGGAGGTCGCGCTTCCGTCGTCATTGAAAAAGTCATCACGGGAGATGCGTCCGAAATCGCTGAGGTCTTGGTCTTACTGGTCTTCAGCGACCGTCTCGAAGATCGTCGATCATTGCAGCCTTCGTGCTGTACTTGGCTCCGAGATGTACCAGCCTCTCGATGTTCGCGGCAGTGAAGAACTGGTGGCCGGCAGCGATGACTCTCTGTGCTTTGATAATCCCGTGCAGGACTTCACCCACCCATTTCGCAGGCTGCGATCTTCAGGCGTTGGGGTTCGACAAGGCCCGGTCTCATCGTACGGGGCGTCCTGATTATGATCCGGCTAATCTGCTCAAGATCTGTCAGTACGGCTACGTGCAGCGCAACCGTCACGTTCATTGAAAAGTATGGATGTGATGACCGGCGCCTCAGCACCTGCTAACCATCGAGTTGGCAGCCGCTTCGAGTCTCAAGGCTTTCTCATGATCCAACGCCTAGCCTAGGATCCGACTACGCACAGCGGATCGGCATCTATAGCAGCCGAGACCATGGTGGTTCCATATGCCGGTTGCGAGCGGTCAACCAGAGCACCACACCCGACATGGGTGCGGTGCTCAGTTCCTGATAGCAGTGGATCAGCCGGCAGTCGATTCCAGAGGTTTCTCCATCAGCGTGCAGACCTGACCCGGCCGGTGCCAGAGAAAACCCATAATGGCGGCGGCGCCCACCAGCCCCGGCAGCGCGAACGCCAGAAAGCTCGCCTGCAACGGCAGTTGCGCGGCGTGCAAAGCTCCGCCCAGCAACGGGCCGATGATGGCGCCAATACGGCCAATTCCCATCGCCCAGCCCAGACCAGTGGAGCGGATATGCGCGGGGTAAAATTGCACGGCGCAGGCATTGGCGAGGATCTGCGTACCGATAGTGCAGGCCCCGGCCACGCCGATCAGCAGGTAGAGCACCGGCAGCGGTGACTTCAGCGCCAATAGACTCAGCGACAGCGCACCGGTGGCGAAGAACGCCAGGAGTACCCGACCCAGGCCTATGCGATCTCCCAGCCAGCCGCCGCCGATTGCCCCGAAGATGGCGCCGAAGTTCAGCACCAGCAGGAACGCCAGGCTGGAGTTGAGGCCGTAGCCGGCAGCGTTCATAAGCTTCGGCAGCCAGGAACTCAGGGCGTAGACCATCAGCAGGCAGCAGAAGAAGGCCACCCAGAGCATCAGCGTTTTCAGTGCGCGACCATCCTGGAACAACTGGGAGATGGCCACCTTGCCCGCCTGCCCCTTTGCCAGATTGAGCCGGTCGTGCATTTTGGGCACGTAGTCGGGCTCTGCCCTGGCCAGCAGCTCTTTGGCGCGTTCGACCTCCCCCTGGCGCAGCAGGAAGTTCAACGACTCCGGCAGCTGGCGCACCAGCAACGGCAGCACCAGCAGCGGTACAACCGCCACGAAGAACACCGATTGCCAGCCCCAGCTGGGCATCAACGCCATGCCCAGACCCGCAGAGAGCATGCCCCCCACCGAGTAACCGCTGAACATGATCGCCACCAGGGTGCTGCGGATTTTCTTCGGCGCGTACTCGTTCATCAGCGCCACCACATTGGGCATCACCCCACCGATACCAAGCCCGGCGAAAAAGCGGCAAATGGCAAACTCCTCGGGAGTGCGCGCGAATCCGTTGATCACGGTAAAACCGCTGAACAGGACCACACAGGTCATGATGGTCTTGCGGCGCCCGATCCGGTCCGACAGTGGGCCGAAGAACAGTGCACCGAGCATCATGCCCACCAATGCGCAGCTGCCTAGCAGACCGGCCTGCAGCGCAGAGAGGTTCCAGGCTTGCATCAGCGACGGCAGCACCACGCCGTAGATAACCAGATCATAGCCATCGAAGATAATGATCAGCGCGCACCAGAACAGCACGCGCCCGTGAAAGGTATTGAAGCGGGCCCCGTCAAGCAGGGCGGAAACGTCGATATCACGCATGGCATAGCTCTTCTTGTCATTGTTATAGAGCCGGAACCGGCATCGAGGCCGATTCCGGTAGAACGACGCGCAACTAGGCGCAGTGGCTCAGGGCTGTCCAACCTAGTCGAGCGCGGGCATCTCGCACGTCAGCGTCGAGGTCGTGGTTCCACAACCAGTCGAAGCGGCTAGCCAAGGTAGCTCCCAGCGCCTGTTTGTCATCACCCACTGCCGGGTCACGCAGTTCGTAAAGTTCACCGGCTTCCCAGGAGGTACGCTGCACGCGGCAGGCACGCGGGCGGCGCAAGGCGTCGTAGGCAGCCAGCAACTCATCGAGGTTGCCGCGACTCACCTGAACATCTCCCAGCAGGCGGGCGAGGAAGTAGGCGTCCTCGAGCCCCTGCCCTGCCCCGGCGCCCTGGTGCGGCAGCATCGCGTGGGCGGCATCGCCGATCAGCGCCACACGGCCGTGGACATAACCAGGTAGCTCGGCGAGGTCGTGCAGAGCCCAGTAGGTTGGCGAGGGAATGCACTCCAGCAGGATTCGCGCAGCATCGCCCCAGCCGACGAAGGCGTCGAGCATCTCACGCTGGCTGGCCTGACGAACCCAGGGCGAATTCTCGGGCCAGGTGGGCGCGGGCTGACTGCGGTCAGATACGAAGGCCACCACGTTGATGATGCGCCCCCGCTTAACCGGAAAGGTAAGGATGTGGCCATCCAGGCCCAGGTACATCTGCGGCACGTCCACCAAGTGCTCGTCAACGCCAGCGGCACGGTAGGCCTCGCGCAGGTGCAGGCTATCGATCATGCCACGGTAGGCGCAGGTACCACTGAAGCGCGGCACGGCGGGCGGGGCCCCGATACCCTCGAGGACATGGCCACGAATAGCCGATTTGATGCCATCGGCGGCGATCAGCAAGTCACCGCGATATTGGGGTTTGGGGAGCAATGGAACCAAAAACCAACGTAAGCTCTGAATCCCACCGTAAAGGGGCTTTCCGATCTCCAGCTCACCCGCCAGGCATTACTCTCTGATCAGTGCCTCGATGATCGGGCAGATCGTTCCGCCGTCTCCCGCATCACATTGCTGCACCAGTTCGCCTAACAGTTGCTGCATGACGACCAAGTCGGCCATCTTCTGCTCGATCAACGCGAGCTTGCGTGCAGCCCGTGCTCGCGTTTCGGCACAGGCGCACGACTCATCCAGCGTCAGCAGTCCACCGACTTCCGAGAGCGTGAAACCCAGCGCCTGAGCCCGCTTGATGAAACGCAGTCGCTTCACCATGTCCACCGGATAGCGCCGATGGCCACCCAAGGGTTTGGCTGGTTCATCCAGCAGCCCGCGTCGCTGGTAGTAGCGGATCGTCTCGACGTTCACCCCGGCGGCGTCTGCCAGCTTGCCAATGGTCAGCTCTGTGGCCATCACTTTCTCCTTGATTCCGTACTTTGGTACGGAGTTTAGAATAGCACCTAGGCAATCAGGCTCAGGAGATGGGAATGGGGATGCAACTCACCGGGAAAGGCTCGCTGGTCGCGAGTTCGCTGACCGCCATCGGTGCGTCGGTGTGCTGTGTCGGGCCACTGGTGCTGTTGGCACTCGGTGTCGGCGGTACGTGGGTGGGCGCTCTGACCATGATGGAGCCACTACGCCCCCTCTTCATCGGGTTGACTCTACTGTTCCTGGGATTGGCATTCCGCAAGCTCTACCTGGTGCCACAGGTTTGTACGCCAGGTACACCCTGCGCCGATCCGCGCACGCTCGTGCGACAGCGACTCGTGTTCTGGATCGTCAGCGTGCTGCTGCTCGGCCTATTGGCCGTGCCGTGGCTCGCCCCGCTGTTCTACTGAAGGAGATTAACCATGCGCAAACTGCTGATCGCCGTGCTTTTCGCCTTGCCCTTCGTGGCGCTGGCGGCTCCCCCGAAAACCGTCACGCTCGACGTGCAGAACATGACGTGCGGACTCTGTCCGATCACGGTCAAGAAGTCGCTGGAGAAGGTGTCCGGCGTGAGTGACGTCCAGGTCAATTTCGACCAGAAGACGGCGACCGTCACCTACGATCCCGATAAGGCCCAGCCCGAGGCACTGACTGAGGCGACCGCGAACGCGGGATACCCCTCCACAGTGCAGAAGTGAGGTCACGATGAGCGCCATTGTCCTTGAGTCCGTGCTGACTTGCCCGCGCTGCGGCTTCGCCAAGCCGGAAACCATGCCCACGGACGCCTGCCAGTTCTATTACGAGTGCAGCAACTGCAAGGCGCTGCTGCGCCCCAACCCAGGGGATTGCTGCGTTTTCTGTTCGTTCGGCTCGGTGAAGTGCCCGCCGATCCAGCAGCAGCTTGGGTGTTGCTCATAGCGTTTAGGGGGATCACAGGTCGTCGTCTGGATTACGCAGTGGCCGCAGCTCGCCGCGCGCAACTTCTTCCGGTACCGCAAAGGAATACCGCCCGAGCATGTTGATGTGCTCGTAGATCAGCGGCGATAGCCGGGCCAAATCCTCTTCCAGCACTGGATAGCCGTGCTGCTTGAGCCGTTCCACGGCCGCCGTCATGTAGAGGGTGTTCCACAGCACGATGATGTTCACCACCAGGCCCAGAGCACCGAGCTGGTCTTCCTGGCCTTCGCGGTAGCGCTGGCGGAGCTCGCCGCGTTTGCCGTGGAACACGGCGCGGGCCAGGCTGTGCCGGCCTTCGCCTCGGTTCAACTGGGTCAGGGTGGCGCGGCGCTTGGACTCGTCGTCGATATAGGTCAACGTGTGCAGAGTCTTTTCGATCCGCCCGAATTCGGCCAGCGCCTGGGCCAGCCGGGTGGGTCTATCTCCCGTTTGCAGCGTGCGCATGATGCCAGTCGCCGGCACCCGGCCGAGTTTGAGCGAGCCGGCCAGGCGCAGCAGGTCGTCCCAGTGCTCGGCGATCAGGTCGAGTTTGACCGACTGGCGGGCCAGCCCGTTGAGCTTGCCGTAGTCCGCGTCCGGGCGCGTGCGCCAGAAGCGGGTACCGCCGACATCGGCCAGCCGCGGACTGAAGTGGTAGCCAAGTAGGCGGAAGAGCCCGAACACCACATCGCTGTAGGCCCCGGTGTCGGTCATGATTTGCGTCGGCTGCAACTCGGTCTGCTGTTCCAGCACGACCGCCAGCAACACCAGGCTGTCGCGCAGCGTGCCGGGCACGGTGATGGCGTTGAGGCCGGAGAATTGGTCGGAAATCAGGTTGTACCAGGTGACACCCCGGCCGGTGCCGAAATACTTCGGATTGGGGCCGGCATACACGGTGCGCACCGGTACGACGAAGCGCATGCCATCGGCGGAGGCGACCTCGCCGCCACCCCAGACTTGGGCCAGTTCCAGTTGGCTTTGCGCTCCGACCAGGATGGCGTTAGCCGCTGACAGGGTGTCGTCGCGGATATAATTCTGGCTGACCCAGGACAGCCGGTCACGGCGCAGCGCCGGGTTGTCGGTGCGGATCAAGGGCTCCAGGCCGGTGTTGCAGGCCCCGCCCAACAGCACCGCGCAGAGGCTGGTGACCAGGTTGTCGGCGCGTGCATTGCGTTCGGAGACATGGGTGAAGGCCTCGGAAAAGCCAGTGCGGGCGGCGATTTCCAAGAGGATTTCCGGCAGATCGACACGCGGCATCAGGTCAGACACGGCCGCCCGCAGTTGCAGCAACGAGCAGGGCTCGTCCAGCTTGTCCAGCGCCCCGAGCGACAGTTCGGTCTTGCCCTCGGTGTTCTCGCTCAGTTGAATCGCCGGGTTGTCGGGCAGGCGCGCGGCTACTGCCAGCCAGGTTGCATCCAGCTCGACGGACAAGGCGTCCAGGGTGGTTTTGGCGTCGATGGTCAGGCCCAGTGACCGGCAGATGATCGGTCGCGCCGCCAGCCATTCGGCACCGTCGAGCAGGCCAAGGCGCGGGTCGGCATAGCGCCAACTGGGCGAGACGAAGACATCGCGGCGGCGCAGGGCCGTGCGCAGCGCATCGAGCGTGCAGAACACATAGGCACCCATGTCGAGGGAGCCATCTTCGCGGGTGATGTGCTTCTGCCAAGCCTTGGCCACGATCTCCTGCGGCGCGTCATCCTCTGGCTTCCGGCGCGGCAGGTTCAGTTGCAGCCACTCCAGACTAGCCGCCACGCCCTTGCCGGCCGGGCTGAAGCCGAAGCGGATGTGCTTGAGCAGGTCGGGCAGGAAGCGGCGCACGCTGCGGTAGCGCGCTTCCAATGCAAGAAAATAGACGTCATCTACCGGGCGGATCAGCGCGTTGACCTCTTCCAGGGCCTTTTCCAGGGTGGTCCTCGGCAGGTCGTTGAACAGCCGGGCGCGCACGTTGTCATCGCTGATCGAGCTGTCCAGCACGACCTTGCACGCGGCGGCGAGCGTCGCGGCCGACCGATCCAGGTCTTTCAGGCTGCGCATGCGGGCTTTCTTGTCGGCCTTCTCCGCGTTGCTGAACAGGTCGCGCAGCAAGGCCTCCAGGACTTCCAGTGCGTCGTCGTGCGCAGTCGCCTCCAGGCAGAGTGCGAAGGCCACCAGTGTCGCCATCCGCCGCGACGCCGGCAGCCGATTAATCGCGGTGACCTTGGCCGTGTTGGCGAAGCGGGCCAGGGCGGCGATACGGCTGGGAGGGATGTGCGCCGCCGCCGGCAAGGTGATGCCGATGCCGCGCACGTCATCGAGCCGGCGCAGTGCCCGAATCAACGCGGGGCCACTGACCATGACCGGGCCGGAGCGCAATTGATCCAGCCGGGAGCTGCGGTTGCCTTCGGCCACCGTCAGCAAGTCTTGCAGTTGCAATCGCTGTTCCTCAGTCACGCTGCGGCCCAGCGTAAACCAGAGGCGTTCTTCGACCCGACTGCGCAACTGGGCGATAAAGCGCTCTAGTTGAGACACACCAGGCAGGAGGACTTTCTGTGTGAACAGCCACGAGGTGGCTCGCTCAAACAGCACTCCCGGCCGGTCGGTGCCCGTCCAGCAGAGGGCATACAGCCAGCGGCTCAAGCGAAAGCCGATGCCCGGATCGGTGAAATGACGATAGCCAAAGCGGTTCTGAATATCGGTGGCATGTATCCAGCGGCGATGATCGCTATAGCGCTGGAGGCAGTCGGGGTCTGGAATCGCCAGTTGTCGGCAAAGCACCTGCAGGACTTCCACCGGCACGGCGGCGGGCTTGTCCGGCAGAACGCCAACGAAGCGGACGGTGGTCAGCAGAACGGCATAACCCAGACGGTTATGGCTACCCCGCAGCACCTGGATGGCTTCACGGTCTTCATCGCTCAGGTGGAAGTAACGTTCCAGCTCTTCACGGCTGGGCGAATCAACATAGCGGCCAAAACCGTCGCGTTGCTCTTGAGTCAGAAAACCGACCGGCATTGATCACAGCACCTCGACGCAGAACACGGCGGGCGTGACGATCCGCGTGCGTTCGATGTGCCCGCGTTGCAGCAGGCCGGCGCGGCGATCACCGGTTACCAGGTAGTCCGCATCGCCCGCCAAGGCCATGGCCAGCAAAAACGAGTCATCCGGATCATCGGCTTCGACCTCGATGGTCAGGCGCTCCAGTACCACAGCCCGTTGCAGGTTATTGATCATGGCGCCCACCTTGGCGGGCTGTAGGATGGCCTGAAGCTTGGGATAGCGGCTGGCTCGACGAATTTCATCGAGTTGCATCCGCGAGGTCACCACCTCGAAACGCGCCGCCCGCCAGGCACGGTAGATCGCATCGGGCGCGCCATGTGGCGAGATCAGGGCGCTGAACAGGATGTTGGTATCCAACACGACCCGCATCAGCGCTTACGTGCCCAGTCGAGCGCTTCGTCAACCGCGTTGGTCAATTCTGCCTCACTCAGATGGGCGTTAGCGGCCTTGGCCTGCTCAGCGCTCAGCTCCAGGATGTGTGCCCGTACCGCTTCTTCGATGAAGCGCGACAGGTCGCCCTTACGGCCGCCGCCCTGGCTGGCCAGAAACATCCGAAGCGACTGGTCGGTGTCGGCCGAGACGGCGACATTCCAGCGAATGGTATTCATAGCGTTCTCCGCTAATAGGTGTTTGTGTGTTTATACGCCAATCACAAAGGGCGATGCAATGGTTCGACAAAACGAAGGTTTTGCCGAACTCTATCGAGGAATGGCTCGGTTCGTTAAGCTCCCCGCGCTACGGTTCAAATAACTGGTACGCTTAATCAAAGTTCAACTATTACTAACGTAGTCGAGTAAACAGTACTTTTGATGAAGATCGGTTATGCGCGAGTGAGCACTCGGGATCAGAAAGCCGACCTACAAGTCGATGCCCTGAAACAGGCCGGGTGCGAACGCATCTACCAAGACATCGCCAGCGGCGCGAAAAGCGCCCGGCCGGAGTTGGACAAACTGCTGGCCAACGTGCGGCCGGGTGATGCCGTGGTGATCTGGAAGCTGGATCGCCTTGGGCGTTCCCTCAAGCACCTGGTCGAGTTGGTCGGCGAGCTGGCAGAGCGCAAGGTCGGCTTACAGAGCCTGAATGACCCCATCGACACCACCCACGCCCAAGGCCGCCTGGTGTTCAACCTGTTCGCCTCGCTGGCGGAGTTCGAGCGCGAGCTGATCCGCGAGCGGACTCAGGCGGGTCTGTCGGCCGCACGGGCGCGTGGCCGGATCGGTGGCCGTCCCAAGGGCCTGCCAGCCAAGGCTGAGGCCACCGCCATGGCGGCCGAAACCCTCTACCGCGAAGGTCGCCTGAGCGTCAGCGCGATCGGCGAGAAGCTGCACATCTCCAAGAGCACGCTGTACAGCTACCTGCGCCACCGTGGTGTCGAGATCGGCGCGTACCAGAAGAGCGCCAGGTCACGCGACCAGCAGCCTTCGGCCGCGTCGCCGGCAGAGCCGCCCGCCGCCGAGCGGGTGGCCACCGTCACCCTGCGCCTCGCGGTGGTGAATAACAGCAAGTTCGTGCGCGGCCGGAAGCGGGCCACGGAGAACATTGAGCGCTACTGCCTGGAGCCCTATGGCATGAAGCGGCTGGATGCCGGCCACTATGAGTTGACCATTCCGTATCGGAGCGACGATGAGCTGGACAAGAGCGTGCATGACCTGCTGACCGAGATCAGCCAGGAGGCCGACATGCGCAACTGTTTTGTCGAGATGGGCGCCTGGGAAGAAGACACCGAAAAGCGTTGGTAGGGCTTACGTTGGTTTTTGGTTCCATTGCTCCCCAAACCCCAGTAACGATTGGCAGATTTTGATATCGCATAGATCAAACCTTCCTCAATGGATGGCTGAAGCGATTGGGCGCGAAGCAGTCTTTGCTGAGCAGGGCTTCTGATGCTCGTTTAAATACAATAATTTAGAGAACGAATGTCCTAATTTTGCCTTATCTCGGCAAGACTCAGTTACGTCCTGAAAAGTCTTTATAAAACATGCGGATAGGAGGGAAATGAGTGAATTTTCCCTTTATCTCGGCATGACCCCTTCTAGGGCTGACGCAGCAGGTGTCGATTAAGGAAGTATTTATCACCAGCGGACGGCCGAGAACCCTGCAATTAGGCAAAATTCAGGTGAGAATCGAACATGCGCCACAGTGGCAGGTCGCCCTCGGAGCGACCATTGCTGGCGACGCTGTACGTGCACTTGCCTGGTTGGGCAAACCCCACGCCCAAGAGGCAGTCGCGAAGCTGCGCACGTGCCTGTCGAATAGCGATTGGCAGGTCTTGAAATCGCATAGATCCAAGCTTCCTCCATGGATGGCTGAAGCGATTGGGCGCGAAGCAGTCTTTGCTGAGAAGGGATTCTAATATTCGTTTAAATACAATAATTTAGAGAACGAATGTCCTAATTTTTGCCTTATCTCGGCATGACCCCGGGTTCATGTCGTCTGTGCTCCATTGGTTGATTCAGTGACTGTTGCGCTCAGGTGGCCATCTGCAAAGGCCAGATCCAGCCGGCCGGCTGCCCGTGCCTGCTGTGCACTGGTAACGATTTCCCCACCAGGGGAACGGATCAGGGCAAATCCCCGGCTCAGCAGTGCGAGCGGGTTGGTCTTGTCGTAGAGGGTACCCGCCAGCGCCAAACGAGCATTTTCCCGTGCGATCAGGGCGAGCGACTGAGCGGAGGCCCTGGAAGCGCCCAGAAGGGCCTTCTGTCGCTCACTGGCGATCAGACCAAGGGTCAAGCGTGAAAAGCGATCCTGCGCAGCCTGCTGCTCGGCCTGCTGCTGGGTAATGAGCCGGGCTCGGCCGCTGTCAAACCGCGACTGACGGTCCAGCAGGTTTCGGTGCTCGGCATGAAGCCGCTCAACCACACGCCGGCTGAAGTAGCCCCATGCACGATCCAGGTACGGCCCCTGCCCCGCCACAAGCCGCTGAATCAGGGCGTTCGCCTGCTCTGCCCGCGCCCGCGCCGCCGATGCCTCGGACATGAGCGCCGTCTTGATGAACCCGATCACCTTGGACGGTGTGTCGAAACGCCGGTGCGCAACCAGATCGAGCACGCATTCGTCCACCTCGTGACCGATGCCGGTGAACACGGGCACCGGCAGCCGGCATACCCACGCCGCGAGGTTCGCATCGTTAAGCCAGGCCAGATCGCTCTTCGCGCCGCCTCCGCGAATGATTGCGACCGCATCGAAGCCCTGAGCCTGGTGACGCTCATGAACCTGCCGCAGCGCATCGCGAATGCTCTCGGAGCAATCCTTGCCCTGGAAGGTCGCTGCGAAATATTCGAACTGACACACGCCGGCGCCGGCCAACTGCTCGGCGTCGCGCTTGAAGTCGGCCAGCCCCGCAGCCTCGTGCGGCGCTACAACCGCCACGCGCCAATATCCACTCGGCGCCGGTAGCCCGCGCTGCAGATCCAGCCAGCCCCGCTCACGTAGGGAGGAAATTATCTTCTGCAGTTTTGCCTGCATGTCGCCCAGGGTGTAGCTGGGGTCAATGCCGGTCACCATGAGGCTGAAGCCAAACTGAGGGGAGAAATCCGCCCTGACTTTGAGCAGTACGTTCATGCCCGCCTGCGGCAAGCCCCCGGTCGCCTCTTGCCATTGCTGCAGCACCTTGCCGGCGACATTGGCGAACATCGTGCACCGTGCCTTGGCCACCCCGTTACCGTCTCGCGATTCGAGGATATCCATGTAGCAATGCCCATTGGGGCGACGCTTGAAGTCGCTCAGCTCGGCGACCACCCAGCAGCTGTCGGGCATCGCAGCGCGAAACGCCTTCTGGATCTGGGTCAGGTAGGCACTCAGGCTCAGGTGGCCCTCAGCCTCATCAGCCACGCTCAATGCCCCGCTCCCCTTCGGTACCCAGTGTTGCCTGCACAACTTGCTCGATGCGCGACAGCCGGTCTGCGCAGAATGCACGGGCCTTAGCGAACTCCTGAGCTAGTGACTCCAGCTCGTCAATGCTGACCTCGTTGCGCTCCAGGCGCTTAACGGTCTGCTCGATGAAGGCGATGTTCGCTTCGTAGGTGTCTCGGCTCATTGGGGATTCCTGTGACAGGGCAGTTTCGAGCCCATTATCACAGGAATACCGGAACACCCAAGCCAATCAGCGAGTCGGTGGGTACCAGTAGCTTTGACCCTGCTCGATGTGACCTGGCTTGTCGCCGTACTTGGCCAGGAACAGCTCCTTGGCCAGGTTCAGGTGGGGCCGGACTAGGTGGTGCACCATTGCGGCGTACTCGCCGAACGCGGGGTGACGCTTCCAGTACCCGCCGCCGATTGCTGCCGACAGAGATCGATCAAACCAGCCCTGTAGCAGCCGTTCCACGCCGGCCAACTCTTCCTCAGCCGAGTTTGCGTCGTCGATCATCTGCCGGCCGTCACGCTTGGCTTGCTCACGCTCGTTGTACGCAGCAGGCAATCGGCCAAGGGCCACAAGCGCCTCCTCGAATGCCAGGTGCCTTTTCTCGTGGCTGATCCGGTCTTCTGCCAGATCCGGCGCGAACTGAAGTCCGCATAACGAACAGGTGACGGTGCCACTGCCAGACCCTGCGCACAGCGCAGCCACCGCATCAGATGCACGCTTGCGCAGCTCATGGTAGTGGCGCACGGCAAAGTGCTCTCGTGCGGTCACGTCCAGTCGCTGGGCATGGGTCAGATCAGGGTGTGAGTGCTTGGCCTGCTTGGCGAGCTTCTTGGCGCGCTCAAGGTCAAGAAGGGGGGTGTGCATTTGCATACGGAAACCTCCAAGGGATTACTCGGTGTCCACTGAAGAGCACCCTGCGAAGGTGCCGGTAGTTGTCTGCTGTGAAGTCGGTAGTGCTTTCGCTTTGCCCGTGTGGACGGCCGGCACCTACCCGGAGTGCCAGCAGAAAATATCTACTGACGTTGGTCGTCAGTCAAGCCAACCGGCTGATCATTTCTTGAGCACGCCCTGCCGCCTCGGTATCTGCTCGCCTGCCTGAGGTTATCCACAAGGTTGCCCACGCTTTCCGTGGATAAACCGCAGGCAGAAAAAATCCCGCTCAAGGCGGGACTTTTCTGGGGTCCATGAAGACGCCATCAGCGCACGGGACGAATCGCGCCAGATGTCAGAGGGCCGGTACCCGAAAACTCATAGCCCGGCTTGTGGCCGAAGAACTCTTCGTAATCGGCGTCATTCAGGTCTTGTGCCTCGCCCTTCAGCACGCTCACCCAGAGGGCATGATCGTCGTCGATGTGGATGAAGCTCGCAGGGCCGTAGCCGTTCTGCTCCAGCCAGTCTGTCAGCTGCACGAACCGAGCCGGCGCGTAGTTCACCTGCCCTGCTCCCTTGCTGCTCGCCTCGCACACTGGCTCGGGCTGCAGGGTGTTGTGGAAGCGGATCTGGCCTTCGCACACGATGATGTTTGCCAGTACCGGCGTGGGAGCCGCTGCCCATTGCCGGTGACCGATCCTGATATCCAGGTAGTCATCATCGGCAGCGTATGCATCCGGCAGCGTCGCCCTGCTGCATCCGCTCAAAGCGCCCGCAAGCATCAGCGGCACGACGAGCGCGTTCGCAAATCTCTGCCCTTTCATTTCAACCTCCGTTGGCCTGTTGTGCGATCTGGGCCACCTGGTCATGTCCCATCGGGGTGTGCAGCGAAACCCCGGCACCATCCTCAAGCCCCTGCTGGTAGGCCCCGTATTCCTCCGGGCTCACCTTGCGGCGCTTCATCTTGCCCACCGGAACATCCGGGTGGTGTTTGCCCATGTAGGCGCTGATGGCACGCTCCACCTCCTCGGACACTCCGGCGAACTCCTCTACCCGGCGTGCTACCGAGGTGATCCACGACTCGGCGTACAGATCGCCGGCGCGGCGCTTGTGTGATGGGCTGGCGAACTGAAATCCAGAAAGATAATTCCTGCGTGAATCGGTCAGCTGCCGAGCCAGCACTTCGTAGGCGTAAGACGCCATTTCGGACGTGCCGGTATCACCGATGAAGGTCAGTGTCTGCCCGGATCGACCGTAGCCGTACAGATTGATACAGCCAAAGGCCTTCGCCACTGTCGCCGCGAGCATTCGCACCCAGCGCGCCGGCATGCTCTTGCCCTTGCCGACTTTCAGGGTGAATTCTTCTGCCCGAGATGCATGTACATCGCCAAGCTCAAGCTTGAACTTGTCCATCAGCTTCTGAGCCTGCCGCATCGCCGCTTCTGCCTCGTGGGCATTGCTCGACTTGGCCAGCGCAAAACACTTCTTGATCTTGTCCAGGGCTCGTTTGCGCTTCTCTGGATCTACTTCACTCGACATTTCTACAACCTCCGCTTCGCGACACATGTTCGCCATCTAAGTACGCGCGATCAGTGAAGCGCGGTTGTGCGATATCCCAAGCCCACATCAGCCATGCCGATTACGAAGTTCCTCAAGGCCAAAAACCATATCTGCCAGCTCTGCAGGACCAGCGTTACGTGTCGAGCGGAAATAATCCGCACGTATTCCGGGCCGTCCTTCGAGCAGAAGTAAAACCGTCTCGCGCTCTACATCGCTCGCAATTCGCAATTGCTCGATCATGCTCACATACGCTTCACGACACGCAAGCAGGAACTCGCCGCATCGATCCTTGCGAGTTAGGCCCATGCATCCAGAATGAACTGCAAGCACTGTGTTGATTGAACGAACAACCAGCGGAATCAGCTTGGAGCAGCGCTGAAAGCAGAACATGGCTTCGACCAGGTTCGCGCCAGCCGGGTAATCGCCCTCCAGTTGAGACAGTTGCTGCCAGAAGCGGTCACTATTTGCAGGTAGCTCAAAACTTGAGAGATTCATTTTCTTTTGGTTTCTGCTGCCCTCGATCATCTGCATCAGGCCTTCGAATCGAAAAGCTGGACTTGAGAACTGTCATTACGGGCATCCATTACTTGCGCTGCTATTACCGCTACTTGCTCTTCATCCAACCACTCCCTGATGCGTCCTGCGGAGAGACGGCCATTATCGCTGTCGGTTTTCAGCGCTTCGTAAGCTTCTTTATTTAGCGGTAGATAACGATTAAAGGCCTCGCGCAGAAGGTCGCTCCATGTTGGGCCTTGGAACCATCCCTTACTATTGCATGTTTTAACGCACCAGTTTTCTATAGGCGCAGTGAAATTCGATAGATTGATCCCAGCCAATATATAACAGAACAATATCAATAGTTTAATGCCATTCACCCATGAGGGGAGTCCCCATTGCTCGACGTTCAGAGTGATCACAAGGAAAAGCACTAGGATATAAATTCCACCGACGACGATTAATGCTTTGGAGCGTATGGCCTCTTCGCGTGGACCGTTCGTGGTGGAATCATTAATCTCCCACAGATACTTTCGCATCTCGGATAGCTGCTTGCTCCGCTCGTTGGTGCTCACTTCATTCATCACCGCATCCCCAAGAAAATATTTACTGTCCTTCCATGTCCCGCATACAGCGTGGATATCCGCTGCGCGACACAGTGTTAAAGCCGCTGCTGCTCGAACGTCACTCGATTCATCAGGCAATACTCGACCGGGTAGCCGTTGACGTACTGCTGAGGCGATAACCCGCTGCCGATGTAATGGCAGGTTCCAACCATGAACTTCAAACCGCCAGAGGGGTATTTCTGGCTGAGCAGCACTGCCTGATCTCCTTGGATTGCGAAGCCGGTAATGTCCCCCCAGTTAAAGCTCACACCCCCACACTCCAGCCCGGTGTTAGTTACCTCCAGGATCTGCTGTACCACCCCTGACTCAGGCGCCTGAGCGAAGAACCTCCCGTTCGGAAGGATCGGTGGCCAGAACTCGCCAGCCCTTATCTCTTTGAATTCCAATCGGCCTCCCTCACTTTCCTAGCAGCCACACCAAAGCCGTCAGCGCATACCGATACACGCGGGCCAACACGACCACACCCGTGAGCGGCGTCAGCACCATGCCAGCTGCCAGCACAAACCCATGGAGCGAATCGGTCCAAAGTCCGAAGCTCGGCAGCAGCGAAATCTCAACTCCCATCGTTGCCCCCTGGATGATCACCAAGCAGGCGGGCATGCAGTGCTCGCACCTTGGCGATGTCGCCTCTCAGTTCGGCCAGCAGATCGCACCAGATCTTCCTAGTACCGACCGCTACCCCGACACCTGCCCCCAGAGCGAAAACGCTCCCTACCAATAGCTCCAGCACCATCAGAAAACACCCGCCTCAGTCACTCCCGGTGGTACCATCTTCACACCTCTCGCGGCAGTCCCAACTGCCCACTGCCTCCCTGGCATCGGCTACATCCGCTACGCGACACAGACTCCCCCGCTTTTTCTGAAAACGAACAGTCGTTGTAGATTTATACGGCATGAACCCCAGTTTTTCCGCCGTAGCTGGAAAGTGATAATGCCTGGTTGCTGGAAGGTGGAAAGTCACTGGAACCCGCGTCATTACTGGCTTTCACAGTTTCCACCCATGGCTAAGGAGGCTTTCACTTTCCACCCTCAGCAGCGAAGGTGGAAATTCTGGTCTTTAAGAGTGGAAACTGAGCGTGGAAAGTCGCTGGAAGCCCCGTCATTACTGGCTTTTACTAGCTGAATGCCTCTCTGAGACTTTCACCTGCTGATAACGCTGCTTCGCAAGCTTCCAGAGCCTTCTTGGACCTTGCTATTGAGTTGTTCATCGTGCGACACAGCGCCCTGTTTTCGTGGGCAGCTTTGCGAAGGTCGGCGAGAAGACGTTCGTGGTGCATTGCGGCCTCTCTGACCTCCTTGGGCAATGACTTGAAGGTGCTGGGTTTGTAGCTGAAACCCGCTCCTTTAGGTAAATCGATGGTCACGGATCGCCCCGCTGTTGCCAGGCCAGTTGGCCGCAATTTGGCCCCCACGGCGCGGGATAAGCTCGTGTCCTTAATATCGACCTTCTTTGCCCAGGTAGCCGACCAGCACCCCGGCGTTCTGATCCGCACAGAGATGAGCAGGTGCGTATGCAGATCTCGGTCACCAGACCGCGCAATCAACCAGTTGGCATGGGCTAGGTACCCCTCAGCTACAGCCAGCGCCATCTCATAAAGGGCTTGGTATTGCTCATCCAGCGGGTGATCGATGCGCAGCTTCTTGGGACTCATGCCAGGTACCGTAAAATTTTCAGAAGCATGGCAGACCACTGAGCGGTTAGGCGGGCTAAACCTACAAGATTCTTGTACCTTTAGCCCGCACAGGCGGGTTTTTAGTCTCGATAATCTCTCTCCGTGGCCAATCGGCTGCCATGCTGGCAACGATCTGTCGCTTCGACCCTTCGCAGGCGACAAATTAGCAACCTTGTTGCCATTACGGCTCCGCTACGGCATCGCCAAGCACATAACTTTGCCCCAATGCATAACGGGCACTACCTCTGGAGAGAGTCATGAGTACCTTCTTGGGCCTGGATATCGGTTACAGCAACACAATTGGCACCTTTGGTGACGGCGTAGGGCAATCGGAATCCTTCGTAAGGCCGTCTCAGGCTGCACCGCTGGCCTCTATCCCCGGTGATTCAGGTCTGCGGGCCGGCGAGGTCCTGGTTGATGTAAATGGCGAGCCTTGGGTTGCATTCGCTGCCCCTGGAAGGGTCCAGGAAGGCCGAGAGCTACACGAGGATTACACCAGTTCTGAGGCCTATCAGGCCCTGTTTAAAGCATCTCTGCTACATGCAGCAGGTAGTGGAGATGTAATCGACGTGCTTGTAACTGGATTGCCGGTCACTCAAGCACGAGATGAGAGCTATGTTAAAGCGCTCGTTGAAACAATGACTGGTACTCACCGCATCAGTTCAAAACGCGAAGTCACAGTCAAATCCGTCGTAGTTGTTGCACAGCCAATCGGCACCCTTACCGATATTTATTGCACATCAGATAGTGCGGATGTTGTAGAGGAGTCTGTTTCGCTCGTTCTTGATCCCGGATTCTTCAGTGTGGATTGGGTTCTATTTGATCACCGTGAACTGGTTGCGCAGTCAAGCTCTAGTAGCGTTAAAGCAATGAGCGTTCTACTTCAGGCTTGCAACGAAGAGATTGGCTTGGAACAAGGTGGCATTCCGGGTGTTGAAAAGATCGAGCATGCGCTACAGTCCGGCCGGTCTTACATCCTGATGTTCGGCCGCAAGGTTGAGTTGGACGTTTATTTAAAGCGCGCAGCTGATCGTGTTATTCCTGCGGTGTTAGGTGAAATCAAACAATCTCTTCGTTTTCTTCGTGGTCGCGCAATCGACTGCGTGATTTTGGGAGGCGGTGGCGCCTCGATTTACGAAGAATATGCTCGCTCTGAGTTTCCCGAATCTCTGGTAATTAAGCCTGCCAATAGTGTCAAAAGCAACGCGAACGGCTTCTACATTATCGCCATGTCTTGAGACGCCTTTCAGAAGATAAATGAGGTCTGCTATGCGTTTTCAGGTGAGGGTTGGCGAGCAATATTCGGAACTGCTCGCGCATTTGGAGTCGTTAAAACCAGAGTTGCGAGGGAAACGGCTTCTCGCTTTGGCCGCAATGCAATTAGCTCGAAGTGAAGCATCCGCTCCGTTTAAAGGTCACATTTCCGAGCCGTCCATTGCAGCTGAAACGTGTGCGGAAGTAACTGATGGCGTAGCCCCCGTTGCGCCAGCTAAACGAGCACCAGATTGGATCACGAGAACAGCAAATGGCTCCGCATAGAATTTTGCTAATGCCACTTCTTCTGATTGTGGCACTCGCAAGCCCTACAGTATGGGCGTTCACTTTGAAGGGAACTGTCTGGGAACGGGTTTCCAATGCGAGTTCTTGCAAAGCACCACCACTACTCTTGTACTCGCTCGCGATTCAGGAGTCACGGCATCCGGCAGGGAGGGGGTTAATTACTCCCCATCCGTTCGCATTACGCAATGCAATCAGCGGTTCAAAATATCCAGATAGTCAGGCCGAAGCCGCACGGCTTCTACAGCTCTACATTCAGGAAGATCCGCTTACAGATGTCGGCATGATGCAGATTAATCTTCGGTGGAACGGTGCGCGCGTAAAGTCGCCTGAGATGCTGCTTGATCCAGAAACGAATATCGCGGTGGCTGCCCAGATCCTTTGCGAGTCTCTTTCTGTTAAGCGAAACGACATCGAGCTAGGCATCGGTGGGTACCACACAATGAATCCAGAACGTGAAGCAGACGCTCGTGCATACGCCAGGAATGTCCTGATGATCTGGCGCTCACTTCAAGCTTTAGAGAAATCGGGGAGCTAAGGAATGTACTCACTCAACAGTGCGCTGATTCAGATGACAATGCGCCGCATGATCCTGGCAGGTCCACAGGGCTTCCCGGATGTGCTCCAGGAACAGCGGATCAGTTCAAGGGATGTGATGTGGCTGCACCTGCTCAACCGGAGAAAACTGGAGGCTTTGGACCGGCTTCCGATCTCTCTCTTTAGGATCACCTATGACAGGTTGGATGTTGGGCGTGGAGGGCTGGATGATGACCTTTTTGAGCGCACATGCATCCGGTTGACCATGGTCACTGAAACCATCAATTTCGCGATCACTAACAAGACGAACCCACTGATCAGCATCGGGTTCGACAATGAAGGCTTCGACCGTTTCCGGCATGAACCTTTTCTGCGACGGCTCATGATGATTCAGAAAGGAGGCTTCAAGGTTGGCCTTCGGTGCGACCTCGCTTCCCTAGAGCTGATGCCGGACAACCCTGAGGCACAGTTGAGTGATTGCCTGCGCATTATCCTCGGCGAGCTGAAGCACCAGCGCGCTAATGGAGGTAAGCGTATGGGCCGCGTGCGGGATTGGAACGCGGAGCTAACCAGTGGTGATGTCGTCGCAGAAAGGCTGCTGAAGGATGGTGTGACCCCCAAACTCGTTACCGCCCACGTTGGCTTGCCTGAGCGCGTTAACAGCCTTCATCGTAAGTTGCGCCGTGAGAATCGTGTTGGCCCGAAGGGAGGCGGTCGAATCGGCAGTCATTCGAGCAGTATCGAGAGAATGCCTCGCCACGCTCTGCTCTTCATGAGCATCTACCTGCTGCTGGCCAAGAACCCCGAGACTCGTATCAATGCGCTGGTCTTTTCGCTCGCGCTCAATGAGTACCGCCTGATCTGGTCGTACCTGAATTTCTCTGAGGCCGATACTCTCGACGCATCTGAATGCTGGCTTCTTGCGTCGGGTTATCGCTCTCAGGAGGTTAGCGTTGTCGAATGCTCCTCCTGCCGTCAGATCAAAATCCAAGATAGGCGAAAGGCGAGCACCTGCCATTGGTGCTAACAAGATAAGGGCTTGATTGCTCACAGTCAGGCTGCAATGAGCTATCGGACCAGGCAATGCCTGGCGTCTTCGTTGGGCTCCCTACCAGGGAGAGCTATGGCGATTATGGGCGCGATATCCGATGAGCATTTGGGTTCCTGCGATACCGAGCGATGATGTAGTCATGACAAGGTTGAAGTGGAAAGAGGTGGCTATGCCGAGCCATGATTCAGTGAAGTGCCAGTGCTGCGGAAAGATGATGGTGCCCAAGACAATCTTTAGTCGCGGCTTCTACGGCGGCTGGGGATGGTGGCTTGGAGGTGGTCGCCCCGTATCGAGCTGCTGCCCGTTCTGCCTATCCGAAAGGTGGGATGGGAGTTCGCCTGACGTCCGTGAAGCGGTCTGGTATCAGGCACTAGGGGTCGTTCTCGCATTCTTGTTTACCTTCATGGTCCTCGTTGCCCTCATCTTTGGCATCGGACTGTTTGATGCAGTTTTCGGTGTCAGGTCTTCGTGGCTTCCTGACCTTATCGCGCTTGTCTGTGCTATATATGCCGGACGTAGCTTCTATAAATGGTTTACACATATACCCGCACAGAGGTAAACAAAAAGCCCGCATCGCGGGCTTTTTTTTAGTCTATGCTCGTTGGGCTTCGTGGCTTACTTGATTCCCGATATTTCTCGCCAGCTTCTTGTAGCTCTCTGTAAGTTGTCTGAGCCGCATTTTTTATGCCCTGCCCCGCATTTGAGAAATTCTGAGGCATCTCGCTGAGTTGATGTGTAAGCGGCTCAGGATTGCTCATGAACGTATCCACAACGGGAGGCTGATCCGTTGGCTGATTATTCAGACCTGTTTGATAGTGCTCCTGAACAACTGCTGCATTTGCGTCATCCTTAACGTCAATGACATCTCTACCATCGGCTTTCATAGAATGATAGCCACTTGTATTCATGTCATTCATTTCTAAGAATGCGCCAGCTGCGCCCCTACGAGCATTCTCGAAGCGATCATCCATACCAGAGGTGTCGGGCGCTGCTCCTTTCAGGCCTGCAAGTTCGTTTGAGTTTCCAGAATCAACCTTGAAGTCGAATGGAGAGAACTGAGAGTCTACCAACTCACCCATTCTTCCAGTTTGCTGCATATGAAGCATAGAGGCGGCAATGATTCTTTCATCATTATCCGTAGTGGCTTGCTGAACACTAGCAGAATTCATCAGGTTGCGAATACTTGCGTAGTCCTGTTCATTCTGTCCTGCAAGTTCTCGTATGCCCAGTGCAGCCGCGTGTTTTGTGAGGCCGCTATTTGCAATTGCCTTACCCGCAGCCTGTCCTATGTCAAGGTCTTGCTGGCTTCTCCAGCCCTGGCTAGAAGCCTTGGTATCTGTATATGTAGCTTGTGCCGATTTCGCTTCCGTGAGCGTTCTTCCGATTGTATCGCTATTAGATACCTGCTCCATGGCTTGGTTATTTTGGGTAAATGCTTCAGCTGCAGCAAACGTAGCTGTGTCGCTCCTATTGGAGTCTACAACCTGCTGAAGCTGAAGAACGCCCTCTTTCGTTAATTGCTGCTGCTCGGAACTCATTTGCTGAAACTTTGCAGACTGTTCCAGCCTTCCGCCAGCCAGACCCATTGGAAGGGAACCGCCCAGATGGCCAGATGCTGAGCCAGCTTTAATTTCGTCTTGGCTCCATCCCGCTGAGGAAAGTTTCCTTACAGCCTCATTGTAATTTGTGCTTTCACCGAGCTTTAGATTCGTTTGCAGCTGGTCGCCAATTTGCGAAAGCTGTTGTCTTCCCGCAGATGTTGAAGAGAGCTGCGATGCTCCACTTTGAAGAGTCTCTTGAAGGTTGGATATTTTTTGTTGCGCGTTTGCGTGGCTGCTTTGAACAGTTGCATCAGCTCCTGCAGCCACAGACAACTTAGGTGCTGTTGCTCGCGCGCCCGTGACGCTTGCACCTGTAGTCATCTGATCAGACGTGTAGCTGGCCGATGTGTCCATAATCGGCGCCTGATCCTTAGTACGAGGCATTACATCTTCCGTGCGGAACTTATCGCCCTGAGTCATCTGTCCCATGATGCTATTTGCAACCATGGCTGAACCGGAGACGATGAAGAGCGCGAGCGGCGGTACCGATGCTGCGAGCATGCCTCCGACGCCTAGAGCTTTGGAAATGGCATGATCTATATCGAGCAACTGAAGCATTGCAAAGCTTTGCGAGGTTGCATCGTACCCGTCAAAGATTGCTTGCATCTCCGCGCCGGCATACCAGAGGGTAAAGGCGTTTACGATGCTCAGCAGGGGCATCCAAAGCGCGACTGCCAAGGGAAGCACCATGTACTTCCCAAGAATCGACATGCCCTTGTCGCCGAGTACCAGGGCGAATGCCATGAACGGAGTCATCGCATACAGCAGACCTTCAAAGAAGGCGATCATGGGACGCATATAGTGCTTGAAGGTGTCGCCCTTCCCGGCCCACTGGATCTCTTGATGGTTAAGCGATTCTCGTAGTGCCAGAGCGGCATTCTGTTCCTGCCAGTGGTTCAACGCATTGACACGCGCGTCACCGAAGATTGGTTGGATAAGCGACATCTCGGTGTAGCCCTGAGCACTCTTGGCGCTCATGGCAAAGCTCTGGATAGACTGGTCAATTTGCGCCTGCAGTTCAAATTGCGTAGTAACCTTGCCTGCAGCTTTCTCAGCTGCAAACCCTTTATCCAGAATTTCACCCATCACATCCATCATCGCCTCTCGGATGGCTGCATTGAGGCGAGGCTGGATATTTGTGCATGAGTCCAGACGCCCATTAGGCTGCCCGTCATATATGTACGCAGACTGCGATATAAGCGGCGCAGCAAGAACGGATTCCAGTCCGGCGCCACGATAAAGTTCGTCGATAGTCGTATAGTTTCTAAGGTTGATCGGGTTAAGCGTACAGAACGTCAGATACTCATTTACGCTTTTCGGAAGATCCCATCCACCGTTTCTCCGGTAGTTTACAAATGAGTCAAGCGCTAGCGGATTTCTAAGCACGTCGCGCACTTTGGCCAGTGTATTCAAACTGCTAAACAAACCGTAGTTCGTCATAGATGGAGTCGAAAAAGCCTGCTCTGAGGTTTTCGTAATATTGTAGGCCACAGTTGATATGACGGAGCCAATAAACGTAGGTCCGATAGGGAGGTTATCTACAATGCGGACTTGGTTCGTCGTTGTATCTTCAATGACGGCAGTAGTTGTTTGGCCGTAAAGCATCAGGTATACAACGAATAGCATACCCGCCTTATGAAATGAAATGCCTTGGCCGTTCCATATTGCTTGGAAACTGAGCAGCACCAAACCAATTAGAAAGCCGATGCGCGCCAGATCCTCACTGAATCCAGAGCCTGTAATCATGGCACTTGCGTTCAGGATTATCTCAAGGAACTCGCCGCTGCCAGTCGTATAAATGTTCATGGACATAAATTAGCTCCCTGCCCCCTGGTTCTGACGACCTTGAACTGTTTTGCCATTATCATTGTTCTCAGCCAATTGCAGAATCTCAGAAGCTCGCTTATCTGCATCACGGAAATTGGTTCCGTTCATGAGTTCTTTTGTCCACTCGCTTGTGACTCGTTGCCGCGCGGCACGCAAATCCTCTTTTATTTTTTCCGCTTCAGCGAAGTCAACGCCTGTTAGTCCCGCGTGGGCAGCGTCAATCAGCTCCATAATTGCTGCATATGCAGCGTTGATGGCGATGACATGTGCAAATTCTTCAAAGTAGATATAGCCCTCAGCTGCTCCAGCTTTCTGAATAACACGCATAAGATTGTGTCCAACAGCGCTGGACATGAAATACTGAACTTTTGCGCCATCAGCCTCAGACGCTGTTCCGTTCGCCAGCCTGTCGAAAACACCTGAGGTTCTAACGTCATCGATGATGCGTTGCTTCAAACCTTTGAATGAGCCGAGTGTTCGAACAGATGGGTTCAAACATTGCTCTTTGTCATCGGAATCACAGCTGAGTACCTTTTCGTCCGACCCCTTACTCCCATCCACAAAAAGGGAGATTGATCGGTCTGTGATAGTCGGCTGGATTGGGGACGCAGTTATCTCCTTTCCACCCTTATCATTATCTTTTAGGGTAAGGATATGTGTACCGACAATCGACATGATCAACTCGGCAAACTCGTCGTTTCCGCTAGTGAGGTGTGAAGCGATCCCCATTTTGCGCAAGCCGCACCACATGACGTTGCCTGTGTTGTAACACGGCTTCATCTTGCCTGCGCTTGCAAGCCGCTCTGACGGTGATGTAGCAGTTGCAGTTTTGGATGAAAAGAAGTCAGACGTTACGTTCTCAAGCATGCCAGTGGCAGCCGATTTCAGATCGTTATGTTCGGCATATGCTTTCCTGCCGGCATCTATGACCCCAGTAGCCAATTGGCATGAATTCGAGAACATCTCATTTAGGCGCTGGATGTTGTTGCGCAGCCCTCGAATGATGCTTGCAGTTGACGCATCCATGTAATCCAGCGCGGCTTCAAATGCATAGCCGCTCACGACGCCGGCCGCGTTGGAAGCGATGTTTCTCATCAGCCCGACAAACTCCTCGCCATTGATGAATGAAAAAGAGCCTGTGTAAAGGTTGATACCGCCGCAGCCGCCTTTTGCAGAGGGTGGCGTGATGCTTATCAGGTTGGAAGTGGTAATGCGATTTCGCAGCACAATACCGCCACCCGATACGACACCCCGCGAAGCGGTCTTGTATGAGCCAGGACCTGTCACGTTAATGAGTTGGCCAAACATGCTGTTGACCTGTTGCTCGATGGTGGCAGAGGCCGTTAGGGGAATGGCGATTCCTACAGCAACGGCAAATGCGAGAGCGTTAATCCTCACTGGTCTTCTCCATTCTGGAAATCGAAAGCACGAACTGCGGCATCGCGCATTGCGTTCACAAAGTCTTCGGGTGATTTGGTCGGATCAGCGGGCGCATCGACGATCTGCTCTGGTGCGATCAAGCCGATCTGCGCCAGCCGAGAGGTGGCGTTCATCTCTTCCTTGGAGATCAACCCAACATCGCTTGCCGCTTGCAGGATGCGATTACTGGCAGCCTCCAGCGAAATCGTGCTGTAGCTGATGATGCGAACATCGTTTGGCGGAACCGCCATTGCGATAGCCGGTGTGGTAATGATCCCCAGGTGTTTCGCCAGGCCTGCGTCATACTGCAGATTCTGATACTCCCCTCCTGGCAGGGGCTCCCCGTCCATTGACACAGGGATGATGGTGAAGCCATATGCGTGCTCCAATCCCTGCAGTGCTGATATAGCCTGTCCGCACAATGCACAGTCGCGGCCCTTGAAGAAAATCATCAGCGCTGCATCGTTGGCGATGATTTTCAGCAGCTCTTTCTTCTGTACTTCGGCAGCCGAGGCCAGAGCGCTCGATGCGGCGTTCGATGTCGGATACCGAAGATCCTCATCCAGCAATGGCTCGTTTTTGATCGTCTGCATCGACGCCCTGGAGAACCGCTCGGCCTTGTCCATCATCAGGCGCTGCGCGTAGTAGAAGGCCTTGACGTTCACCTCTGATGGATCGTCGATGGCGGCTTCTTTGAGCTTGGGGATCATGATCTGGAGCCAGGCGACGCTACCAACAGGGGGTAACTCCTCAGCTTTCTCGGTCGGCTGCGGAGGCGGTGTTGGAGCAGGCGGCTCCTCTTTCGGTTGCTCCGGCTCTGGCTCCGGCTCTGGCTCTTCATACCAGAACCACCCTCGTTCCTTATCGGCGTAAAACGACGAGCCGGCGATTGCAGGAGTGGACTCGGCTTTCTGCACATCCTTCGTGGAGGTGGCCGCATTGGCACTCGAAAGCATCGTTGCAATGAGCAGAACTGGGAGTTTTGTATAGGCCATCGTGAATGCCGGCAACTGAACAGTGCGGCTCATTATCCTGATGGCAATAGCGGAGAGGTGGTCTAAACCAACCACATTCTGGTCAGTTTGAAAAAGGCACGAGGCCTACCGCGTAGCGCGGTGGGCCTCGTGAGTCATGAAGCCGAGCGGTCCGAGTGCAATGAGCACATCGTTCCAATCGACCGATTTTTTACCGTCTGGAATCTCCATGGGTGGCATCTTGATCTGAGCACGGATGCCCATCTCCCACAGCCGAACCTTGAGTGCTTCGGCGGCTTTCCTACCACCCCCACTCCGATCCTTGTCTGCCCAAATGCGGACAGCCTTGGTACCGGCCGGAGGAACGAACTGCTCCATCAGGTATGTGTTGACCATTGGCCACACCGGGAGTCCCAGTGCTGTTTCAATGGCCAGTGAAGTTTCCAACCCCTCGGCAACATCAATCACCTCGCTGGCTCGCGAGGTGATGACTGCAGCACCTGGAAGTGTGCGGTCGCTCGGGATAGGGAACATCATTTTGCAGTCGCGCAGTGGTGCCTTCTCGCCTTTAGGTGTTAGGTACAGTCGATTGACGGTTATCCCGTCACCTGCCGGTGATATCACCAACGTGACGATTGCTGGGTGCTGTTGCAGCTTGCCCTTTTCATCCTTGTAGGTCAGTGCCGGGTGGAAACGAACGGATCGCTCCATTCCTGCACGATCCCAACAAAGAATTGCTCGTGAGCGCAGATACAACCGTGCCGGCTCTGCTGCAGGATCTGTGAGGGGTACAGTGCCCTTCCAAATCTTGCGCAGTGACTCTCGAATCCACGCATCACTTGGCCCTTTGTGGACTTTCGCTTGAACAGCAGGCTTAGGGGGTAGCGGCTCGCGGTCACCATCGGCATACCGCCCGTATGGATCTTTTATCCGCAACCGCGCACCCACCTCAGCCAGCGCCTCGCTGAAGGTCCATTTGTTTACCCACATCAGCAGCGCAATGCCATCGGCTTTGACACCACATGTCTGGCACATGCCTCCACTGTGAGTATCAGCGGTTTTTTTGAACACTCGGAAACCATCTTCCCCGCCATGGACAGGACACGGACCATGCCATCCCGGCCGTTTCTGGAACGGAAGAAGCTCTGCAGCGAGTGACTGAAAGATGTCGTCCCAGCGCCCTTCTGCGGCGTCGAGCACATCTTGCTTTTCCGGGGCGTAGTTGCCCGAGGATACATTTGACATGACGACCTCCAATCGTAAGGAACCCGGCCTGTTACGGCCGGGCGCTGGGTTCAAGACAGTTTTCTCACCTCCCAAAGGTTCTTATGGGTGGGTACCCACTCGTCTTCGAGTTGTCCGTTTTTGATATTCGCCTTCCTGAGCACCGTTACTGCTTCTTTACCCATGAAGGTGACGCTGATTGTGCTAACCCCCTTTTCCGCGCCGGAGCGACGAATTTCAGGGGCCAGCTCAACACCCCAGATCAGGTGCTCACCGACTCGCAAGAAAAATGAGGGTCCATTTTTCTTGTTGAAGCGGTAAGGGGCGTGTCCGCTACCGCCATACAGGCCGGTAACTGACTTGCCCGCGATGCCACCGAAGCTCAACTCAACGCCCTTCTCAGATGACTGGATTTCCTGATCATCGGAGTCGTCGGGCTTGAAGGGGATCAACTCCCCTCGAATTTCTTCAGATTGAACATCGGTGTTGACCTGTGCTCTTCCGTTGAAAAGACGGTTGATGACGACAGGTTCCAAGGTTGGCTCCGCAACCTCGTCATCAGCTCCCGGAAGGAGGTCCTGAGAACGGGGTGACAGTATTGCGAGGCCCAGACTGGCCCGCAGGTAGGTTGGCTTATCGAAATCGACGCGAATCATCATTTCACCTCCTGGCAGCGCAGATAGGTGGGAATGATGTAGTTGTCGTAATCGATACTTGGGATGGCTGTCACGCGTGCAGGCACCGGGGTGGTGCACTTAACGCGAAACGTCTTGCTCGCCATGGTGTAGCTTCGGCGGGACTTGAGGTTGGTGGTGACGGCTCGAATTATGTCTGGTGCGTACATCGCGAACGCTGCAAGCACGACACAAAGCGCGAGAGGCATCAGCGCACGTACCACTTCCGGCTGATAGATCATTCCCAGAAAGGTAGCGAGGACGCTATATCCCAGGATGACTTTGACCTTCAGATTTTCCATTTCATTTCTCCGTTTGCTTGCTGCAGACGGAGAAACCCCCGCAGGGAGTTTTCCCCGCTGCGGGTTGTTATGGCACGCAAAAAAAGCCCCTAGTGGGACGCTCTTTCTGTTTGCCGTTGGTTAGATCGGATGAAGCCCCGATTTGGCTGTACCCAGCTCACATGATGATGCTGGGCTGCCTGGCCGAAGATCGGTTCAGGCTCTTGTCGAGTGCAACATGCACCTGACGAAGATTCATTGCGCTGAGGCGCGGGGATGAGGCTGATGTTTCGCAAGCACTACGGAGAACATGAGTGCTTGGCTGAATTTTGAAGCTGTCGAGCGCGTTTCGTCAACCCGATACGTGCGGTATCCCGACGAAGCCTTGAATCGCCCCGGATTTCTTAGACACTTTCCAGGCTCAGTAAATGTCGCTTCTCAAACTCTACCGGTGACAGCTGGTTGTTGAAACCGTGTCGGCGTTTTGGGTTGTAAAACATCTCGATGTAGTCGAACACATCAGCGCGTGCGTCCTGTCTGGTGCTATAGATTTTTCGCCTGATCCGTTCCCGCTTCAGCAACTGGAAAAAGCTTTCCGCTACTGCGTTGTCATGGCAATTGCCGCGCCGACTCATGCTGCCAAGCAAGTTGTTGGCTTTCAGGAAGCTCTGCCAGTCGCCGCTGCTGAACTGGCTCCCCTGATCTGAGTGAATCATCACTTCCTGCTTTGGCTTACGCCGCCAAACTGCCATCAGCAACGCATCAATAGCCAGGTCGCTGGTCATCTGCGGTTTCATTGACCAACCGATTACCTGCCGCGAGAACAGATCGAGCACCACCGCCAAATACAACCAGCCCTCATAGGTGCGGATGTAGGTGATGTCCGTGACCCAGACCTTGTTGGGTTCGGTGACATTGAATCGGCGCTCCAGATGATTCGGTGAAGCCGCTGGAGGCTTACCACCATAGCGGCCCGGTCGGCGGCGATACCCTGTCTGTGAGCGCAGCCCTTCCAAGCGCATCAGTCGAGCAACACGATGCTTGCCGCATGCTTCTCCAAGCTCACGCAGGTCGTCGTGGATTTTGCGGTAGCCGTACACACCGCCGCTCTCTAGCCACGCGTGCTTGATTAGTCCAAGCAGGCGTTGATCATCCTTGGCTCGTGCCGACTTCGGTTCAGCCAGCCACGCGTAGTAACCACTGGCATGTACTTTCAGCGTCAGGCACAGGCGGCGAACCGAATAGTCAGCGGATAGCTGGTTGATGAAGGCGTACTTCAGCCGCACTCCTTGGCAAAGTACGCGGCGGCCTTTTTTAGGATGTCTCGCTCTTCGGTCACGCGCTTGAGTTCGGCACGAAGACGACGCAGCTCAGCTTGCTGATTGTCCTCTTGCGCGCGCTGCTCTTCGGGCTTGCTGTAGCGTTTAACCCAGGCATACAGGCTGTGGGTCGACATGCCCAAACGAGCAGCTACCTCCGCCACTGGCAGACCTCGTTCGGTCACCTGTTTGACTGCTTCGATTTTGAATTCTTCGGGATAACGCGGGTTGCTCATGGCACCTCCTAGTGGGCCGTATTATGAGGCCTGGAGGTGTCTACGAAACTAGGGGCGATTCACTTTTTGCTTACCACATTGTTGTCAGATTGGACGTTTTTTGTGCTGCGCGGTTTGGTGAAATGGTGTCGCCACCAACATCACGGAGTTTTTCCAATGGCCCTTACCCCTATAGCCAAGCGCGCACCGTACTCGACTGCAATCATGCGGCAGACGATCACCTTCAAGACTCAGGAAGCCAAGAACTACATCGGCACCTGGCTCAACAACGTCTCCCTTGCTCTCTTCACGCTTGACGTGATTTCGCGCAAGCGCCTCGCACGGCTGAACATGAGCACCAAGCAGCACAAAGCTGCTACCAAGGCGCTGAACAAACTGTTTGCCGACTTCGAGAAAGAAATTAAGGACGACTCGGCCCGCCTCGAAGCCGTGCTCAAGGCCCAGCGGATCACTGATCGCGCTGAGCACAACAATCCGCGCTCGACGCAGGTCGAGATCACTACGCCTGAACTCAAGCGTGCCGTGGATCTGCTGCTGGCGTTCGACAACCTCATCATCCTGGTAGATACCGTCTGGCTGATGGGCATCATGGAAACGGACGAGGCGAATCAGTTCCGCCAGCTCAAGTCTCGCCAGCTCAAGGGCCTGTTCGTCAACATCTACAAGCTCAGCCAGGCAGCGAAAAAGAGCGCCTACGATCAGGAAGACCAGGAAGTGCTCGCTGAGATCGCCGTGGAAGAGCAGAAACACGAGATCACAGACGCACCCAGCGAATTGCCCGACACGGCGGTTGAAGAAGCGGTTGAAACCAAGGCGGAAGCCGTTGCGTAGTGCAACGCTGATTCACGCGTACCGACATCGCCCTGCTTTATGCAGGGCGAATCATTTGAGGGCTCCGAAACATGTCATCTGATGCTGGTAATGCGGTCCCGGTGAGGCGGGGAAGGACTCGACGGGAGCGGAACGACGATCCCACCAACCCGGCAAATGAGGGGAAAGCACTTGCGGCCCTTGGGCCGCAAGAGGTTGATGCGCTGGAGGACTTCGAGCTAGACGTGGTTGATATGGGTAACCATGCGGTACGAGTACCGCTCTTGGACAGTCAGCTCTTCGCTGCGATAGGCATTGGCATGCTGCTGGGCTCTATTGCTGGCATTCCCATCGGAATCTACCTCTACTACAACCCCTGATCCGCATCCTTCCTGCCTCCTTTCGTCTGGGCCTGTAGCCGTTCAACATGACGTTTGCCGGCCCAATACCCCCCTCTGATGCGCCTACGGCGCAATGACGCGCAGATATCGTCCGTGTGCCGCCTGGAGAAGATAGGTGTTTTGTAGCTCTGGATCTTGCGCACCGCTTCCCAGATGCCATAGACGCGCTCAGGCTTGCCATTTGGAAAGTCTGCACTTCCCGCCATGACCGCGTAGCTGAAGATTTTCGTGCTGTGGACTCCTGCAACCTGCTGAACAGCTTTGACGTGGGCATAGTTCTGTAGCAAAGGGCTTTGCATCCTGTATTTGCGCCGCCCAACGATCTGCAGCCACTGCTCTGGCTGCAGGGGGTCGTAGACGATCTTGCCCTTGTAGGCCTTGGTTTCCAGAACGAAAATCCCGTAGCGGGAAACCACCACATGATCGATCTGGGTACTTTCACCCTTGTTTTTTCCCCGGTAGATGCCGTTAGCGAACACGGTGTATTCGCCGCTCAAGCACAGCCGCAGCATCAGGTTGACCTTGTATTCGCCCCACCAGCCCCGGTATGCAGGCGTCTCCATGAGACGAACGTGAAGAAAGCCTGCCAGGATGACCATCGCGATGGTTGGCGGGAGATAGAGAGAGAGAAAGTCAGTCATTTGTTAGCGCTTCACTACAGTTTTGAGCAGCAATCTGTCCATCGCCAGATCATGTACATGCTGTCGTTGAGGGTGCCGGGAATGTGTCGATTCGTGCCGCCGTCCCAGTGGTAGGGGTGCTCACCGATCCACATCCCCTCCTGCGTCATCGCTTTGGGCCAGAACTGTGCGAACTTGTACTGGGATTTCGGAATGGTTGGGTAAATGCCAGCCGTGCAGACGTTTTCGTCACCCATCGTTCTTCTGGCCAGTCCGCGACGGTGCTGCTGGCTCAGCAAGCGGGCACTGATCAATGCAGAGGTGCGATTGAAGTCCTGCGCTGATACATGGCCCGTCAGCGGATATATCCCGCCCCAGGTGCCGGAGCACCACCACATCGACTCCAGGGGCTCCTTGCCAGCGGCCAGGGCGCCAGACTCGACGGCACATGCCGCGCGTGCCACCGGGTTGGCCACCGCTGCAGATTCAGGATGCTGGAAGAAAGCTAGCGTTGCGTTCCCCCAGGTTGGGTCAATTTCGGTGAAGGAAATGATGTCCACGTCCAGATAGCCATCAGGATTGCACTTGGTCGGCGTGTACAGGTCGAGGATCTGCAGCAAGGGGAAGGCGTAGTAGTGAGTCTGGTAGAAAGACCCGTCTTCCATGTCATCGCGCTTTGCATGGTCCTGTACCAGCCGGCCATAGGAACGCTTGGAGCCAAGTGGCAGGGTGACTCCACCGAGAGTGGGCGAGCAGCCGGGCTTACGGACATTCTCAACGATGCGCGCTGGCTCCCACATTGCTGTGATGATGCCCGGCTTGTAGATGCCCGATGTGCCTTCTTGGCAGACGCAGAACACCTGCTTCGAGGCTTTCGCCGGAGCTGTGCCGGGGGTGATCTGCACACCGGAAACCTTGATGGGAAACAGGCACGCCCAGCAAATATCAGTGAACAGCTTTGGCCCGAAAATGCCAGAGTCCTCACACATCGCATCAGCAGCTGATGCTGTCCCTGGTAGGGAGAAGATCACCAACAAGCACGCCGCTATTGCCGGCAGGAACCGTTTGATCCGCCTCATCACTTTTCTGCTCCTTCAAGCTCATCTCGGGTGTACTCGCGCACCGCGAACATTAGTCCCTCGGCCGTCACGACCGATGGTGCTCGCAGGATTTGGAAGCGCTGCGCCATGTCACCCGGCAGCAGGTACAAGGGGCCATTGATCGCGTCCTCCACAGTCTGGAAAAGATCCCAGCCAGAGGAAGGCGGTATTTGTGTCGCCATCACCGTCACAAACAGCTCATCGCCATGCGCCTCGTATTCCCGCTGGGCAAGCCGAACCTGCCAAGCTTGCGTGGGATCGATCACAACGAGTTTCTGATTGAACGGCATCATTTCCAGCGGATTTATTCGCCCCGCTTTCTGCACCACGTTGCCGTTTGCGTCCTTGAGGTCAGCAGGAATGATGACGCTGGGGTCCACGAACCGTGTTGCGGGCGTAGTAACGGGCGGGAGTGGTGTGCCGGTCTGGGTATGCCAGAAACGATCGACAGCGCGCTTCTTCATGGCCTCCATGTCCAGCGCTTCGATGCGTGCCTTGGCCACCTGCAGGAAATCAGGCTCAATGATTTCGCTGGTTGGTCCATACACACCGAGGTCGCGCCCCTTCTCGCCCGATTCCGACAGCGCCTGATCGACCAGGCGAGTCGAAGAGATCCCTGAGGCCTTCACCAGCAGCTCGTCGCTCTCACCTTCCAGGACGATAGCCGGCACGGTTTCGATGCCATGTCGCTGGAACGCGAGCGGGTCCAGCAGCACGCTAACCTGGCTCTGCGTTTCCTGCGTGAGCATGTGCATCTTGGTGACTGCATCGACCATCTTCATGCCTTCAGGGATGCCCCGGAAGACGATGCCTGTTGCAGGGCGTCCATCGTAGCTGGTCAAGATGTCCTTGATGGCCGTGGCGCCTAGCGACCAGGAAACAAAGATCAGCGTGCGCACGCCTTCACCCAGCGGATGTTTCTTGCTGGGCTGCTCGGAGTTACCGGCACCCTGCAGCTGCTCAGGCTGCACGGGGCTTTGCGAAGCAAGCCGCTCAATCCATTGCGTTTCTGTCTCGGGGATCTGCTGGCGAGCACTCTCCCCATCGCTGACAGCCTGCCGGGCCTGTTCCAGTATTTGCGGGTCCATCGTGCTGATATCGATTGGCTTGATGCCAAGGTCACCGGCCACTGCTGAGGTAGAGAGCGCAAGCGCTATGGCCACGCCAACGAGGTGCTTCACCATATCGGGTATGCCCTTCCCACAATCTGTTCACCCTTGACCGATCCCCAATAGCGAGAGTCGAAAGAGTCATTGGTCTTGCCGAAGAACCAGTAACGGTCCTGGGCGATCACCCCCTCGCGCACGTATCGCTGCGGATCGATCCCCTTCTCGGTGGCTACGGCAAGTCCCTCCCCGACCACCTGGTCATTGATCGTGGTCTGCTCTAGTTCCACTTTCACGGTGTCGCCGGGCATACCTTCGAGCACCTTTACGATCTTCGTTCCGTCTTGAAAGATCGGACCGAGGCCCACCGAATGAAAGGCGTAAATGCCGCCCCTCACAGGCTCGCGGTCGCCTTTGTCGATGATCCAGATCCGATATGGCGGTAGGCACAGGTATTCCTGCGGTGCGATGGCGATGCTGTAACGATGTGCGAGGCCAACGATCATTCCGGCCACAACCAAGGACAGTACGCTTCCCTTGATCAGGAATCGTGCGCTTGGCATCGGCCGCGCACCGCGAAGCTTTTTCGCCGCGACGCGGGCCTCGGCTCGCACAACCGCCTGTTCCGGGTCAAACCGTAGAAGGCCCATCAGACCTCCTCGTAAGCGCTGGACTTGAAGGCCACACCGCGATCTCGCAGCACACGAAGAATCGCCTCGTGCTGAGGCACATTGGCTATCGTGTAGTTGCGGATCGCCTGAACATCCTCGGGAGCCGTCGAGTACAACAGCTTCGAATATTCATCCACCGTCAACCGCGCGATACCCGCTCCTCGCGGTGTGAGCATGAAAATTTCGGAGTAGTGGCCCTTGTAGGACTTCACGGTCTTGAGGATGCGGAAACCACCGTCTCCAAGCGGCAGTCGCTTGTTTTCCTGGATGGCGTCAATGGCCTCGGCTTTCTGGCCCAGCAGCAGAGTGAAAGCCGAGTTTTCGGCGATAGCCTGGCCGACCTTGTTCTGATAAAGGTCGTTGACACCCTGCGTGATCACGATGGCACTGCCACCATATTTACGAAAGCGGCGATAGCCATGCTCGATGAACTCACCCACGTTGCCCTGGCTCAGCAATGACCATGCCTCATCGATGATTACCAGCTTCGGCCGGTCGCGCTCACCGAGGTACATGTCCTGCTGGATCTGGTAGATGAGCTGCAGCAGCACAACCTGCTGCAAGTGGGTGCGCCCTTTCAGTTCCTCCAGCTCCAGAACGGTGAAAGGGTTGCGGAAGTCGAGGTTGTTCTTGCCGTTGAAGAAGCGCCCGTATTGACCCTTGGAGGTAAAGGCGAAGAGTTGGTGTCCGATGTCGTTAATTCGCGGATCTTCGTCCTGCAGCAGAGCCTCGGCGATGTCATCGACGATCATCGCTTTGCCTTTGATCTCCCATACCTGAGTCAGATATTTCTTCAGGCCAGCCGTCTGCCGGTCGATCAGCGGCACGGTGGGTGCTGCCATAGCGGCGAGGAGCCCAACAAGCACGTCTTCTTCTTCGGAATAATCTTCGATCAGCTCGAAAGGATTGAGGCACAGCTTCGAATCCTGGCCGAACTCTGCAAAGTCGCCGTTATAGGCCTCGCAGGTTTTCAGGTAGGAACGGCCCACGTCGATACACCAGACCTTCGCTCCAATCGACAGGTAGGACGTGATCAGATAGTTCGTCAGGAACGATTTGCCCGAGCCTGACTGAGCAGCGATGGTTCCGTTGTAGTTGGTGTCCGAGTCAAACAGGTGGAACGATATGGGCTGCCCGTTGCGCGAGATGAATGGCGCCACGGCCGTGCCGGTACCCTTCCAGTCACCGTAAATAGGCAGTAGCGGCAGTGCCTGAGCCAGACTCATTGTCTTGTAGCGGAACATGTCCCGGATCGCGTCAGGGTCCGCACACATCGGCAGCGCGTTAATGAACACCGGCAGGACGACATAACGGTCCTCCATGAAGGTGAAGCTCTGCGTAGAGAAATGACTTTTTGCGTTGGAGGTAGCCTGCGTCAGCTCTTCCTTGTCTCGACCGAACACCACCAGTGTCATTGCGGCCTGTACGTTGGGCAGGCCCTTGTCGAGATCAGTGAAGAGTGTTTCGTATGCGTTTCGCTTCTGGACGATCTTCGGAACGAAGGTGGCCATCGGGCCTTGGGTCTGGTTGATGGCCCAGCTTCGACCGCGTGACAGCTTGTCTTTCGTTTCAAGCTGAGGGGGGAAGAAGAGCGTCATGGTAATCACGCAGTTTCCGCGAATACCGCCGCGCTGGGACATGATGTCGGCCAGATATTGCGATGCCTCACCTTGCCACATGATGTCGGGAAACTTCTTGATGCTCAGCGTTTTGAGCATGCAATCGTCGCCGATCAGAATTCGGTCTGGGCGGACCTGAACCGCGCGATTGAAGTCTAGGATCTGCTCGTTGAGTGGCTTGTCTTCGTCTGCGGTGATCTGTGGATCTTCCCGCCAGCTGGCATGCTGTCCCTGGTTGAGAAGTGAGGTGAAGATTTCCTTGTACAGATCGTTGCTCAGCGGCACTGGGGCCAAGCCGCAACTATCCAACGAGGTGCCCAGGCCGTCCGACAGATCCTTTGCTCGCGTCGCTTCGGTCATAGAAGGCGTGGCATTGGATATCGGCATGGTCACCGAGATGACCAAGCTCTGCTCACGAACACGCACCCCGGAGATCTTGTCCACCGGCTCCAAGGTGCGCTCGGCAAGATAGTCAGCACGGGCATGGGTAACACGCTGCAGCAAGTCCAGAGTCTCTTTGCTCATATCGAACTTGCCGGCTTCCATGAATGCTTGACGCATGCGCGTGAAGCTCGTTTTGATGCGGTTGATGTTTTCAGTGCAGATCAGCGAAAACTGAATCGTGGTTCCTTCAGGCCAGTCCACGGTTAAGCCGGCTTTAAGGCGCGCCCCCTCGTCACCGGAGGAGCCGGCCAGCGGCTGGCAGAGGAACGCGAAACCGAGACGATTGCCTGCCAATTGAAACAGGTGCAGGTTCGGGTCATAGGCTAGACCGTTGATCAGCTTCGACAGCCGGGGGGTCTGGTTGATGAGCGCGGCGAACGACGACAGCATTTGCGATTCCTCAGATTCGGTTGTTTTCAATCCAGGCACGAAGCCCTTCAGTCGGCTTGCCCTCGCGGGTAAGGCCGTCATCACGAATCAGGAAGGGCACGTTGCGTGCCCCAAGGAACTGGGCGGTAATTCGCCGCTTGCCAATCACATCGACATCACAGGCCCCCTCCGGCTTCTGCGCCAGAGGTGTCGTCAGGTCACCCTGCACGCCAGCTTTCCAGGCAGCCGCCTTGTCTTCAGCACAATGCAACTCTTTCGTGCGGGAGGCGCTGCGGTCGCTTAGCAGGGGGAGCATCAGAACATCGAGCCGATAGCCTTCAGGTAGTGAACTGCGCGCCTCGGCGATCACTTCCTTGCAATAGCCGCAGGCCGGATCTGAGAACATCGTAATGGCCTTGTCGCCGGTACCGACAGTCATCGGAGCCAGATCTTCAAAGCCCACATTGGCCTTATCGATAGGGATGTAGTTGGCGGCGACCTTGACCTCTTGCAGGGTCTTCAGCTCCTTCTGGGTCCAGGTGTCGTACAGCATGCCCTGAATGAGGAAGCGGCCGTTGTCGCTGATCACGGCGAACTTGCCATCCTTCTCGATGGCAACCATGCCCGCCGCAGGCAGAATTACCATGTTGTCTTTTTTCGATTGCGCGAACGCGGTAGTGGTAGCTGTGGCAAGTGCCAAGGCACAAATGGAGGAGATCAGAACGCGGGGCATGAGCATTTCTCTTCGGGGAGGATGCTCACAGGATAGGGAGAGGGGAAAGAAAAAGGCCGTCTAAACTTACCAGATTCTGGTCGGTTTAGACGGCCTTTGGCGGAAGGCTCAGGAAGGGGATTATCCCGGATTCAGAGCCCTACCGGCAGGGTGTTCAGCGCTTCGATTACATCCAGGGTAGCAGGAACGGTTGCGGTCATGATCGACTCGATTACGTCCGGTGCAGCGTAGAGGCCAACGCCACCGCCCACGCCTGTGATAAACGGCATCAGAGACTGGCGCAGCGCGCCGGCACCGATACCACCCAGCACCATCAGGCCAATGATGATGCGGCCAAGGGTGCCTTGCATCCAGTCAGTGAGCTGAATCCACACACTGTCGAAGTCATCCCCGCCGGTACCGCCGAACGCAGCGGTGGCCGCGATCATGGCCCCAGCCAGGATAAGGGTTTGCATTGCCGGTTTACTCAGTTGCATCGCATGTCGCTCCTTCAAATATGCGCAGGGCCTGCGCTCGGCAACCATTGTCCATAGTCAAAACGCCTATTTGTGCCGGTATTCGACCAGATCGTTGTAAGTTTTAGGCACGAAAAAAGGGGCCATCGCGTGGCCCCTTGTTTCCATCAGTAGTTCGCCACGGTTGGTGACTCAGCGCCCGAGTCGTCGATGCCGATCAGCGTGATTATCGGCTCCCCATTCGGGTAGCGCCACATCGGTATCGAGATCGAACTGGACGATAGCGACTGCTGTACGCCGTCGATATACCAGAGATGCCGAACGATACGCCCATCTTCATCGGCACAACTGGCGCGGGCGATCCAGCTTGACCGACCTTCGACCACTTCGATGCTGCAGCTCGGCGGGATATTGGACTCGACCTTGATATGCGTCTCGCCAGAAGCGGTATGACCCATCATCGATCCAATCTCCAACCGTACCGTATGCTCACCCTTGTCCAAGACGGCACGGCCATAGTTGCCCGAACCCTCCAGAGGATCACCATTGAGCGTGTACGTGCGTGTCTCAATTCGGTCTTTTGGATGGCCTCCTGTAATGCTTGGTCGAATCAGAACACCCAACGGAGCACGATTGGCCTGGTTATCGCCACTCCAAGAAAGAGTTACCTCGTAGGGCAGTGGATCGCTGAACTCCAGCTCAGTTTCAGCGTAGGTGTAGTTGCCGCGCGCATCACTTACGTGCACACCGAAGGTGTAAGTGCCTGGCTCGGTGATCCGCAGGGAGCGGCTTGTCTGCGAAGTGTCCTTGATGATTTCAAGGCCTGGATACGGCGGGATGTCCCAGTCCATTTCCAGCTCTTCAAACTCCCTGAACAGACCGAGCGAACGCACCTGCAGGTCAAGATCGGCAGGCGAGTAGACGGCCGAAATTCTGGCTTTGATCGCCCAGGTAGGCCAGTCATACGACCAGAAAATCAACCGCTGCTGAGTTAGACCCTTACCGCCCATGTCCTCGTAACCGTTGATCCAGCCCATGAAGCCCAAAAAGCTCTGCTCCTTGTTGAAGTCTTCCATGGTCGGGGTATAGGACACCTCACGTTCGTGCACTTCTTCCCCTGTCGGTAGAATGAAGTACCCATCCATGGTCAGATCCATCTTCGGATAGGGCATCATCATATTGGCTCGCCAAGTCGCCTCTTTTCCGACCTCAGGACGCCCAGGGCCGATGATTTGAACTCGCGGCGGTCGGACTGCGCGAAACGCAACACCTACCCGCAGCCTCTTGTAGACGCGACTGTCATCAGGCGAATCCGCAAATTTCACCCGGCTCATCAGGTAGACCCGCTCAGCCTGGTCGCGCGTCAGCTCGTACTCGCCTGTGCCCTGTACCCATGTCTCTCCTCGATCCTCTGACCACTCGACGACCATCCCTGTAGTGTCTAGGGTTTCACCGTTAAGGTCAGTCAGCACAAACCTTCCAACGTCGCCGATGAAGACGTTGCTCGGTCCTTTTAGCCGCGCTGTCGGGACTTCGTAGGCTATGACCTCGATCTGGGGGGTCATCGACTTGGCTCCCGAGTTCCGGTTTGTCATCTCAGCGCGAAGCAGGTAAGTGCCCTTCTCAAACGTCATCGAGAGACGCTGCGGAATCTTGCCGGTGTTCTCGACTGTATCCCAGGTGACGCCGTTGTCCGTGCTCATCTCCCAGCGAACATCACCCACGTCCTTTGCCTCGAAGCGATCCACCGTCATGGCATAGAAGGTGTTTCGCAGCGGGGCCACACCAATAACGCGCAGTGCTTGGATCACGCCATCCAGCGGTTCGCCGTTTAATATGGTCAGGAACATCGGGTAGTTGGACTGCCGAATTGACTCATAGCCCGGCAGCGGCGAGCGCACACGCGCCTCAGCAATGACCCGAACCGCCTTGTTCGTCAGCATTGCAAGGTCTAGCTCGAAGCTGGCAATCCCCTCCTCGTTTATCGGTTCCCAGTCAGTCACCGGCTCATAGTTGATGCCAGCAGAGGTCATCAGCAGGCGAATGTCCCAATCCCCCATCGTCGCCAGGTTGTAACCATCCTGCGGGTACTGGGTATCGAGCATCTGGACATTTACCGGCAGCGCGACGCTATCCAGAACGCTCCGCTCGTCGTTAAGGATTACTGGCAGAATCTGCTCGTGCGGAACAGCGTAAAGCTGTACTTCCTTGACCGTCTCGACCGCTGGCAGCTTGGTAAAGCGCGCGTCTATGTTGAACGGCGTTAGGCTCCACAGAGGCTTTTCCGTGCCTTCGAGACTGCGCATCAGCCGCTGGTTACGGCCATAGCTCGGGAAAGTCCCCTTTTCAATAACGGTACTGTCACGGCTGAGCTTGAGGTCGATGCTCGCAGGCAGCGCCATTATGGAAAGGCTGCCGACATAGCCTCCTCGCTGCGACACCCAGTAGGTGTTCTCATCGATCTTCTTCTCCTGCGGCAGTTCGATCTCGATGGCAGGCGGCTCGATGACTTCTACCTCATGGGCGCCATGTGTCAGATCAACCTCCTGACCGCTAGGCGTGAATACCGATGCTTTCCATGCGATTGAATGCTGTCCCAGTACCGACGCCGCCCCGACCAACTGAGGTGCATGCCAAGTGGTGCTCTGTGACAGTCCTTCGGGCAGCGCGGTCCAGCGTATAAAGCACATGGAGCGGTTCCAGTTCTTCGCCGCATTGCGCGCAATCGTTTCGTTTGTCGTCAGTTCGCAAACATCGTTGTCCTGGGCGCGCAGCAGCAGCGACAGCTCCTGCACGGCCTGATAGGTCTGCTCTGGCGCCGGCTTAAGTCCGAGCTGCAGCAGGCCCGTGGGCGACACCACTTTCAGGTCATGCGAAAAGTCAGCGATCCAGTGTTTGCCTCCCTTCGGATCGAACACATAGGCCTTAGCTCTGACCGGGAACTGCCCGACCTCGCCGCCAATAGCCACCATAGAAAGCAGGTTGGCATGTCCGGTGTCGCGCCATTCCGTAGGGGTGATTTCCCACTCGATCAAGCAGGTAGGCTCCTGCAGGACATTCTTCGGCTTGACCAGCTGCTCGGATGTCAGAACCGCACATGCGGAACCCTCGGATGCGAAGCTTATCTGAGCAGTTTCGAGCCCCTGTTTTACCTCCCAGCGGTCAGCCTGCAGCGAGCCTTTCGGAGTCCAGACATTCACAGGGATGGCATAGATCGGCCCGCTCATGTCAGCACGCGAAAGGTAAAGATTCGCCGTTCCATCCACACCCGCTTTCAGGCCCGCCAGCTTCGCCTCAAGATAACTGGGCTGCAGTTTGGTAGGCGTCAGCCGCATGCCTAGATCCGGCTCAAGGTCGCGATGCTCAAGCTTCACACCCACCGCAGAATCCGGCGATACAGCCGCCACAATATCGGTACCCAGTGCAGCCAGCAGCTCGGGACTGCTCACCTGTAGGCCATAGCTACCGTTGCGATAGGTCATGAAAGTGGTGACAGCCGGCACCGTAGGTGCAGAACCACTCTGCTCGACTTCCCGGCCCTCGAACATCGCCCATGCCGACTGAAACCTGATCTTGATGTCCTTCTCGAAGATCATTCCGTCCTGGTCGGTCGTCTTCACCCGAATGACGGTCGGTTTGTCGTCATCCGTGCGCAGTGTCAGCGTGTTCCCTTCTATGCTCGCAGTGCCGGCCTCGGGTTGGCCCACAACCGAGAACGTGTGCGATCCCCAGTTATTAGGATCGGTCGCCTGAAGTTGCGTGGTGCCACCGATGCCTGCGTACAGCACCACTTCACCCGGCACGATGTCGGTAGGTGCATAGTTGAACTTCTCAACCACCACATTGGCCACGCCGTCCACGCTGGCCCCAGCCTTATCTGTCGCCCGGATTGTGAAACTATCTTCTCCGAAGAACTGCGGGTTGGGCGTGTACTCAAGCATGCCGTAAACCAACTTGGCCGAGCCATTCGCCGGTTGAGTCAGGATCTCGAAAGAATGCTCGTCGCCGTAGGGCAGATCCACATCGGTTACCGATGGGCGCACATGGTCACTGGCCATCCCTTCCTTGGCAGGGATAAAGGCTTCAGTCGCTGTCGGAGCATCGTTCACATAGGTGACCTCGACCGTGATCGGCATAGGCTCTGAGTACAGACCATGGCTGTCCCGAGCGCGGTAGCTCAGACTCAGCGTGCCGTTCCAGTCCTGTGCCGGCGTGATGGTGATGTCGGAGCCAGCAAAGCTGAACGAACCCTCGGCGGGGTTGAGCGTTCCGATGATGTCAAAAGTGTGCGAATCGCCTTCGATACCCAGGTCAACATCGCTAACGGTCAAACGAATCGTCGTGCTCGTGTCCTCAGGAATGCTTGCAGTTTTCTCGTGTACCACGGCCTTGTCGTTCACCGGCCGCACGTTGATCGTGATGGTTGCAGTATTTGATGTAGCTGATTTGGAGTCAGTGGCGCGGTACGTCAGGGTTGTCGTGCCGTTCCAGTCTTTCACCGGCGTAAAGGTCAGCTTGTTGCCCGAAATGCTGGCTGTGCCGTGCGCGGTGTTCGGTGCGGTTACGATGCTCCAAGTATGGCTGTCGCCCTCGAACTGCAGATCCACATCAGTTACAGCAAGCGTGAGTTCACCAACGGTATCTTCGTCGAGAGCCAGAGTGGCGTTACTCACCGATGGAGCGTCGTTCACAGGGGTCACTGTCACCGTGACAGTCGCGGTGTTGGAGTTCGCCTTTCCGTCATTGGCCCTATAGGTGAAAGTGGTCGTACCGTTCCAGTTCAGCTTCGGTGTGAAAGTAGCTCTGTCGCCGCTAATCGTTACCGTGCCGTGGGCATTGTTCGGCGCGGTCACAAGGCTGTAGGTAAGCGTATCGCCTTCGACATCATTAGCGACCAGCACCACAGTGCCGGCCGTGTCCTCTGCCGTGGTCAGAGTGCGATTGCTTGCCACAGGCGCATCGTTCACCGGCCGCACTGTGATGGTGATGGTAGCAGTGTTGGATGTGGCTGATTTGGAGTCGGTGGCTCGGTATGTCAGGGTCGTCGTGCCGTTCCAGTCTTTCACGGGCGTAAAGGTCAGCTTGTTGCCCGAAATGCTGGCTGTGCCGTGCGCGTTGTTTGGTGCGGTGACGATGCTCCAGGTGTGGCTGTCGCCTTCAAACTGCAGATCGACATCTGCAACGTCCAACGTGAGCGTGCCAACGGTATCTTCATCGAGAGCCAGAGTGGTGTTACTCACCGATGGAGCATCGTTCACAGGGGTCACGGTCACCGTGACAGTCGCGGTGTTGGAGTTCGCCTTACCGTCATTGGCCCTATAGGTGAAAGTGGTCGTACCGTTCCAGTTCGGCTTCGGTGTGAAAGTAGCTCTGTCGCCGCTAATCGTTACCGTGCCGTGGGCATTGTTCGGCGCGGTCACAAGGCTGTAGGTAAGCGTATCGCCTTCGACATCATTAGCGACCAGCACCACAGTGCCGGCCGTGTCCTCTGCCGTGGTCAGAGTGCGATTGCTTGCCACAGGCGCATCGTTCACCGGCCGCACTGTGATGGTGATGGTGGCAGTGTTTGATGTAGCTGATTTGGAATCGGTGGCGCGGTATGTCAGCGTCGTAATCCCGTTCCAGTCTTTCACCGGCGTGAAGGTCAGCTTGTTGCCCGAAATGCTGGCTGTGCCGTGCGCGGTGTTCGGTGCGGTTACGATGCTCCAAGTATGGCTGTCGCCCTCGAACTGCAGATCCACATCAGTTACAGCAAGCGTGAGTTCACCAACGGTATCTTCGTCGAGAGCCAGAGTGGCGTTACTCACCGATGGAGCGTCGTTCACAGGGGTCACTGTCACCGTGACAGTCGCGGTGTTGGAGTTCGCCTTACCGTCATTGGCCCTATAGGTGAAAGTAGTCGTACCGTTCCAATTTGGCTTTGGAATGAAAGTCGCTGTATTGCCGCTCAAGCTCACGCTGCCATGTGCGCTGTGTGGCTGCGAGGTCACGCTATATGTAAGGTGATCACCGTCTTTGTCATACGCATTAAGCTCAAAGGAGACAGCCTTATCTTCTGTGGTTGTAATTGTTTTATTAGGTGCGGTCGGAGGGTTATTAAATTGCCCAATAGCATAACTTAGGGTGTTAAATGAATGTGTATGCGCGAGACTGCTCGGAGTACTCCACTCTTCCACCGAGACTATAAGCTCATACTCTCCCTCTGTAGTGGGAAGATTGTTAGTATAGCCTCCATCAACATTTTTTATAGATAGATCAAACGTGGTCATGCCTGCGCCACATACGACAACTCTTCCATAAATACCCCCAGAGAATTGCGTGTTGCCATTTGCAGTTATTATGAGTACAGGCTCATACGTAGAGGCCCCCTTTCTTCGCCAGTATGCTCTAACAGGGACAATATAGCCCCTATCGATCATATTAGAGCAACCGGATATCTGTTTGTTGAAGGTGTACTTGGCATTTAACTGAAGACTTCCAGGCATATTCACTGGGGGAGAACCACCCGCCCACTCGGCAACACCTTGAAACTGTGCCGCATCCGCCATTGCCGCAAACAGCAACAAAATCATTATTGAAAATAGTTCGCGCACCCAGTAACGCGCTGAAAGTGCACCTGCGCTATGTTTGTGTTCGAAATGTTCATGAAAGGCGGATATTAGGCTTAAGCGACCTGCGGCATAGTATTTATTGGTGGTATTGCTACATATAATGGTAAATATAGATTGGTGCCTGCCTTCAAGCAACTTCATTTTAGATGACTCCCCCACGCTAACAGGATTACAAACGGTCTTACCGCGCCAAAGGTTTTAGCGTAGTCCCTGCTGAGGTCTGCCGAGCCCCAATCTCCCAGCGCCTTGGTTCAATTTCCGTGTAGATAAAGCCAGGCACATAGAGATCACCGTTTTCATCTTCCCAAGGATCTACTGCAATCCGCATAACAACAGCCTGGGTGCGAATCGGAAGCGGGTTTCGAGCGCGCATAGGGATGGGAGCGTTGTCTGCCCCTTCGGCATATAGGACGCGAGTAGTTGGCTCTCCATCTACCTTATCGCTTTTATCTGAGCCATCTTTCGCAGCTTGCTGCTCTGCCTGAAGCATGGTCTTGTAGTTTTCGTTTTCCGTAGCGCTATAAACGTCCTTGGCTGACATACAAGACACCCCTTCCGGCATGCCCTTACAAGCATATTCTGTTGAGCCGATGCTGAGCATGTTCGAGCACCCAGTCACAACGAAAGCTGCAGCACACATTGCAATTAGTTTGTACATATCCAATTCCTTAATTAACGTCTGCAACTTTCAGGGTGGTGGCGTTAAATTTCACTGTCATCCCTTTGTTTACAATAAAATCAACATTCCGCATTGCGTCGATTTCAATAACCGGAAAGATGTTTTCTGCCATTTCGAGGTAATAATCTGCAATGCGCTCCAAAGCCGAACCAGCTCCACGGGCGCCAGCGGCTTGCAGCGCATTCGAATCAAAGGCTTGCTCGTAAACAGGCGCCTGCGTTTCACCACCGTCCTGGAAACCACGGGTGATGTTGATCGATGGCACCTGGCGTACATCAAACGCTGACGCGGCCCCCTCCATGAGGCCTGCCATCAGGCTGCGCGCGATGAGCTGCCCCTGCTTGCTGACCAGTCGCCCTCGAAGCCCCGTCTTGCCGTCTTCGCCAGTGGCGTAAGCTTCGATAGGGGCCTCAAGCACCGTGCCGTCATTACGCACGCAGGAGATACGCTCGGCTCGCATGTATGCGCGCTCGGAGCTGAGGTCGCCCCAACCTCCTGCAATCAACATGCACTCACGAAAATCGGCCCGGAAACGGTTGGGCAGAATGGCCTCGCTCTTGATTCGAAGCAGCGATGGGAATGGGTCACGCTGAGCCTGTTTGCCGGTAGGTGCATCCATGCCGGTAACCAGTACGCCAGAAAGGATCGAGCCGGCCGGGATGGTCACCGACAGCTCCTTATCCTCCTGATCTTCATCCTTGGCCTTCTCGTTGCGGATGACTCGGATCTTCGGTGCCTCGACCTTCTCACTGCTCCGCGCGCGCGGATCGACTGGCGGTGGAGGCGGGAGATTCGAGTAAACGTCTCCCAGGGCATCAGCTGAATTTGTCGCCTTCTGCACAAAGTGAGGATTCCGCTCCGGGATCAACGTCGTCGCGGCTTCCTTCACTGCACCGGCATCATTGCTGCTGCTTTCAGAGTCCTTTTGTGCGTTGCGGCCAACGCGTCCAATCTCTTGATGTAGCAGCTTGATCTGCTCTTCGAGGCTGGTGACTTTTTCCTGTGTTTCAACCAGCTTGCGATCCTTCTCGGCGGCGCCAAGGGTGCGCAGCAGGCGCTGTTGCTCTATCTGCATCTGCCGAAGCTGTGCAGCCATTGCATCGATACCGAGAGCACGCGGATCTTCGTCGGTAAGCACAGCTGCAACTGCTGGCCTCACGGCCTCTCTGGAACGCGCCTCAGGCGTTGCGAGATTCATCGCGTATCCGACCAGCGTACCGACTACCAACACGGTTCCGCCGATTGCGGTGTACATCTTCGTTTTTGGCGACAAGCCTGCAATCGCGTTGCGAATGGATTCCATGGACTGTGTTCTCCTTAATCCAATAGGCTCGGGCGCACGGAAGTGTCGGCGGTGATGGCCGGGACTCGCGTTACTACAAACACTTCGGTTTTCTGGCCTGGCTCAAGCATTTCATGAGGCCAACTGCTTACAGCTGCGCGATTCGGGTGCGAGCACGCGCCATGATCGAACTCGACGGTTTTGCCAGAGATGTTTTCCGCTACAGCCACGTAAACCCGAAAGTCGTGGCCCTGGATCAGCTGAGACTTTGAGAAATCAAAGCTCAGTGCTGGCTGAGCACAGGCCGGGATGCTGTCCCCCGATCTGAGTGCTCCGAAGCTGTATCCGCGAGGCAGCTTGCCCACGGCCATTTCGCGCATGAGCGAACGCAGGGTGTCCATATAGGGTTGGCTGCGCTCCCACTTACGAGCGGTTCCGCTGTAGGCAGTCGAGCCCATCGCCGGCATACCCACAGCCCCGCCCTGGATGCTGCGCGCGAAGATGAGGTTTGCTTGAATCGGAGGAATGCTTTGCGGCAAAAGCGTGAGGGAGATGGCGACAGACTCATCATCCTCAGGTGTCACGAACATCGTGACCGGCTGATCATCCTGTGTGGTGACGTAGATGACATTGCCGCTGGTAGAGATTTCGGCCTGGCTTACGGTCTGGATGTTCGGGCTGTCGAAGGGCGTAACCAGCCGATTAATCTGGGAACGACTGATTGGGATCAGCGTGTTGGTGCCTGATGCAACGACAACATCCTGCCGAGTTTCCACCGGCTTGTGCGGGGCCTGCCGATGCGGCACGACACTGGCTGGAACAGGGGGTAGGTCTTTGGCGCCGTTCTCAACCAGGACAAGACGTTTGGGCGCCTCTGCGGCCTCAGCGGGAGCTGCGGATTGCCCAGGGTTTACTTGGCCCTCATGCTTGTTCTGTTTGGCCTCAGGCGCGGTCTGCGGCTCAACAGGTTGAACGCTTGCAGCCACGGGCATGTTCAGCCCAGGGATCTTGATTTCTTCACTAGCGTGCACCAGCGGCGCGATGGTCATCGCTGCGACGAGCGTGCCCAGTGCGAATGGATTGTTTTGCGGTCGGGTTTTCATCGAAAGGCCTCAGATCACTGATGACCCATTTTCCCGAGTTGAGAGCGCGCCATGGGCTCTAATTCGACAACATTCTGGTAAGCAAAAAAAACCCGGCTTCAGCCGGGTTTGTCTACGCCAAGGGTCCATTCAACCGCGCCGGCGCTCCTCACGCTCTTTGATCTTCTGCGCCTTCTTCGCCTCACGATCAATCACATCCTGCGTTCTAGCATCGCCGGTATTTGTGCTTATCCATGTAATAACTGGCTTGTAGTTCTTGATCTGAAGGTCCACCTCGTAGGTACGGTTTGATCGCCGCTTTCCACCTGCTGGGCCTTCGCTGACTGAGTTGCCTGTGATGAAGAAGCGGTGCTCGTTGACGGTATCGCGCAGCACTTTCTGCGGCTCAAATGAGAGGGTCACCCTGTCCTGACGTATCTGAAATATTTGCTTGTCCAGCACTTCCATCGTGGACTGGTAAATATCAGGGTGGAGGATTGGCCCCAGGGCATCCTTGATGATGGTTGCGTTCTCAGGCGTTACGTTTCCCAGCAGCATGCCTACATACATGGCCCACGCGGTCGTGTACTCACTACTGCTCTGGGTCTTGCTTACCCACGCCGTCTCAGTCAGCGTCGGAGGCACCACCGTGATGATCTGATCTTTCTTCATGGCAGAGCACGAGCTTGCAATCAGCGCGACAGTCATCGCAAAAAGGATCAGCCGCAGGAATTTGTTTTCTCCTCGCATCCCGTCGAACGAGTTTTTCAGATTGGATAGAAGCATCAGATAAAATCTCGCTCGTATGAATTAGGCATGCTGCGGTTGCGCTTGAAGCCAATGGCTCCCATGTACCAGTAGATTGCATGCAGCAGATAACCATCGGGTCGGTTGTCACAGTAGCGACGATAGATGCGCGCCAGGACCAGCCCCAGGCCGAGGCAAATGGTGAGCTGTGCGAGCAGGATGCCGGCGACCAGGCCAACGCCGATGGGCAGAACCTCGTCTATACGCCAGAACAGCAGATAGGGCGGCTCGTCGATATGCGCGGGGATCTTGGTAGGTTCGTCACTCACTGTGCAGCTCCTGTTTTACTGACCTGTTCCATGGCATCGAGGATGCCCTTATGGGATGAGTTATCCCCCTGCAGAACAATCGAGTTGCCTGTGAGGTTGTCGATCACCATCGTCGAGGGGGTTTGCTTGATATCCAGTCGAATCGCGTGATCCATATCGGCTATGACACGCTCTACTACCTGCGAAGAATCCATGCATTGACTGAAGCGCTGCCGGTCGATGTCCATCTCAGCTGCATAACTGCTCAATGATGCGGCGACTCCCTGCCCATTTCCCCTCGTCGTGTCGAACACTCGCTGCGCAAACTTCCATGCCGTTTCTGAACCACCCTGCTCTCCGGCGCATTCAATCGCCAGCGCCTGCTGCCGGGATGCCTCAGACAAGGCCGGCACATGCATCAACGCAGCGTTGATATGCCCGCCAGATGAGTCGATGAGCGACTTGATAACGGGGAAATGCTGCTTGCAGTAGGGACATTCGGTATCCGTCATCTCGACCAGGGTGAAGCGGGCTTTGGTGTTGCCATAGATCCAGTTATCCGGGGCCGAACCGTCCTGCCCCTGGCTGGGAGCGCTCTTGCTCGTTTCACCGATGAACATGTTTTTCAGCTCGTCCATTTCTTCAAAGGTCAGAGGTTTTTGAGTCGCGACCTCAAGCTCTGAAATCTGATCTTGAAGTGCCCCCACAGTCTCAAAATGCTGGTAAGCGCCTACCGCTAGCGCAGTAGCAAGGCCGGTGGAGATGATGATCAAGGGTATAGATGCGGACATGGATCAGAACCTATCTGGGCGTTGTGCAAAGTGTGAATTGCTCAACGCCCAAATTGGCCTCTAATCTGACACGTTTGTTGTAGGTTTAGATTTGCTTGGGCAGGTTTCTGATCAGGACCGACAGCAGGATTGGCAGAATGATGATCAGCGCTGTGCAAACCACCATTGGAGGCAGTGGTAGCGGCGCCAACAGGCTGAGCGCAAGCATGATGCCGCCCCATCCCATCAGGCTTACCGCGTTGTTATTCCAGAACGGCGATGAGTAATCGAAGCCGTGCCTCTTCGCCTGCCAGCGCATGACCCCGGCGAAAATAGCCGGCACTGCCATTACGGCGAAGAACGGCATCCAGTACGTCATCAGCACCGCCCGATAGAGGATCTGATAGGTGATCTTCTGCAGTGCCACACCTCGTGAATCCAGGTATTCAAACCACCAGCCCACCTTTTCTTCAAAGGAGTCCACGGTAGAGGGGCCGCTGCGCATGAACATCCCGGATATGTGGTACTTGAGTCCCGAGTCGATGACCAGAGCGGTGTAGATGCTGGCCGTGGTTTCATCTATGCGCTTCAGATCGTCCTGAGGCAGCAGCGACACGCTCCACTGCCGTTCTTTCTGCATCACGGTATCGATCATGGGGTTGGGCGCAAAAACCGCAAGCATGAGCACCATGATGAACAGGAAGAAAAGGGACGCTACGAGCCCTTTCGGCCACTTCTCTTCAATAACCTCAGCCATTGATCAGTTGCTCCCGAATCGGATCAGGCACTACTGCAAGCTGACACAGGCTTGAGATCGTGTCGTTGGTCACCGATACCCCTTGCGACTGCAGCTTGGCGAAAAGCTGGTAGAAGAGGTGGTACAGGCGCTCGTAATCGCTGACGCCCAGCTGGCACATGATCTTGTACTCAAACAGCGCCTCGCTGAGCGCGTTTGCCACCGGCCGGCCGGTTACGCCGCTTTTGATGAGCGCCAGGATGAAACGTGTTCCGCAATTCCAGTCAATGTCGAAATTGCGCAGGATAACCATGGTCTTATCGTCCAGCTGCAGGCTGCGCTGAATCTCGATGATCCGGGTAATGGACATGATCAAGCCCTTACTTCGATTGGAAATTGAGAATTGGCAGACGACCTTTTCGCACGTCACCGCCCGCGAAAATGGCCAGGTATTCGAGGTCAGGCAGATTGCCTAGCAGTGCCGAAGGGAATAGCTCGCCCTCTTCCTCCATCAGTCGCTCACCCTGGTTGCCCCCGGTGATGACACCGCCCTCACCGGCGCTGTTGCCCTGGGTGCGCATGACGTACTTGTAGCGGGTCATGGGCAGTTTCTTGGCGATGAATTCTTGGGTGTCGGTGTCCAGCACCCGCAGGGAAATGATGTTGTTCGCGTTCGCCAGCACCTGCATGGCTTTCGATTCATCACCCATGCGCGCCTTGAAATCCGCAATCGTCTGGGTTGCGATGAACAGGTTGATGCCGGCGCCGCGACCCTTATTGAGCAGCTGGATCAGCTGGTCATTGATCACCTCGGCCGCTTCATCCACGAAGATGTTCACCGGCACCGGAAGCCTGTGGTTGTAGATCTCTCCCGCAGTAGATGCGAGGTCTGCCAAAGCCAGCGAACCAAGAGCAGAGCCCACCATGGGGTCCGACAATGAGTCGAGCCCCATGTAGAGCACCTGCTTACCGTTGATCACGGTATTCATGTCGCTGAAGTCTTGGTACGCATCCGTTCCATCGACAGTATGCGCAGGCGAAAGAAGATCGCTCATCCTGCCGGCCGTGAGCATGACCAGGATCGGCAGCAAACCGGCGATCATCTTGCTGAAGTGAGCGCGCTCGTGTTCGAGCATCGTCAGCAGCCCTTCAAGGTCGGAGTTCGGCGCATCGTGTATCAGGTCCGCGTAGTACAGCTTGCGCAGGGCCTTGGCTTTGTCCTCAGGATTTTTCACCTTGGCCGTTGCGCAGGCCTGTTCAACCGCTGCGTCAAACACTTTTTCCCCTCGCACCATCCTTCCGTAGGCTGTGAGCACTCGAATGGTCAGGCCTGGGATGTCGCCTTCTAGCGTCCGGCGCAAACTAAGCAGGCTCGGGAGTTCTCCGATAATTAGCATTGCTTGGATCACGTTGTTGAGCGCCATCATCGCGAATGCCTGGAACGGATCGCCAGACTCCGACGCCATAAGCACGGCGACTCGCGATGCAAGCTCTGTCGCCCTGCCATAGTTGCGCGTCAGCGAAAGACGGATCGACTCGTCCGGGAATGCTGGATGAAAGTAGCGAAAGCGATTCGGCTTGTTCATCAGCGCACAGGTGCGCCGGCATGTCTCGGCCAGCCCTTTGTCACCCTTCGGGTCGATGATGATGACGGCCTCACCACGCAAGATGCATTGGGTAATGGCTAAGTCAAACAGGCGGGTCTTCCCGGCGCCAGTCGTGCCGGTAACCAGGGTATGGATGTCTCGCATCCCCGCTGGGCGCAAGCATTCCTCTTCTTCAACCATGCCGAGGCCATGAATCCAACGGCTACCTTTTACGTTCGGGTCGCGCAGACCTTTCTTTCCAAGGACCGCAGACATGTCCCTCGATTGCAGTTCAAATGCGTGTTGGCCGTGTTGCTGCCGCCACTGAAAGGCCTGACCGTAGTAAAAACTGTCGGGGTGCTTCTCGACGATCTTTGCAATGTCCCCAATGCTGGTAAACGACAATGGAGAACCGAGAAGGGACTTTTTCGCTCGATAGACACGAACTGCCCTCGGCAGTGCAGATAGGGCGAACCCAGCCTGAACACCCATCGTGATCAGGTACGGCATCATCGGCATGCCAGTTAGTACCTGGACCCCTGTGCTGGCTAGCATTGAAGCTCCCCAGGCTCCGACTTCCCTGGCTTCGTAATTTGTGCGCCAGAGGTTTGTATAATTCCAGTCACCCATCAGCGGTTCACCTTGCTATCCAGCTGGAAGTAATATTTTTTCTCGCGGCCCACTTTTACGGCTTCGAGACAATAGAAAAGCGCGGCTTCAGAAGTCTCAAGATCCACTCCTGCCGCCTCTGCAACCTTTTCTCGGGTCCAAAACGATACGGAGTAAATATCCGCACCTTTGCCAGGCTCCGGCGCAGCGGCTTCTTTGAAGGACTGTGCAACCCGAAAGGCTTTACTGCGGTACTCGGCCGGTAGCGTTTCGATACAGCAGGGGTGCCACTTGGCGTCGCTTAGTCGGCAGTAGAGCAGGGAGATTTCTATGCTTGCGAGGAAGCCTTCAACTCCTCTTAGAGTTCGTGTTATCTGCTCCTCAGCGCTCGTGAAGTCGCGCCACAACCACTCTGCACGGTCGATGGCCGGCAGATCGCCCAGCGTGATTTCCCCAACCAGGGGAATGAATATCCGATTGCGAACTTCTTTGATCGCCGTGTCGCCGGCGAACACGCGCAGAAGGCGGCTGCCAAGTTCTGGGTTGCGTTGCAATAAAGCCCGATCCTGATCTGTCAGCAGGCTCTTAAATTTTGGCGGAATATCGAGTGCATCGGTGCTTTGCTCTGGGGTTGCGGTTTCAACCGAAGCCTTGGGCTTGCCTACGTTGCCCCTATCTACTCTGGTGGGCTTCTTGGTGATCATGTCGTTGAAGGTGAGTTTTACCTTTTGAACCGGCTCTTCCGGTTCCACCGAGTGAAGGTCTTGCTCATCCGTGGGCTCGTCATCATTGACTGAACATAGAAGCGGCGCCGGATCGGGTGTTGTGCCGTTGATTTCGTGCAACATGGCGGCAAGAGTGTTGTCATCGAGCGCATTGTCCTGCTGCTGCTCGGGCGCTTGATCAGCAACATCGTCTACCGGCTGCTGTGCGCCCTGCTTGAGGAGGCGCGCTCGCTCTTCCAGGTTGGGCGGCAGAGATACGCCGGTACGCTCCGGGACTGGCTTTTTGGGGCGATTTTTTCCCTTGGGGCTCTCAGTCGCTGCGGCGGCCGGCAGTGGTGTCGCACCAAAAAGGTCTTCCTGCGTTCCTTTCTTCTCCTGTTCCTTTCGCGCGATTGCGTCTTCCTTGGTCAGGTATTCCTTGGCGTTATCATCCCGGCCGATGGTCACAGAAACCGGGGCGATGTTTCCGTCCAGGAACGGGAACACGTTGTCGGGGTTCTTGAATTTGACGCAGCGGATGGACGGCGCCTTTCCGTTCTTGAGCAGTGGGTGTGGCGCCACGAACCAGATGGGCGAACCGTCTGCATTTTTCTCAAACAGCTCGTACTCGGACATAGCAGCCAGTAGGGTGTTTTCCGCTCGCGGGAAGCCTCCTACCTTGTCCTTGACTACCTGATGGATGATGTCCTCGGAGCCGGTGCTCCAAGCGAGGAATAGTCCTTTGGTGCTCAGCCAGAGCCGCGAGCCGGGTTCGTTGAGCGTCCAGCTTCCTTCTTCGACCAACTGTCGCATCGCATCTACGCACAGACGCTGCACCGGCACGCCGGTGTTGGTATTGGCGCCGGCCACTGCACCGCGCTCGCGGTCTGCTTTTACTGAGCGCGAGTCCGCAACCCTCACCGCTTCGGTCAAGGGTCCAGGCTGGCCTGCCACAGCGTCCAATAGTGCCTGCCAAATATCTGCCCCGCCTTCGAGCAGCCACTTTCGCAGCTCAACGCTGGTGTAGATTCCGATTAGAGTGTTGGTGTGCGTGATGTGCTTGTTCTGACGCCCGCGCTCCCAGTTGATGAAGTAGCGAGTCAGGTTATTCGCCACCGCCCACTCATGAATGGTTTCGGTGCCCATTACCCATTTCTTCGTGCCGTCGAACGACATGACGATAACGTCCGTCAGAGGCTTACCCGCGTCATGGAACAGTGCCGCCACGATGCCAGCCACATACCAGCGGCGAAGACGTTTGCTTGCTTCACCTGGCGTCAATTCGTGGTCGAACTTGGTCAGAACCATCCAGTCCAGCATAAAAGCCGCGCACTCCAGGCCGTGGCGCAGCAGCCCGCCTGGTGTGTTGTGGTGGTGATTCTCCGAGGCAGGGAGCAGGTGAACCAACTCGGCATACGCCACGAACATGGGCTTCAGGTACGCCTCGTAGTCATCAGGCGCCAATCCAGCCTGAGCTTCAATCTTGTTTACAAGGCGCGACTGGAACTCATACATGCAGAACTCTCCCGAGATCAGGCCGTAATAGCCTTCCTGGTAGGGAGGGTTTCTGAGGATCGACGGATCGCTCAGCACGCGTCGGATATCGTCCGGGATGTTCTTATATGCGGGGTGCTCGAAACGCGGGTCGGGCGGCGGGTTGATGAGCCGACTGGGACGGCGTTTGCCCGCAAAGAGCTGCTTGAATAACTTGAACATGAACAGGAATGCTCCGACTTTTCACCCGAGCATCATGTCTGTTTGCGAATGCGATTTGCGGCCTAAACCTACAAGATTCTGGTCATAAAAAAACCCGGCACGAGGCCGGGCTGGGTTAGAAGGTGAACACGCCTGCGGAAAGCAGTGCTTGCGTGTCTACGGGGCCTTTCGCCATGCGCGGTTGCGGCATGACTTCTGGCTTATAGGTGGTTTCGTCGAACTCGGCATCAACCGAGATTCGCGTTGCAGTGCGCGAGTCAGCACGGTGGTACTCGACAACATCCGCTGGGATTGCGGCACAGACACTCTCTGCGACGGCCTTCCAGTTGACCCTGCCTTGAACCTCATACTGAATAACACGAACGCCATACGCATCTGCGCGCTTGAAATCGCCCATCAACGCGAGAATCTGGTCATCAATGACCGTTATCTCGTTTTGAAGCTCTTCCAGCGCCTTTTTTGCAGCCAAAGCTGCGTTCTCTTTGTCTCGCCTGACCGCTGCGAGGGTTGACCAACGGTCGTGGTCGATCTTTGCGTGAGGCATCAGGTCGCGTTTCGGGTCCGCCTCGGGAGGCGTAAGCGACTCGACCATATCCCAGAAGCGCCTTTCCGCAGCAATGATCTGCTGCGCAACAGCTTCATTGAGATCAACCACCAGGCAGATAGGCTCATGCTTGGGCGACCAGCACCACAGGTAGCCCCGTGAAGCCCCGCTAACGATCATTTGGTGCAACAGCTGCCAGCGGTAGAGCCTGTACGCCTTGCTCTTCTCTCGAAGCGCCAGAACCTCCAGATGATTGTCATCGGAGAGGTTCTTGATCTCCACCGGCTCATTACCTGCCAGAAGCCCGTCGAACGAAGCCCGCATGAACGGGTAATCGCTAGACTCTGCGCAGATCGGGAGCCCCAGCTGACCGTACCGCTCTTCAAACGCCTGAAGCGCAACCGGCTCAAACTTGACGCCCCGCCTTACCTGAGGAATGCAGGCAAGATCGGGGGGTGTATCAAGTCCAACCAGCTCACGCCACAACTGAAGCTTCGTCTTGTCAGGATTCTGATCCATGATGACCGCGCAACTGGTTGCGCTGACACCACCCTTTCTCCACGCGTGCCACTCGGCAGAGCGCTGTTGGACGTCGATTACTTTCATCCTGATTACTCCTGATGAAAGCCAAGCCGTACTCTTTCCTCAGCGCTGATCCTGATTCCGCCTTCACGGATCTGGGAACAAAGCTTGAGGTCGTTGTAGAGCTTTATTTTTGTCAGCCCCGTCACCGTGAAAAAGCCCTTTGAGAAGCTGCTTTCAAGATCGAGGAGATCGACATAGCCAAACCCATCCAAGAGGGTCTTGCGAAGCAAGTCACCCTTGGTGAGCACGTCTGCGATGCGTTGATCCAGAGGCCCTGAGGTATTGAACTCGTACTCAGCACCCATTTCTTCGCCAAGCAGCCCAAGAGCATCACAAAACGCTTGATACCGAGCCTGGACCAGCATCTCGGTACGATTTTTGAAGGCTTCATACTTCTTCGTGAAGTCAGACCCCTGCTCATCGAGTGATGCTTTCTGCGCTGCAGCAATAGCCGGCAACGCATAGGCGTGTGGTGTGTTACTGAGGTCCAGATACAGGCTGAGATCCACATGCGGCACTTTATTGCGGATCTCAATCCCTTGCTCTGAGCCGTAGTGGGCTTCCAGTTCGCTATTGGCGGCATGGTAGGCCTTGCAGCCAGCTTCGAAGGTTTTCATCTCATTCTCCTTTCTAGGTACTTCACCACCTGGGTTGAAAATCCCAAGGGCAAATCCCGGAAAGGCAAACCCCCAAAGGGGGGTTGCCCCCCTGGGGGTTTGGTTCGTCAGCCAGTACGTCAGCCGGCGATGCCCTGGCGCAGTAAGCGCAGAGCGTTGGTTTTGCTAGCACCGAACATTTCGACTCTCGTCTCCATGTGCGGAGCTGCTTGCACCACCTCAAAGAGGCGGCAGGTTTGCTCATTCACAGGCCGGTTTTCATCGCCGTACCAGCTCAGGAGCTGGTTGAACAGCCGTTGACCGCAAATTTGCGGGGTGGGGCCAAACACGGCGATATTTCGGCCAGAAGGAACCAGCTTGAGGATCGCCATGTAGCTCATGCGGCGCTCCTGTATCGCTGGTCAATTTCGGCATAACGGTCGTTCGCTTCCTGCCAGCTCATCCGGCCTGCATTGCAGGCCTGAATCACTGCGCAAACTTCCATCCCGCGCTGCCATTCAGTTGTGCAAGACAATCGCTCCAGCGCTCCCATGTCAGGGATCATGAAGCCATCATCGAGCATGTCGCCAATGCACAGCTCGGCGGTGTCCTGGGTGCAATGACCCGTGAAACCATCCTTGCCGAACATCGTCCAGCGGTACCGTCCGGGCTCGGAAGAATCTTCGGAAAGAATCCCCCACGAGTCAGTCCGGCAGTGCTTGAGCGTCAACCCAAGCCCGTGCACCGCGTACAGTCCCAGTAGGGATTCCAGGGAAAGAATCTTCCTCTGGATCTCTCCGGCCATTTCAGTGACCAGGCTGCGCTGAGCCAGATCACCAGCTTCAAGCTCCTGCCAGATGGCAAGAGACTCTTTAAGCGATTCAACCGTTGAAGGACGCATGGCGACCTCCATTTGCAGCACCCATTGCAAACCCAGGAAAGCCCCCATTGAGAGTCTTCTGGGCCTTTTCAACTGCTTCATTGAAGCTGTTGGCTTGGCACTGAAAGCGGGTGTAACGCTTGGTACGCATATCGCACATAGCGAGTATGTAAGTACGCATTTTAATTTCTCCTTTTCATCCCTGAAACGGAGCAATCCCCTGTAGGGAAAGTCCCTACAGGGTTAGATTTATCTGATCAACTTATACGCAGTCAGATGGGTTATTTAAACTCAGGAATAGACACGCTGATAATTGCCAGCCTGTATCATTGCCTGATGCTGATTACTTAGATGATCCAGAACGCCATTTGTCATTGGATCGCTACCAAAGAATCCCCAGCAGCTATCAACAACTTCGTCATCCTCGATCACTTGATACCCCCAAACATTACCCGTCAGGTATTGATCGTATGATTCGACCTCTCCGTCCAGATATGTTTCCAGCTTCTCAATGCGCGGCTTCGTGAGATGTTTCCAACCAAGCTCGGAGCGGGCTTTATCTTTAGACACAAAGATAAAGCCAACCTTGCCACTGTCCCATCGACAGCTAAAAGGGGAGGTTTTCATTGTGATGCCAGAGTGATCATAAAGATAAAGTGGAAGCATAATTGCTTGCCCCGTCATCTCCAGCGCACGCTCAACATCTGGGATGTGATTGGCATTGAAATCGATCTGCCCCAGCTGCTTATCAGACAGGTGCTTGTAGATCACTTCCAATGCTTTCGCAGCCCCATTCTCATCACCCAAACGATAGCGCCGATGAGCGCATACCATCGATCCTAGGTTGTCCCATTCACGCGGACTTTCTGCGTCATGGTCATGGACGAGTTTGATGATGCAGCTTGAGTTAGCAGTTGCCATTTCGTTTTCCTTTTCAGTACGACGAAGGCAACTAACCCCTGAGGGGCAGGTGCCCCGTCAGGGTTTATTGTGAGTTCGCTGTTCTTAGTTAAAGAACAGCATGATCAGGTTGATAATAATCTCAGCCATCTCAGTTTCCTCATTTATTGCCAGCAGCAGCCCTGTGCAAAGGGATGCCCTGCACAGGGTTGGTTGGAGACTCCGGGTTATCCCAAATCGCAAGACACTCGGAGCAGATTTTGTTTCTGTAGCCAGTCTTTTCCAGAAGCTGGACATTGGGGTGAAAAACCTCTTCTCCCTTTCTGAACACTTCTGATCGTGTCTGGCTGCAGAAGGTATTGCCTTCTAACAGGGATCTAATCGACAGATGAACCATCGTCACTCACCCTGAGCAGCTTGGTATTCCGCTGCAGACAGGAGTCGCAGAGCGTAATCACGAGCCTCAGCAGGCCACGCACTTACATAATCACGCGCAGCTTTCCAGCCTTGCGATTCACGCGCCCGATTGACCACCGCTTGAGTCTTTTTCAGGACTTTGGGAGGTAGATCTACAGGTGCCTGGCTCTCATCATTTGAAGCCTGAAGCACTTCGCCTTCCAGCGGTTCTGCGACCTGAGCTTGAGCATCTTCAGGCTCAACTTGCGTTGTCTCAGATGCCGGCACCTGCTCTTCAACCTCATTCGAGGTCGGGAGTGGCTGGGCTTCATCGACTACTTCAGCTGCACCCATATAACGCTCTACAACAGAGATCGGGACATCATGAGATGCAAACCCCTCCCCTGCCGTTGTGTTGAGATACTGAATAACCGTGTCGAGTTTTTCGCCGACTTGGGGCCAGTATTTCTTAGCGATTTTGATGCCGGTTTTTTTGAACATGGAAGTTTCGAAGTCAACCCAAGGGCCTTTCTTCTTGCGCTTCCACAAATCACTTGCATCACGCGCTTTGTAGATCTCCTTGGCTGTTACAGCTTCCACATGGACCCGGCCATCAGGCAGGGTTACTTCCACATAGACACCACGGAATTCGCCGCGCTCTTCAGTGTCGAACGGATCGAATTCATGCACAGGGCTATGACGCTTACCCTTGTACTTAAACTGATCATTCGAGTAGACCAACTCAACAATACAGTCACGTATTGCGCCGTCATTTACAGCGGTTTTGATCATGCCTTTGTATGACACATCCAGAACCACTTGCCCGTCCCGTGGCACCAGGTAGCATAAACCCCTTGCAGGGTTCAGCGTTAGGCCACAGGCGGCCACTTGGCCAAATGCATTGCGAAGAGACAGCGGATTGTTGATAGCGACAGTGCACAGGTAGTCATTGTTCATCATGGCTTGAGCTGCATAAAGCATCTCTTGCTTGAACACGACATCTGTTTTTGCTGCCTTCACCAACTCAAGAAACTTATCCTCTTGCTTTGCAATTACGGCTACAGCGTTTTGATAGTTAGCACTAGACATTATGAAACCCCCTGAACAAAAACGCGCCCGAAGGCGCGTATTTATTTGCAACTGATTGACCCGTTAGATGATGTTCAGAAGAACTCGGCTAATGGGCGCAAAGGGGATGTCATCGTCAAACGAATCGTAATGCGGATCAGAAGTCGGCGCTTGAGTCGGTTGACGGTTGGGTTGCTGCGGAGAACGCTGTGCTTGATTCCTCCCGCTAGAGCGAGGAGCACCATCACCACCGTTATCTGCCTGCTTACCGCCAAGGAGCTGCATGGTGCCTTGCATATCAACCACAATCTCAGTGGTATAACGCTTGACTCCATCCTTCTCCCATTCGCGGGTTTGTAGTCTGCCTTCGATATAGCACTGCGAGCCCTTACGAAGGTACTCACCGGCAATCTCAGCAACCTTCCCAAATAGCACAACACGGTGCCACTCGGTTCTTTCTTGAAGCTGACCAGACTGTTTGTCCTTCCAGCTATCGGTAGTTGCCAATGTGATATTGGTAACCGCATTCCCGTTGGGCATGTAGCGAGTTTCAGGATCACCGCCAACATTGCCGATAAGGATTACTTTGTTTACGCCACGAGCCATGATTATTCTCCATTCAGAGTAAAACACAGGGCGACGTAAACCCCTGACGGGGAATATCGCTGCCCCGAAAGGTTTTCATTTCAATTAGTTAGGTTGTATTTGACAGACGGCCAACTTGCCGACCATGCACCGAAGTGCATGACTAAATCGATCTGCACATGCAGAACGACTTAATTTGGAGAATCTTGACAGGCTCGTGGCCCAAGGCGCGAGAGTGAAGCTGCGCTTTCTGAGGTTATTGCCATTAAGGCTTGGCGAAAGCATGCCCCCAATCGCGCTAATGCGCAAGAGGGTATGCCACGATCTTAGAATTTTTTTATCTTACAAGAATCGTGTAGGTTTAGCCGCCTCATCGCGATCTGGTTCCCACAAAATACCTCATCCCCCGGATCGAGGTTCAACCGATGCATTTCTCTCGACTGCGCATACCGCTGGCAATCACCGCAGCCCTCGGCATGCTCTCAGGCTGCTCTAGCAAAGAGCCCGCACCCGAGCCTTATACAGGCACCCCATTTGAGGTCCAGCAGTACGAGCCGGATCTACGCGGTCACCACACCAGCTGGGGGCACTCCGGCCGTGGAGGGGCAGCACTGAGAAAGCCGTCCTATCAACCCGTACTCGGCAGCCCGGATGAGCTGGATACACGCGCTGGCAAGTTGCACCCAGAGCTGCAGAACATCGCGCAAGAGGTTACAGCCAGCATCGCTGTACCACCGGCGCTACGGTCTGGAACCTGCCTGGATCAACCGGAGGAGAATCAAACGCCTGATCACGTCCGCGTTATGACGCCCAGTGGTCCCGCAGACGTAACTCAGATCGTGACACTGGCGAACAGCACCGGATCGGTCAGTGACTATATCCGCGTTCGCAACAAGCTCTGCAGCGGCGCAGAACGCCTCACCTACGAAGAGTGGGAAGTTCTAGTGCATGGCACACCCAAGGACGTACCACTTCGTCTACAACCGACCTTCAACAGCCTCTCAAAGTGAACCCCATGCCCAGCTCAAAAAACCGACTCCCTTTGACCGTAGGTCTTTCCGCGCTTTTCGCAGTGGCCGCCCTCGGCGCCAGCGTCATGTACACCGAGCATGCGATCAACCAAGCGATAGCTGAGCAGTTGCCGGCTGGCGTCGCCGCTGCACTTGACGCGAAAGAACAGGCCGAGGTCGCGGCTGCCAAGCTACAGATCCTTTCGCAATGGTCTGCCGCCTCAGACATCGAGGTCAAAGGCCGCAACATCTACGGTAAGGCAGACGCCGAGTTCACCCTTGTGGAGTTCAGCGATCTGGAGTGCCCCTTCTGTAAACGCTTCCATGACACACCTAAGTCACTCGTTGAGCAGGCCGGTGGCAAGATCAACTGGGAGTGGCAGCATTACCCGCTGCAGTTCCACAACCCCACGGCCGCAAAGGCTGCACACGCGGCAGAGTGTGTCAGCGAAATTGCGGGCAACCAGGCTTTCTGGGCATTCACCGGGCAATGGTTCGAGCGCAGCGCTATGAACGGCCAAGGCATTGATGATATCGGTCGGTTGGCACGAGAAGTCGGCGCAGACTCGAAGGCATTTGATGCATGCATGGCCAGCGGCAAGTTCAAGCAGAAGATCCAGGATCAGATGGATCGCGGTACCGCTATGGGCGTGACGGGCACGCCTGCAACAGTCGTCGTGGACAACACCAATGGCCAGAAGATCCTGGTCAAAGGCGCCCAGCCTGCGAAAGCATTGCTCCAAGCCATAGGCCAGCTGGTAGAGCAGCGAAATCAGCCAGCATCGCTGGCCCAGCCAGGAAAAGACTGAATAGTCCAGCGCCGACGACAACAGAGCCCCGCATCAAAGCGGGGTTTTTTGTGGGCCGCTACCAGCTGCGGAGTTGACGCGCCAAAGCCAAGAATTTGGCAACACGGCCGTCACTGGTAGCCTTGAATAACTTAATCAGGAAGGACAGCGGACATGATTCACTGCAGCAAAATCAAACTGACACTCGCGATGACTGCGGCCCTCACCGCCTTGGTAGGGTGCTCATCACCAGGCAATACCGTTACCTTCGATCAGTTGCCGGACCCGGCTGCTACACCCAAAGCGAAGTGGTCCGACGCAATGGTCTACATGAATGCCATGCAGATTTCTGGCATGCGTGACGTGCCACGCGAAATGATGGGCGATGCATCCTCACAACCGGCCGAAGGTGGAAACAGCACGGGAGTGCTCGATGCTGCTACCTATGGCGTAGGTGCCGTGGCGCCGCCATCGGGAATGAGCGGAGGCGCTGTAGCCGGGGTCGGCCTGGGACTTTTGCTTCTTGGGGGCGGACCTACACAGCCAGCTCAATTGCCGCAGGTCGTTGCATGGGTCCCATCAGATCTGGCCTCCTCCCCGGAAGCAGCTGTGCAGGTTGCCTTAAATGAGTTCAATAAATCGAGGGCCGCCGTTTTCCAAAAGCAGCTTCCTCAGGAACTTATCGCTACAGCATATCCCGAGTCGGATAGCCGATCATTTGGTGGCAAAATGCCAAAGGCTTCGAATTTAGTGCTGTTCTCAGAAGAGGCGAAAGAGAGTCCAGCATTCATTTCCGCACCGAAATCCTATGGTCCTATCCATATCGTCGGTCACAAGGTTACTGAGGAATCCATTATCAATTCATCAGGGTTTCGGAATATCCACGAAAGTCGGGCTAACACAGTCGCGCTGTCCGCAGCTCTGCCTGATTGGTTTTTGATTTATGTCACATCGGCCACACGGTCAAAGTCCGATAAATTGCCGCCTGCAGTGCTGAGAAGCGGAACGCCAAACTACTTCATTGGTAAATAAACGAAAGGCCCCTGATGGGGCCTTTTACTTACTGGGGGACTGCGCCCCTAGCTATGTCTTCCTCCATTTTCTTGACCGCTTCAGCATCAAATCCGTCCAACCGCTTTTCGTTACGACTAAGCGAGTTTTGCCGAACGTTCCCCTCAGATATCGTAAGGCTGCTACCACTCCCTGTAACTTGTTCAAGTGAAACCGTGTTCACTGTTGGAAGGTGGCCTGCAATGTTCAGCATGCCTATCCATTCCGACATGTCTACTTTACTCCAATCCATAAGGGCCATCTGGTCAGGAGTAATGCCTTCACAACTTGGATTTTCAACATCACCGTACTCAATACCAAGCTGGTCATGCGCAGCTTCTTGAACGATTCGGCCTACAACCGAACCATAGCAACAGTAGCTTTCTCGTTTCTCAACACAAGAGCCAAGAGCTTCTGAGGCACAATAACTTCCTACAAACGTGCACTGCCTTGTTTCTTTTTTTGCTCCAAGCTCGAACTCTTTTTCTTCGCATTCCCAGATAATGTTAATTAGAAGATCGACAATCACATAAACCATGTATACCCAGCCAATGATGTTGACGACCATCGTAGCCTGAGGGCCAAGCATCATCCCGCCGCCTTCTGCTGGAACAAACACAGCATTTGCGGCTACCTCAGCGCCCATATTAACCATGGCGTCATAGGCTTTCTGCATTAGCCATTCCTGGACCTGAGATACAAGCGTATCCTGGACAGTGCCCTGAAGCGTTTTGTTGAATGCACCAGTTGCGTTGTCAACTATCGTTGACCACTGCCCCTTTATGACTGAACTACCAGCGGACGTGATGGCATTCGTGCCTGCTTGCCAGTAACCATACTTCAGGCTCCCCCCAAGCCCGTGCGTGGATAGCGCTTCCATTGCACTAGCCATTTTCATAGTGTTCATTGTCAGATTCACATAATCGTAAATACTGACGCTTTCGGGAGCCTCACAACAATCGACATAGCCACCGAGCGCTTTCTTGCACTCCATTGCTTCGCCTTTGAATATCTTGCACTCGTTGGCAACCTCGATATCCGATCCGTCGCCACCGCAATCAAGATCATGCTCAGCGAACTGGGCAACTTGGAGCATTGCGACGGCGTATGCAAAGTCACCGCTTTTCTGGTTCGAGGTGTCGAAGCACTCGCTTCCCATGCACCTAGCGCCGCCAGGACATTCGATCTGAGTGCCGGTATTGACTACCGTGGGATAGCTGGTGTCATAGCCGCAGTCCCATATCTCCTCGTAGGCGTAGCATCCTCCCGACTCCCCAGAAGCCCCCTTTATACAGCTCTGGGAGATGAAACCGCAGTTGGGGTCTTTCTCGTACTGCTCACAGGTGTCCAGGTTTTCTTCGATTACACCGCAACCCTGCACACGGACCTGCTCTGCAAGTCTTGACGTACCCAATGGGCTCGCCGAGATTTGTTCATAAAGTGGATTACCAGGGCAAATATTTATGCCTGAAATGGTTGCGCACTCTCCTTCATGCTGAACACCTTTGGTGACTGTAATCTGCCCCGAGATGCACTTACCTTCCAGTACAGCTTGACCCTGATCTATGCAACTTTGCGGCGACCATACATCTTTGACCAGCTTAGAATGTCGAAAGGTAAACGTACCTGAAAGATCGTACTTACCACCATCATCACCACCTTGCTGATCCCTTATTTCAACAACAGCTTTAAGTCCATTTGCGCATGTCGGATACGTAATTACATTGTGGCTTACTGACGTGTCGAGTTGCCCGCCAAGCCCATGCTCAGCCCAAACATCAGCATCTGATAACTGTACGTATCCTTCATCATTAGCACACACAGCATCGTAATCGACCTTTGCTACACTGCCATTGAATACTGTCCCATCAGAGCCAGGTAGAGCTTTCCATGTGCCTGCGACGAAATCAAATTCTCCCCTGGCTATATTCCGCCCATTAGCAGCGAATTTGCCCACCAAACCAGTTGAGCGAAGTTCTATTTCATGATTTACAACACATGAATCCCCCCCGTTCTCAGGGCATTGCTCTTTGCCATTGGCATCAATGTAGCAGGCAAGATCCCCTTTGAAGAAAGAACAGTCAGCTGTCACTTCCGCTTCCCTGCAGAAGGGGTCTAGGTCGGGATGAGGGGATGGCTGCATGTCTGCTTGGCATGCAACCACACCATTCTCACTAATGCAGCCAGACGCATCTACTGCCGGCGCTTTAGTGCAAACAACGCTGCTCTCTTTGCAGAAACCATCGTTAATCATCTTGAGGAGTGGAAGGCGCTCTTCAGGCCCCCAACCATTGTCAATGATCGCTTTTGCTGGATCGTAATTAATGCGAATGCGTGCATAGCCTTCGCCCCGACCTGTGACTGACGTGCGTGTTTTGAATGTAATTACGTCCGAGTCTTGCTTTAGTTCGTTCGTGACATCCTTGTTGGGACTTACTCTCCAACTGGTACTTCTCTCGCACGCGCCCGCCGTCTCGGGAGGGAATACGCCCGGCGTGTGGGTCCATAGAAGAGAGTCATTGAAGTAGATCTGAAAGTAGTCATCGAACGTAGCTTGTTCAACAACCGCAGACAGGATGGCATCTTTATTGATAACCCTGAAGCGTGTGTATTCCTCGTAGATCGCGCATTTACCGCCCCAGTAATCGTTACCAACGGTGCCCACCCATACATATAGGCAACCTCTGCCGCATGACTGGTAGTTTGGCTGGCCCGAAACATACTCGACAACTCCTAGCGAATAGTCATGCTTGAAGGTCACATTGCCGCCTTCGTTTGCTACGCGCTCACAGGTGCGGTAATCAGAGATGTGAGACGTAGCCTGGCGTTCTTCAAAAACGTCTTTTCTGGAGCAGTCTGCAAAGTTCTCTTTGAAACCTTGCATGAAATCATTAGATCGAATCTCGTCCGTCTGGTTAAACATTGGATCATTCGAAAGATCCACAGCAGGCCGTTTGCCGCTATCAACCAGAATCCTGTATGCCTCGCCATCCATCGACGACTCACTTCTCAGCCGTGTGTTGGCCTGGATGCCAGCGTCAAGAGTGCCCGAGTCGTCTCCATACACCTCTTCCAAGGACGCGGTACCGCCGCCTTGGAGGTCAGGGAACAGATCCTGAAGCGTCTTCTGCGCCGCAGAAGGATCGAGCATCTGAATGCCCATTTGAGCGGTCTGATTGCCTAGCGTGGCGCTGGCAGCAATGGAATCGGCCCACGCCTTGAAGGCAACCGTATTGAGCTGAACCATGATGATGCCGCCAACAGCCAAGCGTCGGAGGGCATGTTTGAAGCTGGGTCGCATAGGTGCTACCTGGTGAAGGTGAGTACCAAGATGCTAGAGATACGCGAGAGGAAAAGGCGGTGGAATCTGACCAGATTCTGGCAGGCAAAAAAATAACCCCGGCTGGAAACAGCCGGGGTTTGGGGTTTTGTTGGCACTCATGCCGCCGCTGACTGAGGCGCTTCGAGAACCGATACTGCGCCTGATGCGGGTATCAGGCGGTGCAGCACAGCCCATGCTTTGACGAAGCGGGTGTCAGGGTTGGCCTTCTTCACTGTTGCTGCGATCTGATCAGGGACGAGGAACACTCGGCCGGAGTCGATCATCAGCTCTTTGAGTTCGGGGCAGTACAGTGCTATTGGCTCTTCGTGTTGTGGCATTTGATGTTCTCCAGGTGGGTGATCCCCAGAACCCTCACGCGGAGGGCTCTGGTGGATCACCCACAAGGGATGACCACGTTACGCGACTAGCTGGTTACCTACTCAAGGCATTGCCTTGAGCAGAAGGGTATTGACGCAAATATCTCGTGGATCAGGGCACCTTGGACGCATGCGCAGCATGCTTCTTGTCCAAGTGCTTCGCTAGCATCATGCCGACGCACGCTGCCACAGTGATCGTGAACAGCACGCCGGATATAGCCAAAACGAGCGTTTGTGTCGTGTCCATTTCATTCACCTGCGTTGTCTTTCTGGAAAAAGGATACCACCAGACCACCGACAATCAAGACCAGGCCGCTTACCACGCTGACCGCAATGGCTTGCGGATGCGAACCTGGAGTGATGATGCCGACGAACCCCGCAGCCAGCAAGCTACAGCCAATGCCGACGACAGTCTCCCTTAACCAACTAAGAACTTTATTAAAAAACATATTACACCTCGCAAATTAATGACGAGGCGCCCCCATAACGGGATTGCTCCCGTCAGGGTTTGATTATTTCCAACTCCAAGCTGTTAGCCCGAGTCAGTTTTCTTACGATGTAGCCCTCCTTATGTCCATAAAGGGCATAAGGGCGTTGTGTGCTTTCTGCAAATACCTGACCGATCCATAGGGCAGTCATTAAGTTGCGGAAGTACATACGCAGATCCTCAATGATTGAGAACAACCCATGGGATTGTTCCCAAAGGGTTGTTTCAATCAGAGCACCTGACGGGCTTTGATCGTTTTGGCGGTTTCAGTTTTTTCAACCGAAGCAACGCCGTAATCGAACGCTTTAAAGCCGACTTGGATGCCACCAACAATCAGCACTACTGCGATGATCAGAACTTTCATTATGTTTCTCCATTAGCTTAATGCAGACGGAGAAACGCCCGGCAGGGAGTTATCCCCGCGTGGGTTTTGTTGTGCAAACAAAAACGCAACGGACCTAAAGAGGAACGTTGATTCTGAATGCTTTCGATTAGGCCGGTTGAAGCTCCGACTTAGCTTTCCCAGGCCACAAAGTGACTCTGGTTTTTGCCTGACCGAAGATCGGTACAGGCTCTTGCCGAGTGCAACATGCACTTGACGAAGATTAGTGCGCTGAGGCGCGAAGGGATGAAACATGAAGCGATGTGTCGATTATACCGATCCACCTGCCAGCCTCAAGCATGCAGGCAAAAAAAACGCCCCGAAGGGCGTTGAATTCAGATTGCATGGGGAGAGATCACCTGATGACCGTTTTTCTCGCGAAATCGGTTAACGATTACCTCCATTGGCTCATGCAGCTTTACCGGATGCTTGAACCCTTCCCCCTCCATGTGGCGCAGGAGAATGACGCCCCCAGTCGATAGCTCCCAGAGGTGAACCTTCTGCTTGCCCCTTTTTGCCCAGGCCCTGCGGATGATGCTCGCGTTGCCTTGCAACTGTGCTGCCTCAAGGATTGCACTCATGATCCTCTCCTTCCATCCATGCAAGGAGAAGCCCCGCCAGGGATTTCTCCCTGGCAGGGGTTGTTTTACGCCACCATCAGACTGAGCTGGAACTGACCCTGGTTGGGATCACTTTCCGGCAGGCCTGGCATCTGGCTTTCCGAGTTGATTCCGAAGCTGCACAACTGGCCAGCACCGCAATTACCACCGCCGCAGATCTGCCCACAGTAGGAGGAAATTCCCTCCTGTCGCAGACTCACCACGCTGGGGTTTACAGCAGCAGTGATCGACACCCCTAATTCGAGCCCAACGGACTCAATCAACGGAAAGATCACTGACTGCCCAAGCACCTCATGCGCAGTCGTGTCAGGAAGCCCAGCGATTACCACCTCCGGGATGCCTTTCACTCGTGCGTGCTCGACAGGCGTGAGTAGCCGAGACAGTTGCGGGTTGGTCGGATGTACTAGGAAGGGCTCCGTGCTCCTGCACTTCGCATAACCACGTCCGATTGTTCCGCAGAAATCTTCAGCCCCACTTAGCAGTTGGCGTGAGAATCCTTTGCCGTCTGCCTTGTCGCGTACTTCCTTATTTGCGAGATAGTCGAAGGATTTGAACCGCTCAGAATCATGCGGAACATCCTCTAATACCTCATTAAGACTTCCCTCTTTCTCTTTCAGTTTGCTTAGCTCACTAAAATCGAAAACGTCAGGAAGCCCCTTACTTATCGCGACCACAACCAATCGGCTTCTACGCTCAAGAGCGCCAAAGTCGTTGCCATTCAACACAGCTTCCTTCAGCACATAGCCTTGAGAAACCAACTTCGCGCGAATAACAACCATAGAAGCAGACGTTTGATATTCCGGTACGTTCTCGATCAGGCAAATGCTTGGGTTCAGCGCTTTAACCGCATCGAGAAAATCAACAAACAAATCACCAGCTTTGGAGTGTTCCTCTGCCATGCTCAGTTTGTTCTTGCTGCGACCTGACTTCGATGCTCCTAAGCAGGGAATTCCTGCACAGATAACGTCGCACTGAAGAGGGTTATGCCCCCAGTTGACCTCTCTCACGTCAGAGCAGATCGCAACACTCTTTTCGTTCCACAGCTCAGGATTGTTGTCTAACGACGAATCCAAGTATTCCGGTTCAATTTCGACACCGACTTGGATAAACGACTTGATCCCTGCACGTCTAAGGCCGCTATGAAGTGCCTTATCCGCAACACCACCACCATGGAACAGGCTGGCTACTGCCAACGGCTCTCCGGTACGCAGCTTTTCCGTCAAACGCTTAACTCGTTCCCGGATCTTGGTTTCGATGTGCAGCGCTGTGATCACGATCCGACCTCGCCGGATTGCAACACGTACCCGCTCGATGTTCTCGAACACCTCGCTGAGTACCCTTGATCGAACCTCAATCAAGGGCACCACCACACCACGCCGCTCGCGCTTGGAGACAGTGAAAGTCTGGTCGTTCGCTACGGCCGGGGCCTCGCGAAGCTCCAAACGCTCCATCGCCTTGTTCTGCACGAGCTGGTAGCGCGCACCGATCTTCACGCCCGCCCTTTCGAGCTTTCGACCCTCAAGCCAAAGGCGCGCTACGTTTTTCGACTCACCGATCCTAGTGTTGATGACCGTTGACATAATTTTCTCCCTTCCTGGTTAAGTGCCCCAGGCAAAGAGAAACCCCGTGCGGGATTTCTCCCGCAGGGGCTATTTAGTTTGTGTATCGGCTTATGCAGCTAGCTGGTAAACACCGGGTTTCAAACGAACAAAGTAGCGCTCGTCTTGTAGAACCTGACGCACCTTAGCTTGCCAGTGTTGGTTATCACGCGATTTAGCATAGGGCTCCAATGCATCATTGATATCCTTCAGATGAAGAATCTTGTTGCCTTGAAGCACACGCCGAACCGCTGCTTTCCACGTAATACCAGTCATCGCAGCAGCGCGCTTTTCCATTGAACCAATAAGGAACAACGAAGATTCACGCTTAGCGAAAACAAGTAACTTTTCGTGGGCAATCCTGACAAAGTTTCCTTTGTAGGAGCTTGAGTCACTTTTACAATTGTGCTGGACCTTGATGACCTCATCGATCAGCCGGCCCGGCGCAATTCGTTCCACGAGTGAACTAAGGTTATAGTATGTACCTTTGGCGCGCATGTTGCCCATGAGGATTCCATATACGCCGCCACGTTCAACTGCGTCGTGGATATTCATAACGGCAAGTTCCAGTGCTTCAGTGAAGTCCTGGAAATTCATCCGTGACATATCCCACTTATTTGGCTCCCCCCACTCTTCGCCGCTATACTTGAGCATTCCCGCATATGGGGGATGCCACCAGCAAACGTGAGCCATCTCACCGATGTACGACGCAAGGTCGTCCGTAAGCAAGTTGAAGCCCTGATGTAGGTCAGTGCCAACAAATCGCAGTCCCATCTCCCTAGCAACATCGACGCTAGTACCGCCACCGATGCTCGGATCTACGACCAGGCCATCTTTTCTTTTCATGTAACTTTCCAGAAAGTCTTTGATAATTCTTCCTGTGCAGTTACCGCGATAGGATGACTTGCCCCAGTGACCACGATCCGGGTAAGAAACAACTGAGCCTGCAAACATGTCTATTCTCCATTCATTTTTGATGCTGGAGAACCCCGACTGGAGTTTCCCAGCCGGGTTTTAGGCGCTCGCCGTGTTAACCACGACGAGTAGCATTAGTCAGACAAACTCACCCTCTTCGCCGTTTGAGTAAACACGACAAGATGATGCGTAGTTCAACCAGCAAGCAGGATACTTATCCCGAGCTTGCTCAATTGCATGTAGCGAATCTTCTGCATCGCACTCGAACGTTGTTTCAGGGAGCAAAGCTCCGTTCACACGTTCGCGCAAGTAGATCCGATAGCGCAGATACAGCCGTGGTATCACCATGACTGACATGTTTCTCTCCTTTCATTTTCCAGAAGGGAGAAAGCCCGGTAAGGGGCTTCCCCCCCTACCGGGCTCATATTTACTTGCGCCGCATCATGCTCAGGAAATTCTCACGAACCTCCTCATGATCAGCGCCAGCTGCGTTACAGCAGGTTTTGAAGCTGAACGGTTCATCTTCGTCCGCCAGCACCCACAACATGCCATCCCACCAGTTTTCAATACTCACCTGAGGGTGAAGAATCTGGCGAAGTGTCATCTTGATCATGTAACTGCGCATCCAGTCGATGTAATCGTCAGTGATTTCATCCTCTGCGCGCAGCAACTCCAACTCCGCATCTGACATCTCAAGGATGTCGAGAAACCCAAGCTGAACCTGTACCTGGATGGGAACAGTTTTTCGCCGGGTGCGGCGCTCAAGAGAGCGGCGTTGAATAATTACTTCATCACCGAACAAGTCGAGTAATGGAGCTACAGCTACATTTTCCATTCTGGCCTCCCTTTCCAAGCGAAGGCCTCCCCCAGCAGGGTTGGCCCCTGCTGGGAATGGTTTGTTGTCTAGTTAAGCGGTTAGTACGTCTCGAACAACCTCAAACAGCGCTGTCTTCAATCTACTTACCGTCCCAACTGCAACGTATTTGGTGAAAAGCTTGCTGAGAACATAGCTATTAGCCGAGCCGAAGCCGAGTCCAATAACCTGTATCCCTGAAGCCTCACACCGCTCGAACATCTCTTTGCAATATCCGTCAGTACCGGAATTTGGCTCGCCATCGGTTATCACGAAAAGAATCTTCCGCTCTCCCTTTGCGCGTAAAACCTCAATCGCGGCAGGCCATATAGCCTGTGCCAATGGAGTTCCACCATGCGGCAGAGCACCAAATCCACCCGCTTCCACTGCAGCGCCAAGACGCTCGGTTGAACGCTTGATCAGATCGCAGCATTGACCGGCCCCAGCTGTGGTTGTGCCTGGAAAAGACATCGCCCCAGTTGTCACCAGTGGCAGCCCTTCAAGCCCCCTGAGAACGGCATACAGCGCCGCCTCAGCTTGTTCCATTGCCGCATCCATACTTACTGACTTGTCGAACAGGAACTGGATAGCAGCTGACTGACGCTCGGCCCGCGCTTTGCTTCGGAACACCCGCGTTTCGCCAGCTGGAAGCATGGCAATGCGCGAGGTATCGATCCGACGCCCTTGGCGCTTGAGCCTTACCCGACAGTCCACCTGTGCCTGCAGCAGTCCATTTAGGATCTGACGCAGACCAGCAGAGTGCGTTTCACCGGAAATACGACGCCTGCATGAGGCTTCGGCTGACCGGCGTACCGCTCTCCCTCCCAGGGGGAATGGCTTGATCGGAGTGAAGTGTGCCGCTGCCTTTCGGCCCAGCAACTCAGCTGCCGCATCGCCAACCTCCGAAATCAACCCTTGCAGGTCTTTTTCAGTGGCTTGCATTACGCGCTCACGCAATCCCAGTGGGGCACCTTGGCCATCACCGGGCTGTAGCGTTGCATCGCGCTGGCCTGAATCCTTCTGGTCGGAACTTCCGCCCTGACCTTCAGGAGATGATTTCTGCTCGGAATTTGGTTGCCCGCCTCCCGTGCCATCCTCACCGCCATTGGCTGGTTGATCACCGCCCGCTTCGTCACCCTGCGAAGAGTTCTGCTCTCCCGAAGGATCGCTTCCTTTTTCGCCGGTACCGTCACTGTCGGTGTTGCCGGTTTCGCCTTCGCCCTCCCCTTGCGGGTCGGCCTCCGACTCACCGTTTTCACCACTTTCGTCAGCACCTTCGTCATTGCCCTTTTCAGGCTCCGGCTCAGGCTTATCTTCGCTTGACGGAAGCAGCTCGATTATCGAATCCACCAGCGCCAGAACCTCTTTCGTGCTGTCGCACTTCAGAGTTTTCAGCACCTCGGCCATGATCTTGTCGGCTAACTCTTGGCCCAGTCGGGCTTCAAGCGCTTCGAGATAGGCTCGCGCGGGTACCTCTAGTTGCGGCTCCTGCAGTTTCCAGTAGCCGCCCATGAGGATTGCGTTATGGATGATCTCTACGTCTGTTGCCTGCGCGACTCGCTCAGGCTGAAACGGATCAAGCAGAACCTTGCGGTTCAGGTACCGAATGTCATCCTCGGTGCCAGGGTACTGATCCATCGACAGACGCTCGATACGGATGTCCTCCAGGATGTTCAGCAAGTTTTTGCGGAACGGAACCGGGGCATCCGCGCCGAATACCGCCATGTCAGTGTTACGGACATGGGAGCACTCATGCGCGATGAAGCCGAAGGACAGCGGTAAATCATCCTCACTGAATGGGACAGTTACCGTTTTTCCATCTGTGAAGGCTCGGGTTCCTTGCACCACCACCTTGACGCCGGTTTGTTCGGCCAGGTGTTGTGCGTAGTACGGGAGCGATCCAATCAGGGATTTAGCCATTTCGTTTCTCCATTCTCGCCACCGCCAGACGGAGAAACCCCCGCTGGGAGGTTTGCTCCCAGGCGGGGTTTAGTGTTGGTGTCAGAAGCTGAATACGCCGTGAGAGACGACGCTACTGACAGATACGGGTGGAACAACCAGCGGTTGAGGCTCTGGAAGCACGTCCTCGTCCTCTGCTTGCTCGGTTGAAGCAGCATCCTCGGCGCCGACCAGATCAAAGGGGTTGAACGAATCAGCCATGCCGGCCTGCTCGATCTCTTCCTCTGCCTGGATCTGCTGGGATACCAGTTCGTTTTCTAGCTGCACCTTCGGCTCAGTCGCTTCAGCAGGTTGCGTCGTGACTGTTTCCGCAGGCTGCACAGCAGCTGGTACCGCAACATCATCCTGCTCGGGCGAGCCATTGGCGATGTTGAGGTTCTTGATCAGCCGGCGTATCGAGTCCTCATCCGAGAGCCCCGATACCAACGTCACAATGTTGCTGTACTGCGTGCCATTGACCACCCCTGAGGCCGGCAAAACCGCAAGGGTTTCGTCGATGTAGGTGGACAGGGCTTGGACATCGCTCGACAGGAACATCAGGCCCTTGAGCTTGGTGTTCATCTTGCGAATCGTGTTGAGGGTCGTCTGGGTGACATGGCCACGAGTGGCCAGGCCGTTTTCCATCAAACGTTCGGCTGTCTCTGCCGTCTCAGCGTAGAGCTGATCCGACAGGCCGCGCACTTGACTCCCAAGCGTTGCAGATAGGTGCTTGTCGCCGTCCGGCGCCACACGGCAAGCCGCGTAACCGAACTGAAGACCGGCCTCTACCTGATGTTTCGGCGTGATGCTTTGCATAATGGCTTCTCGCCATTCGGCACGCTCCCACTCCTGCTGCACCCATTCATTGACCCAACGGTCATAGTTAGGAATGAAGTTTTTCTTCAGGTCATAGAACTGGTTCTTCAGAGCTTCAAGCTCGTCTACAACCCTCTGGATCTTCTCCTGCGGTATGGCATAGCCGCCGAGGAATTTGATTCCATAGTCTTCCAGGACCTTGATCGCACGCCGTTTGACTTTCTCGAACGGCTTGAGCTTTTCGGGATCGATTACTCGCATCGAACCCAATGAGGCCAGCCGTGCCGGTGGAATTTTACCCTCCAGCATTTCAGGCTTCAGTTTCTTCCGAGCAGTCCACAGGTGGATGCCCGAGAGGTCTACCAGCAGGATCTGGTCCAGAATCTGGATTTCGTTCTGTTGGATAGTCATTGCGAAGTTCTCCTTTTCTCTAAAGCAAAAAAAGGGGGAACTTCGCCCCTAAGGGGAAAGTTCCCCCTCAGGGCTGTTTACGATTAGAACGGTTTATCTACTTCAACCGGCCAGTCGTTACCAAACACGCTGCTTGCCATCTTATCGATTGCAAGCTTCTGCACTTTGTCGCAGCGATTAAGCAGCGACTCTTGCAGAGCGAGTTTCAACGGGTTTTTCTTCTTGGCCAATGTATATCCATTGCCAATCCGAGCCCAACGCAACAAAGTCCGAGTGGACATTGTAACGCTGAGATAGTTACCGCCTTTACCTTGGTGTTGATCACGAACACTATTTGCAATCTTCACCATGTTCTCGACGATTTCCTTTGTTATCCCTGGTACGGCTTTAACGACCAGATCAACTTCATCCTTCGGCTCAAGGTATTCCACCTCGAACACTCGGAATCGGTCGAGCGATGCCAGGTTCTGCTGCATCGTAGCGGCATAAACCCCCATCTCATCCGACTGCCCTGCCGTGTTGCCGCAAGCGACGAAACGGAAATTGGCATGTGGCCGAATGACCTCGCCGTTGTTTTCAGCGATCACCAGTGGACGCCCCTCCATTACCGCGTGGAGGCCCACCGTTACCGAAGGATCGAGGGTGTCGTACTCGTCCAGGACGAACACGAGCCCATGTCGCATAGCCTTGGTGAGCGGCCCGTCCACGAATTTCGTGTTCAGATCGCCCGACACAGGGTCCGTTACTGGCAGGTTGTAGCCTGTCAACTCCGGCATCTCCATGCGGCTATGTGCTGAGACGGTAATGCTTGGCCAGTTGAGTCGCGCGCACGTTTGTTCGACGAGCGAAGACTTACCGGCACCCGTTGGGCCGACGAGCAAACAGCTGTCACCTGCCGGGGCGTAAAGCCAACTCATAAACTGAGAAAGCAGTTCCTTCCTGAAGAAGTACGGCTTTGCTGGCTCAACGTGTTGCGAAAGATTGTGGTTTGGCGAAAAAGCCGGCGCAGTTGCATCGGATTGGAAGCCAAACTCTTTCATTCCAACTTGGATATTCAGTTGCATTTTATTTCTCCATTCTCAAAAGCAAGTTGCCCAAAGACGGAGAACTCCCATAGGGGATATCTCCCCCGATGGGTAGGTTGGTTATTTGTTGCGGCTTATGCAGCTGCTACAAGAGAAACAAGGACATGTCCCTGTTCAAGGTTTTTCTTGGTGAAAGACACCACTGGCTTGAGGCCGTGATACAGAAGCTCACGGCAAAGCGTAGCGTTCATCCAAGGCGGGCAGGCGACCAGAACGTCAACCGCACCCGTTTTCTTAGCCTCCTGCAGGGCGATCTCACCCAGGCGCTCAACGCGACTGGTGATAATCTCCGGCGAGGGAGGGGTCGGGAAATACAGAAGATCTCGGATTTCCTGAAACTGTTTCCAATCCGACAAATCGTGAACGCCGAAACGTTCCATCTCGGCAGTAGCCTTGAACTTCGTCAGATTGATTACGTGCTGCTTTTCCATTTCTCTACTCCAGATTTGAGCGGAGAAATCCCCCTTACGGAGATTCCCCGCAAGGGCTATTGGGCTGAATGAGTCGTCAGCTTCGACCCGTGCTAGGCACGGAACAAACACCAACGCGCATGCGTGGGTGATTGATTTCTGGAGCGGCACCTTTCGGTACACTTGGAGTGCGAGACGTTTGCACGTCTGCAAGAGATCTTTAGCTGTTCAGCGCACAGCTTGCGCCAGAGCATCATGCCATCGCCTGGATGGGTTTCACAAGGGGTGCACACAAGATCCTGACCCACCGAGGTGGTATGGGCTCGGCTTCAGCGCACCCAAATCGCTTGCCCCACGGGACTGAAGATCTTGGGACGCGCTTCCCTAGATATCTGAGCAATTTCTGCCGCGTTGGTCACTCAGATATCGCCGCGCGCCCCTCGGATGAACTGAACTACTTGCAGGCACAGAGAGGGGATCACGATGAGTGCCAGCCCGCCGAGGATCGTCAAGGTGACCAAGCTCACGGCCCCGTAAAGGGCTGCCCACATGCCCCTTTCTATTTGGAGCGTCACCACTCGAACGATGCTGTCGAGATCCTTGCCTACGTCTGGCCCGTACACCCAGAACAGATCGATGGCCACAGCTACAGCTGCTGCAAACCCCACCAATACGATCAAGCCCCGCAAGCCGGATTTGATATCTGCCAGGCTCGGAATTGCGTGCATGCTGATGATTGTCGCCAATAGCACAGCACCTAACCCCACCGGGCCGGTCATGGCCTGAGCCCAGGCTGCGAGAGCGGTACCTACGACTACTCCGCCAAGCCACCCCACGATATGTCCTACGCCACTATCCGGCAGCTCAGCTGGCCCACGGTTGGCCAGCAGAAGCCCCACGATGACGGCTCCGGCGAGAAGCGGCGCAATGCCCTGCAAGGCCATCCCAAGCGCATGCTTCATTGAGTACGGCGAATAGCGGTACTCGACGAACCCTAGCGTGCCGGTGGCACTGTTCGGCTGATAGAACGCCATCTTCGTTATCCGCATACCAAACAGCACGCAGACCAATGCGTGAGACAGTTCGTGTACTGGCACCCCGATATAGCCCGTCAGCCGCGTCAGTTTGCGCGCACTGGGTGCAAGCCTGTGCATCATCAGATCCCAGATGGTTATGACCGATGCAGGCACCAGCAGCAGGGCAACAAATAGCTCAATCATGGAGGGATTCTCTACTTGCAGGCAGCCCTCTCTTCGCCGCTCTGTGTGCTCGAACGATGATCGTTTGAACGATGGAATTGATGACAAGGGTTCGTCGCGCGCGCGTCACGGCCACATACAGAAGGTTCAGCTCATCACCTACTTGCGAGGGGTCTACTCGTTCCTCATCGAAAATGTCCGGGAAATCTTCCTCCAGCAGCACTACATCCCATTCAAGGCCCTTAGCTCGATGCGCGGTGCTCAGCACCACGTCAGCTTCGGTGATGTCATCGACCGTGCATTGACGCAGCGATGAGATCAGCCGGGGGATGTCACCGTAGGTTTTCAGAATCCGCATGGTGCGAAGCATCTCGGGATCTTCACTCGCCTCAGCAGCGTCGGTGTATGCCTCGTATGACTTGAAGTGCTTGAGCCGATAGTCCTGGATCTGGCTGTGCTTGTTGGTCTTCAGGTAGTAGACATCTTCGAGCTGTGACAGATTGTAGGCCTCGATTCCGCCGTTCCAGAACACAGTGAGTCCGTTGGCTACGGAGTCGATGGCAGACATCAGCACACCTGTCACGGTGCGGTTCAGGATGGTGTACTGGCCGCGTATCCCGGACATTGAGGTCTGCACTCTGTCAGCCGGCCCTAGCCCAACCAGTGGGCGTGTCTCGCCCTGGAGCCGCAGAATGGCATTGGCAACGCCAGCGATCATCGGCCCGAAGCGGAACGAGTTGGTCAGGTACATCGCTTCGGCGCCCTGCTCGATCTGCTTATCCAGGGCGTTTTCCGCGCCGCGCCACCTGTAGATCTGCTGCAATTTATCCCCCACAAAAATCTTCTGCCCACGCTGGCCGGCGACTATGGCTCCAAGGACGGGGTTTGTATCTTGTGCCTCATCGAGCAGGATGCAGTCGTAGTCGAGCTGCGGATCGCTAAGCTGGTACAGCTTCAGGTATGCGTCATGCGCGCAGACAAAAGCGCTCTTCTCGTCGGTCATGGCCTCCCAGACTGCCCCCGCCCCGTTGAGTAGTTTTTCGATGCGTGAATCTCCGTATGCGTCTCGCTCTTCGTCCGAGAGAGCCGCGATGAAATGGCACATGCCAATTTCCGGTTCTGCACTGCTGGTGAAGTTGTTGAAGACGGCCATGACGTGCCGCACGAACCCCCAATCGCGTGTCGCAAGTAGCTTGGAGACATCGGTGAGCTTCGGATTGCCCAGCTTATGGGCGTACCGGGTGCCAAAGCGCGGCCATGCCAACTGATGGCCTGTCTTGCAGATCACGTTGTCAGGGAATCGGGCCATGGCCTCATCCTTGATGGCCTTGTTGTAAGCCAGGTACAGAATCTTGATCGACGTGTTGGCGTAGGCGAAGGCTTCGAGCGTTGCCGTTTTTCCGCAGCCGGCATACGCCTTCACAACGAGATATGGCCCGCGATAGTCGATGATCGGTTGTTGTTCGTGGGTCGGATTCACAGAGAAAAATTCGCCTGGAATTACTGGCAGCTGACCGCGACACGATCAGCACGGAGGACAAAGACGGCTTGAGCACTGAACAGCCAGAGCTTGATCAGCAGGATGAACAGATGGGGGCTTTCGAAGAGCAGCAGCAGGGCGAGTTCCACCGGCGCGGTGAACAGTATGAGAGCGATCATGGCTGCCGCGCTTCGCCGGCCGAGCACAACGTAGAACACACTGATCGCTATGCCGGTTACCAGAGCGGCTTGCCAGAACGCCAAGAACTCAACTTGATCGCCGGCGACCGGAAGCAGCGCAGTTACTCCGGCGACAAGGCTCGCGACGATGCCGAGTAGCAGCATGTGCGCGCCCCCCAGATCAAGCCCCGCGCCCCGATGGCGGAAAGTCAGAATCATCCAGGCGTGGCTCGCTAGGTCTGTGAAATGACCGGCGCCGGTGGTCTTGCCGCAAGAAATCGTGGACATGAAAAAGCCCCTTGGTGATTGCGGTATGGTCCCATACGCAGCCTCCACCAAAAGGGGCTAAAGCAGCACGATTGTTGTAGGTTTAGCCCTCCCCTCCCCCCAGAAGCTGCGCGCAGCGTCGGGACATCAGATCGCTCAACACCTCGGCATCATTGGCAGCATCCACGGGATCGCGCAACGACGCTGCTATCAGCGCATCACGCAGCCAGTGGCTGGTTTCAGGAGCCGTAATGACCGCCTGAATCTCTTCCTGGATGCTCATTTTCCCCCCTGATTGACGGCATCCTTGAATGCCTTGCCGGGGGTGAACTTCGGGGTCGTCGATGCGGCAATGGTGATCTTCGCGCCGGTCTGAGGATTGCGCCCATCGCGCTCAGGCCGGCTCACCGGCTCGAAAGCGCCGAAGCCGACCAGTACCACTTTGTCCCCTGCAGCCACGGTGTCCTGGATCGTCCCAATCATGGCGTTGAGCATTTCGTTTACAGCGGTTTGGCTGTGGCCTGCCCGCTCTGCAACGGCCTTTACCAGTTCCTGTCGAGTCATGCGGTATCTCCTGTGCTTGTTGGAATGCAGTTTTCTGTTTCGAGAGCCCATTGGCTCAGATTGCGATGCCCTGGCCCGACTCCACTTTTGGCCGTGCCTCGCTGTTCGGCGCGTGGCCGCGCGGCTCGATCCATTGGCAGTGACGTACCCCTGCATGGGTCTTGCAGCTGGGCAGGATGTAGACCGGGTCATGCCGAGATGAAGGGAAAATTCACTCACTTCGCTCGTAACGTGTTGATGCCAAGAGAATTTACCAAATAGACCGCACAGCCTCTGATCGTGGACTATCTTTTCTGACTCCTCAGAAAAGGAGTTCCTATGGCTTCATTAGAGCGTACGGCGTATCCCACTCTGCCAAAGGCGTATTCAAAAGCTGAGCTGCAGCGAGATTTTTCGTTCTCAGATGATGAGATTAAATGGGTACGAAGCAAGTCCAAGGCCCCTTTTCACCTCAATCTCGCCGTTCTCCTCAAGACCTTTCAGGTGCTCCGGTATTTTCCTGATATCACCGACGTACCTGATCAACTGGTGGATTTCATTCGCGGAGAGTTGGGTCAGCGTAGCAAGGTGAAACTCGCGGAATACAAGTGGTTCCAGCAATATCGCCACATGAACGCGATCCGAGTTCGCCTCGGTGTGACGAGGGTAGCGTATGTCGGCACGCCCAATGTATTCGAGCGTAGAATTCACCTATGGATCAAAAGGTTAGAGAGGAAGTGAGTGAAATTTTCCCTTATCTCGGCACGCACCCTAGACCGGGATCGGCCGAGCGGGTGTGGTGACGGCATCTCGCGCCGCTTGGGTGGTCGGCACGCTGCTCGGCGCAGCGTGGTTGGCGCAACCAGTGAGTGTTGCCATTAGAAGTGCGTAAGCAGTGAGTCGCTTCTGGTAGCAGTGCACAGCAATTTCCTTGATGCCGATTGACTGCAGATAGCTTGCCCCTGGTAGGGAAAATCCCAAGGCCCTCATGCGCGCCGCTTACTCTTCGCACGCCTTACGTTGTAGCCCTTGACCCATTGCTGCATCGGCTCGCCTGGCGGCACCGACGCAACCGTGTTCACCCACTCGCGCTGGATTGGCTCAGCCATGAACGCCTGATAGGCGCCTTGCGCCCACATGGGACTTTTGCCTTTCATCTGGGCATACCCCAGCAGCTCTGCGTAAGCGTGTTGCTTCGTGTTCGGGGCCAGCTTGGTCTTGCGGTCTGCCAATTTAACCAGAACGCCAGCTGCTACCTCCACGCCGGCGTCGATCTTGATCTCGAACCCGCAGCGGGGACAGATCAAGCCGGTCATCACATAGCTGCAGGTTGGGCACGGCTTGGTCTTAGCTTCCTTGTCAGGGTTGTTATCCGGCTTGGCCCGATCTACCGGGTCACCGTCACCCATGTCGAGCCGGTCTGGTAGCGGGTCAGTGGGGAGCCCGTTACGCAGAAGATTCCCCGCATGATCGATGATGATGCCGTTGGTCTTGCCTTCGAATATCCGCAAAACCCGTCCCAGGATCTGGTAGTGCAACATCAGGCTCTTGGTCGGGCGGGCGATCACGATGCACGAGGTCCGGGGGTCGTCGAACCCTTTGGCTAGCATCCCGACTGAAACCAGCACCTTAATCTTGCCAGACTTGTAGAGCCGAATAATCTCGTCGGATTCGTCAGAGTGCATGTATCCGTCGATGTGCGCGGCCATTACGCCCGCATTGAAGAACGACTCGGCAAGTTGCTTGGCGTGATGGACATTGCAGGCAAAGACCAGTGTTTGCCGGTTCTCGCCCAGCTGCTTCCAGTGGCTTACGACATCCCCGAGGATATCGGCGCCGCCCATGACGCGGGCTAGCTCATCTTCAGCCCAGTCACCGCCAGTCGATGTTCCTACACCTTTCAGGTCAGGCACATGCGGGGCGTAACACTCGGCAGGGACTAGGAAGCCTTGGTCTGTCAGCTGCTTAGTGCTGATGCGATTGACCAGACGGTCATAGATTTTGCCGAGCCCCCGCTTGAACGGCGTCGCGCTCAATCCGATCACCGGCACCTTGTTCTTGCGGCACCACTGGATCAGATCCTGATGCGCCTTGAACAGGACGTGCGCCTCATCGATCACCACCAGCTTGGGCGGCTGAGTTCGCAGCAACCAGTCCAGGCGCGGCCCGAGTGACTGAACCGTTGCCACCTGAACCACTTTCGAGTAGTCGGTGCACGGGTGATTCGACTGAATAGCGCCGGCATATATGCCATCGGCGTGGAAGCGCGCAAGCGTCTGATCAAGCAGTTTGACGCTATCGACTATGAACCAGACCTTGTTCTGCTTTGCCGCCGCATTGGCGATGACGTATTTCGCGACCTCGGTCTTGCCCGAGCCGGTAGGGCTCATGAGCATCTGCACGAGGAATTGCTGGCGGATTCCCTCGCGCAAATCTGAAACCTGATCGTTCTGGTAAGCCCTGAGCTGCATGGTGCCTCCCTGAAGTGCTGACATCAGGAGAACACCGCTTCTGGGAAACCCAAGCCCGGCCGGCTGAGGAGTGCCGGCACACCATTTCTCGGGTTCGCTGCCCACGGCTGGTCCCCGGCGCGACGGGCACCTCTATGGGCTGTATCGGCAATTCGCGAGATCTGCGGCGCCTACCTGAGCACTGGGCTCGCCCCACGCCGGCCCCGCATACGCGTCTGCGATAAGTGCACGAGCAAAGCCAGATCAGCAACCCGCCCTGCAGTAGCACGGCTGTGTTTCATCACCTCATAAAATCACAGCATAGATAACGTTATGTGGTATCATGTTATTCGTTATCTGTTATTACGTTTCGGAGCACACCATGGCCAACATCACACCGGATAGGGTTTTCGCTGCAGCAGATGCCCTTGAGGCCTCAGGCAACCGCGTCTCTGTGCGCTCCGTGCGCGATCACCTTGGTGGGGGCTCCCCAAACCAGATCACCCCACTGCTCGCCAGCTGGCGTGCACGCAAGCCTTCAGTGGCGGCGCCGGAGATCCAGCTGGACCCTCGCATCGTCCAGCTCATTGCCGAGCAAGTCCGCGCAGCAGCCGGCGAAGCCGCTGTTCGCGCCGATGAGCGCGCAAACGAGGCCGAGGACACCCTGACACTGTGCCAGCAGGAAAACAGCGAGCTGGCCGAGCAGCTGGCCACGACCCTCCGCGCCCTGGACGAAGCCCGCGCCAAGGTCGAGCAGCAGGCAGGGACCATCAGCGAGATCCGCGAGGAAATCGAGCGCGTGCGCAGTGAAGCCGAGGAAGAGGTGGAGGCAGCCGACACCAGGGCAAACCGTGAGCGAGAAGTGGCAGAGACGGCGCAGCACGCCCTGGCCCGCGCCGAACTGCGGCTCGAATCCATGCCTCGCCTGGAAGGGGAAGTGGAACGGCTCCGCACCGCGCTCGACGAGGCACTGTCCGGTAAGCAGTCGGCAGAGCAACAAGCGGCAGTCGCCGCCGCCAAGCTCGATGCCGCTATCCAGCGTGTGTCGGCAGCAGAAGAGCGCGAGCGTGAGGCACGCCAGCAGCAGGCAGCAGCTCAGGAGGCAGCCGCCCGTGCCAATGGCGATGCCCACCAGGCCCAAATCACTCTGCAGGCCGTGCAGGCGCGGCTTGAGTCCACCAGCAGAGAACTGGAAACCGCCAGGGGCAGCTTGAGCGAGCTGAAGGAAGAGCTGAAGGAGCTTCGCGCTGAGAAGAAGCCAGCAAAGAACGGTGAGCAGGGCTAGGCGCCCTCAGCAGCGCGCTTGGGGTAATTCCTGCCAGGAGGTGGTGTAGGACGGGCTCAGAAGCCTCTGCCGCATCACCCATCCGCCGCCCTCATGATCGCTGCCGAGGCGAATAGCTCCCCTGCCCTGTCTGGCATTGATCGCATCCATCACCTGCATGACAGCCTTGCTTCCGCTGCGCGGCGCCGGTGCGAAGAGGTCGCCGGTGATGGCACCCCGCTCGACGAACTGACTTAGGATCACACCGGCCTTGGCATAAGCCACACCTTCACGAAACATCGCGCCGAGCCCTTGCTGCGCTGCTGCAACCAGATCGCGTGTGTCATCGGTCGGGTACGGCAGCGCCATGATCCGCGTTCCGCTGAAGCGCTCGCCGGGGGCAAAGGCACTGCTTTGAGCGAAGACCTGAATGCAGTTTGCCAAACTCCCCTGGGCGCGCAGCTTGGCAGCAGCAACCGAGGTGTAATGCGCCACGGCGCTACGCAGGGATTCCAAGCGGTAAATCTTCTCCCCGAATGTCCGTGAGCTGATGATCTGCTGCTTGCGCTCCGGCCCTGTGTCGCCAAAGGGAAAACATGGGATACCGCACAGCTCGCGCGCGGTACGCTCGACGTAGACGCTGAAGTAGCGGCGCAGTAGCTTCGGATCGGCGTTGGCCAGCTGCCAGGCGGTCTTGATGCTCAGCTCCGATTCAAGTCTCGCGCTCAACCTCCGGCCAATCCCCCAAACCTCTCCAACCGGCGCATAGCGGAGTAGCTTTTCCTGTCGCGAAGGGTCGGTCAGCAGCACCACGCATCCCGTCTTGGCCTTCCATCTCTTCGCCGCCCAGTTGGCCAGCTTGGCGAGCGTCTTGGTGGGGCCGATGCCAACACCCACCGGCAAGCCAATGCGCCGCATCACTTGTGCCTGCGCCTGCCGGCCCCAGGCCTCCGGGTCGGCAATACCATCGAGCCACGAAAAACATTCGTCGATTGAGTACGGGGAGATTCGAGGCGAATGCTCCTCCAGGATGGCCATCATGCGGTTGCTGAGCGATTTATGTGTAATAGAAAGTCAATAAGAACCGGGCCATGCTCGCCCTTGGAGCTTCTCATACCCAACCGGTATGGCTGTAGCTTCTGAGGAGATCGCCGTCGCTCACCGGATCATCCGGTCATCCTGTTAGTAACCGGTCAAAGCTGATCTGTTACATCGAAGGCGGACACCTGTCCATCGACAACACCCCTGCCGAGCGGTGAACCGCCCTCCCATGTACATATGACCAAAACGTCGCCGTTATCCTACCGTTCTGTCATGCCTACCCACGACGGAGTATTGACGGTCTCCGTCCTATAACATAGCTTTTCCGAAAGGCGCTCAAGTACATATCGTCATGTGCATACGAGCCTCGTGTCGTTAAAAGAAATGGTTGGTGCCGCATGAAAGTGCTCTTCATGATGCCGTTCGGCGTGTCGAGCTTCTCCGCCCCCATCAAGATCAAGGCTTCGTCTTGGTGTTAGTGCCAGATGCACGTCACCTTGCGGTGCAGGAATGGAGTGTGAACATGAAAGCAGAAACGGAATCGCGGATTTTTTCGGTGGACGAATATGTCCGTCCGTCTAACGGCGAACCGATCCGTTCAGTTGTTCTGGAGACCAACGATTCTGTCGTTGTAGTTTGGCACGCCTACCCTAGGCAGGAAATAGCTGCCCATGTCCATCCTCACGGCCAAGATACTTGGACGGTTATCTCAGGTGAGGCCAAGTATTATCAAGGCAACGGCGTAGAAATTCATCTTAAAGCTGGAGATATTGCCATTGCAAAACCTGGGCAAGTACATGGTGCCGTGAACTCTGGTCCAGGACCTTTCATATTTGTCTCCGTGGTTGCGCCGGGCAGTGCAGGTTTTGCGTTATCTGAGAAATAGGCGAAAGGCCTGAGAGGAACCTGATGAATACACGAGTATTTACGTTCGCTGGTGGAGAAACGGGGGTTTGGCGCGTTGTTGCGATGAATGCCGTGGCAGGAGCCCCTCTCCCTGGAATCCCACGGCTCAACGTAGCCGCTGGCTCTGTTTCGCCGCAGCCTCCGGGCACCAAATGGCTCCTTCGCGGGATAACGAGTAACGAGCGCTATGTCGTGCGTGAAGAGAAGGATCGTCTCGTGGCGAAGCAGCCAAGCTTGGGTCGAGCAGAGGCTACCTGCGCCGCCCTGATCCCTATCCGGAAAAACCCCTCATGGTGGGGACTGTCTCAAGACGAACGCCGGAAGATTTTTGAGGAACAGTCCCGTCACATTCACATCGGGCTCCAATATCTCCCTGCTGTGGCCCGCCGCCTCCACCATTGTCGGGACCTGGGCGAGAACGAACCCTTCGACTTCTTGACTTGGTTCGAATATTCCCCGTCTGATGAGACGGCCTTTAACAGGCTTCTGGCCGAACTCCGAGCCTCGGTGGAGTGGCAGTATGTCGACAGAGAAATCGACATCCGGCTAGTGCATGAGCCGGCCTAGCATCAGGTTTAACTTCGATCTACGTGCGGCACACTCCTGCGACACCCGCAGCCCAGCAAAACCCCGAAAAATCTAGTGTGTCGCATAACTTAGGAGTAACGCGACAGGTATGTCTAGCGAGCCACTAGTCGCTTAAGAACTTTTCTACTTATAGCCTCCTCTTTCTCTCATCGATCTCCTCGGCATCCTGCCGTCTAGAGCCGGCACATTGTCCAGCTTTCGAATGAGGCTCTCCAGCTTTTCCAAGTCGCCCTCGGCAATGGCTCGCTCGTCGGGAGTTAAAGGCACGGCCTCCAAGTACCGTCCGATAGACGATTTGCTTTCCAATGCTTGGGCCCTTGCGCTGGCTTTCGGCAAGTTGAAGTCACACCCCGCACAGGCCATGCGATGTGGGCAGCTGCTCCAGAAGGGATTTGAACAATACGAGTCGCCCAAGTCATAGAAGGTGTAGGGGGCATCTGAATGGCGAACAATTACGTCATGATCGATCAAAACGGAGACCATATGGGCCATTTGATCGGCTTTAACGAAGGATGCTGCCAGCTTGGTAGGCCGAATTCGAATGTAATGCAAAGTCGAATTCGGCGAGCTATGTCCCGACCACTGCATTAGCTCGATCAGCGACATGCCCTGAGGGACGCTGGCGAGCGCCGTCACTGCGGAGGCACGTCCCCGGTGGCTGGTGATTCGCCCGCGACTGTCCTCCAGTGGCACACCCGCCTTGGCGCATAGCATTGGAATGATGGTGCCATTAATGACACTGGAGCCTATGCGCTTGCCTCGAAACTGAAATAGGTAGCTAACTTTTTCCCCGGTTCGCTCATCCAGCAAAGCGGCCTGGTTAGCAGGCCTGTCCTCCAGCCAGGCGTCAATGCGCTCCTTCACGACCACCGCTACAGGTTTGACGAAAGCTTTGAACGTCTTGCTGGCAGGAATATCGAGATAGCATAAAGTTTTTGCTGGAACGATGGTCCCATCCTCGTGTACCACATCATTGGTCTGAGGATGCGCGCATCTTTTATCCAAGCGCATGATTTCATTGCTGCGCAAACCAGCGTGCGTCCACACTACAGCAATGGCTTGAACCATCGACAGCGGATAGTGAATCTCCGAAAGCAGATCACTACGCTCAAGATTTAGACTCGCCCAAATCAGCTTGAGCCAGGTCGAGTCATCAATTACCCGCGGGTTGATACCCGAGTTGAATGTCACGGATCGCGGGGTGGCGAGGTGATGCCGGGGGCTGAACTTCAAACGACCCCATCCCCAGAGTTCAAAGTCTGTAAAAAATCGTCGCAAGGCATGTAGAAAGCCGCGCTTCGAGTTGGCAGCGATAGGCTGACCAAGCCCCTTTAGCTGTGTTCCCTTCGCTGACTCCAAAGCCCACTCACCGACCGTCATCCGGTCGACGGCAGCAATAAATGCAGCGCAAGTGGACATGCTCCAATCGGTAGGCGCCGCCATTCCTGATTGCTCGCGCGCTAGCCAGACACCGGTCCTCAAGATAAAACTGTAATTGCTTTCACGTGTGCGTGGACGCAAGGTGGAAGTGTCTCGCCATCGACGGCACCACATTGCCCAAGTCGGATCGATGCCTTCGATGCTTTTCGCCCGCCAACAGGTATAGCCTCGCATGCGTAAAGGTTTCGCCAAAATCCCCATGGCAGCGAGGCCGTGAGATACCTTTCCGACCGATCTCGCGACACCTTCGCTTCGATGCTGTTGGCCCTTCAGTAGCAGTTCCTCGGTGAATGTCTCCAACCGCGGATCGCCGTTTTCCAGCATCAAGGCACCCAGCACGTTGGAAAGGAACTGCTCAAGATGGCGAGCAGCGTAGCCCAGCGATCTCAACGCTTGGCTCAAGCGAACGTGCTCATGTCTGAACACGGCATGGCCGAAGATAAAAGAAGCATATATCGCCGGCTGCCGGAATTTGGCGATACGCTGCGGGGTTCGAAAATCGCCGAGATGGTAAGCAACGGAAGCGAGATATGGTCGTGATCCTGCTCGATTACTGAGCAAGGTCAACCACTGCGACTCAGACCAACACCAGTAGGGTTTACCGGTTTTGCTGACATTCCAGAGAATGACTGCCACTGATGAAATGGCTAATCGCTGAGAAACGCCGCTGTGCGCCGCTATATCAGCTAGCGGCCTCATGAGCTCAGGTATCTCTGATTGGAGGTAGCCCCAGTCTGAACGGTGAGAGCGATTCGAAAGTATGCTCAGCTCGATTTTCGATAGATCGCTCTGACGTACGTACTTGCTCGCGTCGAACGGAACATAAGGGGTGACTGAGGGGGTGCTCATAGCAATGCCTCAGACCCAAAGAGTTCACAGAACATCCGAGCATCGAGACTGCCGACGGAGTGCGCCATCTTTGCGGTTAAATCCGCGCCAGATAGGTGCAGGTAAATCAAAGTGGTTTTGGGGTCTCGATGTCCAGCATACGTGGTCAGTTCATGGAGCTTCCAGCCCGCACGGGCCAGATGGGTAAGCCGAAGGTGGCGAAAGGTATGAGTGCTCAGGTGCGATAGTTTCGCTTCCTTGGCCCACCCTTCAACCGTTTTACTCCACGCCCAACGGGACAGTGGCGAGCCTCGATTACGATCTGATGCTGATCGAAACAACGAACCTCGCATCCAGCCAGCGCCGCGAAGAGCATGTAGATGCTCTATCAAGACAGGTGCAATGTCTGGGCTGTAGCACACGACGCGGCTGCGTTTGCCTTTGGTCGTTTCCGCTCGCACCGAGATCAGTCGGTGTGCAACGTCTAAATCCTCAATACGCAAGGCCACCAACTCGGCACGGCGAAGAGCCCCGAAATACGCCAACGACAGCATTAGTCGATCACGGATAGACGACCTGGCCGCAATACTGAGAAAGTGTCGCCACTGCTCATCGGTGGGAATGTCTGGCAACTTAATCAGCCGTGGGAGCAAGCCCCTGACAAACCCTCCATGTCCAGGCACTTGGGCCAGCCGACCATGCTGTCCGCGGGGCACGGGGTTGTGCTCGCAAAGACCCTGAAAAACGAGGTGGTCGTACCACAACCGGATAGCAGTAAGCCGCTGGTGCAAGGTTGAATTCGCCACCGCGCTCTTTGCGCCAGGTAGCAGCTCACGGATGTAGAGCGTGACTTGTTCGAATGTCGCGGATTCGGGTTTCAGCCCACTCCCTTCGCAATGCAATAAGTAATGCGCAAGGGCACGGCCATAGGCGTCAAGGGTGGCCGGCGCACGCCCCAGATTACCCAAGAGCTCCAGCCAAGCTTGTACACTGGAATAACGACTTAACACTTGCTTGTGCAATGGGGTGGTGGTCATGGGCGCCCCCTGAGCGTCAACGGATTCAGCCTAGCTCAAAAGCATTCCACCTAACTTAATAGAGCGAGTAGTTCGAGGAGAAAATCTTCACCTGATTTCGGGCTTCGAGGTCGCGCAGCTCGAATACCGGCTGGCCCATTTTTATGCCGAGCGCCTTGGCCGGGTCATTACGGCTGACCACACATCCATCCCCGTTGCTGGCGACCACCACCGCAGAGTCACGCAGCCACGGCTCGAACAGGATCTGCGCCGAGCAGTAGAAGGCGTTCGCGTCGATCAAGGCGATAGTCATGGCAGCCAGCCAGCGGGGTCAGTCCTGATCATCGTCCAGCAAAACCCGCCGCAGGTAGCTTTGCAAGGCGCCGTCCTCAATGCTCCAACTGCCGTGGTCGAGGTTACCGATCAGTTCGGCTCGCTGCAGGCGTTTGAGCGCTGACTGCACCTGAGTCGTCGTAGGCGCTATTCCGCTGGGGAGTTCATCACCGAGCCTCTTGCGGTATTCAGCCGAGAACAAGGATTCGCCAGTGAGAATGCCCACAAGCAATGCCTGATCCAGCGGAGCCAAGCTCTCGATCAGGGTGGCAAACTGGCCTTCGTCCAGCATGGAAGCCCAGACGATTTTATCCGCCTCAACTACGGGCAGGTTTTGCGTCAGGCTCAGGTTGTAAATCTCGCGCAAATGCTTGGGCATCATTCCCCGCCGCACGTACAGCGAGAACGCCTCGGCAGCTTCCCAGGTTCGGCCGGTGGCCTCGAAATACAAGGCGGCAAGGTGCTGCGCGAATTCCATACCCAGCTCCGGGAAACTGACCTCCGAGCCGTACTGGTAGAAAGGGGCTTTGCTGCGCCGGAACATGCGCGCCAGGCCATGCTGCGAAGAGCCGGTAAACACGGCATAGACTTCACCCTGCGCGCCCTGCAGTAGCGTGCGCAGCGTGGCGGTAAACGTCTCGAATTCCTTGCGCGTGGCGAGGTGCTGAACCTCGTCGATGATCAGCAGCGCCTTGCCTTTGCCGAGCTGGCTGAATCGTTCGAACAGCTCGGGCAGAACAAGCCCCGCGTCGTCCGCCAGATCGAGGCCAATGGATACTCCGTCCGTGCCGGCACCGGCGTTCACGCCACTGATCACCTGACCGGGCCTCGTAAACCGTAGCAAGGTGCGCCGGACAAAGCCGGTGCCATGAATGGCCTCCTGCAATGCCCGCGCGATAACTCGCTCCGGGTGATCCTTGTCCAGCCATAGGTCAGCGGTCGCAACAAGAAACCCCTTGTCTCTGGCCATCGGAATGAGATCGTTGCGCACGAACGTGGTCTTGCCTTTTCGACGCGGAGCGAAAATGGTCGTTGCAGTCTGGATGTTGTTCTCGAAGCCCAGCAAAATGGACTCGGCCAGCGCGTGTCGGGGGAAGTGCAGACGATCCTTGGTGGTCATGAATATGCACCTTTATGCGATTCTGAATAATTATTCATTTTTGCATAATCCAGCATAAACCCAACCCCCCGCAACTCATCTGGCGGCGCCCATCTGGCGCAACACCCAGATGCACACCCCCCACACCTCCAAGGTTTCTGCCTCGCCCAGCACAATCGGCGGATACGCCGGGTTCGTGGCCACGAGGGAGAAATTGCCTTGTTCATCCTTGGCCAGCTCCTTGACGGTGAACTCGCATCCGATGATGGCCAGCACCACATCGCCGACCTTGGCCTCCTTCGCCTTATCCACCACCAGGATGTCGCCGTCGCGGATGCCGGTTCCGAGCATTGAGTCCCCTGACGCGCGGAAGAGGAAAATCGAGCTGGTCGGCCTGATACCCACCAGCTCATCGAGCGATAGATCCGGTACCGCGTAGTCGGCCGCAGGCGATGGGAACCCGCAGCTCACAGGCCCAGCCAGGGGGAGCGGTTGACCTGAGGCGCTTGGCGAGAGCTTGGCAGTGAGCGGGATCATGATGCGAAACCAATACTGTACATACAGACAGTATTCTAGTGCGGCAGCCTGAATCCTGAAACGAGTTTTTCCCCTGGGAATTCCAGTGATTGCTCGCCTTGGGTTTCGCCGGTTCCATGCAAGCCTGTTCTCGCGGGGATTGGCCCCGCAAATAATCACAGCGGAGTCACCAATGGACGAGGCTGGAAAAGCACGCGGTCGCAAATTTGCGGCCCAAATTGAGAGCGCTGGGTGGGTGCTGGACGCCGGTCAGGAAGATGTTACGTCCTCGGGAGGCTTCTGGCTCTATTCCTACAGCATTCCGCAGGGCTCGCGTCTGGTTGCTCAGCTGACACCTGAGGGGTATCGCGCTATGTGCTCGGGCGAAATGCTGAAGCATGCTGCCGGGCTCAGCCCAGTTGATGTGCTAGCGGGCGCCTTGTCTCATTACGATGCGCTGCGCCCAGAAAAACGGGATCGGGCTTCCTCCCGTGATCTGGCGCTGGCTTTGGCTCTGTATGCCAGCCATACCCAAACGCTCAAGGCTTTGCCAAGGCTTCAAGGTGGCCTATCGCTGCACTTCATGGTCTTCGATTGGCATACCGCTCAGGGCACCCGAATTCTGAAGCCAGGTGCAGCACCTCACCCCTCCCCCATTACGCCCGCCGAACTGGAAGTTTTTTCCGCGCGTGTGCTGTTTGAGCACTTGGTCAAGAACCCGAACGAGCAACCTGCATAGAACCGCTTTCAGGGAGGAATTTTCTTCTGGGTTTTGTAGGCATGTACGGCCCTCGCTGCCGGTAGCTAAGCAAAGGCGCGCCGGCTCAGCTTGGGTTTCTTCGGGTCAGCGATAGCCTGGAAGCAATCCAAACAGCGAGGACACCCGTATGCAACCCCTCAACTTTTCATTGATCTTCAGCGGCACCGTCAACCCGAATGGTGGTGATGAGGAGGCCACTGGGATCGCCATGCAACGAGGCGAGTTGTACGCCAATCTTGAGCAGATCGTTTGCGATATCACAGGCAAGGGCCTGGTCACTGGTGACACGCCCGCCACTCTCGAAGATCACTCTCACCGCGTCCGTATCACTGAAGGCCGGTTCGACATGATGGCGATGCCCGTTATCTCGACTGCGCACCTGGACCAAGCTACTGCTCAAGAGCTGAGCGATAAGCCGGACGCCTGTAGCTGGGCCATCGTCGCCAATTACGGCGCTGGCATGTTCATTCGCTTCTTGGAGCAAGAGGGGCTGGAAGCAGAGCTGCCGCAGTGTGCCGCTGATATTCGCCAGTGGCTCAAGCGTCAGGGGCTCGATGGCTGGGTGCGCCTGGATCGGGACTGGGATGCCGTTGATGTCCTGAAGACCTACGAGTGGTAGTGCCAGTGGCCCTTGATCGATTCCATTTGCTCGGGCGGCGTACCAGTGCCGCCTCCTTGGTACTGCGGGGATGCTTCCATGGAAAAGAGGTGGTCGAGGTTGCGCCCTGGTCCGGTGAACAAACGGACCATTGGCAGACCACTGTCCAGCTGCGCTCGGAAGGGACCACCGCCATCGTTCAGTTCAACCTGTTTTTCCCGAATGGCGGGGAAGATCCTAATCGTGTGGATCTGATCCGACTGCCGAACCAGGAAGCATCGAGATGACGATTGAGCGTGTTAGCGGCCAGCGACCATACGTTGCGAGCTGGCAGGCGTATGGCGGACACATGATGTATGTCGGTGTTTTCACCTCAAATCTCTGCGGTCAGGTGCTGTTGGCAACCGCAGAGTCCTCCGAAGCGGCTGGGTTTGTGTCCGGTAAAGCTTGCGCTGCCGCACTGATGGCGTTCGGCTTCAAGGTTTGTGGGATGCAAATAAAGTTTCATCCTAACGGGAACGATTTGCTGGGCTGGCTGGGAAGCTCACTGCCCGACCTGTACCTAAAGTCTCATCCTAATGCCTCGCAGCGGCCTTCAAATGGTCGGAAAACCCCGGAGCCATGCGAATAAAGTGTCATCCTTACCTGAAATCGTAAGTCGTTGATTTCTATTGTGACCTTGCTAATTTCCTCCCTGATTGCGGCCTTGCAGGCCGCAATCATTGGGGGTTCCAGGGGGCGGACAAGGCCAGAACCCGATTGCTCGGGATGACACTTTATTTCTAAGGATGAAACTTTATTTGCATCCCACAAGGTTGACGGCGAAACGTGGATTGATATCGCTCCGATGTGCGGTCAGTTGGCGCTGTTCTGACCGCCCTACTCTGCTTGGGGCTGGAATTGTGATTTCACTGGGAACCCGCATGCAAAGCAGCATTCGTTGCTCGCAAATTTGCGTGCTCCATAGTTGCCTGATCTGAGGTGCTGAGCAGCCAAGGTCCGCTCTTCCCCTGGTAGGGATGCCCTGTCGCTGCTAGCTGGCAAAGTTGGTTCGCAGGAGGTGAGGGTCGTGGTATCAGGCCCCAGGCCGGGGCTCGATCCCGCCTTGTCCACAACCACCTGCCCTTTTAAATCTTTTTTTCTTGTTTTATGGCTTGTTTTTAAAAGCTTTATCGGAACGCTCCAGCCCTTCTACCATGCGGGTTTCAGAAGGGTCATGACTACAGATTCCCACCTTCATGACTACAGATTCCATGTCTCATGCCTACAGATTCCAGTCCTCATGACTACGGATTCCATGCTTCGTGCTACAGATTCCATGCGCTATCCACAGGCAGGTGCGAACGCGGGTTGAAGGGGCGAGGTCAGGGCTACAACAAAACAACCAATTTGTAAGGCTCAATCTTACGCTTTTCTTGTAGGTTTAGGCTTTCGGCACCACCGAAGGCCGCTAAATCATTGATCTTCAAACAGTTTTCCTTTTATCGGAACCTTGAACAACTTCCGATTGTCTCGCTGGCCTCACAGCTACAAATTCCATGCTGTGAGCATGATAAATGTCACGATTTTGAGCCGCAGATCGGTCGATGGGTGCGGTCTGATGACTACAAATTCCATGTTAAGCAGCGCTCCGAACGGGCTCATGACTACAGATTCCATGTCGTAAGCCAGGCTTTGGAGCCCTCATGACTACAGATTCCAGGTGGAAAACCTCCCTCTCTCGGCGTCATGACTACAGATTCCATGCGAAACGAGCGGATCGGAACGCCTCATGACTACAAATTCCATGTTCCCAACCAGGGCGGCGTGGCCTTATGACTACAGATTCCATGCTGACATGACCTCAGGAAAACCTCATGACTACAGATTCCAGGTCGAGAAGATCACCCGCATCAAGCTGTCATGGCTACAGATTCCATTACCTGCCGGCACCGTGCGAGATATCTGCAGGATGGTCGGTTGGGGTTTCCGGGAAAGGCCTTTATGCTCAACACCCTGAATGACTTTTGACCGGGATTGAGGCATGGGAGACATCATCACGACTGATAGCGTCGCCACTGAGCCAGACAGCGACACCAGCAATGAAACGATGATTTCGCCTCACGTTGTCTCCAAGCACAACGATCTGGTGGGCGCGTCCTATCGCTTGTCCGTGGCTGAGCAGCGGCTGATCCTGCTGGCCATTGCCAAGATCGATTCGCGCAAGCCCATGCCCAACGGGATCGTAGTCACCGCGCACGACTTCATGAGCCGGTACACGGTCAACAAGAGCGATGCCTACACCCAGCTCCAGGACGCCGCCAAGCAGCTGTTCAACGCCAAGATCACCTCCATCACCGGGACTGGCAAAGGCCGGGCGATCCACGAGGTCCGCTGGGTTGAGCGCTGCACCTATGTCAAAGGCGAAGGCCGGGTAGAGCTTCTTTTCTCCACGACCGTTAAGCCATATCTCTCCAGGCTGATCGGCCATTACACGTCCTACGACCTTTGGCGTGTTTCCGGCATCGAATCAACCTATAGCTTTCGACTCTTTGAGATGCTGATGCAGTACAAGTCGAAAGGATGGCTTTACATCACAGTTGAGGAGCTGCGCCGGCGCCTTCAGCTCGGCGAGACCTATGAGCGCTTTAGTAATCTGCGCAGTCGTGTAATCGATGCTTCAGTGAAAGAGCTGCGCAATAAATGCAGCATGGAACTGGACTACGAGTTAATAAAAGAGCACCGGACAGTTAAGGCAATTAAATTCAACTTTAGACTGCTCGATCAAATGACGCTCCAGTTCCAGAAAGGGAATTTTCCCCCTGAGGACCTTGAGCAAGACATGAACGATATCATTGCTGAGCCCGAAAGTTAGGTAGCGTTGATTTGGGTATTTAAGCCCGCGCGGGACAATTTGGTCATTTCCTTATAGGTGATGACCATGTTGAGCAACATACCCGCAACAGAGCCAGAAGTAATCCCTGCCGATATTATAGACACGTTCTATGCTCCGGTCGCTTTCGACCGATTCTCCTCCCTTGTCTCAGCTTATGAGGCAACCAAGAAAAAGATATTGGAAGTGCATGCTATCTACACCCAAGAGAATGTCTCGGGTGTTATGCACTACTTTTTCAATGGGAACAGTAAAGACAAGTACGGCCACTCGGCAAGTCTTCGTCACACAAACTCGTTCTCCGAGATATTTCAACTCCAAGGCGCCCTGTTTGAGCTGGAAGCCACATACTGGGATAAAGCGCTGCGGGAAACGGACCTGATGGACTATATGCCGCAGGAGCGCCGTAATCAGTGGAATGAAATCCTGAACGCCTGGCGTGACCATAATTATGTAAAGGGCCAGAACCCAGAACGTGATATGCCGGATTTTAATATCGACAATCTTCGGAGCACGATCATTTCTTTGCAGGCTCGGAGAGCCGAGTTCTTGGCTGAGCGGGTAGATGGAATATTCAAGGGAATATCGCGTCAGCACGTAACGAATGTTCCAGAGGGATTCTCCAAGCGCATGATCATGAGTGGCGTGTTCAACGAGTGGGGAAGCACGTCGCATGATCGCGAGGGGTATATCCACGACCTGCGGATGGTGATCGCGAAATTCATGGGTCGCGACGATCCCTGCCGATCTTCAACGGGACGACTACTGCAGACCGCACGCGCGGCGTCTGGAGAGTGGATCGAAGCGGACGCCGGCGCATTTCGGGTGAAGGCGTTCAAGGTGGGCACAGCTCACCTGGATGTGCATCCTGAGATGGCGTATCGGCTCAATAGCATCCTTGCTTATCTGCACCCTGCAGCCATACCTGAATCGTTCCGCAAGCGGCCGAAGCGGGCACCTACAGGCACATTCAAGAACAGGCCACTGTTTGATCGGCCATTTTCAAATGCGGTAGGGGCTCTGCTGGCCCAGATCGAGCCTTTCAAGAAGATGGTTAAGTCTGAAAGCTTCCGTCGCGAATACGAATACATTCCGGTGCGTAACGCGGTGTCCCTGCCCTTCTCCTGCCGTGAGCACAGCAAGCATCTACGGGCCGAGGTCGGAGCCGTCATGCAGGCGCTCGGCGGCGTGCTGACGCCATGCGCGGAACAACCCAGGATCACGTATTGGCAGTTCGATTTTGATGCACTGGACCTGATCCACGAAACTGCCGCGTTGGGGGTCCTGCCGGATCAGCGGTCACATCAATTCTTCCCCACCCCCGAGGCGGTAGCACGCCAACTGGTGGATTGGCTGGATATCGGCCTGCTGGATACCGTGTGTGAGCCTCAGGCTGGTCAAGGAGGCATTGCGGATCTACTACCGAAGGATCGTACCCGGTGCGTAGAGATCAGCCCCCTGCACTGCGAAATCCTGCGCAAGAAGGGACATCAGGTCATCGAGGGCGATTTCCTCGCCTGGAGCGCTGGTGACGCCTTCTCTGTGATCGCGATGAACCCACCCTATAGCGATACGGGTGAGGTTGCTACTATGGACATGGTACGGTGATGATTCACAGTGTGGACATTTAGGGTTTGACGAAAGCCGTAAACCGGCTGGGGTAAGTCCCAGTCCTCGCTAAGGATGGTCTGAATAAGACTTCTTGTTGCCGCTGACCGAAAACTGACCCAGTAGAGGCTGTTCTGCCGACTGAAAACTGACCCAGGTGTTCAACTGCTTCTGCTCAATTTTTGAGCAGGAGAACACAGGATGATCAGTATGGAAATGATGGGCAAAATCCGCCGGATGTATTTCCGCGACAAGCTGTCGCTGCATGAGATAGCCAAGCGCACCGGGTTGGCGCGCAA
>JAKUTK010000090.1 GCA_022448005.1 Pseudomonas sp.
AGAAGTCACGCGCAGAGCCGCCCCAAGTTTCAGCACAGACCTTGGTCAGCGCTGCGGTGAGCGTGGGTTTGCCATGGTCGACGTGACCAATGGTACCGACGTTCAGGTGCGGTTTGTTACGTTCGAATTTTTCTTTAGCCACGACAGTAAACCTCTTACTTAAAGGGCTGAATCAACCTTGTTTTTTAACGATAGCTTCGACGATGTTCGACGGAGCCTCGGAGTATTTCGAGAATTCCATGGAGTAGCTGGCGCGACCCTGAGACATGGAGCGGACGTCGGTTGCATAACCGAACATCTCACCCAGCGGAACCTCGGCACGAATGACCTTGCCGGATACCGTATCTTCCATACCCTGGATCAGACCGCGACGACGGTTAAGGTCGCCCATCACGTCACCCATGTAGTCCTCAGGCGTTACCACCTCGACCTTCATGATCGGCTCAAGCACTACGGCGCCGCCCTTTTGGGACAGCTGCTTGGTCGCCATGGAAGCCGCAACCTTGAACGCCATCTCGTTGGAGTCGACGTCATGGTAGGAGCCATCGAACACAGTCGCCTTCAGGCCGATCAGCGGATAGCCGGCGACGACGCCGTTCTTCATCTGCTCCTCGATGCCCTTTTGAATAGCAGGGATGTATTCCTTCGGAATAACACCACCAACTACCTCGTTGACGAACTGCAGGCCTTCTTGACCCTCATCTGCCGGCGCAAAGCGCACCCAGCAGTGACCGAACTGACCGCGACCGCCAGACTGGCGAACGAACTTGCCTTCGATCTCACAGGACTTCGTGATCTTCTCACGATAAGACACCTGCGGCTTACCGATGTTGGCTTCGACGTTGAACTCACGACGCATACGGTCGACGAGAATATCGAGGTGCAACTCGCCCATACCCGAGATAATGGTCTGACCGGTCTCTTCGTCAGTCTTGACGCGGAACGAAGGATCTTCCTGGGCAAGCTTGCCCAGCGCGATACCCATCTTCTCTTGGTCATCCTTGGTCTTCGGCTCAACCGCCACCGAAATAACCGGCTCAGGGAAGTCCATACGCACCAGAATGATCGGCTTGTCCAGAGCGCAGAGCGTGTCACCAGTAGTGACATCCTTCATGCCGATCAGGGCAGCGATGTCACCGGCGCGAACTTCCTTGATCTCTTCGCGGCTGTTCGCATGCATTTGCACCATACGACCGACACGCTCTTTCTTGCCTTTCACCGAGTTCAGAACACCGTCACCGGAGTTCAGGACACCCGAATAAACGCGAGCGAAGGTCAGCGTACCCACAAAGGGGTCGGTCGCGATCTTGAAGGCCAGCGCCGAGAACGGCTCAGCGTCATCCGCGTGACGCTCCATCTCGATGGTTTCGTCATCGATATCGGTACCCTTGATCGCCGGAATGTCAGCTGGCGCAGGGAGATAATCGATAACCGCATCGAGAACCAGAGGAACACCCTTGTTCTTGAACGACGAACCACAGACAGCCAGAACGATTTCACCAGCGATTGTGCGCTGACGCAGAGCAGACTTGATTTCCTCGGTGGTGAGCTCTTCACCTTCGAGGTATTTGTTCATCAGCTCCTCGGTCGCTTCGGCAGCAGCCTCGACCATGTTGCTGCGCCACTCATCAGCCAGATCTTGAAGCTCGGCAGGGATCTCCTCCTCACGGAAGGTCATGCCCTTGTCGTCATCGTTCCAGTAGATAGCTTTCATCTTGACCAGATCAATCTGGCCCTGGAAGTTATCTTCTGCACCAATGGCGAGCTGAATCGGAACGGGAGTATGGCCCAGACGCTGCTTTATCTGCGCAACCACACGCAGGAAATTGGCGCCTGCACGGTCCATCTTGTTGACATAGACCAAGCGCGGAACACCGTACTTATTAGCCTGACGCCAAACGGTTTCCGACTGCGGCTCAACACCCGAAGTACCACAGAACACAACGACCGCACCATCGAGTACGCGCAGCGAGCGCTCAACTTCGATGGTGAAGTCAACGTGACCGGGAGTGTCGATGATATTGAAACGATGCTTGTCGAACTGCTTCTCGGAACCAGCCCAGAAAGCGGTAGTGGCAGCAGAGGTGATGGTGATACCACGCTCCTGCTCCTGCACCATCCAATCCATGGTCGCGGCGCCGTCGTGCACCTCGCCCATTTTATGGTTTACGCCGGTGTAAAAAAGGACGCGCTCAGTGGTGGTGGTTTTACCAGCATCCACGTGAGCGACGATACCAATGTTACGGTAGCGGTTAATCGGGGTAGTACGAGCCATAAAGCCCTCGCAAGTTGATGACGCTGAAAATTAGAAGCGGTAGTGCGAGAAGGCCTTGTTGGCTTCAGCCATACGGTGCACGTCTTCACGCTTCTTCACAGCAGCGCCTTTACCTTCAAATGCATCCGACAGCTCACCCGCCAAACGCAGGGCCATGGATTTCTCACCACGCTTACGCGCAGCATCTACCAGCCAGCGCATGGCCAGCGCGTTACGACGGGACGGACGAACTTCGACCGGAACCTGGTAAGTCGCACCACCTACGCGGCGGGACTTCACTTCGACCAGCGGAGCGATGGCGTCGAGTGCTTTTTCGAAGATTTCCAGGGGATCGGTGTTCTTGCGTTCCTTGACCTTTTCCAAGGCCCCATAAACGATGCGCTCGGCTACGGCCTTCTTGCCGCTTTCCATCACGTGGTTCATGAACTTGGCAAGAATCAGACTTCCGTACTTCGGATCGTCAAGGATCTCGCGCTTGGCTGCTACACGACGTCTTGGCATTGATAAGCCCTCAAACGGTCTTCAGGTTAGCCCGGGACGATAACGACGAGGTTACGCCCGACCTTACTCTTATCGACTCAAATAAATAAAAATACTGATTACTTCGGACGCTTGGTGCCGTACTTGGAACGGCCCTGCTTACGATCCTTGACACCGGAGGTATCCAGCGAACCGCGCACAGTGTGGTAGCGAACACCGGGAAGGTCTTTTACACGACCGCCACGGATCAGCACGACGCTGTGCTCTTGCAGGTTGTGACCTTCACCACCGATATAGGAGGCGACTTCAAAACCGTTGGTCAGACGAACGCGGCATACTTTACGCAGTGCAGAGTTCGGTTTCTTTGGCGTGGTGGTGTACACACGAGTGCACACGCCACGGCGTTGCGGGCAGTTCTGCAGCGCAGGGACATCGCTTTTCTCGACGACGCGCTTGCGCGGCTGGCGTACCAGCTGGTTGATCGTTGCCATCTACTAGCTCCACTGTTGTCTTTCGACACAAACGAAAATGGCAGAGCGCAAGGCCCCGCCAAATTAGGGGTACAAGAGTCTAAAGAGCTTCCTGTCCACCGTCAAGGCGCGCCCCGACTTATGCCGGGGCAGACCGCCAATCAGTTACTGCTCGAATTGAGCGCCTCGGTCAGCGCCGCTTCTACTTCATCGGCACTCACGCGAACCGGTTTTTCAGCATCACGCTTGCGCTTGCGCTCGCTGTGATACTGAAGACCGGTACCGGCCGGGATCAGGCGACCCACGACCACGTTCTCTTTCAGCCCGCGCAGATAATCGCGCTTGCCAGTCACCGCAGCCTCGGTGAGGACGCGGGTGGTTTCCTGGAAGGACGCCGCCGAAATGAACGACTCGGTAGACAGCGAGGCCTTGGTGATGCCAAGGAGTACACGGATGTACTTCGACCCGAACTTGTCATCCGCAGAGAGACGCTCGTTCTCCTCCAGCACCTGGGTGAGCTCCATCTGATCACCCTTGATGAAGCTCGAGTCACCGGACTCCGCCACTTCGACCTTGCGCAGCATCTGACGTAGGATGGTCTCGATGTGCTTGTCGTTGATCTTCACGCCCTGCAAGCGGTACACGTCCTGAATCTCATTGACGATGTACTTGGCCAGCGCGCTCACGCCCAGCAGACGAAGGATATCGTGCGGGTTGCTCGGGCCGTCCGAGATAACCTCACCCTTGTTCACCTGCTCACCTTCGAACACGTTGAGGTGACGCCATTTCGGAATCAGCTCTTCGTACGGATCGGTACCATCAGTCGGCGTGATAACCAGGCGACGCTTGCCCTTGGTTTCCTTACCAAAGGAGATGGTGCCGCTGATTTCAGCCAGGATCGACGGCTCTTTCGGACGACGCGCCTCGAAGAGGTCGGCGACGCGCGGCAGACCACCGGTGATGTCACGGGTCTTCGAGGTTTCCTGCGGGATACGTGCAATAACGTCACCCACATTGATCTCGGCACCGTCAGCTACACCGACCAGAGCGTTGGCTGGCAGGAAGTACTGAGCGGGAACATCTGTTCCTGGCAGCAGCAGCTCCTTGCCGTTCGCGTCCACCATCTTGATCGCAGGACGAATATCCTTGCCCGAGGCTGGGCGATCCTTCGGATCCATCACTTCAATGTTGGTCAGGCCGGTGAGCTCATCGGTCTGACGCTTGATGGTGATGTTTTCTTCCATGCCAACGAAGGTCACGACACCCTTCATCTCGGTGACGATCGGGTGAGTGTGCGGATCCCACTTGGCCACGACCGCGCCCGCGTCAACCTTGTCGCCTTCCTTGATGGAGATAACGGCGCCGTAAGGCAGCTTGTAACGCTCGCGCTCACGACCGAAGTCGTCGGCAACCGCCAGCTCACCGGAACGGGACACCGCAATCAGCGCGCCGTCAGCACGCTCGACGTGCTTCAGGTTATGCAGGCGGATGGTGCCGCCATTCTTGACCATGACGTTGTCGACGGCAGAGGTCCGGCTGGCCGCACCACCGATGTGGAAGGTACGCATCGTCAGCTGAGTACCCGGCTCACCAATCGACTGCGCAGCGATAACGCCCACTGCCTCACCGATGTTCACCTGATGCCCGCGAGCAAGATCGCGGCCGTAACACTTGGCGCAAATGCCATAGCGTGTTTCACAGCTGATCGGCGAGCGAACCACAACTTCGTCAATGCTGTTGAGCTCAATGAAGTCAACCCACTGCTCGTCAACCAATGTTCCAGCTGGAACCAGTACTTCTTCGCTGCCCGGCTTGAGTACATCACGCGCAATGACACGACCCAGCACGTGCTCGCCCAGCGGCTCGACCACGTCGCCGCCTTCGATGTGCGGGGTCATGAACAGACCCTGCTCGGTACCGCAGTCGACCTCGGTAACTACCAGATCCTGCGCCACGTCAACGAGACGGCGGGTCAGGTAACCGGAGTTAGCGGTCTTAAGAGCGGTATCCGCCAGACCTTTACGAGCACCGTGAGTGGAGATGAAGTACTGAAGTACGTTCAGACCTTCACGGAAGTTCGCGGTGATCGGTGTCTCGATGATAGAGCCGTCCGGCTTGGCCATCAGACCACGCATACCGGCCAGCTGACGGATCTGGGCAGCAGAACCCCGCGCTCCAGAGTCGGCCATCATGTACATCGAGTTGAACGAGTCCTGCTCGGCCTCGTTACCGTCACGATCGATGACCTTCTCTTTCGAGAGGTTGGCCATCATCGCCTTGGAGACTTCGTCGTTGGCTTTCGACCAGAGGTCGATAACCTTGTTGTACTTCTCGCCCTGGGTTACCAGGCCGGAGGCGTACTGCGATTCGATTTCCTTCACTTCCTCGGTAGCAGCATCGATGATGCGTGCCTTCTCGTCGGGGATTACGAAATCGTTCACACCGATGGAGACACCGGAAATGGTCGAGTAGGCGAAACCGGTATACATCAGCTGGTCGGCAAAGATGACGGTGTCCTTCAGGCCGACCGTGCGGTAGCACAGATTGATCAGCTTGGAGATCGCCTTCTTCTTCATCGGCTGGTTGACCACGTCGAACGCCAGGCCGGCCGGAACCACCTGGAACAGCAACGCGCGGCCGACAGTGGTGTCGACGATGCGAGTGTTCTTGGTGATCGAGCCGTCGCGATCCTTGATGGTCTCGTTGATGCGCACCTTGACGCGGGCATGCAGCGACGCCTCACCGGCGCGGAACACCCGGTCGACTTCCTGCAGGTCAGCGAATACCCGCCCTTCGCCCTTGGCATTGATGGCTTCACGGGTCATGTAGTAAAGACCCAGAACCACGTCCTGCGACGGCACAATGATCGGCTCACCGTTGGCCGGCGACAGGATGTTATTGGTCGACATCATCAGCGCGCGCGCTTCGAGTTGGGCTTCCAGCGTCAGCGGCACGTGAACGGCCATCTGGTCACCGTCGAAGTCGGCGTTGTAAGCGGCGCAGACCAACGGGTGCAGCTGGATCGCCTTGCCTTCGATCAGGACCGGCTCGAACGCCTGGATACCCAAGCGGTGCAGCGTCGGTGCACGGTTGAGCAACACGGGATGTTCACGGATAACTTCGGCCAGAACGTCCCAGACTTCAGGCAGTTCGCGCTCGACCATCTTCTTGGCAGCCTTGATGGTGGTCGCCATGCCACGCATTTCCAGCTTGCCGAAAATGAAAGGCTTGAACAGCTCGAGGGCCATCTTCTTCGGCAGACCGCACTGATGCAGGCGCAGGGTCGGGCCAACGGTAATAACCGAACGACCGGAGTAGTCCACACGCTTGCCGAGCAGGTTCTGACGGAAACGACCCTGCTTGCCCTTGATCATATCGGCCAAGGACTTCAGCGGACGCTTGTTCGAGCCGGTGATGGCGCGACCACGACGACCATTGTCCAGCAGCGCGTCAACGGCTTCCTGCAGCATGCGCTTTTCGTTGCGCACGATGATGTCGGGCGCCGACAGATCGAGCAGGCGCTTGAGACGGTTGTTACGGTTGATCACCCGGCGATACAGATCGTTTAGATCCGAAGTCGCGAAGCGGCCACCATCCAGCGGAACCAGCGGGCGCAGATCCGGCGGCAATACCGGCAGAACGGTAAGCACCATCCACTCCGGCAGGTTGCCCGATCCATGGAAGGCTTCCATCAGCTTCAGACGCTTGGACAGCTTTTTGATCTTGGTTTCCGAGTTGGTCTGCGGAATCTCTTCGCGCAGGCGACCGATCTCGTGTTCCAGGTCGATTTCGTGCAGCAGCTCGCGCACAGCCTCGGCACCCATACGGGCGTCGAAATCGTCACCGAATTCTTCGAGCGCTTCAAAGTACTGCTCGTCATTGAGCAGCTGGCCCTTCTCAAGCGTGGTCATGCCCGGATCAATCACCACGTAGCTCTCGAAATAGAGCACGCGCTCGATGTCACGCAGGGTCATGTCCAGCAGCAGGCCGATACGGCTCGGCAGCGACTTCAGGAACCAGATATGAGCAACTGGGGAAGCCAGTTCGATGTGCGCCATGCGCTCACGACGAACCTTCGCCAGAGCGACTTCCACACCGCACTTCTCGCAGATCACGCCACGATGCTTGAGGCGCTTGTACTTTCCGCACAGGCACTCGTAATCCTTGACCGGGCCAAAGATCTTGGCGCAGAACAGGCCATCACGCTCGGGCTTGAACGTACGGTAGTTGATGGTCTCTGGCTTCTTGACCTCGCCAAAGGACCAGGAACGGATCATCTCGGGCGAAGCCAATGCAATCTTGATGGCATCGAACTCTTCGATTTGACCCTGGTTTTTCAACAGATTCAGCAAGTCTTTCAAGGCCTTTCCTCCTCACGGACCGGCGGCACCCGGCTGATGCCGGGCGCCGCTTAGGCGGTGCGTGGTTATTCGGTTTCCAGATCGATGTCGATACCGAGCGAGCGGATCTCTTTGATCAACACGTTGAAGGATTCCGGCATGCCGGGCTCCATACGGTGATCGCCGTCCACGATGTTCTTGTACATCTTGGTCCGCCCGTTCACGTCGTCCGACTTGACCGTGAGCATTTCCTGCAGGGTGTAGGCGGCACCGTACGCCTCCAGGGCCCAGACCTCCATCTCCCCGAAACGCTGACCACCGAACTGCGCTTTACCACCCAGCGGCTGCTGGGTGACCAGGCTGTAGGAACCGGTGGAGCGCGCGTGCATCTTGTCGTCGACCAGGTGGTTCAGCTTGAGCATGTACATGTAACCGACGGTGGTTGTACGCTCGAACTTGTTCCCAGTCCGACCATCGAACAGCTGCATCTGGCCGCTTTCAGGCAGATCCGCCAGCTTCAGCATGGCCTTGATCTCGCGCTCCTTGGCACCATCGAATACCGGGGTTGCCATGGGCACGCCACCGCGCAGGTTCTTGGCCAGATCCAGCACTTCCTGGTCACTGAACTCATCCAGGTTTTCCTGACGGCCACCGATCTCGTTGTAGATCTCGGCCAGGAACTTGCGCAGCTCCGCGACCTTGCGCTGCTCTTCCAGCATGCGGTTGATCTTCTCGCCCAGACCCTTGGCGGCAAGGCCCAGGTGCGTTTCGAGAATCTGACCGACGTTCATACGCGAAGGTACGCCCAGCGGGTTCAACACGATGTCTACAGGCGTGCCGTTGGCATCGTGAGGCATGTCTTCAACCGGCATGATGACCGAGACGACACCCTTGTTACCGTGACGACCCGCCATCTTGTCGCCCGGCTGGATGCGACGCTTGATCGCCAGGTAAACCTTGACGATCTTCAGTACGCCTGGCGCCAGGTCATCGCCCTGCTGCAGCTTGCGCTTCTTGTCTTCGAACTTATCGTCGAGAAGCTGACGGCGATCGGAAATATAGGCCTGCGCCTTTTCCAGCTGCTCGTTCAGTGCGTCTTCGGCCATGCGCAGCTTGAACCACTGCCCATGCTCAAGACCGTCGAGCATCTCGTCAGTGATGACGGCGCCCTTCTTGAGACCGGCACCACCCTCGACAGTCGCGCCAACAAGAGCGGAGCGCAGGCGTTCAAATGTCGCACCTTCGACGATACGGAACTCTTCGTTGAGGTCCTTACGGATCTCATCTAGCTGCATCTTCTCGATAGCCAGCGCACGGGAGTCACGCTCAACACCGTCACGAATGAAAACCTGGACGTCGATGACAGTACCCTTGGTGCCGGTCGGCACGCGTAGGGAGGTGTCCTTAACGTCAGAAGCCTTCTCACCGAAGATGGCACGTAGCAGCTTTTCTTCTGGCGTCAGCTGGGTTTCGCCTTTCGGCGTGACTTTGCCTACCAGAATGTCGCCCGCACCAACTTCAGCACCAACGTAAACGATGCCCGCCTCGTCCAGCTTGTTCAGCGCAGCTTCGCCCACGTTCGGAATGTCCGCCGTGATCTCTTCTGGGCCGAGCTTGGTGTCACGAGAAACGCAAGTCAGTTCCTGAATGTGAATGGTGGTGAAACGGTCTTCTTGAACCACACGCTCCGACAGGAGGATGGAGTCTTCGAAGTTGTAGCCGTTCCAGGGCATGAACGCGACGCGCATGTTCTGCCCGAGCGCCAACTCGCCCATGTCAGTGGATGGACCGTCTGCCATGATGTCGCCGCGCTCGACCACATCACCCTTGCTCACCAGCGGACGCTGGTTGATGCAGGTGTTCTGGTTGGAGCGGGTGTACTTGGTCAGGTTGTAGATGTCGACACCGGCTTCACCGGTTTCAACTTCCGCATCATGCACACGCACGACCACACGGCTAGCGTCGACCGAGTCGATCACGCCACCCCGACGGGCAACAACACAAACGCCGGAGTCACGGGCTACGTTGCGCTCCATCCCGGTGCCGACCAGCGGCTTGTCCGAACGCAGCGTCGGTACAGCCTGACGCTGCATGTTCGAGCCCATCAACGCGCGGTTGGCGTCGTCGTGCTCGAGGAATGGAATCAGCGAAGCAGCAACGGAAACGACCTGCTTTGGCGAAACGTCCATCAGGGTCACGTCTTCCGGCGCCTTGACCGTGAATTCGTTCTGATGACGAACAGCAACCAGCTCGTCGACCAGCTTGCGGTCGTCCAGCTTGGCGCTGGCCTGCGCGATCACATGGTCCGCTTCTTCGATCGCCGACAGGAACACGATTTCGTCGGTAACTTCGCCTTCCTTTACAACGCGGTACGGGCTTTCCAGGAAGCCGTACTGATTGGTACGGGCATACGCCGCCAACGAGTTGATCAGGCCAATGTTCGGACCTTCCGGGGTCTCGATCGGGCACACACGGCCGTAATGGGTCGGGTGTACGTCGCGCACTTCAAAGCCTGCGCGCTCACGGGTCAGACCGCCCGGGCCGAGCGCGGAAACACGACGCTTGTGCGTGATCTCGGAGAGCGGGTTGTTCTGGTCCATGAACTGCGAGAGCTGGCTGGAGCCGAAGAATTCCTTCACCGCCGCCGCAACTGGCTTGGCGTTGATCAGATCCTGCGGCATCAGGCCTTCGCTTTCGGCCATCGACAGACGTTCCTTGACCGCACGCTCGACGCGCACCAGGCCGACACGGAACTGATTCTCAGCCATCTCGCCAACACAGCGGACGCGACGGTTGCCCAAGTGGTCGATATCGTCGACTACACCTTTGCCGTTACGAATGTCGACCAGCGTCTTCAATACTGCAACGATGTCTTCGCGACTGAGAACGCCCGAACCTTCGATCTCGGTACGACCGATACGGCGGTTGAACTTCATCCGACCCACGGCCGACAGATCGTAGCGTTCTGATGCGAAGAACAGATTGTTGAACAGCGTCTCGGCAGCGTCCTTGGTTGGCGGCTCGCCAGGACGCATCATGCGATAGATCTCGACCAGCGCTTCGAGCTGATTGGTCGTCGAATCGATTTTCAGCGTGTCGGAAATGAACGGACCGCAGTCGATGTCGTTGGTATACAAGGTCTCGAACCGAACAACCTGTGCCTTGACCAGCTTGGCCAACACTTCAACGGTCAGCTCGGTGTTGCATTCGGCAATGATTTCTCCAGTCGCCGGATGCACGATAGCCTTTGCCGTGGTGCGCCCCAGGACATAGTCCATAGGCATGTCGAGCGCTTTGATACCGGATTTGTCGAGCTGATTGATATGGCGCGCGGTAATGCGGCGACCCTGCTCAACGATGACCTTGCCGTTCTCGTCGGTGATGTCGAACGAGGCGATTTCGCCGCGCAGACGCTGCGGAACCAGCTCAAGGCTTAGCGCTTCGCCCTTAACGTGGAACACGTTGGTGTCGTAGAACGCATCGAGGATTTCTTCGGTGCCGTAATTCAACGCTCGCAGAAGCACCGAGGCCGGCAGCTTGCGGCGACGGTCGATACGTACGAACACCGCGTCCTTCGGATCGAACTCGAAGTCCAGCCACGAGCCGCGATACGGAATGATCCGCGCGGAATACAGCAACTTGCCGGAGCTGTGGGTCTTGCCACGATCGTGATCGAAGAAGACACCTGGAGAACGGTGCAACTGAGACACGATAACGCGCTCGGTACCGTTGATGATGAAGGTACCGTTCTCGGTCATCAGGGGGATTTCCCCCATGTAGACTTCTTGTTCCTTGATGTCCTTGATCGCCTTGCTGGACGATTCTTTATCAAAGATGATCAGGCGAACCTTTACCCGCAGCGGTACGGCAAAAGTCACGCCGCGCAACACGCATTCCTTTACGTCAAAGGCCGGGTCGCCCAGGCGATAGCCGACATACTCCAGCGCCGCATTGCCGGAATAGCTGATTATCGGAAAAACGGATTTGAAGGCTGCATGCAAGCCAATATCGCGGAATTGATCCTTGGTCGCTCCCGCCTGCAGGAATTCGCGGTACGAATCCAGCTGGATGGCCAAAAGATACGGCACGTCCATCACGTGCGGTAACTTGCTAAAGTCCTTGCGGATTCGTTTTTTCTCAGTGTATGAGTAAGCCATCAGCGTTCCCCAGCTTGGTCACCTGCTTGTTTGGCCTCTCCCGACGGGAGCAGCCAGAAAATCTTGCGAATCCTGTGATTCGCACCGCCCACCGGAGCGGTTGTCTTCCGTTCAAACTGCCGAATACTCAACAGGCAGCTATAACGGAAAAAGGCCGGTGGCAAAAGCCACCAGCCATCAGCCTTACGCGAGTTGCTTCGGCTGTAGACGCAAGGTCGCGCTTACTTGAGCTCGACTTTAGCGCCTGCTTCTTCCAGGGCTTTCTTAGCAGCCTCGGCTTCGTCCTTGGAAACGCCTTCCTTGACCACGCCTGGGGCGCCATCAACGACTGCCTTAGCTTCTTTCAGGCCCAGACCGGTCAGTTCGCGAACTGCCTTGATCACGTTCACTTTCTTTTCACCAGCTTCCAGCAGCATGACGTTGAATTCAGTCTGCTCTTCAGCAGCGGCAGCAGCCGGGCCAGCAGCAGCAACGGTAGCAGCCGCAGCGGTAACACCGAACTTCTCTTCCATTGCCTTGATCAGTTCAACAACCTGCATCACGGACATGTCGGAAACGGCGTTGATGATGTCTTCGTTGGTCAGAGCCATGACTCTAAATTCCTGTATATGGTTGACGGCCTGCGGCCATCTAATTCAAAAGAAAATCGAAAAATGCTGCCCGTGCGTTAAGCCGCGGCAGCTTCTTTCTGGTCGCGAACGGCCGCCAATGTACGAGCCAGCTTGCTGGTAGCGCCTTGCATCACGCTCATCAGCTGGGAAATCGCCTCATCATAGGTCGGCAGAGTTGCCAAAGCGTCGATCTGGTTGGCTGCAATGAGCTGACCTTCAAATGCGGCTGCCTTGATCTCGAACTTATCCTGACCCTTGGCAAACTCCTTGAAGATGCGAGCAGCAGCGCCCGGATGTTCGTTGGAGAAAGCAATAAGGGTCGGGCCTTTGAACACGTCATTGAGCACATCGTACTGAGTGCCTTCAACAGCGCGGCGCAGCAGGGTATTACGCACTACACGCACATATACACCAGCCTCGCGGGCCTCTTTACGGAGTCCGGTCATGGCCCCCACAGTCACGCCACGGGCATCGGCCACGACAGCGGACAGGGCAGCTTTGGCAGCCTCGTTGACTTCAGCGACGATGGCTTTCTTGTCTTCGAGTTTGATTGCCACGGGTTCTTACTCCTGGATGTTACCGGTTCGCCCAATCGAAACTGGACGGGTTTTGGTGTCTGATTCGGTACGAATCGGGAGCACCTCTGCGTAGGCCTGAAAAAGCGGAGCTTCTACGGTTTAAGACTTGCGTCGCCTACGGTCTTGGATAGCCCCCGCCAGGCAGGGACCCCAATATGTCGCGCCCTGCCAAGCAGGGCGCGGTATGCTTTACGCCTCGAGCGACGCCTGATCGATGATCAAGCCTGGACCCATGGTGGTGCTCAGGGTAACGCGCTTAACATAGATACCTTTGGAAGTAGACGGCTTCAGACGCTTGAGGTCCGACAGCAGCGCTTCGACGTTTTGCTTCAACTGACCAGCTTCGAAACCAACTTTGCCGACCGATGTATGAATGATACCGTTCTTGTCAGTACGGAAGCGCACCTGACCGGCTTTCGCATTCTTTACGGCAGTCGCAACGTCTGGCGTCACGGTACCGACCTTCGGGTTTGGCATCAGGCCGCGAGGACCGAGAATCTGACCCAGCTGGCCAACTACGCGCATAGCATCCGGCGAAGCGATAACGACGTCATAGTTCAGGTCGCCGCCTTTCATTTCGGCAGCCAATTCATCCATACCAACGCGATCAGCACCTGCAGCCAGAGCAGCCTCCGCAGCTGGACCCTGCGTGAACACGGCAACGCGAACGGTCTTGCCGGTGCCGTTAGGCAGAACGGTAGCGCCGCGCACAACCTGGTCGGATTTACGCGGATCAACACCTAGGTTGATAGCGATATCAAAGGACTCGGTGAACTTTACTGCGGACAGCTGAGCCAACAAAGTGGCGGCATCCTCGAACGAGTACTGCTTGCCCGCTTCGATTTTTTCAGCAAAAGTCTTCTGGCGCTTGGTCAGCTTAGCCATTACACACCCTCCACGTTCAGGCCCATGCTGCGGGCTGAGCCAGCGATGGTGCGCACAGCCGCATCCAGATCAGCAGCGGTCAAATCGGCATTCTTGGTCTTCGCAATCTCTTCCAGTTGAGCACGGGTAACGGTGCCGACTTTCTGAGTGTTCGGGCGAGCAGAACCACTGGCGATGCCAGCAGCCTTCTTCAGCAGCACTGCAGCCGGCGTACTCTTGGTCTCGAAGGTGAAGCTGCGGTCGCTATACACGGTAATGATTACCGGTGTTGGCAGACCTGGCTCCTGACCTTGGGTACGGGCGTTAAACGCCTTGCAGAACTCCATGATGTTGACGCCATGCTGACCCAATGCCGGGCCAACTGGCGGCGAGGGATTGGCCTGACCGGCCTTTACCTGAAGCTTGATATAAGCTTGAATCTTCTTAGCCATAAATACTCCATTCTGGGTGCTAACGCCTTTCGGCTCCCCTGCTCACTTGAATATCCCAGTGACAACAAAACCCCGCAGCCATCAGCTGCGGGGTACGGGATTCTATTTCAGCTAGACCTTTTCGACCTGACTGAACTCCAACTCCACCGGCGTTGAACGGCCAAATATGAGTACCGCAACTTGGATGCGGCTTTTCTCGTAGTTGACTTCCTCGACAACACCATTGAAATCAGCAAACGGGCCGTCGGCAACACGCACGACCTCGCCAGGCTCAAACAGCGTCTTCGGCTTCGGCTTATCACTACCGTCAGCAACGCGACGCAAGATAGCCTCTGCCTCCTTATCAGTGATCGGCGCGGGCTTGTCAGCGGTACCACCAATGAAGCCCATCACTCTCGGCGTGTCCTTCACCAGGTGCCAAGCGCCTTCAGCCATATCCATCTGAACAAGAACATAACCAGGAAAGAACTTGCGCTCGCTCTTGCGCTTCTGCCCGTTACGCATCTCGACCACTTCTTCAGTGGGAACCAGAATCTCGCCGAAATGATCCTCCATGCCGGCAAGCTTGATGCGCTCGATCAGCGAGCGCATCACGTGCTTCTCGTAACCCGAGTAAGCATGAACGACGTACCAACGCTTAGCCACGGGACACCCTTAACCTACAACCATGGAAACCAGCCAACCGAGCAGGGAATCAAGCCCCCACAACAGCAGCGCCATCACCAGCACGACCGCAACGACAATAAGCGTGGTCTGAGTGGTTTCTTGACGGGTCGGCCAGACGACTTTTCGGATCTCGACTCGCGCTTCTTTCAAAAGAATGAAGAAAGAACGACCTTTAGACGTCTGCAGCACCACAAACGCAGCGACAACAGCAAACACGAGCAGAGCAAGAACCCTGTACAGAATAGGCTCGGCGGCGTAATACTGATTACCCACCACAGCCACGACCACCAAAGCAGCCACAACAAGCCACTTCACCAGATCGAAGCGCGAGTCTTTGGCTTCTGCTTTGACATTCATCTGCTAGAACCCTGTAAATACCGCCAAATTCGATATTGAATTTGGCAGGCCAGGAGGGAATCGAACCCCCAACCTGCGGTTTTGGAGACCGCCGCTCTGCCAATTGAGCTACTGGCCTAACAAGAGTCAGGCCGACTATTATGCCGGCCCGAATAGATCAGATCAATCGATTATTCGATGATCTTGGCAACCACGCCGGCACCAACGGTACGGCCGCCTTCGCGAATCGCGAAGCGCAGACCATCTTCCATGGCGATCGGAGCGATCAGGGTGACAACCATTTTGATGTTGTCGCCCGGCATTACCATCTCAACGCCTTCTGGCAGCTCGCAGTTACCAGTCACGTCAGTAGTACGGAAGTAGAACTGCGGACGGTAGCCTTTGAAGAACGGAGTGTGACGGCCGCCTTCTTCCTTGCTCAGTACGTAGACTTCGCCTTCGAACTTGGTGTGCGGCTTGATGGTGCCCGGCTTGGCCAGAACCTGACCGCGCTCGACGTCATCACGCTTGGTACCACGCAGCAGCACGCCGACGTTCTCACCCGCACGACCTTCGTCGAGCAGCTTACGGAACATCTCAACACCGGTGCAGGTAGTCTTGGTCGTGGCACGGATACCAACGATTTCGATTTCTTCCTGAACCTTGACGATACCGCGCTCAACACGGCCCGTCACAACGGTACCGCGACCGGAGATCGAGAA
>JAKUTK010000091.1 GCA_022448005.1 Pseudomonas sp.
CCTTATAGCTACTATAAGGTCAATAACGCAGAGCCGATGAGGATTCACACGATGCGCATTGGTCAGTTAGCAAGGCTAATAGGGATTGATACACAGACGATCCGCTTCTATGAGCAGCAGGGCTTGTTGCCACCGCCTGATCGCCAGGCGAACGGCTATCGTGTCTACACCGAGAAGCATGGCGAGCGGCTAGCTTTCATCCGGCGCTGCCGAATCTTGAATCTGTCACTTCCAGAGATTCACGCACTCCAAAGCTACCAGGATGACCCTCGCCAGCCTTGTACGGCCGTCAATGCCTTACTCGATGATCACATTTCTCAAGTCAGATCCCAGATAACCGCTCTGCAATCACTCGAACGACAACTCGTTTCACTGCGGGCTAATTGCAACGATGGGCGGGAAGTTGAGGCTTGCGGCATTCTCGCCGGAATTAGCGAGGACGCATGCATTAAATGAACGGCGTTGGGGCTTGCGGGCCTGGTTACCCGGCCAACGCGCATGCCCTCGAAATGGTTGTTTGTCCCTGTGGTTTTTGCCCCTTCGTAGTGATGGCTGTCTCCGTGCGGTATCACTTTGAGTCAGGCCTGCCGAGGAAACGTGAGTTCAAACGTGGTCCGACCGTCTTTGCTGGCGACGGCCACGTGGCCTTTGTGGAGGTTCATCACTGAGCGGACAATCGCTAGCCCCAATCCTGCCCCGCGAGGTTGTATGCCGTTAACGCGGTAAAAGCGGTCGAACAGATGTGGGAGATGATCCGATTCGATAGTCGCGCCATGATTGGTGACAGCCAGCGAGACGATGTCTACGTCCTCCTCAAGGATCTTAAGTTCGACCGTACTGCCAGTATTTGAATGCCGCAGCGCGTTGGATAGCAGGTTGGAAATGGCCCGCTGGACCATAAGTCGATTTCCCAAAATCATGGCATCGCCCGTTACTGTCGTAGCGACTCCCGCTTCTTCGGCAAGGACTTCGAAGTATTCACATACGCGCCTCGCCTCGCTTCCTAAAGATAATTGTTCGAGCTTCAGTGCTGGGCTGGCGTGGCTGGCCTGGGCGAGAAACAGCATGTCTGACACGATTCGATCCATGCGTTCGAGTTCTTCAACCGACGACTCGATCACCTCCCGATAATGCTCCTTGCTTCGCTCACGCACCAAAGTCACCTGCGCCTTGCCTATCAGGTTGTTCAGCGGAGTTTTTAACTCATGAGCCACATCGTCCGAGAATTGTGACAGTTGCTGAACGCCGTCATCGAGTCGATGAAGCATTACGTTGAGGCTGTGCGCCAATGCCTGGAGCTCTTGCGGAAGCCGATCGGTGCGGATTCGAGGTGATAGATCCTGTGTAGATACCTTAGTCGCCAAGGCCCGGAACTTGCGAAGCGGCCGCAAGCCATTTTGGGCGATTAGCCATCCAGCCAATCCGATCAATATCAGTAGCATCGGCACGGTCACTAAGGCCGAGCGCAGGAATGCAGCCACCAGCCGTTGATCGGCACTGCGATCTTGCGAAAGTAAAAGCGTCATTGGAGCCAGTCCCGGGACTTGGATTTGCTTGCGCCCGGTTAGCATCTGCACGCCATCTTTCGTTGTCCAGCCAAGATAGTCGCCGTCCCTGCTCACGAGATCCAGCTGCTGCGGCGCATTGGCGAATCGGCCGATACTGAAAATGGGTGATTTCGCTGTATCGCCGATGACCGTAATCGAAAGGTTGTCATGGCCGAGTACGGTATCGCTCAATGCGTGTTGCCAGGAGCGGCCCATACGGGCTTTGGTGTCTTCGAGGAGTCCATGATCGATCTGAGAGAGCTTGGCCGTCACTTCCTCCTGGGCGCGCAGTTCCAGTTGGCGCACCAGTACCCAGTAGCTCAGTGCAATCAGCAGCGCGACCAAAGCGGCGCCGGTCAGTGTGATTTGAAGCGCGAGACGCGATGCGAGGCTGAGTGGCTTCAAGGCCGCGCCTCCAGCACGTAGCCCACACCCCGGATGGTGTGTATCAGGCGATCGCCGAAGGGTTCGTCCACTTTCATCCGCAGGCGACGAATCGCAACATCCACCACATTGGTATCGCAGTCGAAGTTGATGTCCCACACCATGGCAGTTATTTCCGTACGCGTGAGGACTTCGCCAGTCCGGCGCATGAGCAGATGCAATAACGCAAATTCTTTGCTGGTGAGGTCGATACGCTGACCGCTCCGGTAAGCCCTATGCCGGGCCGGGTCCAGTTCGAGGTCGGCTACACGCAGGTTGCTCGGAAGTGTGACTGCCTCGCCTCGCCGCAACAGTGTCCGGATACGGGCAAGCAGCTCGGGGAACTGGAACGGCTTGACCAGATAGTCGTCGGCGCCCGATTCCAAGCCGCGGACTTTTTGCTCTAAGCGGCCATTGGCGGTCAGCATGATGACGCGTGTCTGCTTACGCCGCCTGATGAGTTCGAGCACCTCCCACCCATCCATGTTTGGCAGATTCACATCCAGTAGCACGATGTCATAGTCGTTCTGCAGTGCCAGGTGAAATCCATCTAGCCCATCACTTACGCAATCGACGATGTACCCACATTCGATAAGACCCTGCTGCAGATATTCCGCAGCTTTGATCTCGTCTTCTACAACCAGAATGCGCATGTTTTCAGGTAACTCGGCAAGGAGGTGCGTGGTAAGCGGAACCAAAAATAATCCATGTAGTAACTATAGGGTCAAGACGAAAGAGGCTTGGCTCTAGGGTGAAAGGCAGAGGCGAAATGACCTGCACAGGGAAGCGGGAAGCACTTTAACGCGGTAAAAGTCCTGCGGGGCTGTCTTGCAAATTTGTAATCTACCTGTCATTTGGTTGGCCCGCAGCGCAAGGAGGTGCACTTAAGCAAAAAAAGGCGCCCTACGGGCGCCTGAAACACATCTTCAAACCAAGGGAGCACAAAAAGAAGATGTGGTGTTGCTCGTAGTGCTTCACAGGATCGAGAGCGGGTACTCGGCGATGAATCGAACCTCATTGAGGTCGGACTCGAAAGCAGTCGCCCGTGTTGTAGCCTGGCGCACCCGCAGAGAGAGGTCCTTGAACGAGCCTGTCTGTACAACGTAGCGTGCTTCGACGTCGCGTTCCCAGCGCTTCTGTCCGGACAGAGGCGCGCCGTTATCGTCTTGGCGCATATATACCTCATTTGCGTTGCTGTAATCGGCGCCCCAGCCGCGGGCGTAGCGAGTCATGAACGTAAGCCCAGGTATGCCGTAACCCGCCATGTTCAGGTCATAACGCAGCATCCAGGACTGCTCTTTAGGTGAGTTGAAATCACTGTACTGGATGGAGTTATTCAGGTAGATCGAGTCCGCCTGGCGCAAGTAGTCAAAGTCGTTGTTACCGTTGTTTCGCTGATACGACGCCGTGACGGTGTGCGCGCCGAAGGCGACACCCAGGCTGGAGCTCCAGATGTTGTTGTTGAACTCGCCCAGCAACTCGCGGCCTTCGTCGGTTGCCTTGTAGTAGTTGAAACTGCCCAGCAACGCGACGACATCGGAAAGCGGATAGGTGGCCGATAGACCGAAGTAATGTTGGTTCCAGGCATCCTTGAGCCGGCTGGTATACAGGCTAAGACTAAGATTTTCGTTGACGCTATAGTCGCCGCCTGCGTAGCCGAGCCAAGGCGAGTCGACGCCGCCGCCATAAAACGTGACGAAGTCATCGTTCGTGTTGCTGGTATTGGGCTGGCTCATCGCGTGCAGGCGGCCGCCCTGGAGGGTGAGGTCGTCCAGCGAGTTGTTCACAACGGTGACACCCTTGAAAGACTCCGGCAGCAGCCGTGCGTCACCAAAGTGCACGACAGGAGTAGCGGGAAATACATCGCCTGCCTTGATCTCGGTGCCCAAGAACCGTGCTTTCACGGCCCCCCCTACTCGAGAAAAGTCATCCTCGGCATCGCCGGCGCTATTGTAGGGGAGAAGATCGACGGTTCCGCCAGCACCGGAACGTCCTGATCCAGAATCGAGCTTGAGGCCGAGCATGGCGAAAGCGTCGAAGCCAATCCCTACCGAGCCTTGGGTATATCCGGACTCGAAGAAGGCCATCAATCCGTGGGCCCATTCCTCGGAGTAGCCATTGCCGGCGGCACTCTCACCGTCGCGAAAATCCCGATTGAAATAGAAGTTGCGATTTATCAGCGATAGCGTGCTGCCTTCGATGAAGCCCTCGGCTGTTTCCGATTGGGCAAAGACCGGGGCGCTGCCCAACGCCAGTGAAAGGGCTGTCAGCGAAAAAACGGCCTTTTTGCTCATGATGATGCTCCTTATGTACGGCAGGTCAGTGCTCGAATGACGCCTTTCGCCTTTTTGTTTTTAGCGCTTGGCCATGTTCTTCCCCTAGAGATGACGGCAGGATTAGCGGCAAATGACTATTTTGTAATCTGAGGAAGCCCAATCGCGCACTCCTTCGATTACAGATTTGTAATGTTGCGGTCACCAGGTCGTTATCCACACTTATTTAAAGTCACCACCCCATAGCCATCAGCTATCTCGCCGGCTTGGCAAGGCTGATAAAAACGCTTTCGTGTATTTGTCTACTAAATTCAGGGCGAATCACTATCGCAGTAGAGGCGCATGTGTTTCGCGTCTTGGCGGGGGTAGTTCTTATGATTGGATTCGACATCTAAACCAGGAAGTCATCGTTTTGCCTTGGATGAGAAAAATAGTTTTGCTGATGTTGCTAGCCTTGTTCCCATTGCAATCATCATGGGCAGTTGTTAGCACGAGCTGCAGTCATGAGGATGGTTCGGCAGCAAATCATCTTGGACATCACGAACATCCGCACGAGTCTCTGGGTACTGACGAGGAAGGATCGTCAAAAGCCGCAAAAAAAATCAGTCTGGATGGAGACTGTGTCTTTCATGGCGACCATATCAAGCCGCTTATAACGAAAGGGATCTGTCCTGGTTCGGTATTATCAATGAGCTTGAAACCGTTTCCTTCTGCTAGCTACGCATCGGCTGAAGCGGGGCGTCCTGAGAAACCTAATTGGCGCATCGGTGCAAAACCGGTGGGACGCCAAAGTAACCAGTAAGCGCCATTTATCTGTATCTTGCGTCTCACCGAACCTTCCCTTTTTTTAGGAGATTTCGGTGCGAAAAGCTCTTTTCTCGCTGGGGTTGACGACGTTGTCGTGCAATCTCGCCTTTGCGCAACCCTTAGAGTTGCCGACCTTCACACAGACCTTACCTGTCGGTGTGTCAAATACATTCCCCGTTGAGTCTGTCGAATCCATAAGCTTTCTACGCGCCTTGGAACTCGCTAGCTCTGCAAGCCCTGAACTGGCTGTTGCAAGACGTGAGCTGGCTGCTTCTCGCGCATTAATTAGCCAAGCCGGAGCACGTCCGAATCCAATATTGTCCGCTAGCCAGGAGGGAATCCGGGGCGATGCCCCGGAGACCACGCTTGAACTGAGCCAAGAAATAGAGCTGGGTGGTAAACGTTCGGCTCGTATTGAGGCGGCGCAACGAGCCTTGGACGTAGCAGCTGCTGACCTACAGGACGCCCAAGCTCGACTGAGGGGGGCAGTGATGGGCGCGTACTACGATGTGCTTACTGCTCAAGAACGGCTGGACCTCGCTCAGGCTGCTTCAAAGCTTGCGAAGCAAGCAGTGAACGTGGCCAATCGACGTGTGAGGGCCGGCATGGTTTCTCCCGTAGAGGAAACCCGGGCGCGGGTTGCGGCTACTGGAGTGCAAGTAGAGCTTGCCCAGGCCACAGCTGAACTCGAAGCTGCGCGCACTCGGCTGGCGGCCAACTGGGGAAATCCACAGCCACGCTTTGAGCGAGTAAAAGAGCCGGTAGAGGCAGTGCCTCCTCTTCCCGAGCTAGCTGAGCTTTATAGCCGTTTGAACGATTCCGCCCAACTAACCCGCGCGCGTCGGGAGGCTGAAAGACGTCGGGCTGCGTTAAAGCTGGAAAGGACGAATCGCTTTTCTAACGTGACGGTTAGCGTAGGTGCCCAACGCTCAGATGAATATAACGGCACGCTGGGATTGGTGAGTATCTCGATGCCCCTGCCGTTGTTTGATCGAAACCAAGGCAACATCGGAGCAGCGCAGGAACGGGCCTACCAGGCGCAGGACGAGCTCAACGCCGTCCATATACGCCTGAAAAGCGAACTTTCCCAAGCGCACATGCGGCTGCGCACTGCTCGCCAGCAGTTTGAACTGTTGCGCAACGATATGCTCCCGAGTGCCCAAAGCGCTTATGAAGCTGCCAGCAAGGGGTTCGAACTTGGAAAATTCACGTTCCTTGACGTACTGGATGCTCAACGCACGCTTTTCCAAGCCCGATCTCAGTACCTGTCTGCGCTATCACAAGCTAACCAGGCGGCGGCAGAAATCTCGCGAATTGTCGGAGATGGGTCGGCCGTTATCACCTCGGCCACTCAGCCATAGGAATCCATATGAAAAGTAAATCGAATACATCTTCCTTGGCTGGTCACAAGAAGCAGATTTTTTGGATCGTCGTCATATTAAGCGTGGCACTTATGCTTGGCGGATTGCTTCTTCGCAGTAGTCCAGCTGTGCCCGATGCGGGCGACGCACATAGCGAGCATGGTGACGAATCGGAGCATGAGGATGAAGATGAAGGGCATTCGGATGAGGATGCAGAAGCCGAAGGAGATCATGGCCATGATGAAGGAGGCGCCGATAGCGATCACGAGGTCGGTGCGGCAGAGAAAGATGAGCATGAAGATGAGCCCGAGGGAGCGGAGCATACTGAAACAGCAGAGGTAGAACTCTCAGAGACACAAATCCTAGCCGCCGGCATCTCACTGGCAACTGCTCAGCCCGCAAAGATAAAAAGCGCAATTGAGCTGCCTGGCGAAATTACATTCAACCAAGACCGCACAGCGCAAGTTGTGCCTCGTCTCTCAGGTGTCGTTGAAGCGGTCAAAGTCGATTTGGGCGAACAGGTGAAACAGGGGCAAGTACTTGCTGTGATCGCGAGTACAGACCTGTCGGAACGTAGAAGCGAGTTCTACGCGGCGCAAAAACGTCTTGCATTGGCTCAAAAAACCTATCGACGCGAAAAGGAGCTATGGGAAGAGCGTATTTCTGCGGAACAGGATTATTTACAGGCACAACAGGCTTTACGGGAAGCAGAGCTGACTGTTGCGAATGCAAACGCACAGCTACAAGCGCTTGGCAGTGATGCTGGCAAGCCAGACGCATTGAGCCGCTACGAACTCAGGGCGCCGTTCGATGGGATGATCGTTGAGAAGGACATCACGCTCGGTGAGTCAGTCAATACCGATGACCAGATATTCATCATTTCCGATCTCTCCACCGTGTGGGCAGATATCAGCGTTCCTGCCAATGCACTCAGCGCGGTACGAGTAGGCAGCAATGCCGTTATCGAGGCCACAGCATTCGAGTCCAGTGCCAATGGAACCGTTTCTTATGTCGGCTCACTTGTTGGTCAGCAAAGCCGCGCCGCTACCGCCCGGGTCACACTTCCCAACCCTGAAGGGGTTTGGCGCCCCGGCCTGTTCGTCAAAGTGCAGGTAGGCGCTGGCGAAGCATCCGTGCCAGTCGCAGTAAGTCCTGATGCGATCCACACATTGGAAGAAAAGCCGGTGGTGTTTGTACGGACCGACCATGGCTTTGCTGCTCAGCCAATCGTGAGTGGCCGCAGCGATAGTGACGCGGTCGAAATCAAGGAAGGCCTCCAGCCCGGAGCGCGCTATGCCTTGGATAACAGCTTCATCATCAAGTCCGAGCTTGGCAAAGCCAGCGCCTCGCATGCTCACTGATACGGAGTTATAGAATCGTGTTCGAACGTATCATTCGTTTTTCTATCGAGCATCGCTGGTTGGTTATGCTAGCCGTGCTTGGCATGGCAGCGTTAGGAGCTTACAGCTACCAAAAGCTGCCTATCGATGCTGTCCCGGATATCACCAACGTACAGGTGCAAATCAACACTGCGGCGCCAGGTTATTCCCCGCTGGAAGTGGAGCAGCGTATTACCTACCCGCTCGAGACGGTAATGGCTGGGCTGCCCAAGCTCGAGCAGACACGATCCTTGTCTCGATATGGACTTTCTCAGATCACAGTTATTTTTGAGGAAGGCACTGACATCTATTTTGCCCGCCAACTTGTGAACGAGCGCCTGGGAGGGGCCAAAGATCAGCTCCCAGATGGCGTCACTCCAACACTTGGCCCTATTTCCACTGGGCTTGGCGAAATCTATTTTTGGACGGTTGAAGCTGAGGAAGGTGCCACCAAATCGGACGGTACGCCGTATACCCCTGCTGACTTGCGTGAGATTCAAGATTGGATCATCAAACCGCAAGTCCGAAATGTACCTGGTGTTACTGAGATCAATACGATCGGAGGATATGCAAAGGAATATCAGATCGCCCCCAACCCAGACACTTTGCGGTCGTTTGGACTAACACTACAAGATTTGATCGAGGCGGTTGAGCAAAACAATAACAATCTAGGTGCCGGATATATTGAAAAGCGCGGCGAGCAGTATCTTGTTCGCGCTCCAGGACAAATGCAGTCTGTGGAGGACATCCGCGATACCCTTATTAGCAACGTTGACGGTACCCCAGTGCGTATCCGCGACGTTGCGACGGTCGAGGTTGGAAAGGAGCTCCGCACTGGCGCAGCCACCGAGAATGGCCGCGAAGTGGTACTAGGTACGGCCTTCATGCTTATCGGTGAAAATAGCCGAGTAGTTTCAAGGGCTGTCGACGACAAGATGAAAGAGATAAACCTTTCGCTTCCGGAAGGCGTAAAGGCAATTACTGTCTACGATCGAACTGTACTCGTAGACAAAGCTATATCCACCGTTAAGAAGAACCTCACTGAGGGTGCCATTCTTGTTGTGGTTATACTTTTTCTCTTCTTAGGCAATATCCGGGCGGCGATCCTAACCGCGCTTGTGATACCGCTTTCTATGCTCTTCACGTTCACCGGCATGGTAGCCAATCAGGTCAGCGCCAACCTGATGAGCCTAGGCGCATTGGATTTCGGCATCATTATCGATGGAGCCGTGGTGATTGTTGAGAACTGCGTGCGTCGACTTGCACACGCTCAGTCCCATCACGGACGGGCATTAACACTGTCCGAACGGCTTCATGAAGTATTCGCTGCGGCAAAGGAAGTGCGTCGGCCTCTATTGTATGGGCAGCTGATCATTATGATCGTGTATCTGCCGATATTCGCCCTTACAGGGGTAGAAGGTAAGATGTTCACGCCCATGGCGTTTACCGTAGTGACAGCGCTATTCGGGGCGATAATCCTTTCGGTGACGTTCGTCCCGGCGGCCGTTGCGCTCTTTATCGGTAAGCGGGTTACGGAGAAGGAAAACTTTCTAATCCGCAATGCTAAACGGGCCTACGCACCTGCGCTCGATGCGGTAATGGCCAACAAGCCAGCAGTGCTCACCTTTGCGGTAGTTGTAGTCATACTTTCTGGCCTCGTAGGGTCACGTATGGGCAGTGAATTCGTGCCTAGCCTCAACGAGGGAGACTTCGCTATCCAAGCCCTTCGTGTACCAGCTACCAGTCTTAGTCAGTCTGTAGAGATGCAGCAGCAGCTGGAGCGAAAGCTTATGGATGAGTTTCCGGAGATTGAACGCATATTTGCGCGAACTGGCACTGCGGAAGTGGCATCGGATGCTATGCCTCCAAATATCTCTGACGGGTACGTCATGCTGAAGCCACAAGAACAGTGGCCGGATCCAGGCAAGTCGCGTAATCAGCTCTTAAGCGAGGTGCAAGCATCCGCCGCTGAGTTGCCGGGCAATAACTACGAGTTTTCCCAGCCGATTCAGCTGCGTTTCAACGAGCTGATTTCCGGAGTTCGTGCCGCGGTAGCCGTGAAAATCTATGGTGATGACATGGACGTTCTTAACAGCACGGCGGCGGAAGTATCCGAGGTGCTAGGACAAGTACCAGGCGCTTCAGAGGTTACGGTCGAGCAGACGACTGGCCTTCCCATGCTCACGATTGATATCGATCGCGATCAGATCGCACGATACGGCCTGAGTCTAGATACCGTCCAGCAAGCGGTTGCAGTAGCTATCGGTGGCCGAGAGGCAGGCACCTTGTTTCAAGGAGATCGGCGTTTCGATATCGTGGTTCGTTTACCGGACGAGATACGCAGCGATCTCGCCGCAATTGAGCGGCTTCCAATTGCCCTTCCAAGGGAATTAAACAGCACCATAAGTTATATCCCCCTCGGCGAGGTGGCCACCCTGGATTTGGCCCCCGGTCCGAATCAGATCAGTAGAGAAGAAGGGAAACGGCGAATTGTCGTCAGTGCAAACGTCCGTGGTCGTGACATTGGATCATTCGTATCTGAGGCAGAACAGAAAATCCAGGCCCAGGTAGATATCCCGGCAGGTTATTGGATCGACTGGGGCGGTACCTTTGAGCAGCTTGAATCGGCAACGAAGCGGCTGCAGATTGTCGTCCCCGTGGCGCTGCTCCTGGTCTTCATTCTGCTTTTCATGATGTTCAACAATGTCAAAGACGGTTTGTTGGTCTTTACAGGGATTCCATTTGCGCTCACCGGAGGCATTGTTGCGCTGTGGCTCAGAGATATCCCATTGTCCATTTCAGCAGGTGTTGGCTTTATTGCTCTGTCAGGCGTCGCCGTTCTAAATGGCCTGGTAATGATCTCCTTCATCCGTAGCCTACGGGAGCAAGGTTTACCTCTGGACACTGCGATCCGCGAAGGTGCCCTTACCCGGCTACGACCGGTATTGATGACAGCCTTAGTGGCTTCACTCGGGTTCGTTCCAATGGCCTTGAATGTGGGTACCGGTGCAGAGGTACAACGTCCCCTTGCGACGGTGGTGATCGGGGGGATTCTCTCCTCAACGGTGCTAACGCTATTAGTTTTGCCGTTGCTCTACCAGATGGCTCATCGACGCGAAGACGAATTGGAGGAGCAAGAAATCGCGTTGGCCGCTGACAGAACAAGCTAGAGATTGGATGGCGGCACACAACGCCCCGTTCTTGCTAGCTAGCGAGAACGGGGCGCGTTAATTATCGGAGCGCAGTTTCATTAGCGGCGCAGCGGACAGCACAGCCTTTGTGGCGCAGTCTGATGCATCTAAGCGGTAAATAAAAAATTGCTCAGCGCTTAGTGCGTATGACTTTCGCTACATACGCGTCCTTGACCTGATGGCTTTCACCCACGGTGAGCTGACGAAGGATTATGCAAACAGCGACTGACCTGCCCCGGTCGGCAGCAAAGGGCGATAGCTACGACAAAGCCCTGGCTGGAACGATCAGCGGGCTGTGCAAGGCCGAGCTGACACCGTCAATCATGGGCGAACCGTGAGGCCTTTGAGATAGCGACCCAGACATGGGTGCGCTGTACGCCACAGCGTCTGTTCAGCTCACTCGGACATGATCCTTGCGAAGGCTAATAACAACAGATCAGGCAATGGCGGCCTGACTTAAACGAAACGGCTTATATAAATTCCGGGCGATTCGCTGGTAGCGATGTTGCGGGCAAGTTATGGAAACAAAAAAGCGCCCCGAAGGGCGCTTAGAGTGCAACTGCTTCCAAAGGAGATTGGAAGCTGCCGGAGGCGAATATCGTTCAGATATGAAGCGGTTAGTCAGCTTTGGTTTCTTTCTTGCTTTCCGTATTGTTCTGATCTTGGCGGGTATCCTTAATCTGTAATTCGTCTATTTTTCGTTTGGCGGATTCGGTTCCGTGAATTCGTTTTTGATCTGCTCGGAATTTTTCATTAAATTTAATTGAGCGGTCGTAACCATCTTCTGCATAAGACAATGCGGAGCCGCAGATTACCAAACCAACAACAATAGCTTTCAACAGATTCATAGGGCAGTCCTCGCTAAATTCAAAGGTGGCTTGCTGAGCTTTCTCGCTGAGCCCTGCAGGTTCGAATGAATTTTGCGTGATTGAAGTTAACAGCAGCATGAGCCAAGCATTACATTATTGAAATGTAATGCTTCCATTGCGCGGTGACATGAGCGCCTTGCTTCGTCATGTCAGCACCGAGGCGCACCAATCTGCAAGGGCCTATCCTACGAAAAGAATGATTGGAAGATTACAATTTTGTCATCTTCGGATTGACGCCGCATCATCTATCATTAGCGAGCAACGTCGTTTAACGTTTGAGAGGGATCGGCCAGTTATCGGCAAGTTTCAGACGATAATGCACGAACTCGCTTGAGAGTGGTCGCATTTCTGTCAGTGTGGTTTGGAAGGCCAGATGGTATTGGTGCTAGTATTATCTATTACTTTTTTGGGCTCCCTATCCTTGTCTTATGTTATTTAAGGACGGTTAAAAACCAATGGCTCACGAACATAACCATAACACCGAAGCCATAGGCGATAAGCGTTTAATCGCTGCCATTGGCGTTAATACTGTGCTAACTCTGGCACAAGTTGTTGGAGGAATACTTTCTGGCAGTTTATCGCTCATAGCTGACGCGCTACATAACTTGAGCGATGCCGCATCACTGGTTATTGCGCTCATCGCACGTAAAATCGGTCGCAAACCGCCAGATGCTTTTAAAACCTTCGGCTACCGACGCAGTGAAACCATAGCGGCTTTGATTAACTTGGTCACGCTGATTATCGTTGGTCTCTACCTCATCTACGAAGCTATAGGTCGGTTTTTTGCCCCACAGCCCATTGAAGGATGGACAGTGGTCGTGGTGGCGGGAATAGCCTTGATTGTAGATGTCGTCACGGCCTTGCTCACGTACACAATGTCTAAGAATAGCATGAATATAAAGGCGGCATTCTTGCACAATGTGTCGGATGCGCTGGCCTCCGTCGGTGTTATTATTGCCGGAACATTAATCCTTCTGTATGACTGGTATTGGACAGATACTGTACTGACGCTGATGATTGCTGGTTACGTGCTATGGCAGGGCTTTAGCATGCTACCTAAAACCATTCACTTGTTAATGGAGGGCGCACCAGAAGGAGTTTCCATCACTGATATAATCAATGTCATGGAGCAAGTGGACGACGTTGTGAGTGTTCACCACGTACATGTCTGGGAAATTGCCGAACATTCAACTGCATTGGAAGCTCACGTTGTCATCAAGAAGGCTAGCCTGCCCGAAATTGAACGAGTGAAGACTGATTTAAAACGTGTACTTCATGAGCGATTCAAAGTCAGCCACTCGACACTTGAAATGGAGCTAGACGGCAGTGTTTGTATCGACACCAGGCAGGCCGACAGTCATCGCAGCGAAGCATAAGCCTGCTTTGCGCTCACCGCTGTTGCTAGACAGTTATCTCGATATCAACGGAGTGAACTTGCGACATCACTCGTTGGCGCTATGTCTTCGACCAGAGACATGCTAGCGGCATGTGGCCAAAGCAGCTCGTCACGAGGAGATCAGGCTAGGTCGTGGCACCTTCGGCAGGCTGCCGCGACGAGCAAGCCCCGCCAGTCGCTACCGCCGCGGACGCTCAGAGCCAGCGGCGGACTCGTGCACGGTAGCGGGCAAATGATTCGCCGAACAATGTTTCCAGCGCCCACTCTTCGGCTGGGATCTGGAAACGGTTCATGTACAGCACGAAAGCAACTACGCCAAGCAGGGTTAGAGGCGAGGCCAAGACCAGCGCCCAAGCCGCCAGGATAATGGCAAAGCCTAAGTACATGGGGTTGCGGCTGTACCGGTAGATGCCAGCCTCCACTAATGCAGAAGCCTGCTGCGGCTGCAATGGATTAACCGTAGTACGCGCGCGGCGAAACGACAGGACGCCGGCGAGGCACACGCCGAGCCCCAGGAGCAGTATTGGCAAAGCGAAGGTCAGGCGCGCGGTCCATGCCAGTTCGAAACCCGGCAATTTGGTTCCCGACAAACCCATCAGCACAGCGATCAGGCCGGCCACGAGCAGCGGTGGCACGCGGTTTTCCAGCGCGCTCATAGTGTCATTCTCGTGCCTTGGCCACTTCGCTGTTCACCAACTGGCGCAGCGGCTCCGGGCCAAACTCGCTGAGCGCACGACCATTGACAAAAAAAGTCGGCGTGCCACGAACCCCAACGGCTTTAACGTCCTGCATGTCCGTTTCCAGCACGGCGTTGACGCCAGGCGTATGCATGTCCTGGCGGGCCTGTTCCAAGTTCAAACCGACGCGCTCTGCAGCAGCCCATGCCTGCGTTACCTTGGGGTCGTCGTGCCAACCGGGTTGGGCTTCCAGCACAGCCCCCAACACTTGTTCATGGAGATTTTGCTTACGCGCCGCCTCCAGCATTCGCGCCACCTCTTCGGAGCCTTGATGGAACAGTACATAGCGCAGCACCAAACGCACGTCTTCCGGGTTCTCGGCGAGGATCTGCTTCACATAGGGGTGGAAGGCGCGGCATGCCTCGCAGGAAGGGTCAAAGAATTCGACGATGGTCACTGGCGCTTGCGCCGGGCCGAACACTGGTGAGTGGAAGCGAACCAACTGGCCGCCGTTCTGTTTGGGTTGTGTCGCGGTCTCTTGGGCTGTCGAACCGGGAGCCTGGGCCTGTTGAGGCGATTGCGAGGGGGAATAGAAGAATGCAGCGGCAGCAAAGACGGCCAGGATCACGACACTGACGATCAGGACCACGGAACGGCGATTCATGGGGTGGTTCTCCGACGGATGATTATGAGCAGGATGGCGATAAGGATAAAAGCGAACAAGGCGAGTGCCGGCAGGGGCACCACGCCGAAGAGGGTCATTCCGGCGCCTGAGCAGGATGGACCAGTGGCCGTGCAGGGCTGGATCGGCTGTGGAATCAGCCCTGCATAGAGCAGCGTGTGAACAAATGCCAGTGCCGCACCGATAGCGGTCAGCGGCAGGGCATAGTGCCAGACGGTGAAATCCGAGCGGTAGCAGGCGATGGCCAGGATCACCGCCAGCGGAAACATGAAGGCACGCTGGAACCAGCACAACACGCAGGGTGCCTGGCCCATCACCTCACCAATGAACAGCGCGGACAGGGTCGATACCAGTGCGACCAGCCAGGTTAGCAGCAGCAGGTTCCAGGGCATGCCTGAAGGTTGAGGATTCATTGCGGTTAACTCCTGGCGATGGCGAGCACTTGCCTCAGACCCGCCATCCAGTTATTTCGAAACATCATGCATCCTCTTATCGGCAGGACTTGTTAGGACCGTTGCGGACTTCGCCCAACGGCAAAGCGAAAAGCAACCAGCCTCAACGCTGGGTTAAATCCGATGCCAGTGGGAGAATGTCGCCCTTGCGCAACAAGGGAAGATATCAGATGTCGCGGGACTGGCTGGAAGAACACCAGATAGCATTTT
>JAKUTK010000092.1:0-7206 GCA_022448005.1 Pseudomonas sp.
CAATGGCTGCCCACTCGGACGGATAGTCGTTCAGGTGTTCCAGAACCATGCGCACAGCACGCTCACGGACTTCAGGGGAGTAGGTAGTAGTCTTTCTCATGGCCTCATCTTCTCAAGAGCTGAGGCCTCCACGAAACCCGGGGTGATTCACGAAAGCTGAACGGGGTGAGTGCAGAAATGAGCTTGAATGTGCTTGCCTATAATTTGAAGCGGGTGATGAAAATCATGGGTACCGAAGGCTTATTGAAGGCGATGACGGCGTAAAAGCCCCGGTTTTTACTGTCCCAAGAGGTACCACAGTGCTTTATAAGCGCTCTGACGCGCCACCGGCCCTGATCGTGGCAAATGCTCGGGAAATCACTACGCCCAGGCGCAGTGGGCTGGGGCATACAAGATGTGAAAGTGTTTTTACACACTCTGGGCCAAAAGCGGACGATTGCTGGCAGGTATTCAAGCTATGTCCCCAGGCCCTGGGGAAATAGCTTGGGGTTTGAGAAAGCCTGCTTAAGGTGGTCGTACACCAATCGCACCCGCTTCGATACAGGACCCTGCTGCGGGCGGTATATGAACAGATCCCATGGCGCTGGAGCGAGATCAGCCAAAACAGCAACCAGCTTTCCTGACCGCAGATGAGGCTCAGCCAGATAGGCAGGAATTTGGCCAAAACACATGCCTGCCAGGGTGGCTTCCAATTCCGTATCTGGATCATCACAGATAAGAGCTGGCTGCCTGGGCGTGAACGTTTGCCCGTCGGCAAATAGCCAAGGCCAAGGGCGGCCATTTTTCCGGTCGATCAGGACTGAAAGTGGCAGCTTAGCTAAGGCATCCAAAGATTTAGGTGGTGTCTTTTGGCCTATGAGAGACGGGCACGCGACAACGTAAAACGGCACGGGAGCTAAGGCACGTGCAACGTAGCGCCGGTCGCGAATAACCCCCACCCTGATACCAATATCGATATGCGCCTCAACAGCATCAGTCATCTGATCTTCCAAGCGGAGATCGAATTGCAGGTCAGGATGTGCAGCGGCCAGGGGCTGAAGAAACGGTATTAGGAAGCGCCTGCCAATAGCATGTGGAGCCGTAATCCCCACCTTACCTGACAGCTCAGGCTCCGTCCTGTGCGACCGGAATAGCGTATCGAAATGATCCAGAGCTGACCTGGCATCTTTGGCGTAATCCTGACCGAAAGCAGTGATGCTCACCTGGCGGGTATTGCGGTGGAACAGTGATTCGCCAAGCTCAGTTTCCAGGGCTTGAATGGCTCGAGTCACCCCTTGTGGGGAGATGCCTAATCGAGTTGCCGCTTCGCGGAAGCTACCTGCCTCTGCTGCTGTGCAAAAAATCCTAACCATCTCCATGCGGTTAAGCATGTTGCCCCTCCCGTTTATTCCATTTTCAGGAATAGTATAATCCAATCATTTCCATTTATTGAGATCAATCATGGGTCTAAAGTTTGCGCACTGCCAGGTTAACCAGCCATGGCGAAGTACAAACCCGCCGATGAGGTTCTCAGCATGAGCAATAACATTTCTGGAAAAGTTGTCGTTATCACCGGTGCCAGTAGCGGCCTGGGTGAGGTTACTGCACGCCACCTTGCTGCGCTTGGCGCTCGCGTAGTGCTGGCTGCACGTCGCAAAGATAAACTCGACGCATTGGTGGCTGAGCTGACCAATGCAGGTGGTCAGGCAATCGCGTATCAGACCGATGTTACCTCTCAGGAAGAGGTCAAAACGCTCATTCAAGGTGCCGTGGACACCTACGGTCGCATTGATGTACTGATCAACAATGCCGGACTGATGGCGATTGCACCGCTCAGCGATACTCGCACTGACGAGTGGGATCGCATGATCGATATCAACATCAAGGGTCTGCTGTACGGAGTCGCGGCTGCATTGCCAGTCTTCCAGAAACAAAACAGTGGTCACTTCATCAACATCGCATCGGTTGCAGGCCTGAAGGTGTTCAGCCCAGGTGGCACCGTGTACAGCGGCACCAAGTTTGCTGTGCGGGCTATCTCCGAAGGACTGCGTCACGAAGTCGGTGGCAGCATCCGCACCACGACTATCGAACCGGGCGCCGTGGACTCCGAACTGAAATTCGGCAGCACCCACCAACAGAGCCGCGATTTCGTGGTGGACTTCTACAAGCATGCAATTCCCGCCGAATCGGTCGCTCGAGCTATCGCCTTCGCAATTGAGCAGCCTGCTGACGTGGATATTAACGAGATCGTTCTGCGCCCAACCGTGCAGGAATTCTAATGAGTTGAGGGCCTGTCTCTTCGGCGTCAGGCCCCGCTTATCTGGAGTGAAAAGCGGTGAGTGCCACATGGCCCGGAAGAAAAGAAGCAAGCGCTCGATGCAGGTGCTGAATGCCCTGCAATTCTTCAGCAGCTTGCAGCTGTTCGTGGGGCTGACAACGGATTGATGGCAACGGTTATGGAGAGCTATCTACGGGAAGAGTTTCCCAGTAGCGAAATCAGGAGCGATTCGCAGAACAAGTCCATTGACGAGACCATCTCCATCGTCCGCTCCTACCTGCGGTAGAGGCACCAGGGTGCCCTCGGTGAGGGAAAATTTAGTTAGCTAGTAAAGGAAGCGACATCATGAAATCACGTGCAGCAGTTGCCTTCGGGCCTGGAAAGCCACTGGAAATCGTCGAGATCGACGTCGAGCCGCCGCGCAAGGGCGAGGTGCTTGTCAGGATCACGAATACCGGCGTTTGCCATACCGACGCCTTCACCCTGTCGGGCGAGGACCCGGAAGGCGTGTTCCCGGCGGTGCTGGGCCATGAGGGCGCCGGCATCGTGGTCGAGGTCGGCGAGGGCGTGACCTCGGTCAAGCCGGGTGACCACGTGATCCCGCTGTACACCGCCGAGTGCGGTGAGTGCCTGTTCTGCAAGAGCGGCAAGACCAACCTGTGCGTGGCGGTGCGCGCCACCCAGGGCAAGGGCGTGATGCCCGATGGCACCACCCGCTTCAGCTACAACGGCCAGCCGATCTACCACTACATGGGCTGCTCGACCTTCAGCGAATACACGGTGGTGGCCGAAGTCTCGCTGGCCAAGATCAACCCGGACGCCAATCCCGAGCATGTCTGCCTGCTGGGTTGCGGTGTGACCACCGGCATCGGCGCTGTTCACAACACGGCCAAGGTTCAGCCGGGTGACTCTGTGGCCATCTTCGGCCTCGGCGGCATCGGGCTCGCTGCGATTCAGGGGGCACGCCAGGCCAAGGCAGGTCGCATCATCGCCATCGACACCAATCCAGCGAAGTTCGAGCTGGCTCGTACCTTCGGCGCGACCGAATGCCTCAACCCGAAGGACTTCGACAAGCCGATTCACGAGGTTCTCATCGAGATGACCGGTTGGGGTGTCGATCACACCTTCGAGTGCATCGGCAACGTCAACGTGATGCGCTCGGCACTGGAAGCAGCACATCGTGGCTGGGGCCAGTCGATCGTCATCGGCGTGGCTGGTGCAGGCAAGGAAATTTCGACGCGCCCGTTCCAGTTGATCACCGGTCGCACCTGGAAGGGCTCGGCTTTCGGCGGGGTCAAGGGCCGCACTCAACTTCCCGGCATGGTGGAGGACGCAATGAAAGGCGAGATCGATCTCGCCCCGTTCGTCACCCACACCATGGGCCTCGACGACATCAACAAGGCCTTCGACCTGATGCATGAAGGCAAGTCGATTCGCACGGTGATCCACTACTGACCGCCCACTACCCATTCAACACCAACCACCAAGGAAATTAATCATGTCCACTCCTGTCATTTCTGGCGATGGCATCTTTTCGCACATTTTTATCGGCGCTGCCGACCTTCAGAAGTCGGTCGCGTTCTACGACGCCGCTCTGGGTGCTCTTGGCATCAAGAACCTCGGTCCTTTCAACAACGGATGGGTACTTTTCGGTCGCGAAAAGCCGGCTTTCATCATCGCCCGCCCGGGCAATGGTGAAGCGCCTTCCAGCAACGGCGTGACGATCGGCTTTGCGGTCGCCACTCCCGCTGAAGTGCATGCCTTCCACGCCGCCGGCCTTGCCGCAGGCGGCACTGACGAGGGCCAACCTGGCGCACGTGGTCACCTGCCGGGTGCCTATGCGGCCTACCTGCGTGATCCGGCGGGCAACAAGGTCTGCTCGTACACCTTCGTCTGAAAGCAAGGAAGCTGAGAGCGTTCTGACAGGGTCAGCACAAGCCTCTATTATACGGCGAGCCTGTTAGACGGACTGTGTAACGCGGTGCCTGCTCATGAAGATCGGCCCGCAGCCATGTGTGAAACGCATGGCTGCGGGCATTTGTTTTGAAGCGTGCTTTTCAACCAATGAGAAATGAGGTCGTTATGAAAGAGCCGGCCAATATCAATACGACGACCGTACAACCCACCCCGACCGCCACCGTGTACGGCATGCCGGCCTATGCCGATCGTGCTGCAGCCGTGGGTGAAGTGCATGCGCGCCCGCATCTGTTGCTTCAGGCCCCCCGCGGTATATTGCAGCTCTCTTTCATGACCGAAGGCGACCAGGCCAGGGATCAGATGGCGATGAGCGAGTTATCTCATCGCTTCGGCGTTGCCGAGCCCGACCACGCTACGCCGCTACACGGCGTGACATGGGATGAGGGAGACCTTCACTGTGAAAAGCACACCGAGTTCTCTACGTATCTCTGGTGCGCTTCGCTGGATTCCAAGACGGGAGAGCCTTGCGGAGAAAATCCCTTCAAACATGGATTTGTTCCTCCGGGCCCGGTCGTATCCGGCATCCGCTTGAGACTTCTTCCGTGGATGCCAGAAACGGAGAAGGAGGCTGATCGCTTCGATCCTGCCAGCCTGTGCTACTCGCTGGTAGAGAACGGCTCTGCCGCCATCTTGACCGACTTCCGACAGGATGAGGATGGCCTGACGCAGATCCTCATCCTTGCTCGTGATTTGACCCCGGCGCGGGCAGGTGCGCTGGCTCAACGTCTATTGGAGATCGAGACGTACCGTACCTTGGCGTTGCTGTCTCTGCCGTTGACGCGATCGATGACGTCGGAGCTGCGACGCATGGAGTCGCGCCTTGCAGCGATCACTGACGAGATGTGTACGAGTTTGGTAGAACGCCGCGATAGCGACGTGCTGCTTTCCGAATTGACCGGTCTGGCCGCCGAACTGGAAGCTGGCGTCGCGGCAAATCTCTATCGCTTCGGCGCCAGCCGTGCCTACTACGAGATCGTCGAGGAAAGGCTGGCTGCGCTTTCAGAAGTGGCCGTATCCGGATACAGCACCTGGGCGGACTTCCTGCAGCGTCGCATCGCTCCAGCCATGCGGACGTGCCAATCCGTAAAGGAGCGCCAGGCCAAGCTCTCCGACAAACTGACCCGAGCCATCGCGTTGCTGCGTTCGTGGATCGACGTCGAACTTGAACGCCAGAACCGCGATCTGCTGGCTTCGATGAACAACCGGGCCAAGTTGCAATTGCGCCTTCAGCAAACCGTCGAAGGCCTGTCGGTCGCGGCAATTTCTTATTACGTCGTGAGTCTTCTCGGCTACCTGCTCAAGGGCATTCCGATCGTTCACGACAGCGTGGCGCCGGTGATGGCGGTTCTGGTACCTGCGGTGATGCTGACGATCTGGTGGATCGTCCGCAGGATAAGACACGCCCACAGCGACACGGCGGCGGAAGAGAAATCTTCCTGACGAGCTGCCGTCCTGGCGCGCGATAGCTGCGCCGTCCGTTTGAACAGAGGAGAACAACATGCCAAGCAATTCTTTCGGTGAATCCTCTTGTACCGCTGCGGCCTGCATTGAAGCGTTTGTAGACCTTATTCCAGTAGCCAAACGCCTTGGGCAGGTCTCTCCAGGGACATCCCGTGCGCATGCGGTACAGCATGCCCTCCACGGTCATTCGTAGATCACGCTTGTTGTAGATGGCCTTGTGCAGCAGAATTTCCCGCAGCTTCGACCAATGCTCATCGCTGAGCAGTAATCGGGGCATTGCAAGCTCGTATCGATGTTGGGTCAGAGCTTCAACGATACGGGCTTGCTCTTATAGATCAATGGGTTAGCGCGAAATGGCAACAGACCCTAGCAAACCAGTTCAAATAACGTGGCGCAGTAGTTTTATCAGGTCCAAATGCGCCGTTTGGCCTGCGTCAGTTTCCCGGCGGTCTCCAGCTGTACATACACCAAACGCCTCTGGTCATCCACCGCGTCGCAACTCCCTGACACCCCGGCCCAGCTTGCGGCGCAACAGGGCCCGCAGGGTCACCCCATCCGAGTACCCGACCTGTGCGGCGACTTGGTCGACGCTCGCGTTTCCGGTGCGCAAGAGATGGACGGCATGCTCCACGCGCAGGTCCTGGAAATACGACAACGGTGTCTTGCCCAAAACGCTTTGCAGCCGCCGCGCCAAGGTGCGCTCGCTTGTGCCCGCGGCGCTGGCCGCCTCGGCCAGCGAGAACCCCTTCGCGAGCTGACTTCTGGCCCAGCACTCGAAGCGCTCCACCATCGGGTCGGCATGCGCAAGGTGGTCGGGAATCACGAACTCGGCTTGCGAACTGCGTGCCTCGACCAGCAGATAGCGTGCTACTAGGGCCGCCAGCGCCGGACTGCGCCCCCGGATGATGCGCAAGGCCAGGTCGACGTGGGCCAAAGCGGCACCCGCGGTAGTGAAGCGTGTCGAGTTCACGATCATGCGTGACTCGTCCAGCGTGACGTTCGGATAGCGCTGCCGAAACATCGGCCCCAGCCACCATGACGTCGTCGCACGATGCCCATCAAGCAGGCCACTCTCTGCAAGCAAGAAACTACCGGAGCAGGCGGCACCAAGGTGCGCGCCAGCGGTGGACCACTGCTGTAGCGCGGCGACCGCATCGGGCACGTCGGGGCGTGTGAGCCGAGCCGAGAGCGTGTCGGGCAGCTTGTCACCAAACGCGGGCACGAGCACGACGTCTGGTTCCGGCACACCACGCGCAGGGACCACGGGGACCGTCAAGCCTTGCGCAGTTCGGATGCGACGCCGCACGCCCACCAGCGTGAGCTCTATGTGCGCGGGAGCCTGTGGAAGCGAGCCCGCCATCGCATTGGCCAAGCCCACTGTGTCGGTGAGCGCCGCAAGCCCCAGATCAAACACGCCGTCACAAACAAGGATGTGGAGTTTCATGGCAACAATGATATCAATATTGTCATTATTGTCTATAGAGATGGCTGTCATGACGACTTAGACTGCA
>JAKUTK010000092.1:7216-15172 GCA_022448005.1 Pseudomonas sp.
CGTCGATCCATTCACCTAACCCATTTACCCAAAGGATTACAGTATGACCAAGCTCGCCCTGTTTGTTCGCCTCGAAGCCAAACCCGGCCAGGAGGCTGCGCTTGCCGACTTCCTGGCCAGCGCACTGCCGCTCGCCAACGCCGAGTCCGGCACCACTGCCTGGTTCGCATTGAAGTTTGGCCCTTCGACGTTCGGTGTGTTCGATGCCTTTGCCGATGAGGTAGGTCGCCAGGCACATCTGAACGGCCAGATCGCCGCGGCCTTGATGGCCAACGCCGCGACCTTGCTCAGTTCTCCGCCCAATATCGAGAAGGTCGAACTGCTTGCAGCCAAACTGCCTGCATGACAACCCGGCCTTGACCCAATCAGGTCACGCTGCAGGATGGGGGGCACAAGCTCTACGCAGCGATCCCCCCCTCGATTGCACTTGCCCAGGGAGCTACCTTCCACAGCGACGGGGGGCAATATTGCAGCCAGAACTTCCAAGCTGCGTCAGCAAGCAGGGGCAACATCAGGGCTGGCTGTGATGTTGCGATTCGTCGGGTAGTTATCGAGAAGTACCGACTGTTTGCAACGTGTCGGTACCGAGAGCCGTCTGGGCGAGCCAGATTTCCGGCCCATTGGAAGTCCGCAGTCCGCAAGCGCGGATCGATCGAGCGATTTGTTGAAAATCAACGACCTAGCATCGGGCCGTTCGGGCCGTTCGGGCCGTTCGGGCTAGTGAGGGTTTCTGGGGGGGCGTAACGATTCGAACTCCTGCAGGGGCTCGGTGGGGTGGAACCCTGCGCCAAACCTATGTAACTCAGCGCCTTGCGACCGCTGCAAACTCCTGCGGAAAGGTGCGGAATCCGGACCTTGATGCCCGCAATCCTACCAGTTCTGCCCTGGTCGGGTCACCAACCGAGCGCATCAGACAGGGCGCCAGTTCTATTCCCGTTTGGGAATTGAACCCGCGTCAGCATCCACTCATCCGACGTTCGATCAGGCGGTGACGAACCGCTCCCGAAATGCTCGCCGGACCTGGTCGTAAGGCACAGGGCTGGTGGCGTGCGGGACCAGCGCGCTTCTGTCGCCGATGAGGTAGTTGATCCGGTAGGTGCAGTTTCCGGAGGGGTGCAGCATGCCGGCAATCACCCGGTCGGGATTCAGAACCCGCTCCTGGATCAGGCGGTCCAGCACGCTCTGGACCTACGGCCCCAAGCCAACGAACATGGCATCTTTCAGTTCTTCGACTTCCGCCGCGAAGTGCTACAGCAGGTACTTCCTCAGCAAGGGGTGCTTGGTCATATCCGGTGAGCCACGGTAATCGTCGTCCTTTACGAATACCGGATAGCGCAGACATTGATTTTCGTGCGTCAGAGAGGGCCTCGCTGCCCAAAAGCCTCACGCGCAAACTCCAAGAAGCTGCGCAGCTTTGGAGTCATTCTTCGGTCAGGGGCATAGAGGATGTGCATTGCGGTATTCGGCACCGGGTACTGCGGCAACAGACGCACCAGTGTCCCATCGCGCAGTGCATCGCTAACCAACTCTATCGGCTGTAGAACCACGCCTAGACCAGCTACAGCCGCTGCCAGCAGTGGATCACCTTGATTGATCGTTAATTTGCTTGTAATAGGAACATCTATACGCCCCTCCGGGCTGTCGAAGCTCCAGTGTGAGCGGCCATCAGAATAGGTAAACCCCAGACATTCCTGCTGCTGTAGATCCCACGGATTGCTGATGGGAGGGCGACGTGCAAGATAGGACGGCGCAGCGCATAAAACCATCTGATAGGGCTCCAGTGGCAATGCCTTCAACCCACTGCTCGCCAGCTCGCCGATGCGAAATACCACGTCGTAACCATCATCAACGATATCGACCAGTTCGTTCGATAACGTTAGGTCAACAGACACCTGAGGATACCGAACCATGTATTCCAGCAGGCGTGGCGAAAGCGTGCGAATTCCGAACGTGACCGGCGCGTTGATGCGAAGGCGGCCGCTTGGTGTGCCCCGAGTGAGGGCAGCCAGGCTCTCGGCAGACTGCATGTCTGCAAGGATCAGTTTTGCTCGCGGGTAGAACGCCCTGCCGAAGTCGGTGAGGCTTTGCCTGCGCGTAGTCCGGTGCAGCAGGGAAACACCCAGATGTTGTTCGAGTATTTTCACCTGTTTCCCTACCAATTGAGGGGACAGATTCAGGTCGTCCGCAGCGGCGCTGAATGAACCCAGCTCAACTGTTTTGACGAACGTGGCCATCTGGGTCAGGCGATCCATTATAAACACTCTGTTTCTAGTAATACGCCATCGTAGGCCTTTATCTAGCGCCAACCAATGACTAAATTTTTGTCACCTTTCGAGTGCCCGGATACCTTCCGGATGTACGTCGAGGCCCATTGATAAACGAGGTATTTATGATGGCACGCATTGTCAGAATTCATGAATACGGTGACGCCAGCGTTCTGAAGCTGGAAGATCTGGAAGTATCGGCACCAGCAGCAAACGAGGTGCAAATTAGTGTTAAAGCCATTGGCTTGAACCGAGCCGAAGTGATGTTCCGCAATCACGCATACCTACAAGAAGCGGAGCTCCCCAGCCGCTTAGGCTACGAGGCCGCAGGCATCGTAACGGCAGTTGGGAGCGACGTAACCGAGATCACGATTGGTGACTCGGTTGCTCTGATCCCACCTCTGGATATTGCTCGCTGGGGCACCTACGGCGAGTTGGCCAATGTACCGGCCCACCTGGTGGTAAAGAGCCCTGAGAGCTTGTCCTTTGAAGAGGCTGCGGCGTCTTGGATGCAGTACGTCACCGCCTGGGGGGCATTGATTGAACAGGCGAAGCTACGGCAGGGCGATTTTGTCATCGTTACCGCCGCGTCAAGCAGTGTTGGCTTGGCCGCCTTCCAAATGGCTCGTATGGTCGGCGCCACATCGATTGCGATCACTCGAACTCACGCGAAGAAGCAAGCCCTACTTGATGCAGGCGCTGCGCATGTCATCGTCAGCGATGAAGAGGATATCGTCGAGCGTGTTATGACGATAACTGCCGGTCAAGGCGCTCGCGTTGTATTCGATCCTGTAGGCGGGCCGTCCTTGGAACCTCTCACGCAGAGCATGGCGCGGGGCGGAATTTTGCTGGAGTACGGCGCACTTAGCTCTGAACCGACACCATTCCCACTGTTTACCGTGCTGGGCAAAAGCCTGACTTTGAAGGGCTATCTCTACGCAGAGATTGTGGCCGACCCTGAAGCCCTAGAGAGAGCAAAGGCTTTTATTCTACAAGGGTTGGAGTCCGGTGCGTTGCGCCCGATCATCGCAAAGACATTCACACTTAGCGACATCCAGGATGCCCATCGTTTCCTTGAAGCCAATCAGCAGATCGGCAAGATCGTGGTAACTGTCTGACCAGCAATTATGGGGCTGAGAGCGTAATCCTTCGGCCCCGATTCAAGCCAGCCCTGATGACCGCTTTTGGCCGCAAGCTGCCAGTGAGCAACCCATGTGCGCAATATTACATAACAGACACCCGGGCATCCACGACGTAAAGTTAGAAGCCGCTATCGAAACCAAAGCTAGATACAAACGCTCTATGGCCTGAGGAATTCCTCTGATTGTCCGCTGAAATGACCACATCACCTCAGCCGTCAGCGACCTCAGACCTACGATCCAAGTCTCGCTGATCATTAAGGGCCACGGCGTCCGCACGCATTCGAGCAGGCACTGTATCTCTCAGCTTTGAAAAGTCAGCATCGCTTGCAGGCTTTGGGCATCAAGGAATTCGTCAATCAGAAGCTGATTAGCGTCATCGATATCGACGCGCCGTTCTAACTTCATCTGCACATCAACGCAAACATCAATACCTGATGCAACCAGCCTCCTTGATGAAAAAATCAAGGGAGCTGGCTGCATAGGCAACCCTGGCGCGAAGCACGGCGCGCTCCCAGCTGATCCAGAAGTGAGCTGCAAGGGCGTGGAACCATGCGTACGTGCCGGAAGCAATATTAATATATTGACATATATGAATATCGGGAATAGTCTATCCATAACCGCGCTAGAAACCCCAGAAGGTAGTCCCATGAAAGATTCCAGCGATACCCATCCGAATCACCTTCCCGACAGCAGCTACGGCCTGTTTATTGACAACCAGTGAGTTTCGGACGAATACGGTGAAGCCCTCGCCATTATCAACGCCACAGCTGCCGACGTCGCCCGCGCGGTGCAGAGCGCACAGCGCGCCTTCGTGACCTGGACCGCTCGGACTCTTCCGACCTCGTTGATCCATATTTCTTGACCCAAGACATCGACTATTTTGGATATGCAGGTAAACAAAATGGCACAAACAGAACTTTTTAAAACCACTCAGCTGGGCCCATACACCCTCAAGAACCGTATCGTTCTGCCGCCACTGACGCGTTCGCGCAGCTCCCAACCCGGCAATATTGCGAACGACCTGATGGCCACATATTACCGTCAGCGCAGCGGTGCTGGCTTCATGGTGACCGAGGGCACACAGATCGAACCCCGAGGACAGGGTTATGCCTGGACACCTGGCATTCATAGCCCGGAACAGATACAAGGCTGGCGTAAGGTCACCGACGCTGTTCACGCCGAAGGGGGGGTGATCTTTGCTCAACTTTGGCATGTGGGCCGCGTGTCGCACACGTCGCTGCAACCCGGTGGTGAAGCGCCCGTCGCGCCATCAGCCATCCGCGCGGACAACGTCAAGGTGTTCATCGAAACTGGCCCCGGCACGGGTACACTGGCCGACCCTTCGACCCCACGAGCCCTGTCCACCAAGGAGGTAAAGGAACTGGTTGAGCTCTACGCCCAAGCAGCCCGAAATGCTTTGGACGCAGGTTTTGACGGGGTGGAGCTTCACTGCGCGAATGGGTACCTGGTAAACCAGTTCATTTCGGCGCATACCAACCAGCGTGATGATGAATATGGCGGTTCGCTGCAGAACCGTCTTCGCTTCCTGCGCGAAATCACCCTCTCCGTTGCTGGTGTCGTCGGCAAGGAGCGCGTTGGCGTTCGCTTCGCCCCGCTGTTCGCGACCACAGACGAAGACCGCGTCTACCTTGGCCTGGTCGAAGAAGATCCTCACCAAACCTACATCGAGGCAGTGAAGATCCTCGAGGAAGTAGGCATTGCCTACCTGTCGCTCGCCGAAGCCGATTGGGAAAACGCACCCGAGCTGCCTGAGACGTTCCGGGAAGCTGTTCGTAAGACCTTCAGCGGCAAGATTATCTATGCCGGCAAGTACACCGCTGAACGAGGAAATCGCGTGATAAAAGCTGGCTGGGGCGACCTGATCGCTTTTGGCCGCCCCTTCATTGCGAACCCCGACCTGCCCGCTCGTATCGCCAACAACTGGCCGCTTAACCCAGTTGATCCAAGCAGCATGTACGGCGGTACCGATAAGGGCTACACCGACTACCCGACTTACAAATCCTAAACGCTCAGAGCCACGCCCCATAACTCAGGAGCGTGGCTCAGCGTTTGCTGACCGAGGAAGTTAAGCATGTACCAACCGAGCACGATCCCCTACCAAGAGCATAGGGGATTCAAACGAACCTTCAGGCAGGGTCATCTAAGCCTTGGGCTGTTCTTTCCCCTGGAGGCTTTCGAAGGTGATACACCGAGCATGCTAGATCAGGTCGCGCTGGCCAAACGTGCAGAGGCACTTGGTTTTTCGGCGCTCTGGTTTCGCGACGTCCCGCTCAGGGACCCAAGCTTCGGTGATGTCGGCCAGGTTTTCGACCCTTGGGTGTATCTGGGCTACATCGCAGCCCATACAACAAAAATCGCACTAGGCACCGCCTCCATCGCCCTTACTTTGCGTAATCCCTTGCACACGGCAAAGGCCGCAGCGAGCATTGATCAATTGAGCGGAGGTCGCTTGCTCCTGGGAGTAGCCTCTGGCGATCGTCCCGTGGAGTTTCCCGCATTCAGCGTTGATCCAGAACAGCGTGGCGAGACCTTTCAAGAAAACCTCAATGTGATACGCCAACCCCATCGAACACACTTCGAGCCCATTCGCTGGAGTCACGGCGAGTTACTGGGGGCCGATCTCGTTCCCAAACCTACGACTCGGGAAATACCGCTATTCGTAACCGGACACAGCCGCCAGCCGCTCGATTGGATCGCGCGTGAAAGCCATGGATGGATCAACTATCCACGTCCGCCAAAAATGCAGCGACTCATCGTGGAAGATTGGCGACAGGAAACGGCTAAACAATGTGGCACTATCTACAAGCCGTTCTTGCAATCGCTGTATATCGACCTGGACGAACACCCATCCACGCCACCCTCGCCTATCCATCTAGGATTCCGACTGGGACGTAACCACCTGCGGGCCTTGCTGGATACACTTCAGGAAATCGGTGTAGATCACGTCATCCTGAACCTCAAGTATGGTAAACGCCCCGCAGCAGAGGTTATCGAGGAACTTGGCAAACATATCGTCCCGCAATTCGGCGCACAGGTGCCCGATAGTCCTACCTGACAGGGCAATAGGATTCCAGTCCAAACCAGCCCGTCATTGCGACGGGCAGGCGCGCAGAGATCATGGCGAAGCCTTCCAATTTGATGCGCGAATCAGGAAGATATCTAGATATCGAAAAAAAACAGGTCTCAAAAAATTCATGACTATTGACGTCAACGAAGCCCTGAAAGCATTGGCGAACCCGACGCGCCTTGCCATCCTCAATTGGCTCAAGGATCCCAGGACAGTCTTTCCCGAGCAGGAAGTCGACCCAGAAACGGTAGGCGTGTGCGTCAGTATCATCCAAGAGCGCACGGGCCTCTCGCAGTCAACGACATCGCTTTATCTCGCAGCTCTACAGCGCGCGCAATTGGTGACATCGCAGCGGATCGGCCCCTGGACCTACTACAAACGCCACGATGAGAATATCGATGCCTTCTTCAAGGCGCTGCAAGAAAGAATCTAGGGCTGCACACCCTTGTATTTCTGACTGATTTCAGTCTTTGCCGATGTCAAAAACAGCAATCTGACCAAATAACGATCAGATCATCCGAAGCTTCGAGTGATCGAATAGCATTACCAGTGATGCGGTGCGCGGAAAAAACGCTCCTATAGCAAAACTGCCACTTGACAACGCTGAAACCAGGGGCTGTACACGCAAAAGACAGCACACTCCAGAGAGGGACGCGAAGCCCTTCAAGTGCTCTTCTACGGCCAACCTTCTTTAGGGGGCAGCCGCCACGGCGTCGACATCCCACGCCAGCCCCTGGCGCGTTGGGTGATCCAAAGTGGCGAGCAACTGCAACCGTTGCTCAACCTGATGCGCGACAAGCTGCTGGACTACCCCGTGTTGCACTGCGACGAAACGCGCTTGCAGGTGCTGCATGAACCGGGACGCGACCCCTCGGCACAATCCTGGATGTGGGTGCAAAGCGGTGGGCCGCCGGACAAGCCGGTGATCCTTTTCGACTACACAGCCAGCCGCGCGCAGGAGGTGCCGCTACGCCTGCTCGATGGCTACCGCGGCTACCTGATGACCGACGACTACGCCGGTTACAACGCCGTGGCTGCACGCGACGGCATCGAACGCCTGGGCTGCTGGGCGCATGCGCGACGCAAGTTCGTCGAAGCCCAAAAGGTGCAGCCCAAGGGCAAGACTGGGCGTGCCGACGTGGCGCTGAGCCTGATCAACAAGCTCTACGGCATCGAGCGTGACCTGAAGGACGCTGACCATTCCACTCCAGCGGGTTCCCCATTGACGCTGGAGCCGCATCCCATTTCCCGCTATACCGAAGCGGTTAAAGGCCAAAGGGCCGAAACGGCAAGGGAATGGGAGTGCAAGGGGAAAGGCCCTACCTCGAAAAGGCGAAAAGGCACCCCGGCCGGCCCCCCCCCCAGAGAGCAAGAGGAGGGACAAGAGAAAAGAAAATTAAGGAAGGGGAGGCCGGCGCGCGGCACGGGGCGGCCGCCGGGGCGGGGGGGGGGGGGGGGGCGG
>JAKUTK010000093.1 GCA_022448005.1 Pseudomonas sp.
CTGGTGGTTAAGCTACAAGCCCTAGGTAAAGTAGTCGCCATGGCAGGCGACGGAATAAATGATGCGCCGGCGCTCGCGAGGGCTGATGTCGGCATAGCGATGGGCACGGGCACTGACGTCGCGATGAACAGCGCCCAAGTTACGCTGGTTAAAGGTGACCTGATGGGAATACTGCGCGCGCGGACGCTTTCGGTGGCAACTGTTCGCAATATGCGTCAGAACCTTGTGTTTGCCTTTATGTACAACGGGCTGAGCATCCCGATTGCCGCAGGCCTGCTCTATCCGTTCTTCGGGCTGTTGCTGTCCCCGATGATTGCTGCCTTGGCCATGAGCCTCAGCTCAGCATCCGTGGTGTTCAACGCCCTCCGGCTCCGTCAGGCGCGTGTTGCTTGAAAGCCTGTCCGCTAAGGCTGGTTTGCACAGCGACTGATTGCCTCATTGAATGCTTTTGAATTGCCCCGTAAGCTTAAAATATGAAGTCCTACATGCGCTCCTTCCTTATCTTGCTGCTAGTGCTCGCGATTCCGATCAACGGGATGGCGCAATTGCTCATGCCGGTTGGGTCGTCAGCGCATCACGTAATGCCTGATATGGAAGGCATGGAGGCCATGGCAGCCAGCTACGCGTCGATGTCTGGCGTCAGCGGCGCCGAGCCCGAGTGCTGTGAAGGGCATGAGCAAGGGAAGACGACCGTCTGCAAAACGGGACAAGAATGTAAAACTGTCAGCCTTCTTCAGATCGTTGCCTCAAAGCCGCAGCTGGTCCCTGCCGGTAAACCGGCGAAAACGCCCTATAACGACCAGGTACTTTCCCGCCATCTGGACGCCGTCTGGCATCCTCCCCGCGTCTGATTCCGATCAAATTCTAGGAACCGCCCGAATGTGAACATTCGGGCCGGCTACCGCGCGCCTTTGGCTCGCATGGAAGATCAGGAATCCTTTTCAAATGAAACCCCGTATTTACTGGGCGCCGCCCTACGTGGCCGCCTTGATCGTCGGCGCGATCTCTTTTCCCGGAACAGCGTCAGCTTTGACCTTAGAACAAGCTTTGAGCTTGGCCGAGCAAGAAGCACCATCACTCGATGCTCAGCGGGCCAACCTAGAGGCAGCGCGTAGCGCAGCCGTTCCAGCAGGTGAGCTACCGGACCCAAAGCTGAAACTTGGCTTGCAAAACGTGCCCATTGAAGGTGAATCACGCTGGCAATTGGACCAAGAGGCCATGACCATGCAGATGGTCGGGGTCATGCAAGATGTGCCAAACCGAGCGAAAAGGCGTGCGCGTGTCGAGTCGGCGGAAGCCGATGTAGCGCTCGCCGATATCCAACAAACCATCGAGCGGCTGAACGTGCGGCAAAACACTGCCGAGGCGTGGATTGCCGCCTTCGCAGTCGAGCAGAAACTCAATCTCTTCAAACAGCTCTACGGTGAAAACCAGCTTTTCTCGCGGGCGATCACCGCGCGCCTTGCTGGTGGTCGCGGCCAAGCCGCAGATAGCGTGACTCCGAAGCAAGAGGCTGCGTTGCTGGCTGAACAAGAGGATGAACTCTTACGCAATCAGGCTGTTGCACGGGCCGAGCTGCGCCGCTGGATAGGTAACGAGGCAAGCGAGCCACTTACCGGCACTTGGCCGCAATGGCTTGAGAATTTCGATCATTACCAGCACAACCTTCAGCGACATCCAGACCTGCTCGCTTTTGATCCGATGACTGAACAGGCGGAGGCCAAAGTGCGCCAGGCCGTAGCCGAAAAAACACCGGACTGGAGTTGGGGCGTCGACTACCTGCATCGCGGCAGAGAATACGGCGACATGGTCAACCTCAGCGTCAGTTTCGACCTGCCGCTGTTTACCAGCTCTCGGCAGGATCCAAAGATCGCGGCCGAGCGAGCGCGCCTCACACAGATCGAGGCGCAGCGCCAAGCGACCTTGCGCCTATACAACCAAGAGCTGGCTACTGACCTCGCTGAGTATCAGCGCCTGGACCGCGCACTCATCCGTCTCGACAAAACCTTACTACCCCTCGCTGAAGAGAAGGTCCGCCTTGCTATGGCCGATTACCGCTCCGGAAACGTTGAGCTGACCGCTGTGATCGATGCACGACGGCAGCTTGTCGAGACTCGCCTTCGTCATATTGACGTAGCCCGCGACCGATCGCTGAGCAATGCCCGCCTGCATTTCGCCTTTGGAGATACCCGACCATGACATTTCAACTCAAGCGGCTGGCACTCGTTCTCAGTTTCCCTCTAATGATTAGCGCTACAGCGCTATTCGGTCTGTCTACCGCAGCCTTCGGGCAATCGCCTGCAGAAAAAGACAAGGAAGTGCTCTATTGGTACGACCCCATGTATCCGCAACAGAAATTCGATGAGCCAGGCAAATCCCCATTTATGGACATGGATCTTGTCCCGCGTTATGCCGATGAGGGCGGCGACGGGGCTTCGATGAGCATCGACCCGAGCGTGACGCAGAATCTCGGCATGCGCCTGGCGACCGCAACGCGTGAGTCAATTAGCCAATCGCTCGAAGCGACAGGCGCATTGATGTTTGACGAGCGAGACGTAGCGGTTGTGCAGGCGCGGGCTGGTGGCTTTGTCGAGCGCGTTTACGACCGAGCGCCGGAGGATGTCATCGAAAAAGGCGCACCGCTGGCCGATCTGTTGGTGCCCGAATGGTCAGCGGCACAGGAAGAGTACCTGGCGCTCAAAGGGATCGGCCAACCCCAACTGCTCGCGGCGGCCCGACAGCGGTTGCGCCTCGCAGGCATGCCGTCGGATGTCATTGCTCAGCTGGAACGCACCGGCAAGGCACGCCCCGTATGGACCGTAACGAGCCCGATCGGTGGCGTATTAGAAAGCCTCAATGTCCGAGAGGGCATGACCGTCCCCGCCGGCGCCTCTCTCGCACGCATCAATGGGCTGGACTCGGTTTGGCTAGAGGTTGCGGTGCCTGAAGCGCAGATCACAAATCTAGCGCCGGGGCAGTCGGTGACAGCCCGCCTCCCTGCTTTTGCGGGTGAAACGCTGGAAGGCACGATCCAGGCCGTACTGTCGCAAGCCAACCTGGATAGCCGCACTGTGCGTGTCCGGGTCGAACTGCCCAACCCGCAGCAGCGGCTTCGCCCCGGCATGACGGCCGAGGTGACATTGAGTCGCAACGTTGAAGATGCCTTGGTCATCCCGTCCGAGGCGGTCATTCGCACCGGCCAGCGAGCGTTGGTGATGCTGGCTGAGAATGAAGGCCGTTACCGCCCAGTTGAGGTCCGCATCGGTCGAGAGTTCGATGACAAAACAGAGGTGCTCGACGGGCTGGAAGCCGGCCAACAGGTCGTGGCGTCCGGTCAGTTTCTCCTCGACTCAGAGGCGAGCCTACGCGGGCTGACCGCCCAGGGTTTGGAGCAGACGGCACCGCCTGTCAAACCTGCTTTGCATGAGGCTGAAGGTACGATCGTCAGCCTGGAAGATGGCATGGTTGGCCTGTCGCATGGGCCATTCAAGACGCTGAACATGCCTGGAATGACCATGTCCTTTCCGGTTGCCGATCAGTCCCTGCTGTCAGGCTTGCAAGTGAACGACCGTGTCAGTGTTGGCGTGCGTGAAAGCGACGAAGGCCTGGTCATCGAGCGCATCGAGAAGCTCGGGGGCCAACAATGATTGCAGCCATAATCCGCTGGTCGGTAGCCAACCGCTTTCTGATCCTGCTGGCTACTGTGTTCGCGGTGGCTTGGGGTGTCTGGTCGGTCAAAAACACCGCTGTTGATGCACTACCGGACCTCTCCGACGTTCAAGTCATCATCCGCACGCCATACCCCGGGCAGGCGCCCCAGATCGTCGAGAATCAGGTCACCTACCCGCTGACGACGACCATGCTGTCTGTCCCCGGCGCGAAGACAGTCCGCGGCTACTCCTTCTTCGGAGATAGCTACGTGTACGTCCTGTTTGAGGACGGCACCGACCTCTATTGGGCCCGTTCGCGGGTGCTGGAATACCTGAGCCAGGTGCAGAGTCGGCTTCCCGCCGCCGCCAAACCCGCCTTAGGGCCTGACGCCACCGGTGTCGGCTGGATCTACCAATATGCGTTGGTGGACCGTACGGGCAGCCATGACCTTTCGCAGCTGCGCTCTTTGCAAGATTGGTTCCTGCGCTATGAACTCAAGACACTGCCCAACGTGGCGGAAGTCGCGCCCATAGGCGGGATGGTCAAGCAGTACCAGGTGGTACTCGATCCCGTACGCATGGCCAGCAGAGGCGTGACGCAGCAGCAGATCGCAAAGGCGATCGATGAGGCCAACCGTGAAACCGGCGGGAGTGTTCTGGAACTCGCAGAAACCGAGTTCATGGTCCGTGCGACCGGGTATCTCAAGACACTCAAGGATTTTCGAGCCATTCCTTTGCGTCTCGACGGCGGCGTGCCCGTGACCCTAGGGGACGTTGCGCACATCCAGCTTGGCCCGGAAATGCGCCGCGGCATCGCCGAGCTTGACGGCGAAGGCGAGGTAGTCGGCGGAGTCGTGATCCTGCGTAGCGGCAAGAACGCTCGGGAAACGATCGCTGCCGTTCAAACCAAACTTGATGAGCTCAAAGCGAGCCTTCCCGAAGGCGTCGAAATCGTCACGACTTACGACCGTAGCAAGCTGATCGACAGTGCCGTTGAAAACCTCACCCACAAGCTCATCGAGGAATTCATCGTCGTTGCGTTGGTTTGCGCGATATTTCTGTGGCATCTGCGCTCGTCGCTGGTCGCCATCGTGTCGTTGCCGATCGGCATCCTAATTGCTTTCGTGATCATGCAGCGGCAAGGCATCAACGCAAACATCATGTCGTTGGGTGGCATCGCGATCGCGATCGGAGCGATGGTCGATGCGGCAATCGTCATGATCGAAAACGCACACAAACACATCGAGGGCTGGCACAAGCGACATCCCGGTTCCATTTTGAAAGGCCAGGAGCACTGGAAGGTCATCACTGACGCAGCCGTTGAGGTGGGGCCGGCACTGTTCTTCAGCCTGCTGATCATCACGCTGTCGTTCATTCCGGTGTTCACCCTGGAGGCGCAGGAAGGCCGGCTGTTCGGCCCACTGGCCTTCACCAAAACCTATGCAATGGCAGCGGCCGCGGGTCTGTCGGTAACACTGGTTCCGGTGCTCATGGGGTATTGGATACGGGGCAGGATTCCGGATGAACACCGCAATCCGCTCAACCGTGGCCTCATCTGGATTTACAAGCCGGCCCTGGATGCTGTGCTGCGCTGGCCCAAGGCGACCCTGCTAGTGGCGGTTCTGGTCTTCCTGACAGGCTTGTGGCCGGTCTCTCGCCTCGGTGGGGAGTTCTTGCCCCCGCTGGATGAAGGCGACCTGCTTTATATGCCCACGGCGCTTCCCGGCCTCTCCGCTCAGAAGGCCTCCAAGCTGCTGCAACAGACGGACCGCCTTATCAAAACCGTGCCCGAGGTCGCTCATGTGTTCGGCAAGGCTGGCCGAGCCGATACTGCGACGGATCCGGCGCCGCTGACGATGTTCGAGACCACCATCCAATTCAAGCCGAAGGATCAATGGCGCCCTGGGATGACGCCTGACAAGCTGGTTGAAGAGTTGGATCGCACCGTACAGGTACCTGGATTAGCCAATCTGTGGATCCCTCCGATTCGCAACCGCATCGACATGCTGGCGACGGGGATCAAGAGCCCGATAGGAGTGAAAATCTATGGCACTGATCTGTCGCAAATCGACAGAGCGACTCTGGCGGTCGAGCAGATCGCCAAAACGGTGCCTGGGGTCAGTTCGGCGCTTGCCGAGCGCCTGACCGGTGGCCGGTACATTGATGTGGATATCGATCGTGTCGCCGCTGCACGCTACGGCCTGAATATCGCGGACGTGCAATCGATCGTGGCCGGTGCCATCGGTGGCCAAACCATTGGTGAAACCGTGGAAGGGCTCGCCAGGTATCCGATCAACCTGCGCTATGGTCGCGAGTGGCGCGACTCGATATCCGATCTGCGCAACCTGCCTATCTACACGCCGCAAGGCAGTCAGATCACCTTGGGGACTGTGGCCAAGGTGCAAGTGACCGACGGACCGCCCATGCTCAAAAGCGAAAACGCCAGGCTGTCGGGTTGGGTTTACGTCGATGTCCGTGGTCGCGACATGGCGGCTGTGGTTGGCGATCTGAGGGAAAGGATTAGCGAAGGCGTGCAGCTCGAGTCCGGCATGAGCATCAGCTATTCCGGCCAATTCGAATTCATGGAGCGAGCTAACGCGAAGCTGAAGCTCGTCGTGCCGGCTACCTTGCTGATCATTTTTGTCTTGCTTTACCTCACGTTTGCCCGCTTCGGGGAGGCTCTGCTCATCATGGCCACGCTGCCATTCGCCCTAACCGGTGGCGTCTGGTTCCTGTATCTGCTGGGGTACAACCTCTCCGTCGCGACCGGTATCGGCTTCATCGCGCTGGCAGGGGTTTCTGCTGAGTTTGGCGTCATCATGTTGCTGTATCTGAAGAATGCCTGGATCGAGCGTCTCGATGCTGACGCTCGAAATGAAAGCAGTCTCCTCGAGGCGATCCGCGAAGGCGCCGTACAGCGGGTGCGCCCCAAGGCCATGACCGTTGCCGTGATCATCGCCGGTCTGCTGCCCATCCTTTGGGGTAGCGGGACTGGCAGTGAAATCATGAGCCGCATCGCCGCGCCCATGGTAGGCGGGATGGTCACCGCCCCGTTGCTCTCCCTGTTCGTTCTGCCGGCAGCCTATCTCCTCATGCGCCGCCGGCAATTGCGTACCACCCCCAAGCAAGTAACCAACCCCACTGGAGAACATCCATGAATATCAAGCACATCACCCTTGCGACCCTTTTCCTGATTCCAGCCGCCTATGCTGCTGACAAGATGCCTATGGACAGCATGCCGATGGACCATAAAGGCATGGATATGCAAATGGACCACCAAAATATGGACATGCCGATGGGCCAGAAGCCGGCCGGACAGACCGCTACCGCCGCAGGCACAATCAAGAAAATGGATATGGAAAAGGGCACCGTCACCATCGCACACGGGCCGGTTAAAGCGCTCGGCTGGCCGTCGATGACGATGGGTTTCAAAGCAAAGCCGGATCAGCTCAGAACGTTGAAAGAAGGCGATCAGGTCGAATTTGAATTCTCCTCAAAGGGTATGGATTCGACCATTACACGCATCGAAAAGCAGTAAGAGCAGAAAGCGACCGCCGCAGGCGCGGCGGTCGCACCGACATCAAAAGAGCGCGATTACAGCTTTGTAACGTTAGCAACAGCTTCTTGTAAGTAGCGGGCCTTTAATCTACAGGCATCAACTAACCAAGAGGTGCAACCCATGAACCGCATGACCAAAGTAATCGTCCCTTTTATTCTGACCGTTGCGTCTTCTCTTGCAATGGCCGAAGGCGGAAGCGATCGGACATTGCATCGCCTAAATGATCCCGCAGGATCCAATCTCACTCTTAAAGAGCTTGTCAAAGAAGGCAAAGTGCTGAGCATTGCTCCCGCAGGGATGACCGGTACGACTGGAATGATCCAGAACTATCGGACTAATGCAAAAGTTCAGACGTATGAAATGAAGGTAAAGACCCCGGACGGGAAAATCCATACGGTAGAATATTTGGGCACACCGGTAGGCGTGAACAACGGCTAATCTGCCAAGCTAATGTCTGAAGGTACTAAAATGAGCAGCCTATTTTCAAAGATGAAAAGCCTACTGCAGCGCAATCCGATCGTGACAGGTCTAACCGTAGCGGTAGTTGGCTACATGCTCCTGAACCAAAGCACTGGGGCGTTGGCAACGACGCTGCCAAGCCTGCTCTTTCTCTTGCCCTGCTTGTTGATGATGGTCGTATGCATGAAGCATATGTCTAGCGGTAAGTGCGACAAGCCCAAGGAGCCCAACGTTGGCGAAAACACCTTGTTAAGCAAAAGCGAATAACCCACTGAACTTGGAGATTTAACATGCGAAAGGCCATCACCGTTACAGCAATCGCAATCACCTTGGCGAGCGGACTGAGTTTCGCAGCGGCAGATAAAGCGGACCAAAGCCATTCAGAAACCGGCATGATGAGCGGCGACAAGCATATGGAAATGATGGGCGACATGCATGGAATGATGAAAGAGTGTCGTGAAATGATGGAGGGGGCCAAAGCCGGCCACTCGCAAACTGGCGAAAATTCAGACGCTGCTTAGGATACGAGAGTGCGAGCAAACATGATCGAAGCAGGCCGGGCACCTTTTCTGGGTGCCCGCCTGCTTTCTTGTGAGTGATGGCCTAACTAGGACCGTACTGATGGGAAAAGTGTCACTGACGAGCAGAATGGCGATAGCTTTCATGCTTGTGGTTACGGTTGTGCTGATGGCGGCCGCAATCAGCTTCAATTATTTTTGCCAGCTCCATTTCGAACGCAAAGATGAACAAGTGCTGAATGAAAAGGCCGCTGCAGTAGAGCGTACGCTGCTCAACAGCTCAGCATTTGGGCCTGAGACCGCTTCAAGGATCGATGCCGTTATTGAGCACTCCTTTGGCTTCGCAACTGCAGTTGTAGTAGACGGCAAGACAGTCTACTCACATCACAATCTCTCTGAGAGCTTGCTACCACTTGTCACGGACATCCAAGAGGAACGTTGGACAGTAAATTTCGCTGGGCATCAGTACAGTGGCATTACCAGAAAAGTAAACCAGTGGGTCGAAGGGCAAGACACAGTCATCTATCTGGCTTTGGATGTAACGCATCGAGTCCACTTCTTCGAAATGATTCAGCAATGGTTCGCTTATACGCTGGTGGTCAGTGCACTTTTGAGTGGCGCTTTAGGTGTGGTTCTGATCAGGAAGGGTTTAAAACCGATCGATGAACTCTCTAAGACTTCCTCTACAGTAACTGCCAATTGTTTGGATACCAGAATTCCAACCGAGTCAGTGCCAGGCGAGCTTCATGAACTCGTAGACAACTTCAATGAAATGCTCTCGCGCTTGGATGACTCATTCCTCAGGTTGTCAGGTTTCTCAGCGGACATCGCGCATGAGCTAAGAACGCCGCTGAACAGCATGCTGACCCAAATGGAGGTCGCGCTCTTGCGCGACCGCGAAAATACCGACTACAAGGATATCTTGTATTCCGCCCTCGAAGAACTTAGGCGCATGTCAAAGATGGTCGATGACATGCTGTTCCTCGCCAAAGCGGACAATGGGAAGATTACGCCCAGTGCCGAAGGGGCCAGCATGGCTGAGATGACCACGAGTGTTATCGAATATTACGAGCTCGCAGCCGAGGACAAGAAGGTCGAAATCGCGCTTTCAGGCGATGGGTCGGTACATGGCGATAAATCAATGCTAAGACGGGCCATCTCAAACATAGTCTCGAACGCAGTTCGGTATGCAGAGGAAGGCAGCATTATCAGGGTTGAAATAAGCGAGAGTGGTAACTCGGTTTCGACAGCTATAACCAACCGCGGCATTACTATTCCAGCCGAGCTTCACACTCGAATATTCGACAGATTTTACAGGGTGGATACCGCAAGGCGCGAAGGTACTACCCTTAATGCGGGCCTCGGCATGGCTATCACACGGTCGATTGTTGAGGCCCACAAGGGGCGCATCGCTTGCGAATCAGCTGAGGGGCACACGACTTTCACAATGACGCTTCCAAGGCTGATGTCTAGTTAATGGCAAAGTGCTGGCAACGACGCTGATCTACGCTTATACAAATGCCCGGCTGAACCGGAGGAGGCCAAGGCTTTCGTACTGTATATTTGGTTCTGGAGGTTTCACGTGCAAGCGTCCTCATCAAGAAAATGCGGTTCGACAGCCGCAGCGCTCAACGAAGCGTGCTTCTGCGTAAACCTAGATCAAGCTGCGCTCGTAAACTCATTGACCGAACAGCTTGGGAATTCAGAGCTGTCGGAGCTATTGAAGTCACGTTGCCCCCATGTGTTTGCAGCACGACCGGTCTTTGTTTCATCCTTGCGGCTGCGCCAGGTTAATGAGGTTATTCAGGCCATCGAGCAGACCGTGAGTTCGCCCGGTTGGCGTGAGCATGCTCTGGATTCTGCACCTCCTATTGCACGACATGATCCTCGGGGTGCGCGCGGCGTCTTCTTTGGCTACGACTTCCATCTGGATGATGACAAGCTTGGGCTCATCGAAATAAACACAAATGCGGGCGGAGCGATGCTAAACGTATTGCTCGCCCGCGCGCAGCGTAGTTGTTGCAGCGGCGTAGTCGGGCTTTCGCCAGGTCAGGATGGACCCGGCGGCTTCGAGCGTTCGATTCTGGATATGTTCGCCCAGGAATGGTCTACGAGCGGCGAGCAACGTCCGCTCACGCGCGTGGTGATCTTGGATGAAAGCCCACAAGCCCAATACCTGTATCCGGAGTTTCTTCTTTTTCAGCGGTTATTCGAGTCAGCAGGAATCGACTGCATAATCGCAGACCCAGCCGATCTGGCCTTTCACAACGATTGCCTCTTGGTCGACGGAAAGCCTGTGGATCTCGTCTACAACCGACTCACCGATTTCTATCTGGAAGGCGACAATTGCAGCGCGCTGCGCAGCGCTTATTTGGCTGATGTCGTGACGGTAACGCCACACCCTCAGGCCTATGCCCTTTACGCCGACAAACGCAGGTTGGTTGACCTAACCAACGCACGTTTTTTGGAAGAGATTGGCGTTGATCAGCAAATCCGAACCGTATTGGCCCAATACGTCCCGCTTACCGTTCCTGTCGGGCATGGTAATGCAGAGCACCTGTGGCAAAACCGCCGTAGCCTCTTTTTCAAGCCTGTCAGCGGGTATGGTAGTCGCGGTGCATACCGAGGAGACAAGCTCACCAAGCGCGTTTGGGAAGAAATCGTTGGCGGAAACTACGTGGCCCAGTCCCTTGTAGCTCCTGGCGAGCGTAGAATCGTCGCCGACCCTCAGGTACGATCGATGAAGTTTGATCTGCGCGCTTACGCTTATGCTGGCGAGGTGCAGTGGAACGCTGCCAGGGTCTACCAAGGCCAGACGACCAACTTCAGAACAGAGGGGGGCGGTTTTGCTCCTGTGTTTACCTTAGGCGAGGAAGAAAAGCGAGCCGGTTCTACAGAGCAACGGTCGCACGCCTCGTTCACGTTCTTGCTCGACGAAACAGGCACCGTATGGGAACTACCGCACCCGCTATATCTGGCGCTGGTTCGAGCCGAAATGGCTACTTCTAAGCTTGCCGGTAAGCGTTTCCGATTGGCGGACTGGTATGTGGCAATGGAAGATGGCCATCCTTCCGAAGTCATCCGAGAATTGTACGGCTGGGTTGCTTTCGACGCAGATGGCGCCTACCACCCTGAAGTTGGCCCACCAGAAAATGGTCAGCCAAATAGTATTGGCAATGTTGACTCATCTGCCCTGCCAACACCGGAAGAACATGATCGAATCGAAGGTCTGTTGTTTCAAAGTGAGTGAGGTCCCGCGCGCCACGAAAGGCGCGGCTTGGGACAGAATAACCTCGCCGCTCAGTTTTGGAGCCAGCTACACCCAGCCGTCTTAGCCGCCACACATCTAATGTGCGAATACTAACCCTGCGGTCACACTCGACAAGAACGTGGCATATGCTGGGTGCTGTATTGTTATCTGGGAGTGTTCTATTTCTCACGATAACTCTTTGGGCTTGCTAAGCCGAGTAGTCGGGTCTCAAGGCTTGAAGGCCATCTTAGTGGGCCCGCTCTTTCGCGCAGTGGTCCATAGCGCGACGTTGGTATTGTCTGCTTATAAGCTATTAGCGATTGATTAGTTCAGGGGAACATTACGCGTAGTACAGCGCTGGCAGCGCTTTAAGCCGGTCTTAAAGCGGTCGATGATTACATTTTTGTAAGCTTCTCAAAAAATCGAAACCTCATCATCTTCGGCTTGTCCGTTTTTAGGAGAGCATTCGAAAGCCACTTCTAAGCAGGGCTGCGCGAACACGTTGAGTCGCCGATCCAGCAGCAATCATTAAAGAGGTCTAACTATGCAAATGTCTTACTGGCGCTTTGCAGCGATGGTAGCCACGTCTACGATCATTATGTATGGCGTGATGTACTTAAATACTTACTCGTTCGAGCATGTTTTTTGGAGCGAGACTCGCGCTTGGATGGCATTAGTGATGGGCGCGGTAATGGCAGTAGTCATGCTCGCATTCATGCTCAACATGTATAAGCGTAAGTCAGTAAACCTAGCGATATTGGCAGGAAGTGCAGTAGCTTTTACCATTGCACTATGGCTTGTACGTGGGCAAGCGACGGTAGACGACACGGACTACATGAAGGCCATGATCCCCCACCATTCCATAGCAATCCTAACAAGTGAACGAGCTCAGATTTCAGATCCTCGCGTCCGCAAGTTAGCTGACGAAATCATCGACGCTCAGCGCCGAGAAATCGCAGAAATGAAGTCCCTGATCAATGAACTAGAAAGGGCAAATTGATTCCCAGAAACGGTGTGTCCACAGCCCAGGGCATGACGGTGGCGACATTGATGGTCTCGCTACCGCTCAGGCGAATCTCCTCAGCGATTGCCGCGCCGAGATTTATGACGCCACCTTTGGTCGCTGCGGAGGAGGCATGATAAGCCAGCGGTATCTCGCTCTCGACTGAGCCCACGTTGACAAGCGTGCCGAAGCCTTGAGCTCTGAACTGGCGCATGGCTGCGTGGCTGCCATAGATCATGCCCTTAAGATTGACATCCACGATCCGCGCATGGTCCTCGACGGGAACGTCCTCGAAACGACCCAGCGCTCCGACCGCAGCGTTGTTAATCCAAACGTCGATCCTGCCGAAACGCTCGATGGCGGCTCGTGCCAAGTCCTGCATCTCGTTCGGGTTGCTCACGTCGGTGGTCACCACCAGTGCCGATCCTCCAGCCATGCGTATCTGCGCGGCCAGTTCTTCGAGCACGTCGGTCCGGCGGGCCGCTAGCACCACGTCGCCTTGCAGAGCGGCAAGCTTGAGCGCCACGCCGCGGCCGAAGCCACTGGAGGCACCAGTGATGACAAAGGTTTTGCGAGCAACGCTTGGCTGGTCGCTTGGTTTCAGGCGCGGGGAAACGGCGCAGCCACTGAGTTGCAGAACGGCGAGCAGTACTAGCAGCAAAGCCAATCGCTGCGATGGGAATATTCGCAAAACCATTTTCGTTTTCTCCCAGCAAAATAAGGTCGCATGGCCCGCTTGGTTGTTTTTGGACCGCCTTTTTGCCAGGAGCTTTCATGCTAATTCACTCAATTAGTTTTCAGCGCTCAATCGGGAGACAGTGGCAAGAGAATAGACCGTTACGGTGGCGATCATCGGTGGCTAAGTAAGAGTTGCTAGCGCGTAACTATCGTATTTCGCTTTGGAATGAAATGCTGCTGGACAGGGATTGATTCGCTCTTGGCAGTTGCGGGTATCGTACGCACTTTTTCGATATGTCATGGAGGCGCGAACATTAAGCGCACCATGGCTTTTCTTATTCTTCGAGGGGCTCTGACACTCCCAATTTAGTAGTGCCAGAGCAGTGAGTTACGGATGTTATCCTGCCATTCGCTCACATTCCTCAGCGCAGTTCATGCACGCCTTCGCACACTCTTGGCAATGATCCATTTCATGCTTCGCGCATTCCTCTCCGCATGCACGGCAGATCTTGGCGCAAAGGGCGCAGAACTCCTTAGCATATTCACTTTCGCGGCTCATCAGTGTGGCAGCCAACCTGCAAATGTCCGCGCAGTCGCGGTCAAGCTCGATGCAGCGAGCCATCATTTTTACATCATCCTCGCGTAGGCAAGCAGAGGCGCACATTTCGCACACTAGGGCACAGTTCGAACAAGCTTGGATACAGGATGCGAACATTGAGTTTGTCATTTACGTTCTCCAGGGTTCGATAGTTGTATTTCGTCGTTTGCTTACTGGCCGATATGGCTCATCAGCCTGTTAGCAGACACTGAATTACGACACGCTCCTACCGAGCCCGTTTCGAAAAACCTCATTACAATGTTGTAAGGTAAGTCCAACCGCACCGGGGATCTGCGGGCGCAGTTGGTGGCGATGTGGCCGTCAGATTGCCTGTACGGCTTCGCTAGTCTGTTCGAGATGATTGAGTTGAAAATGAGGGAGCTCCCTGTCGCCACGACTGGGAGCATTCGTTGGGGAACGGCCGGAGCGCAAGCCGCTTAACTAGGTAAGTTACTGGCCTTGCGGCCTAACTTTTAGGAAGGAAGCAATTGCAAAGCCCTCCGGTACCGTTGCGTCGACTAGGATGGCCTAGGGCCGATCCTCTGCTTGCTGAACCGCCTTTCTTAGAGCCTCGATCAGAACCGCATAGGCACACATATACCGGATGTTAGTGCTCGTGTTGCTTCCCGTCTGCGTGCACATGGTTTTTTGAAGGGGATTTGCCTTCCGCATCGGCACTGTCACTGCCATTGCTGTGCTCAACCGCCTGGGGCTCCTCGGACGCATGATGGTCATCGCTTTCGTTATTACCATGATGACCGGAGCCTGATTGGCCGGATGCTCCACCTGTGCTGCTGGAGCCATGGTGATCCGAGCCGCCACTGTCGCCCTGATGGTGGTCGCCCGAGGCCATCTCGCCGTGTTGCTCACTATGCCCAGCTGGGGTCTCCCCACCACCATGCTGGTGACCACCGCTAGACGCAACGAGTGCTCGATACGCTCCTTCATCTAACTCAGGAAGCTTCTGCAGAAAAGCCACCATTCCCCAGATGTACGGGTCAGCCATGCTTTTACC
>JAKUTK010000094.1 GCA_022448005.1 Pseudomonas sp.
ACGGTGAAGATTTCCAAGACCCGGTATCCGGTGGACCGTAAGGCTGCTCCGCTTAAGTGAACAGCATTACGCCAAAAGGCGGGGTTCTGATCTGTCGCTGACAACCGCCTGGGCTAGTTGCGACTCACTGCGCCAGCACCTGACCGATGTTCTGATCGCGGAATGTGCGGGTCAGCGCATCGCTGAGCACATCGGTTACCAGCTTGGTGTTGGTCTGCTCATTGGGGGCCATGCCGAAACGCTGGTTCAGAGAAGCGCCGTAGCGACCGGTATAGCGACGACCGCCGTTCTGTACTTCTACGCGGAACGTAGCGCCAATAGTGGCCTCGGTGACATACAGCCCTTCCTTTGGCGACTGATACTTCAGCTCTGCCAGGGTCAAGGTCAGCTGCGGTGCGTTGTAGGCGTTGGCCGAGGGCGTAAAGCCCAGCAGGCGGACCGCTGCTTCAGCCTGGGCCTGCAGCTTTGGAACCACCTTTTCTTTCGGCACGATCACCGCACTGGTTTCCGGATACAGGCCGCCACGGGTGCCCAGGGTTGCCGAGGGGCGACCGTCTACTACCCGCACCACTACCGGTTGCCCTTGGCCGACCGGGTTGATGGTGTCGGTGAGTTTCGGGTTGGGATCGAGCTGCTGGGGGCTGTGGGCGCAGCCGGCAAGCGCCAATGCTGACGCGGCGGCGAGACTGAACAACAGGCGTTTCAGCATGCTGCTTACTCCAGGTTAGGGATGAATGGCGCGCAGTATAACCAGCACCGCAACCGCCTGACAGTGATGCGCTAAAGACCGCCTGCAGGCCGGCCGCGTTCCATTCATTCAACCGTAACGTCAGGGTGCGATAACGGCGCTAAGCCCAACGAGCGCTCGATCATGTCCTTATTCAAAACCCTGTTTCGACATCGTCCACCGCGTCACTACGCCCTGCTGGACGACGAGGATCGCTGCCGCATGCTGCTGACCGCCAAAGAGCGCCCTCATGGTGAACGCTGGGTCGAAATAGCGGAAATTCGTCTTGGCTGGATCGGTAAGCCCCTGCCTGGAACTGATCTACAGCAGAGCCCCGGCCCTATCCCGCACGCATAAAAAACCGCGCTGCCCTGAGGGGCAGCGCGGCTTGCTTACATGGCGTCGTAGTGGCTAGTCGGCCAACCCCAGATGCTTGTCGACCTTCGCGACCACTTCGCGATACACCGCCGCATCGGCCTCGAGAACCTTCTCCCGCGCCGGGAAGATCTCGGCGAGCTTGCCGCTCCAGGCTTCGCTCTTGGCCTGCTCCGGAAAGCAGCGTTCGATCAGGTCGAGCATGATCGACACGGTGACCGAGGCACCCGGCGAGGCGCCCAGCAGTGCCGCGATGGAACCGTCCTTGGCCGACACCAACTCGGTGCCAAACTGCAGGATGCCGCCCTTCTTCGGGTCCTTCTTGATGATCTGTACGCGCTGGCCTGCCACTTCTAGGCGCCAATCTTCGGCCTTGGCCTCAGGGTAGAAGCCGCGCAGGGTTTCCAGGCGGTCGTCCATCGACTGCCGGACTTCCTTGATCAGATAGCGGGTCAGATCCATGTTGTCACGCGCCACAGCCAGCATCGGCTTGAGGTTTCCCGGACGGATCGACATCGGCAGATCGAGCGGCGAACCATGCTTGAGGAACTTGGTGGTAAAGCCGGCGTATGGCCCGAACAGCAGCGACGTCTTGCCGTCCACGACGCGTGTGTCCAGATGCGGAACCGACATGGGCGGTGCGCCTACCGCGGCCAGGCTGTAGACCTTGGCCTGATGCTGCTTGACGATCTCCGGATTGTCGCAGCGCAACCACTGACCGCTGACCGGGAAGCCGCCGTAGCCCTTGCCTTCTTCGATATCGGACATCTGCAGCAACGGCAGCGCTGCGCCGCCAGCACCGAGGAAGACGAAGCCGGCTTTGATTTCACGATTGCTACCGTCACGGGTGTTCTTGATCTCGACGCGCCAGCTCTTGCCGTCGCGAGCCAGGCCGGTGACCTTCTGGAAGTACGACATCGTCACGCCGGGCTTGGCCGCCAGATACTGCAGCATCTGCCGGGTCAGCTCACCGAAATTGACGTCGGTGCCATTCATCGCGCGAGTCGCGGCGATCGGCTCATCCAGCGGACGGCCCGGCATCATCAGCGGCATCCACTCTTCCATGGTCGAGCGATCTTCGCTGTAGACCATGTCTTCAAAGGCGTGATGGGTCTTCAACGCATTGAAGCGGCGCTTGAGGTAATCGATATTTTTCGTGCCGCGGACAAAGCTCAGATGCGGCACTGCATTGAGGAAGTCGCGTGGGCTGCCGAAGCCTTCACGGCCGGTCAGGTAGGCCCAGAACTGCTTCGAAACCTCGAACTGGGTATTGATGGTGACGGCTTTCTTGATGTCGATCGAGCCGTCTTTGCTGTCCGGCGTGTAGTTCAACTCACAGAGACCGGCGTGGCCGGTGCCGGCATTGTTCCAGGGATTCGAGCTTTCAATGGCCCCGGATTGCTGTAGTTCGACAATCTCCAGCCTGATGTTGGGATCGAGTTCTTTGAGCAGTACTGCCAGAGTCGCACTCATGATGCCGGCTCCCACCAGCACCAAATCCACGGCTTCGCTATCGTGTTGCGTCATCAACGCGTTCTCCAGAATCACAGCATTAAACTGTCACGACCGCAGTACGCGATCGCGTAGAACCACCAGCCTGGCGGCTAGAAACGGAGGAGGTTTCTAAACCGCTGCTCGGGCTTGTGCCCGAAGGCAGGAACTTGAAAGCACCTACCCGCTGTCGGGAGAGCGGCTTTTGGCCTCCTCCCTCTCGCGCCTCTACTTCCCGGAGCGGGGCGACAAGCCAGGGCTCTACGGGACGCGTGCAGCGAGAAAATCTACTGCGGCTGCTGGTTGCTCAGCCAGGTCATGCTTGAAGCTCGACGGTTACCGGCGAACTCAGCCGCGCGCGGCCTTGATCAGCTCGATATAGGGCTCGGCCTGGCGCTGATCCGCGATCAAGGCAACGAAGTCTTGCCCCTTGGCATCCTTCGCATTCAGGTCGTGTCCCGCTTCGACAAAGAATCCGAGAAAACGCTCGAAATCATCGACGCGCAAACCGCGATAAGCCTTGATCAGCTTGTGCAACGAAGGCGGCGTATCGTCAGCCGGTTCCGGCTCGAGAAACAATTTGATCGACTCGTCGCTGACTTCCTCGCCGATCACCTTCTTCTTGTCTTTACGCATGGTTTCTCCGGTTCGACGGGGCCTTTCGGGGGCGGCAGTTTACTCTGCGAGAACGACGCACTCAACGCGCCAAAGGCCGATAAGACCAAGGTCGTACACGAAAATCCGCGATTTGACCCCGATGTTGCACTCCTACAGGCCCAGCGCTATTGCCAGTGCTTATACTGCCGCTTTGCGCACATGGAGTGTCTGGGATGAAGCTTCCGCCGTTGTTCGCTGCCTGGCGTCAAACTCTGCGTTCGGGCTATGGAGTCCCGGCACTGCGTGGCGACGTCACCGCCGGTTTAACGGTCGGGATCATCGCCATCCCCTTGGCCATGGCACTGGCAATTGCGGTAGGTGTAGCGCCACAGCACGGCCTGTATACGGTGCTGGTTGCTGCACCATTGATCGCGTTGACGGGCGGGTCCCGGTTCAACGTATCCGGTCCAACCGCAGCCTTTGTAGTCATCTTGCTGCCCATCACCCAGCAGTTCGGCCTCGGCGGGCTGCTGCTCTGCACCATGCTCGCTGGGCTGATCCTGATCCTGCTCGGGCTGTTGCGCGCAGGCAGGCTGATCGCCTTTGTGCCCTACCCCGTCACACTGGGCTTCACCGCGGGCATCGGCATCGTCATCGCCACCCTCCAGCTCAAGGACATGCTCGGCCTGACCTTGAGCGAACAGCCTCAACATTACGTGGAACAACTCAGCCTGCTGGTGAGTGCGCTGCCCAGCGCCCAAATGGGGTGACGCGATTGTCGGCCTGATCAGCCTTGGCGTGCTCATCGTCTGGCCGCGCCTGGTGCCCAAGGTGCCGGGCCATCTGATCGCCCTCGTCGTGGGCGCACTGGCCGCCATGGCGCTGGAACCGGTCGGGCTGAGCGTCGCCACGCTTGGCGAACGTTTCAGCTATGTAGTCGATGACGTGGTGCATCCCGGTATCCCACCCTTTCTTCCGGATTTGGCATGGCCATGGCTATTGCCTGGCCCGGACGGGCAACCGCTGGTGCTGAGCTTCGAGCTGTTTCACCAGCTGTTGGCGCCAGCCTTCGCCATCGCCATGCTCGGTGCCATCGAGTCCTTGCTCTGCGCGGTGGTGGCCGATGGCATGGGCGGTGGCAACCACGATCCGAACGCCGAACTTCTTGGTCAAGGCCTCGGCAACCTGGCCGCCCCGTTGTTTGGCGGCATCACGGCGACCGCCGCCATTGCTCGCACCGCCACCAATGTGCGCGCCGGCGCCTTCTCACCACTGGCGGCGATCATTCATGCAGGCGTGGTGCTGGTGGCGATTCTCTGGCTGGCACCGCTGTTCAGTTACCTGCCGATGGCGGCCCTGGCCGCGCTGCTATTAATGGTGGCCTGGAACATGAGCGAAGCACCCCACGTCGTCAAAACTCTGCGCATAGCACCGCGCAGCGATGTGCTGGTGCTGCTGACCTGCCTGAGCCTGACGGTCCTGTTCGACATGGTGCTGGCGGTGGGCGTGGGTTTGCTGCTCGCGGCCGGGCTGTTCATCAAACGCATGAGCGAGCTGACCGATACCACTCCCCTGAACCTTAGCCAGAGCCCGATGCTCAAGGACCTGCCCGAGCACGTCGCCGCTTACGCGATTCGCGGCCCGTTGTTCTTCGGCGCCGCCGAAAAGGCCTTGAGCGTGCTGCGAAAATTCAATCCAGAGGTGAAGGTTGTCATCGTCGACATCAGCGACGTGCCGATGATGGACATGACCGCCCTGGCAGCGCTGGAAAACGTCCTGTTGGACTACCGCAAGCAAGGCGTCGCCTTGATTCTGTCCGGGAGCAATGCCCGATTGCGGCTCAAGCTGCGCCGCGCCGGCATTCACGCGCTCGAAGGACAGCTGTACCACGTAAGAGATCTGGCTCAGGCTCGGGCCAAGGCCTTACGCCTGTTACCCGCTCCAGCCGCAGCCGGGCCAGCCGTCTGAACGAAAAAAGCCGCTTGAGCTGAAGCGTGAAACGCTTATGCAGCTCGAGCGGCCACTGGTGGTTTAACCGGCGTGCTTTTGCAGGTTGGCCATCATTTCCTTCAGCGCTTCCATGTTGTCGGCCGGATGCGCCGCGTTCTCGAAGTCGCAGATCTGCTGCCAGCTGGCGGCAACGTCCTCGGCATCAAAGCCCTTCTTCGGATCGAAACCGGCACCCAGGCTGCGCTCCCAGCGCACCTTGCCCATCCAGCCGCCACCGACCTCGAACAGGCCGGAGGTTTCCTGGCATTGCTCGCTGGCGAGAAAGACCACCAGCGGGCTGACCAGCTCAGGCTTGAGCTGCTCGAAGACTTGAGGCGGGATCAGCCCCTCGGTCATGCGCGTGCCGCCAGTCGGCGCGATGGCGTTGACCAGGATGTTGTTCTTGCGCCCTTCCAAGGCCAGCGTGCGGGTCAGGCCGTACAAGCCCAGCTTGGCCATGCCGTAGTTGGATTGACCGAAGTTGCCGTAGATACCGGAGGTCGACGCCGTGAAGATCACCCGACCGTAGCCCTGCTCGCGCATGTGCGGCCAGGCGGCGCGGGTCACCTTGTAGGCGCCCTCGACGTGTACGCGGTAGACCAGATCCCAGTCGGCGTCTTCCATTTTATGAAAGGTCTTGTCGCGCAGGATGCCGGCGTTGTTCACCACCACGTCGATGCGGCCGAAGCTGTCCAGCGCATGCTGGACGATCTTCTCACCGTCGGTCACAGAGTCATGATTGGCCACCGCAGTACCGCCGGCCTGACGGATTTCCTCGACGACGCGATCAGCAGCCGAGGCGTTGGCCCCTTCGCCCTGGGCACTGCCGCCCAGGTCATTGACCACGACCTTGGCGCCATGACGGGCGAACAGCAGTGCGTGGGCACGGCCAAGGCCGCCACCAGCACCGGTCACGATGACCACCTTGTCTTCGAAGCGAATGGCGTCACTCATGGAAATTCCTCCAGCGGATTATTGTTGGATGCATTGCAAAGTCTGTGGCGAGTGTCGGCGACGCCACAGCCGGCCACAATCAAACGGCCGTGAATGAATGCCCGAACATAAGGCTGCAGGATGATTGATAGCGTCAGGGCTGTGGCAGGAACGCGCGGATTGCTTCAGCGACTCGCGACGGAGCCTCCTCCTGCGGTACATGGCCGAGGTCCTCGAACATGACCAACTCACTGCCAGCGATATCACGCTGGAAGCGGCGCGCATTGAGCGGCGGAATCAAGCCGTCGCGCCCGCCCCAGATGATCAAGGTCGGGGTCTGGATGGATGCGATTCGCTCCGTGTTATCGACGGCTGGCACCTGCTTGAAGCGTTCGCGCAGCGCCTCACGATTGCCTTCACGCAAGGTCAGCTCGTAGTAGCGGTCGACCAGCTCCGGCGTCACCTTGTCGGGATCGCCATAGACGCTGCGCGTGCTGGACTCGACCAGCCGGCGCGGGAGGATGTTGGCCATCAGCGGCGCCAGCCCCGGAATGCCTGCCAGCTTGAAACCGATGGGCACCGACGTCGATTGACGGGGGTAGCCTGCCGCATCGATCAGCACCAGTCGCTCGACACGCCTCGGCTGGTCCAGCGCCATTTCCCAGGCAAGCTGGCCACCGAAACTGTTGCCGATGAGCACCGCACGTTCGACGTTCAGCCTGTCCAGCAAGGTCGAGAGAAACTCGACGTAGTGACTCATGCGGTAATTGCCGTCGGGAAAGGGGCCGGTCAAACCGAACCCCGCCAGGTCCAGGCTGATCACCCGCCGCTGCGGCTTCAGCTCCTCGACCACGCCTTCCCAGGTATGCAGGCTCGCGGAGGTGCCGTGCAGCAGCACCAGCGGAACGGGATCGTCACGCCGCCCCTCGTCGCGAACGTGCACCTGCATGCCGGATATCTCGATGAACCTGGACGGCTCCGGTGCCCAGCGTTCGGTCAGGCTTTCGACCGACCGTGGCGGCGCCCAGCTGAGCGCCACCAGCACCGCCACGGCCAGGACAAGCAATACCACTACAGCTGCCACGAGTTGCAGAACGATTTTCACCCGGTTGTCCTTGTTGCAGAAAGCGTCCGTGATCTTAGGCGGAGTCACTCCACGCGGCAAAGCAGCCCTCTGATCAGCGCAGCGGTGTCTCTGCCAATCGCAACGGCCATCACGCAAGCGGTGCCCGGGCGCACAGGAACTTGAGCTGGCACTGAGGGCGCTATCGCGCAACGAGTCCTACCTCAGCCCCGGCATCGCGCAAACCGTCATCCAGTCGGCGGTGATCGAAGGCGGCCAACGCGCCGAGCCTGCTGCCGCGCAGCTGACGCCACGCCAGATCGAAATCCTGCGGCTGATCGTGCGCGGCGTGTCGACCCGTGAGATTGCGAGAGGCCTGGGCCTGAGCGTGAAGACCGTCGATGCGCACCGGGCGCAGATCATGGATCGGCTCAAGCTGCGCGACGTGCCTTCGCTGGTGCTGTATGCACTGCGCAAGGGCCTGGTGAGCGAAGAGGACTGAGCCGGTGGCAACGCCAGCAGCCCAGTCGAAAGGTCTAAAAAGGCGCGACGGGCCGATTGATTAATATTCAGCCAACCCGCCGCATGCCACGCGGGGCGCGGCATGGCGTTTCGTTTCCCCACGTTATCCACAGAGCGCCCCACAAGAATACTGAACAACTCACAGCGGCATTTCGACGTGTCACAGGAAGCGAACTGTCAAGCGAAAATGCCCTTCGAACAATCACTTATAGGCGGATCGCCAATAATGGTCAGTAATTGATCAGTTACCGCAACGCCAATGCATTCGCGGCGTTCAGACATTCACCAATAGGTTATCCACAGAAAGCTGCACAGCCGCCGGGGATAAGTATTCTCCAAGCTATCGAGGCGATCAGGAAAACCTACGAGGCGGCTCCCCGCAACACGCTTAGGCTTGTCTTCACACCCCAAGGAGCCGCCGCCATGTCCAGCCTGGAAATGATTCAGACCCTGTTTGCCAACTATGCGCTGGGAATCAGCGGTGCCTGCATTGGCGAGCCCTGCTGAGACTTGGCCAGGCGGGACCATGGCGTTACGCTGCCTGCCGTTCAACCTGACGGAGTCGATGATGTCCCTGCGTTCGATATGCGTGTTCTGCGGCGCCAGTACTGGCCATGATCCAATCTACCGGGAGGCGGCCGAGAATTTGGGGCAAACGTTGGCCGAACGCGGCATCCGGCTGGTCTACGGCGGCGGTGCGGTCGGCCTGATGGGGGTGGTAGCCGATGCCGCGATGGCCGCCGGCGGTGAGGTCATCGGCATTATTCCCCAAAGCCTCAAGGACGCCGAGGTCGGCCACGCCGGGCTGACGCGGCTGGAGGTGGTCGACGGCATGCATGCGCGCAAGGCGCGGATGGCCCAGCTCTCGGATGCCTTCATTGCCCTTCCGGGCGGCCTCGGCACGCTCGAAGAGCTGTTCGAGGTCTGGACCTGGGGACAGTTGGGCTACCACTGCAAACCGCTTGGCCTGCTCGACACGAATCAGTTCTACAGCAAGCTCAGCCACTTTCTCGACCATCTGGTGGACGAGGGCTTCGTCAAGGCTCCACACCGCGGCATGCTCCAGCGCAGCGACTCGCCCGAGGCGTTGCTGAACCTCCTCCACGACTGGCAGCCGAGCGCCGAAACGCGCTGGGGCAAGCGCGCGCCAGCGTAAGTGCTCGCCCCCCTGGCCTGTACAGAAAACAACCAGATCTGTGCAGGCGGCGTGCTTCGTGGCTTGCAATGGGTTCGCCGATGGTTATCCACAGCACTCTCCACAGTAACCGGGGATAACTGGAAGAAGCCCACCAGGCGAGGCGGCAAACATGCCCGTAAAGCCTTGCATAACCTTTGCTGCCGTGCCGTCTTACAGGCCACAAGCGGTTCGGTTAAAAAAACGAACAAACCGCTGCAAGCCTCTTAATTCATGGCGTACAGCCTTCAACCCAAAGCTTATCCACAGAACGCCTAACAGATAGCCGGGATAACCTCATCAGCAGATAGCTGTACCCGCGCCAACAACGAACTTCCCTGGGGACAACGCCTCCAATCGCATAGGCCTACTCAAGGAACCTCTCATGTTGTCCCGGTCAGCTGCTGTCATCCCGCTCCCTCATTCAACTCGCCTGTTGATGTCGGTGCCGCTCCAATGATGAGCTTCCTCGCCATGGTGTTGGCGGCTTTCGTCTGCTTTGCGCTGGTCTTTTTCATCAAGCAACGACAGTACAACCACCCAGCCCTGCGCCTCCCCTACGCGCTGAAGCAGCCGCTGTTCCAACCCAGCGAACGCGAGCTGCTAGAGCTGTTGCAGGCGGCGATGGGCGAGCGTTTCGTCATCCTTGCCAAGGTGCGCCTGGCGGACGTCGTCGACGTGACCGCCATCCCGCGCCGTTCGCACTGGTACCGGGCAGTCAACCGCATCTCGGCGGCCCGCTTCGATTTCCTGCTGTGCGACAGGACGACACTGGAGCCGCAATGCGCCATCGAAATGGAACCGGCAAACGCGGCCAACACCTTTGTCGATGAACTGTGTCAGACCATTGGCCTGCCGCTGGTTCGCCTGTCGGCGGAAACGGCGCGCGCCTATGACCGGCTGTGTGCCGCCGTCGATCAGGCCATTGAAACTCGGCCATAGGCAGCTAGGCACGCCACGACCGCCCGCAGGGAGCTGCGATCATTCGGCTCGCCGGTGATCGAATCGCGGCGGGTTTCGCGCGACAATCGCAGCGCAGCGGCCCGCCATCGCGCCGCGTCCCTTTCCCGGAGACACCCTGCTCGTGAGCACCCCATGCCGTTGAAAGCCCGCCTTCAGGCGCTGTTCGGCCTTGCTTCTCGCCTGATAAGCCGTTATCCGGGAACAGTCGCACTGTTTGGTTTCTGCTCGGGCCTGGCCAGTTTCGTGCTGGTTGAACGCCAGGCCGGGCTAGCCAAATTCATCGCTGCCCTGATGCTGGTCAGCTGGCTCTGGCTGATGCTGGAAAAAAGTCTGCGCACCGGCCTGGAACGTCGCTTCGGCTGGAAGGTGCCGCCGCCGCTGCTGCGCTACGTGACGCAGATGGTCCACCAGGAAAGCCTGTTCTTCATCATTCCCTTCTTCTTTATCACCACCACCTGGAACAGCGGCCAGGCAGCATTCACCTTGCTGCTGGGCGTGGCAGCGCTGGTCTCGCTGGTTGACCCGCTCTATTACAAGTGGCTGGCGCCGCGACGCTGGGTCTACCTGGCTTTTCACGCGCTGACACTGTTCGCCGTTCTGCTGACTGCGCTGCCGATCATCTTTCACCTGTCGACACCGCAGACCTACCTCTGGGCATTGGGCATCGCCGTGGTGCTGGCCCTGCCGAGTCTCGGCGGGTTGTTCACCTCATGGAACTGGAAAAGCGTGCTGGGAATACTGTCGCTCGCCGCTGTGGTCGGCCTGGCCGGCTGGCTGGGACGCACCTGGGTGCCGCCGGCGACGCTCTGGCTGACGGATGTCGCAATGACCATGACCCTCGACGATGAGTCGCGCAAGCCTGGCAATCGCCTGCGAGAACTGACCAGCCAACAGCTGCATGGCAATGGCCTCTACGCGTTTACCGCGATCAACGCGCCGCGCGGCCTGAAAGAACGCATCTATCATGAGTGGACACACAATGGACGACGAGTCGATCGTATTCCCCTGGAGATCAGTGGCGGCCGGGATGCCGGCTATCGCGCATGGACTCACAAGCGCAACTTCCCCGCGCAGGCTCAAGGTAAATGGCGCATACGGGTGATGACCGAGGCCGGCCAGATGATCGGCATGCTGCGCTTCGAGGTCGTCGAGTGAACCGCTGAAGCCATGCGGCACTCGAACGGCAAAGGGCGTCCGCTTCTGGCAAGGGAGGAATGCATGGAATGGTGGGACATCTTGAGCCGCACCGTCGCCTCGGAATTCTCCGACATCCCTGACTTCGAACATGCGATTCGCGTCACCGTACGGCTGGTTCTGGCCGCGTTTCTGGGGGGTGTGCTCGGTTACGAACGGGAATACAAGGGCAAGGCTGCCGGCCTGCGAACCCACATGCTGGTGTCGCTCGGCGCTGCCCTCTTCGTGCTGGTGCCCCTCGAAGCAGGAATGCCCATCGAGGACCTCTCACGGGTCATGCAGGGCATTGTCACCGGCATTGGCTTTCTTGGCGCCGGTACTATTCTCAAGGGAAGCTCGGTTCAGGACGTCAAAGGCCTCACCACCGCCGCCGGCATCTGGCTGACCGCCGCCATCGGGGTTGCCACGGGGCTGGGTCACGAATCCACCGCGGTGATGACCACGGCATTCGCACTGGTGATCTTTTTGCTGATGCCTCGCCTGGAACAGCATGCGGCGCATAGATCGGCCGGTGCCGAAAAGAAGGGGCGTGATCAGGATGACGCCCCATGACAACCGCCTGCAGCTTTCCTTCAGGAGTAGATCATGCATAACCGTTACGCTTACCTGACCACCGGGGCGCTTATGCTTGGCCTGGCCGGCTGCGGCGATACCGCCACACTGCCAGTCGAAGCGGGTTACGGTCCGGACCCTGCGCTGCCCGCGCCAAACAAGACGCTGATCCCGACTGTCAACATAGCCGAAGCCACCGGATGGCCTGAGGGCCGGACTCCGCAAGCAGCCACCGGACTGCAGGTTCAAGCATTCGCCGACAACCTCGACCACCCGCGCTGGCTCTACGTGCTGCCCAATGGTGATGTGCTCGTGGCCGAAAGCAATGCGCCCGCGAAGCCGGAGGACGGCCAGGGCATTCGTGGCTGGATCATGAAAAAGGTCATGGCGCGGGCGGGCTCCGGCGGCGAGAGCGCCGACCGTATTACGCTGCTGCGTGACCGCGATGGTGACGGCACGCTCGAAGATCGCTCGGTATTTCTCGAGGGATTGCACTCACCGTTCGGCATGGCGCTCATAGGCGATCAGCTGTATGTCGCCAACACGGATGCTCTGGTGCGCTTCCCCTATAAACAAGGCGTTACCCGCATCGACGCGGCGGGTGAGAAAGTCGTCGCCCTGCCGGCAGGGCCGATCAATCATCACTGGACCAAGAACGTCATCGCCAGCCCGGACGGATCACGGCTGTACGTCACCAGCGGCTCCAACAGCAACGTTGCCGAGAACGGCATGGAAGCGGAAGAAAATCGCGCAGCCATTCTCGAAGTTGACCCACAGAGCAAAACGCTGCGGCTGTTCGCATCCGGCCTGCGCAACCCCAATGGTCTGGCTTGGCAACCCGACAGCGGCGAGCTGTGGACCACGGTGAATGAGCGCGACGAAATCGGCAGCGACCTGGTGCCGGACTACATGACCTCTGTACAGGACGGTGGCTTCTACGGCTGGCCCTACAGCTATTACGGTCAGCACGTCGACGAGCGGGTCAAGCCGCAACACCCGGATCTGGTGGCCAAAGCCATCGTGCCCGACTATGCGCTTGGCGCACACACAGCCTCTCTCGGCCTGACCTTCTATGAAGGGTCGCTGCTGCCGGAGCACTACCGACACGGTGCTTTCATCGGCCAGCATGGTTCATGGAACCGCAAGCCGCGCAGTGGCTATAAAGTGGTTTTCGTACCCTTCAACAATGGCGAGCCGGACGGCACTGCTCAAGATGTGCTGACCGGCTTTCTCAACGAGGATGAGCAGGCTATGGGACGCCCGGTAGGCGTCGCTGTGGACAAGGCCGGCGCGCTGTTGGTGGCCGATGACGTCGGTAACGTGATCTGGCGGGTAACACCGAGCCGCCGGTAAAGCGTGCGAATCGCGACCGGGCCCTGCCGGTCGCGCCAGGCCTGGTCAGAGAATGACCGGCAACGGACGCACCAGCCGGATCTCTTCCGGCGACAGTTCGACGCCATAGGCCAGCACTTCGACGCCCGCCTCCACAGCATCCCGCAGCGCGGCGGCGTAGCACGGGTCGATCTCGCCAGCAGGGCGCACGGCCTCGATACCAGTGAGGTTGACGCAATACAGCTGTACCGCCCGTACGCCCTGACGGGCCAGCACCGCCAGTTCGCGCAAATGGCGAGCGCCGCGATCCGTCACCGCATCGGGAAAGGCCGCAACAGCCGTATCAGCGAACCCCAGGGTCACGCTTTTGACTTCAACGAACGCCGGCCCGGTGGGATAGTCGAGCCGAAAGTCCACGCGGCTGTTTTCGAGCCCGTAGGCCACCTCCCGCTTGAGCGCAGTGAAGCCGTTCAATTCCCCAATCACGCCTGCCAGCAGGGCTTCCTCGACCAGTCGATTGGCGCGTGCCGTGTTGACGCAGGCCAGGCGCCCCTGCGGCGTTTCCACCAGTTCCCAGGTCCCCGGCAGCTTACGCTTGGGATCGCTGTTGCGCTGGAACCAGATCCGCGCACCCTCGCCCATGCAATTGAGCATTGAGCCGGTGTTCGGGCAATGAATGCACAGCTCGTCACCCGCATCGGTGACCACATCGGCAAGGAAACGCTTGTAGCGCCGAACCAGCCGTCCCTGCTCGAGAGGCGTCGAGAACTGCATCAGCCTATCCAGCTCTGCAAACCACGGGCGATGCGTTCGACCGCTTGCTCCAGCCGGGGCAGATCCTGGGTGTAGGCGAAACGTACATGGTGACCGGCCTGGTGGCGTCCGAAATCCAGCCCGGGCGTGATGGCGACAAATTCGGTTTCCAGCATGTGTTGGCAGAAGGCATAGGCATCACCGCCGATGGCGCTGATATCGGCGTATAGATAAAAAGCGCCTTCTGGCTCCACCGCGATACCGAATCCCAGTTCGCGCAATGCCGGTAGCAGGAAATCACGGCGCTTGGCGAACTCGCGGCGACGCGCCTCGAGAATCTCCAGGGTGGCCGGCTCGAAACAGGCCAGGGCGGCATGTTGCGCCATAGTCGGCGCGCTGATGTAGAGGTTTTGCGCGAGCTTTTCCAGCTCGCTAACAGCCTGAGGTGGCGCGACCAGCCAGCCGAGGCGCCAGCCGGTCATGCCGAAGTACTTGGAAAAGCTGTTCAGCACAAAGGCCGAGTCGTCGACTTCCAGCACACTGGCCGCATCGGTGCCATAGGTGAGGCCGTGGTAGATCTCGTCCACTACAAGATGTCCGCCACGCGACTTCAGCGCAGCGGACAACGCCGCCAGCTCGTCACGGGTCAGCAGAGTGCCGGTGGGGTTGGCC
>JAKUTK010000095.1 GCA_022448005.1 Pseudomonas sp.
GCTGAGTTCGGTATAAGACATAGGGGCAGCACCGTACCGAAAAGGTCAGGTGTTGCACTCAGTTTTTGCCGCCGCCAGCTTTCGAGTGTCCGAGACATTAAGTTCCACGGATGCAACCCCAGCCTGAAAGTCACGCTGGCAACGTTAATCATCGAAGCTTGCAACGAAGGGAAAAGGATTTATCTAGCGTCGCTGCTAGAGCAAGGAAGCAACAGAACCATGGAAACGATAGTTGGGCTTATTTTCGAGGTTGCGGTTAGGGGGCTAGGCCTTTGGGTACTGAAGGTGCTGACCTTCGGGCGATTCAAGGATACTAATTGCTATTTATATTTCTTACCTACCTTCGTCGGGTTTCTATTCATAGCTCTATTATTGTTATTGATACTCGTACTTGCAGCGGGATTTAAAGCTATAGCCTCGACTTGAGCTATATATTTGCTCCATAGAAAAACGCAAGGAGGCGACGTGAGACCAGACTGGGAAGATGCGCCCGAGCATCTACGCAGCAGGAAGAAGCAAGGACCATGGCGATTTCTAGCGATACTGGGGATCGGTTCGGCGGTCATCGCAGCACTGGCATTGGCGTTCGGAAAGCCGATAGTCTTGGACCTGAACCAGATCAAGCAAGGCATCCATATCGGCGGCAAGCCTCTATTCAAACCAGAGCCAGCTCAGCCACAGCACATGCAGCCGATTAGCCAGCCGTCCGTTACAAGCTATGAAGCCCCAGCAGTAGAACGAACACCAGCGCCCCAGCAGCGTCAGCTGAGCCAGGAAGAAATTGTATGGCTTAAACAAGCCGCCGCACGCGCCTCCCAAACTCGGCAAACATCATTCAACGATGACAACTACACGCCTAAGCGACCGGCCAGCACCTATGCCCCACCGGCAGTTCATCGGGTTACCACCGCCACGCCCAACACCAACGAACGCAGGTCGCATACGGTAAACCGGGAACGCAGTTCTAAATGGATCAAAAGCTGGAATGGCGGAAGCAACTATCTGGCCGAGTGGATAGCTGTCGATAACTATATTGACGGAACGAGCGTGTGCGGTAATCACCGCCGAGGCTCAATCGACTACCGCGAATGCCGCAAGGCTGCCAAACAACATTTCCACGAGCAATGCCGGACATGGCGGGCACGCTTTGACGGTGACCGCAAAGATCATAGCGAGCGGATGAGAATCCGGTATTGCGGTGCGGCAAGCAGCTTTAGTCCAATGGGATAAGCGGCGAAGCTATGAGCTAAACAGGGATGATATTGCTCCGCACGACACGAGCGAGTTGCATACAACAAGCTGATTGATGACGAAGCCGACCAGTGTCCTAATGAAACCAAGCGCCATGGCTGAAATTTGATTGCTCAGACGGCGCGATAAGAATGCACCGATTAGCGTACCTATAGCCGCACCCGATAACGAAAATAGATGACCGAGCGCAAGAAACCCCTCAGGTCTGGCTAGCGATAGATTTACTGCCGCATATATCAGAAGCGTTAAAGAAACGGCTAACGATGTGCCCAGCAAAAAAAGTGGTTTTGCGCGTGCTATGACGCCGATGGCAATAGCCGTTATAGGTACTACGAAGTAGTACCAAGTCCCAACATAAAGCAGATCGCCGAATATCAACTGAGCAACAGCAGGCATGAGGGCAACGGATAATGCTATAGCCGCATCTGTCTTTCGGGAAACCTTCATTTAGATTGACCGCTTACTGCGACATACCAAAACACCACTGCACTTAAAATACCAGCCATAACACAGCTAGCGAAGTTGATTCCTGAGAAATCTATTTCAGCCCATACGCTATAAAGCATAGGGAATACCAAGCCAGGAACCAGAAACAAAATAATGTACCAGCCTAACCCCACAACATTATATTTCACGAACATCAAATGTATCGGGACAACCCATACAGCAACAATTATCGCAGATACTGTTGCTGCAATTGCAGCGATAATAAATGCCAACCCTATTGTTGAAAATTCTTCAAACAAAGAGCCTATGGCTGTCAGCAAAAACGCAGTCAAAGACGTTGCGAATATTACTAGCAAGCTTGCAATCAAGATGCGCTTCATAACGTTATTATATATAATTACGAATTATTGCTGACCAGCGAAGACCCAGCCGGAAAGGAAGCCAGTTGAAACCCTCCGAACTGGCAGAGCAACCAATCTTCGCCACCTATTCGGCCTGTGATTGCTGCCAATACGCTTTTGCCTGTGCTGCGAAGTTATCAAAAGCCTGTGATGACTCGATGCTTCGTCTAGGCATGATGTGATACAAGCAAGCCCCTATTTGGACCATTAGACAAGATCCCATCGACCGCACGCTTACCACCCCGCCCCACCTAGTTAAGCCTTCATTATTCGTCGTACTTTCATGAATTCCTTCTGGTGTTAACGTATAGGTATGTTCGCCTAAAACTCCATTCTTAATCGAAAAGAATAATACAGCGACAACATTGAAAACGAAGCCGAAGAGCAGACCCGTCACACCACCGATAACAGAGCTTGCCAAATGAATCCACAGTTCATGGGAGTCTTCAGGTAGACCTTTAGTCCACGCTAAAAACCCAAAGGTGAGGCACGCAAGAATAATAAAGGTTATGTATGTGGACCTCAGTCTTGGAAGAGACGACACGTTGAGCCGAATAGATCGCCCTTTCGAATATGTGTCGTTACTTTCATGCTAATCCTTGCATATGCGGCGCGCTCATGTCGTCGGTATGCTAGCTGTAGCCAGCGTAATTAGTATCCAAGGCTACAGATTTGGTGTCGAAAAAGTGTCGAAATCACTGTGACGTACTGCGACGAAACGAGCAGGCGAAGCGGCCGGAAATCGCACAACGACACGCTTTCAGACGGAACGACACACCAAGCCTAAGGATTCGATTCCCTTCGCCGCTCCAGATCAGAAAGGCCCTTCACTCACAGGGCTTTTGTTTGCTGGGCCTTTACCGACACCCGACCTCCCACAGCTGATCCATCCTCGTCGTAAAACTCTGGCTCATCATTTCCCGCCGCATACCCCAATCAGGCGCCGTGGGTATGCGCCCCGGTCTGAGCGTGTTCCGCCCCCACTTAGCGTTTACGGCGTCGAGCACGCCCATTACCCGTTTCGCGGCGGCGGGCTGGGTTTCGGTGAAGAGATCGTCGGTGTATTCGCCGCGTTGGCAGAAGTCCATCAGCAGCACTTCGGCTTTGCTGAAGGCGAAGCCCTCTCGATAGACAAGCTCCAGCCCGGCGATGGCGGCGCGGGTGATGTAGCGGGTGTCGTCGGTGGGGTATGGCAGTTCGCAGACAATGCCTTTGGCGAACCGGGGTTCGTCCGGGTTGAACATGCCGGTGCGGATGCTGACGCGTACGCGTTTGCACATTGAGTGTTGGGCGCGCAGTTTTTCGCAGGCGCGGGCGGCGTAAGTGGCGACAGCTTCGCGGATGGGGGCGAGTTCGCGCAGGCGGTCGCCAAACATGCGTGAGCAGCAGATTTCCTGCTTCAGTGGGGTCACGTCTTCCAGTTCGAGGCAGGGCGTGCCGCGCAGTTCGCGGGCGGTTTTCTCGATCACCACGCTGAACTGTTTACGCAGGGTCCAGGCATCCGCGTTGGCCAGGTCCCAGGCGCTACGGATGCCCATGCTGTTGAGGTGTTCGGTCATGCGCCGGCCGACGCCCCACACATCGCTCACGCCCGTGACGCGCAATACCTTGTCGCGCCGCTCGGGGTCGCGCAGGTCGACCACGCCGCCGGTTTGTTTCATCCATCGTTTGGCTGAATGGTTGGCCAACTTGGCGAGGGTCTTGGTACTGGCGATGCCGACGCCGACCGGTATGCCGGTGAGGCGCAACACGTCGGCGCGGATGCGGCGCCCGATGGATTCCGCGTCTGGCACGCCGGAAAGATCAGCGAAGGCCTCGTCAATGGAATACACCTCAACGGCCGGCACCCGCTGTTCGATCACCGTCATCACGCGCTCGCTCATGTCCCCGTAGAGCGCGTAGTTGCTGGAAAACACCACCACGCCCCAGCGCTCCAGATCACGGCGGACCTTGAAATATGGCGCGCCCATCTTGATGCCGAGGGCTTTGGCTTCCGCTGAGCGAGCGATCACACAGCCGTCGTTATTGGAGAGTACGACGATGGGCGTGGTGCGCAGGTCCGGGCGGAAGACGCGCTCGCAAGCCGCGTAGAACGAGTTGCAGTCGATCAGCGCCAGCACGCGCTCAGTATTTGCCATGGAAACGCACACTGAAGGGCACCACGCCCCAGACGTAGAGCTCTTCGCTCTCAAGCAGGTAGCGAGGGGGAAACTTGGGGTTGGCCGAGCGCAGGATGATCTGTTCGCCCTGCCGGTCGAAGATCTTCACCAGCGGCTCGTTGTTGAGCGCGGCGATGACGATTTCGCCCTTCTCCGCTTCCCGTCCCCGGTCGATGATAAGGATATCCCGGTCGAAAATGCCCACCTGGATCATACTGTCGCCGTCCGCGCGCGCCAGGTAGGTGTGCGGCGCGCGGATGTTCATCAGCTCATCGAGCGAGAGCGTCCCTTCCATATGGTCCTGCGCCGGGCTGGGAAAGCCGGCGGGCACGCAGAAGCTGAAAAACGGCAAGGCAATGGTGGACGGAGCAGCGGGCCCCAGGAAATGCACGGGCATGGCACAGACCTCAAAACTGTATATGCGTACAGTATTGAGAGCCAAGAGCCGGGTCAATCGAACCGGACGTAAGGACGATCTGGCTTGATGCGATGTGCCAACAATCGGTACAGCAAGCGGCTGAGGTTATGCACCGCGTCATGCTTGCTTTGCTTCGTGATGCCCATTTGGCCGCAAAAAAGCCCTGGCTGGCAGGGCTTTGTTCGGTCAATGATCCCGGCCCGGATCAACGGGCCAGTTCATCAATTCCCGGAGCAAGCAGGCAGCGAAGTCCGGTTCTGTGTACCGTCGTTACGCGTGAACTGGCAGCCATAGGCAGGGTTGGCGACTACGCGCGGATTGAGGACCTCGTCACCGGCAGGCTTGATGCCCTGCTGTTCCCACTGCAGCATCGCGGCCATGGCTTCGACCTGTTCTTGATAAGTGAAATCACAGTGACTGGGTGCTCGGATGGCGCGTTGCACGAGCAGGTCGCCGTTGCCGTTGGCGACGGCATTGCGGCGATAGATCTGCTGGTGCTTGAACGGCACGTAGAGGTCGCCCAGGGTGTGGATGCTGACCACCGGGACGTTGAACTGGCCATTCACCACCGGGATCCAGCGCAGGCCGTCCGGGCGAATGCTGTTGGCCGGTGGATGGCCGATCACTCGGATGATCGAGTCGTTGAACTCGCGTTCCTCGCGGGACATCGCCTTGTTCGTGTCGAACTGATAGCGGGTGGCGAGGTTACCGCTGAGCGAGTCAGCCAAGATGCCGTTCACCGAACCGTCCTGCCCTCCCGTACCCAGCACGACGCTCTGCAGGCCGGTGCGGAAACCTTCAGCGAAGATCGGCCGCTCGCCACCGCTGAGCTCACGAACGACCCCTTCAAGCTTTTCACCCTGCGGCGACGGATCGGTCGGGTAGCTGTCCCACAACGCGCCGATGATCAGCGGGAGCTTGGCCTGGAAGTCTGTCGCCGGGAAGGTGGTCGGCCCCTGCCCTGCCAGGTGCTGGGCAGCCAGGGTGAAGTTCATCAGGTATTCGAATTCATAGACGTCGCCAGTAACGCCGCACATCGGCACCGAGCCGCTGTAGCGCAAAGGGTTATTGGCGGTGGCGTAGGTTTCGGCTTCCACCGCAGCGGCTGCAACATGGCCACCCATGGAGTGCCCAGTGATGTAGGTCTTGCTGGGCTGGGCTTTGCCGGTCAGCTCACTGAAGGCGAGCGCCAGGGCGTTGGTATCTTCAATGCCAGCACGTACGTCGTAGTAGTTCTTGCTGTAGCTCGAAGCGGCCCAAGCGTAGCCCTGTTGCAACAGCCATGGACGGATCGGTGGTGGCCCAACAGTGAGCTCCGGTCCTGTGCCACGGTAGCCGTGCGCGTACATGATCAGCATGCCATTCCAGTTGGGTGGCACTTCGATCTGGTAGGACGCCCCTTCGTGGATACCGGTCCAGCGTTCGCTGGGCAGACCGGGGAATGCTGCCAAAGGCGATACGACCGGGACGAAGACGCGCGAGTCCTGTTCGCGGGACTCGCTTTGGGATACGGGCGGCTTGATCGGTTTGGAGCGAGCCTGAACATCGGCAACGATGCCGACACCGCCGACCAGCATGACACCGACGATGGCACGCGCGCAGGCTGAAGCCAACTTGCTTGGGAGCATGGGAGTTTCCTCGATTATTGTTTTTGTTTTACAGGCCTTGCTAGCGATACGAGCTTGGCCGGGCTTGCCGAGCACAAGCGGTACACGCATTTCCACTAACCGTGGCAGAAAGCTTGGACCTGTCAAATAGACGGAATGTCGGAGAGATGAGCGGTACCGTCGTCACGTGAATAGCAGCACTGGCGTCTCGCTTATTCGTGTGCGGGATTTATTGATGTGCGCTACAGCATGACTATGGCGGAGCAGCAAGGAGGGATACGGGGATAAAGCGGACCGAATGGCATGTGCCGTCCAGTCCCGGGAAAACCCTGTGAAGTCAGCAGTTTCCTTTCTTTGCCTGGCCCGGCGGGCAATGAGTTCCGCCATGACCACCATGCCCACCACCGTCGCCGATATCGATACCGACGCCTGGCAAGCGCAGGCTGCAGCCAGTAATCAGTACAGAAGCCAATACAACGGCCATGGCCCGGATCATCATCGTAGATTGCGCTTTCATTGGAATACTTCTGAACTTCCTGACGTGCGCCACTCAACGGCGCCCGGCGCACAGTATCCAATGCTGCATCAATGGGCGACAGCCCATTCTTGCGGCGGCGCGGCGCCAATCACGAATGACGGTTCAAGGCTTGCTGCGCTGATCGCTCAGCAGGCCCTGATCCCCACACGGCCCCTTCCTAGCCCGCGTGATATTCCGCATCAGCCACTTCGAAACGCTGCTGAATGGAAGCCGCCGGCTGCTTGCCCATGATGCTCACCACATAGATGGCGATGCTGGCGAGGATGAAACCCGGGATGATTTCGTACAGCCCGAGACCGATGAATTGCTTCCAGACCACCACGGTAATCGCGCCGACCAACATGCCGGCGAGCGCGCCGTTGCGGGTCATGCGCTTCCACACCAGCGAGATCAACACCACCGGACCAAAGGCTGCACCAAAGCCGGCCCAAGCGTAGGACACGAGGCCCAGTACCTTGCTGTCCGGATTCGACGCGATGCCGATTGCGATCAGCGCGATCAGCAGCACCATGGCCCGACCGACCCAGACCAGTTCGGTCTGCGACGCGCCCTTACGCAGGAAGGCCTTGTAGAAATCCTGAGTCAGTGCGCTGGAGCTGACCAGCAGCTGCGCGCTGAGCGTACTCATGACGGCGGCCAGCACGCCGGAGAGGATGATGCCGGCCACCCAGGGGTTGAACATCAGCTTGACCAGTTCCATGAACACGCGCTCGCCGTTCTCGGTGACCGGGCCGGCCAGCGCGGGGTTATCGGCGAAGTAGGCGATGCCGAGGAAGCCTACGGTGACAGCGCCTGCGAGGGTCAGGATCATCCACGCCATGCCGATGCGGCGGGCGTTGGGGATGGTCTTCACCGAGTCGGCAGCCATGAAGCGCACCAGGATGTGCGGCTGGCCGAAATAGCCAAGGCCCCAGCCAAGCAGCGAGATGATCGCGATAAAAGACAGCCCCTTGAACATGTCGAAATTCGACGGGTCCTGGGCCGCGATGGTGTCCATGGCGGTGCCCATGTCGCCCAGGGCGAGGATGACGAACACCGGCGTGATCAACAGGGCGAAGATCATCAGCGTGGCCTGCACGGTATCGGTCCAGCTCACCGCCAGGAAGCCGCCGATGAACACGTAGAGGATGGTCGCTGCCGCACCGATCCACAGCGCCGTACCGTAGTCCATGCCGAAGGTCGACTCGAACAAACGCGCACCGGCTACTACTCCGGAGGCGCAGTAAATGGTGAAGAACACCAGAATCACCAGCGCTGAGAAGATCCGCAGCAGGCGGCTGGTGTCCTCGAAACGATGAGAGAAATAGTCCGGCAGGGTCAGGGCGTTGTGATTGTGCTCGGTGTGCACACGCAGCCGCCCGGCGACGAAGATCCAATTGAGCCAGGCGCCAGCAATCAGGCCAATAGCGATCCAGCTCTCGGACAGGCCAGCAACGAAAATTGCGCCGGGTAAGCCCATCAGCAACCAGCCGCTCATGTCCGAAGCGCCCGCAGAAAGGGCGGTGACAAAACTGCCGAGGCTGCGCCCACCGAGGATGTAGTCGTCGAAATTCTTGGTGGCGCGGTAGGCGGTGAAACCGATGAGAATCATCGCCGCGATATAGATCACGAAAGTGATCAGGGTGGGGGTGCTCACATTCATTAGTCTTGTATTCCTTGTGCTGCGGGGACCAAGCCCCCGCCTCCACTGACTAGACGCGAACGCTTGTGGCGCAGCGCTGGCAACGGACGGTCGGGTTAGAACGAAAGCATAGCGTCTCGAAGCGCTCTTCGCTCGCGACCGGACAGTTTTGTCGGGGAAAGGTGCGAGCGAAGCGATCGAAGAGTGACCCGGAATGCCCAGGGCCAGTGACGCAGCGGTTCGCTTCGATCGCTCCGTTGGCGCAGTCAGCGCTCGATGACCTGCCCGCGCATCGTCGCCAGGCGCGCCAGCAAGCGGTTCTGCGTCGGGATCGGCACGCCCTCGGCGGTCATCGCCGCCTGCAGGTTTTCCACCAACGCGTTGAAGTCGCTAGGTGTCAACGCCAGGCCTTTGTGGCTTTCTTCCATGCTGTCGCCGGTGTAGACGCAGGGACCGCCCGCCTCTAAGCAGACCTGCTCGATCAGCTTGTCGCGCAGGCGTTGGATGTCGATGTCCTGAAAATGCTCGACGATGCGGGGGTCTCCAGCGATGCGCAGCAGCATGCCTTCGACGATACGGGTGACACCGGGCTCGCCACCGAGCTGCCGATACAGGCCGTCATCCTTGGGCGCTTGCCCAGCGCAGGCACCGAGCAACAGGCAAAACAGCAGGCCAAACCAGCGCATCAGAAGCTCCCCTGGACGGACAGGTACAGGCCATCCTGGTTGTCCAACGTGGCGATTTCACCCAGCCGCGCATAAGCCAGTACCACGGCAAGGCGCTTGTTGGGGAAGTAGCCGAGGAACAGATCGGCCCAGTCGCTTTCGCCCGCAAAGGACAGGTTGTCAGGCTTTTCCCGGTACTCGACGCCCAGCGCCCAGCTTGGGTTGAACAACACGGCGGCCGAGCCTTCCTTTAGCAGGCTACGGCTGTCGCGACGATCCCCACCGAATCCGAGCAGGCCCAGCTCATTGGCGCGACTGTAACGCACGCCGCCATTGAGCAGGATGTTGTAGCCAAACGCACCCGCAAGGATCAGGCGGCTGGCGGTGAGGTAGGCCTCGGTGTCTTCATCACGCTGCGCGCCGATCAGCGACGGGATCAGGAAATCCTTCTGGCGCTTATGCTGCACACCTAGCGACACCTGGGGCAGCCGGTCGTAGACCAGATCGCCGAACAGCCGCAGTTTGGCGCCGAAGATGTCCTGGCTGAGGCTGTTCTCGGGGAGCGAAAGGTCGCGCGCCAATGTGCCGAGATCAAAGCGCTGCCGCGCAAAGGACAACTCAAGGCGGTTATCGAAGGCCACCGCCACGCCAGCGACGTCCAGTCGGTAGTCGCCAGTCTCGACACGGGTAGCGAAGACGCCGCCGCCCCACTCACCGCGCTCTCCGTACCCCGCCAGCACGGCCCAGGGCGTGATCCCACCACCCGCCGACCCTTCCAGACTGGTCGCCCCGCCGGTGGCCAACAGACGGCCTGCATCGGCACTGGCCAACATCGGCGCCCAGCACACCGCCAGCAGCAGCGTTCGCCAACCTCTCATGAATGCTCCTTGCGCGGCCGCGCGGCCAGATGAGGTTGCTGCTTCAACCAGGTTTCGAAGGCATCGGCAGGAAGTGGGCGGCTGAAGAAATAACCTTGCAGGGTGTCGCAACCCCAGGCCCGCAACAGGTCGCGTGTTTCACCATGCTCGACGCCCTCGGCCACGACCTTCAGGCCCAGCGCGTGGCTCATGTCGATGGTCGAACGGACGATCACTGCATCACCGCAGGTGTCATCCAGCTCACGAATGAAGGATTGGTCAATCTTCAGCTCCTGCACCGGCATGCGCCGCAGCTGAGCAAGTGACGAGTAGCCGGTGCCAAAATCATCGACCGACAGCCGAATGCCCAGCGAGCGCAACCGATGGAGCATCGCCAGGGCGCGATCCGGGTCACGCATCATTGCGCTTTCAGTGATCTCGAACACCAGCTGGTCGCCAGGGATGACGTAGCGTTGCAGCAACTCCCCGACCCGCTGCTCCAGAGTCAGGCTGGAGAGGTCTTCGGCTGAGATATTCAACGACACTTCCATGTACAGGCCGCGACCGTTCCAGAGATGCAGCTGCCGCAGCACCGCCTCGATCACCCAGGCGGTCAGCAACTGGATGCTGCCCGTGCGCTCAGCCAATGGAATGAATTCGCCGGGCGACACCATGCCGTGGACCGGGTGATTCCAGCGCAGCAGCGCCTCGGCCTGATAAACCCGACCGTACTCCAGGTCGACCTTCGGCTGAAAATGCAGGTGCAGGCCGCCGGCCTGGGCGGCGTGGCGCAAGTCACGAATGAGGGTGATCTGCCGCTGATGGGCATCGTCACGGCCGTGCTGGTAGAGCTGCAGGCCGTCCGGCAGCTGCGCGGCGTCCTGCATGGCGATCCGTGCGCGGCGCAGCAATTCGTCGACGCTGCCGGCATCGTCCGGGTAACCGGCCACGCCGATGTGCGCCTCAATGCGCATCTCCAGCTCGGCGACGCGCACCGGCAAGGCGAGCGCCTGCTGCACCGCCACCGCGGCGCTGAAGGCGTTGTCAGCCGAGGTATCACTTACGATCAGCAGGAATTCGTCGCTGAGCATCCGCGCCAGGTGATCACCAGGTTGCAACCCTGCCTGAAGGCGTTGGGTCAGCTCACGCAGCGCCTGATCGACCCCTTCGGGACCGCCGCTGTCCTGCACGCCAGCCAGATTGCCGATGCCGATGTGCAGCACCGCGGTGGTTCGCCCGGCGCCAATCGCATTGGACAACAGCTCGCCAACCAGGGAGCGGTTCGGCAAGCCGGTCACGTCATCGTGGAGCATGTTGTGGGCAATCAGCTGTTCGCGCTCAGCGATGCCACTCTGCATCTGGTTAAGGGCGCTGGCCAGCGCGCCCAGTTCGTCGCCGCGATCCAGCTCGATTGGCGTCTGGTAATCGCCGCGGCCGACCCGCTCGGCCGCCCGCGCCAGCGCATTGACCGGCTCGGACAGGCTGCGCGCCAGCAGCAGCGCTCCGAGCAGTGAGGCGATCAGCCCGACAAAGGCGATCAGCAGAATTCTTGAATCGAGTTGATGGAAGCCGGCCAAGGCGTCATCCAGCGACCGGTGCACGAGCGCGATGACACTGAAGTTCTCACCCACCGACAGCACGATGTCCTCGTTGAGATAGCGCTCACCGTTGAGCAGCAATTCCTCGATGCCCGTTGCATGGTCATGCCGACTCCATCCATCGATCAAATCGTCGCGTGTTTCTGAAGCGAGCGTCGTGACCAGCTCGCCCTTGCTTTCGCCCTCTCGGGTCAGGAACGACACGTCCAGGCTAGTCAGCTCTTTGAGTTCATCCGCCAGCGCCTGGTCCATGGCGAAGCCCATCACCACTCGGGCGATGGGCAGTGGCGCCCGGACCTCGGCCTCGACCATCAGGTGCGCCTGCCCGTCCAGTGAAACGACCAGCATCGACTGCTCTTGCTGACGCGCCTCACGCAGCTCGTCAGCGTAACGGAAGGTATCGCCCGCTCTGACATTCGACAGGCTCGACGCCAGCACCTTACCGTTGAGATCCAGCAGCATCGCCTCACTGGCGCTGATACGGGCCGCCTGATTAGTCATGGCTGATTGCAAGGTAAGCGTGTCGCCGCTGGCGACAGCTTCCTTGAAGCCGAAGTCGGCAACCAGCACCTGAACGCCGTCGCGCAACTGGCGGCCACGCATGTCCAGCAAGCGCTCGAATACCCGTAGACCCGACTCCAGCCGCTCAGCGGCCTGGCTGCTCACGGCCGACTCGGTGACCAGCCGCACGGAAAAATACAACGCGGCGATCACCACCAGCAGGAAGGCGGCGAGGATCCACGACAGTCGCGCGTGGAAGCTAAGGCTGCGCGTCACGGGTGGCCTTCCTGAAAGCGTCGGCAAACGCCGTGGGGGCCGGAGCCGAAGGCTGCAGTGCGGTGGTGACCGCAACCGGCAGCGTCAACTCGACCGGCGCCTTGCCCAGCTGCAGCGTACCCGCAGCCAGTGGCTGCATATCAACCAGGGCAGGGTGCCAAAGGGTGGCCGGATACTGACCAGCCGGCGCGTTCAGCTGGATGCGCCCTTGGGCGTCACTGACGCCAAACCAGGGATCATCGGTGATGTAGACGTAACCCAGCATCCAGTCGTGGATATTGCAGCCCAATACCACCAGCCCTGGTTGGTCGAAGGTTACCGGTGCACTCGGCGTGCCCTCGTAGAGGCGAAGTTCAAACCGCTTGGCCGGGGAAAAGGAATAGACCTGATGACGAATGTCGTCACGATTGGGGAAGCTCACTGCTGTACCGGTCGCTACAGCGAGCACCGCCGGCACGAACTGTTTGTCGATCTGATCCATTACCGCTGCGGCGCGAGGCTTGGCCTGTGCCGTGCCCGCCAAGCTGAGTACGGCGCCCGCAACCGGCCGCCCCTGCGCGTCGACGACAAGCGCGCTGAAAGGCTGGGCCTGCACTGACGCCGCAAATGCGCAACACAGTAAAAACAAACTGGACCGCAAAACACTGTTGAACATCTGGCTGGCTCCGCCATCGTGATTACCGTTGGGACTACCACCTTCCTTGGCAACCTGCTGGCGCATCAGGCTAGCCTATCGCCATCACTTGATCAGCATAATTTTCAAGTTCCGCCGCGCTGCCATCGGGCTCGATTAGGGCTGCATGCCAAACGGATCCTCTTGGCCACGGTCTCACTCTCAGTAGCTGCACGTTTCAGTGTGGCTTCATCGCAACCCAAGGAGCCCGCCATGACAGTCCACCTCGATACCGATAACGGCACCTGTTCAACCACGCTAGAAAATGCCACCCATACCTGCGCCATCAAGGACGTACGCGTCTCGACAGACCCAGCAGCGCGCATGTCCATGGCGCATATCGACGGCCACAGCGTTCACGTGGCCGAAGACATGGCTGAGCATCTGATCGCAGCAGGCGCTAAGGACGATCGCAAGAACCTTGTTGTCGACGACTGAGCGCACCGCATGAGCCGCCGCCGACCAGCGGTTGATGGTTTGTAGCGAAAAAAAGAAAACCCCGCTGCCGGAACGCCGGCAGCGGGGTTTTTTGGTTACGTCAGCGACTGAATCAGCGGCCTTGGTATTCGCTCTCGGCGTCGTCGAAGCGCTTGATCATGCTCGGTGAGGCACCAGCGCCAA
>JAKUTK010000096.1 GCA_022448005.1 Pseudomonas sp.
GAAAGCAAACGCCCCGAGCCAGTCGGGGCGTTGCTGATTATACCGCTGCGCTTGCGAGCTGTTTTAACACAGTCTGAAGTTGCCGGCTTTTTCAATCGTGCTGAGCTAAGTTTCAGCGCGTACCAAACACCACCATGGTCTTTCCCTTCACGTGCACCAGCCCCTGTGACTCGAGGCTCTTGAGCACGCGACCGACCATCTCCCTCGAGCAGCCGACGATGCGGCCGATTTCCTGGCGGGTGATCTTGATCTGCATGCCGTCCGGATGGGTCATCGCATCGGGTTGCTTGCACAGATCAAGCAATGTACGGGCGACGCGGCCAGTCACATCGAGAAACGCCAGATCACCCACCTTGCGTGTTGTGTTGCGCAAGCGTTCGGCCATCTGGCTGCCGAGTGCATAAAGAATATCGGGGTCTTGCTGGGTCAGTTCACGGAACTTGGCATAGCTCAGTTCTGCTACTTCGCATTCAGTCTTAGCGCGAACCCATGCGCTGCGTTCCTTTTCGGATCCTTCCTTCTCGAACAGTCCCATCTCTCCGAAGAAATCCCCGGAATTCAAATAGGCAATGATCATCTCGCGACCATCGTCATCCTCGATCAGGATGGTGACCGAACCTTTAACGATGAAGAAAAGCGTTTCGCTACGATCACCGGCATAGATGATGGTGCTTTTGGCGGTGTAGCGCCGACGATGGCAATGCGCGAGGAGTTTGTCGATGTTCTTGATCTTGGGCGTAAGTGTAATAGCGACCATGCTGTAGTCCCGGAAGATGTGTCCAATTAGAAGGCAGTTCTTATTATGTATGACTAAGTTCTGTTATCAGGCACAGCGAGCTTAACAGACCGGTCTGGGTCGACAACAAAACTGCGACACGAATATCAACTTTTGGGCATTCATTTCGTCGGGTTATCGCCACGGGCGTCCGCCGGTCGTCATGCTAAGCTTCGCTCCTTTTCAAACGGAGTCTATCGATGAAAGCGCGCATTCAGTGGGCTGGCGAGGCAATGTTTCTTGGCGAGTCTGGCAGTGGTCACGTCGTGGTCATGGACGGCCCGCCTGAGAATGGTGGACGAAATCTAGGCGTCCGCCCTATGGAGATGCTGTTGCTGGGGCTCGGCGGCTGCAGCAACTTCGATGTGGTAAGCATTCTGAAGAAGTCGCGTCAGGCGGTGGAAAGCTGCGAAGCCTTTCTTGAGGCAGAGCGTGCGGGTGAAGATCCGAAGGTGTTCACGAAGATTCATCTGCACTTCGTCGTCAAGGGGCGTGGGCTGAAGGAGGCTCAAGTTAAACGTGCCGTCGAACTGTCCGCTGAGAAATACTGTTCTGCCTCGATCATGCTTGGCCGCGCGGGTGTCGAGATCAGCCACGACTATGAAATCGTCGAGCTGGGCTGATCGCCGTCTTGCGAACCTCCGCCCGTGGCTTGCAGAGCTTGAGCTGGGGGCCGCCGATCTGCATAAGGCGGGCTCCCTACCACGGGGCGTTTAGCTAGGCATCACAGCTCGGTCGCAGAGGCGAAGAGGTTGGTGCAAATATCCTGAATATCGCGAGGCAAGATTACGAGCCGCAGGGCGCGAGCGTGACAATTCTCCTCTCGGAACAGCCGGTCACGCCCACCGACAGACATGTCGGAATCATTGGGTCCCTTCCGTGACACTATTCTGCCGCACTTGGACAAGAGTCACGTCACGGTGCATACCGATCCAGAAAGCCACCCGGTCGAAGGTATCGCAACCCATCGCGTGGATACGACGTTTCTACTTGCGGCATTGTTTCAGCGCTTAGGCTCGGAACTATCTGAATCCCAGTTCGACACGGATATCGTCACTGTCGATTATCGAGTTCGTGGCGTTACTCGTGATGTTAAAGCCCAAAGCATTCATCGATCACGAAATAAACTCGATACAGAACTACCTCGCCGAAGATACCCGGTCGGCCTATCAGATGACCGATGCGAACCTGTATCAGGAGAACTTGGTTCACACCAAGATGCTGTTGAAGGACTTAGAACTGGAGAACTATCTCTTTAGTGACGCAACCCGCAGCTTTTCCCGTACCCACGTGGGCAAGTGGAGGCTCGTCTGCGCCATGAGATGCCGGAACTCTTGTACGCCTGCAATATGCCGAGCTAGGGTAACGACCGTAGAAACCAGAAGGGCGCCTCTCAGGCGCCCTTCTTCGTTATAACGGTCATATCCGGTAGGTGGTCTTGGTCATCACTTTGGCCATCAGGCTCATGCCGAACTTCACCGGCGCCGGAAAGCGCAAGCCGCCTGCCTCTAGGGCAGCGGTTGAATGTTGCGCTTCATCCGTGCGCATCTGTTCGAGAATAGCCCGGGACTTCTCATCCTCTTGTGGAATTTGCTCGAGATGCTCATCCAGATGCTTGCAGACCTGATCTTCCGTGGCGGCGACGAAACCCAGGCTGATGCGATCGCTGATCAAGCCCGCCGACGCACCGATGCCGAACGACAATCCGTAGAAAAGCGGATTGAGAACACTGGTGTGGCTGCCCAACTGGTGTATGCGCTGTTCGCACCAGGCCAGATGATCAATCTCTTCGTCTGCGGCGCGCTCCATCGCCTCACGCACCCTGGGCAGTCGAGCGGTCAGCGCCTGTCCCTGGTATAGCGCCTGCGCACAGACTTCACCAGTGTGATTGATGCGCATCAGTCCGGCCACGTGTCGCGCCTCGCTTTCGCTCAGCTCGGCCGCGTTCTTCAGCACGGCGGGCGTCGGTCGCTGAGGTTGGCCGCTGAACGGTAGCAGCGTCCTTAAAGCGGCATCGGCCTGCAACAGCAGGCGGTCGGCAGGAGAGTATTGGCGTTGGTTGGGCATGTCGCCTCCAGGTGGTTCGGAGCAGGCGTGAGCAGTCGGTACTGCAGTTGGGGTAGCGGATGTTTCAACCAGGTGGCCAATGCATCTGGCGCTGACCGAGCACATGCATATGGATGTGATGTACCGTCTGACCTCCAAGGTCGTTGCAGTTCATGACAACCCGAAAGCCTTCCTGACAGCCCTGCTCTTCGGCCAGACGCTGCGCGGTAAAAAGGATATGGCCAGCGAGAAGCTTGTCGTCATCCTCACTGAGGTCATGCAGGGTTGCGATGTGTTTCTTTGGAATTACCAGGAAATGCGCAGGCGCCTGGGGCGCGATGTCATTGAAGGCGATAACCTGTTCGTCTTCATAGATCTTCTGCGCGGGGAGGGTCCCGGCGACGATCTTGCAAAATAGACAATCCACGGCGTTTCTCCAGAACTGAAACAAAAAGCAGTGTAACAGGCGATTTTCGGACTGGTTAGCTGGCATGGAGCATAGCGAATGAAGAATGATATTCACGACCTGGCACTGGTACTCGAGTCAAGGTTGCGCTTGGTGCTGATCGAGTCATGGGACGAGCGTCGAGTGCTCGAGACGCTGAGTGGATTAGCTGTGAACCGGGGGATGACCCTTCATGTGTGGTCTGTAACGGAAGGTCTCCGGCATCTCGCGTTTGGCGGCGAGGCGCTGGATGCTGGCGAAAGCTGCTCGGCTGAGGTCGCATTGAGGCGAGTCAAACACGATCCGCTGGGAGGGCTGTACGTCTTCTGCGACTTGCATCCGTTTCTCGACGAGCCGCGTCTGGTGCGCTTGTTGAAGGAAATCGCAATGGGCGAAAGCGCCACCGCACCCACGCTGGTGCTGGTGTCGCATGCCCTCAAGTTGCCCCCTGAGGTCCAGCGTTATGCGGCTCGCTTCAGTCTCACCCTGCCCTCCGAAGAAGAGCTGTTGAGTATTGTGCGTAATGAGGCGACTGTTTGGAGCGAGCGTAATCGAGGCGCCCGTGTGCGGACCGACAATCGCACCCTGCAGCAGGTAGTGAAGAACCTGCGTGGACTCAGCCATGCAGAAGCGCGCAGCTTGGCGCACAGTCTGATCTGCGATGATGGCGCGATCACACAGGAAGATCTGCCAGAGCTCAACCGTAAGAAGTTCGAACTACTGGACATGCAAGGCGTGCTGGGCTTCGAGTACGAGACGGAACATTTTGCCGAGGTTGGCGGGCTTCAGAATTTCAAGCGCTGGCTGGGGCAGCGTCAGGCTGCCTTTGTTGCCGGCAGCCGCTCGGACATGCCGCGCGGGGTGATGCTTGTTGGCGTGCAGGGCGGCGGGAAAAGTATGGCGGCCAAGGCGGTCGCGGGGTTCTGGGGTTTGCCGCTGCTGCGCCTGGATTTTGCGTGCTTGTACAACAAGTTCTTTGGTGAAACCGAGCGCAATCTGCGCGAGGCGCTAAAACTGGCCGAACAGATGGCGCCTTGCGTCCTATGGATGGACGAGTTGGAAAAGGGGCTCGCTACGGGAGAAATGGATGGCGGCGTCAGTCAGCGCGTCCTGGGAACCTTGCTTACCTGGATGGCTGAGCGTGAAGCGCCGGTGTTCATGGTTGCGACCGCCAACGCAGTGGATCGGCTTCCTCCAGAGCTGTTACGTAAAGGGCGCTTTGACGAATTGTTCTTTGTCGACTTGCCCGATGCATCCACGCGGGCGGAAATTTTCGGAATTCATCTGGCACGGCGTGAGCTGAAAGCCGAACAGTTCGATCTAGAAGCACTTGCGGTCGCTTGCGATGGTTTCTCAGGCGCCGAGATTGAACAGGTAGTGGTTTCGGCCGTCTACGCTGGTCAGGCCCGGTCCGTTGAACCGAACCAAGACATGCTCCTGGATTGTATCCGCGCGACCGCACCGCTTTCGGTGGTAATGGCCGAAAGGCTGGATGAGCTTCGTGGTTGGGCTTCGGGGCGAGCGGTATTGGCCTGACTGGCTCGCCGAATCACCCTAGCGCGCTACTGATAAGTTGGCAGGATGATGGCGGTCAGGATGCCAATGATAGGTACAAGCAGCCATAGCGCCGCGAGAAGCTTTACGGCGCTGCTGTTCGGCGGCTGCGGCGGCCCGAACCGATTCGCCCCAGTGTTGCCTGGCATCAGCAGTACCACCAGTGGAAAGAACGTGCCGACGACCGGCAGCAGATAGAGCAGCATGAGCCAGCCGGACCAGCCCAGATCATGCAACCGTTGCACGCCGATCTGGACGCTCACGAGTAAAAAACCGATGCCGAGCACGCCGGTGACAATTATGCCGAGCACTGCTGAGGCAGCGAACGTCGTGCTGGCAATCAACATTAGGCCGAGCGACACAGCCATCAACGCCATGGACCAGGCTAGATAGCGCAGCCGGCCGATTCTGCCTTGTGTCGTGAAGACCTTTAGTTCGCTGTATTCCGCAGTTGGCTCGCCGACCTCGGCGCGCGGTGGTGCATAGGGATGGGCAATGCTCCGGCTCTGGAGCGACGTTTCGCCCAGCTGTACCTGGCGTGCCAGATATTTCTTGATAACGATGCCACAACTGCAGCACTCGATGGCGGTTGGCTGGGTATGGCCGCATTTGGGGCACGCCATCTGCTCAGCCTGAACGGGTGTCTCGCTCGGATTTACGGTCGCGTAGTCAACGATGGCCAGCGCAACACCTTTCGTTGGTTCGGCTTCCTTGCGTGCCTGGACCCCAGCACGCTGAAGCGCTTGCAGGTATCGGTCAGCTTCCGGTGCACTCAGTTCACGCTTGAGTGGGACCGAGCCATGACCGAACAGACGCTCGACTTTGCCAGCGTCGCATTTGAACAGTTGGGTCAGGTTGTTCTTGGCGGTGTCGAGTGATACGCCCGGTAGGAGCTCACCTTCGAAGACGATTCGGTATTGATCAGCGCTCATCCAGCGTCCCTGTTGCCGGTTTTTTGCGCAAGCCTAAAGCGCGGTAGGGCGGCCAACAAGTCTCGCCCTACAGAGTTGCTCGAGGCGTGTAGCAACTGCGAGGTGTGTCACGGTTGGCGCAGCCAGCGCTGGGACAGCTGCAACGCCTGATCGTGGGCGGCACGGTATTCTCGATCCAGCCGGGCAATCAATTCTTCGCTGCTCGGCAGGTCTCTTATCTCCCCTACGCCCTGGCCTGCCGACCAGACGGTTTTCCAAGCCTTCGCCTCATCGCTGACTGGCTTGAGTTTTTCGCCGTAGTTCATTTCGCCTTTGTTTTTCAGTCGATCCTCATCGTAACCGGCTTGTTGCAGGCTTTGACGCAAGAAGCTGGCGGGCACACCTGATACCGCTGCGGTGTGAATGATGTCGGCCGCATGCGCCTGCAGCAGCATTTGCTTGTATTCGTCCGAGGCGTGGCTTTCCCGCGTGGCAATGAAGCGCGTTCCCATATAGGCGAGGTCCGCACCGAGTAGCTGCGCGGCGAGTATCTCGTGACCATGGTTGAGGCAGCCGGAGAGCAGCAGTGTCTTGTCGAAGAATTGGCGGATCTCGGCCACCAAGGCAAATGGACTCCAGGTACCCGCGTGGCCACCGGCCCCAGCAGCCACCGCTATCAATCCGTCAACTCCAGCTTCAGCCGCTTTCTCCGCATGTCGCCGTGTGGTGACATCGTGAAACACCAGCCCACCGTAGCTGTGCACGGCGTCCACCACCTCTTTAACGGCGCCAAGGCTGGTGATCACAATAGGCACCCGCTGCTCGACGCATATCGCGAGATCTGCCTGAAGTCGGGGGTTGCTGTGGTGCACAATCAGGTTGACGGCATACGGGGCGGGTTTGTCAGCCACTTTCAGGTGCTGGTCTATCTCCTGCAGCCAGTCACGGAATCCGCTGCTTTCTCGTTGATTCAGTGCGGGAAAGCTGCCGACCACACCGCTGGTGCAGCATGCGGCTACCAGCGCGGGGTTCGATACCAAGAACATGGGGGCTGCGACTAAAGGTAGACGAAGGCGCTCTTCGAGGATGGCTGGCAATGTCATGGCAGTTTCCTTGAGTCAGTTTCAAAAGGGTTTGATCACAACAAGAATGACGATAGCCAGGAGCAGCAGCACCGGAAACTCGTTGAACCAGCGGTAGAACACATGGCTGCGCGTATTTTCGTTACGGGCGAATCGCTTGAGCTGAGCGCCACACATATGGTGATAGCCAATCAGTAACACAACCAATGCGAGCTTGGCGTGTAACCAGCCCCCGCTGAAGAGCGCAGGGTTAAGCGCAATCATGCCTATACCGAAGGCGAGCGTGGCGATCATTGAGGGGATCATGATGCCGCGATAGAGCTTGCGCTCCATGACCTGGAAGCGATCACGGCTGATCGCGTCCTCGCTCATGGCGTGATAAACGAACAATCTCGGCAAATAGAACAGCCCGGCGAACCAGCAGACGATTGCAACGATGTGCAGGGCTTTCAACCAGAGATAGAGCATTCGGAAGTTCCTTGGGTTCAGAGTCGGTCCGATAGTAGTGGCTTGAGGGCCCGCGCGTCATCTCGGTGGTTGGCCCTGAGCGCAGGCCCCTTTATCATCGACGTTCTTATCGTTCCACTGCGAGAGGCAGCTCATGGTCAAGGTCGGAATCGTTGGCGGCACAGGCTACACCGGAGTCGAGTTGCTGCGTCTGTTGGCCCAGCACCCCCAGGCGGAAGTAGCCGTGATCACCTCCCGCTCCGAAAACGGGGTCAAGGTGACGGATATGTATCCGAACCTCCGAGGTCACTATGACCAGCTGGCTTTCAGTGTCCCGGATACCGCAACACTCGGCGCCTGTGATGTGGTTTTCTTCGCCACCCCCCATGGTGTCGCACATGCGCTGGCAGCTGAGTTGCTGGAGGCAGGCACTCGTGTTATCGACTTGTCTGCGGATTTTCGCCTGCAGGATGCGGATGAATGGGCCAAATGGTACGGCCAGCCACATGGAGCCCCAGCGCTGCTACCCGAAGCGGTTTATGGTTTACCCGAGGTAAACCGTGAGCGGATCAAGGGGGCGCGGTTGATTGCTGTTCCTGGTTGTTATCCAACGGCAACCCAGCTGGGTTATCTGCCCTTGCTGGAACAGGGGCTGGCCGATACAACCCGGCTCATCGCCGATTGCAAGTCGGGCGTGAGCGGCGCCGGGCGCGCCGCGAAGATTGGATCGCTGTTTACCGAAGCGGGCGAAAGCATGATGGCCTACGCGGTTAAAGGTCATCGTCATCTACCAGAGATCAGCCAAGGGTTGCGGCGTGCAGCCGGCGGTAACGTTAGCTTGACCTTCGTTCCTCATCTAACGCCGATGATTCGCGGCATCCATGCCACCCTGTATGCGACGGTCCTCGACACCTCGGTGGATCTCCAGGCGCTTTATGAAACTCGTTACGCGAGCGAGCCTTTCGTCGACGTGATGCCTGCCGGCAGCCATCCGGAGACCCGGAGTGTGCGTGGTGCCAACGTATGCCGTATCGCAGTCCACCGGCCGCAAGGCGGGGAATTAGTGGTCGTGCTGTCAGTCATCGATAACCTTGTAAAAGGCGCATCTGGCCAGGCGCTACAGAACATGAACATCGTCTTCGGTCTGGATGAAAGGCTCGGCTTGGGCAACGCCGCTTTGCTGCCTTGACCTGGCTGCCATAGATATCGGTTGGGATAGGCAGTGTCTTTCTCTGTCACGACGAATAGTTGACCGATTTTCTAGGATAAGCCGATAATGCCCCGTCTAAGCAGTAATGTGCGTTCACGCGCCAGGAGAACCAAATGAGTGTCGAATCCTTCACGCCCACCGCGATCCAGTTCAGTCAGGGTGCCGCGAGCAAGGTGAAGAGTCTGGTCGATGAAGAGGGTAACCCGCGGCTGAAGCTGCGCGTATTCGTCACCGGCGGCGGCTGCTCTGGTTTTCAATATGGGTTTACTTTTGATGAGGAGCTCGCCGAAGACGACACCATCATCGAGCGTGAGGGTGTCAGCCTGGTGGTCGACCCTATGAGCTACCAGTACCTGGCCGGTGCTGAAGTGGACTATCAGGAAGGCTTGGAAGGTTCACGCTTCATCATCAAGAACCCGAACGCTACGACAACGTGTGGCTGCGGTCAGTCGTTCTCGATTTAAGGTTCGTTCTAGCAAGAGACACTGTGCCTCGGCACGGTGTTTTTGTTTCCGGGTCAGGCGGTAGTGGGGCGGTACGGCAGTCGACGCCAACAGCTATGCCGGATAGATCGCGCCAAGGGTCCTCAACCCGCGAGCGCCTGTTACGCTTGGCCGGTTCGCGGCAATACCCTCAATGCAGCAGTGTGCCAACCAGGCGAACGCCATAGCTTCTAGCCAGTCCGGTTCGATCCCGTAGTTTGCAGTGCTTGCCAGCTCGCATGCGGGCAGTAATGCTCGCAGCCTTTGCATTAGCGCAGTGTTGTGCGCACCGCCGCCGCAGATCAGTACGTCATCTGTATCAGGTTGAGCTTCCATGAGCGCTTCGCTGATGCTGCGGGCCGTCAGTTCGAGCAGCGTAGCCTGGACATCTTCAGGGGCGAGGGCGGGAAAAGATGCGAGGTGGGCGTCCAGCCAGGGCAGGTTGAATAGCTCCCGTCCAGTACTCTTTGGGCCGTGGGTAGCGAAGAAGTCGTCACTTAACAGTAGCGTCAGTAGCTGGTGATTGACCTGGCCGCTGGCAGCCCAGTTGCCGTCGCGGTCATAGGGTTGCCCCTGGTGGCGATGAATCCAGGCATCAAGAAGCACGTTGCCTGGGCCGCAATCGAAGCCGCGTGTCGACGTGCCTGAACGTAGCAAGCTGACGTTGCTGAAGCCGCCGATATTGAGCACCGCCCTGATCCGTTGCGCATCACTGAACATGGCCTCATGAAAGGCGGGCACCAGCGGTGCGCCTTGGCCGCCGGCGGCAATGTCACGTCGACGAAAATCGGTCACTACGCTGATGCTGGTTAATTCTGCGAGGAGAGAGGGGTGCCCGATCTGGATAGAAAAGCCGCGTTGCGGCTCGTGCCGTACGGTCTGTCCGTGGCTGCCAATCGCGCGAATAGTTGAAGACGAGAGTTGCGCCTTGTCGAGTAACTTATGGACCCCAGCACTTGCGAGCTCGGCCCAAGCCTGTTCGGCAAGGGCGGCCCTGGCTAGTTCGTCAGGTGCGGATGTGCAGAGATCGAGCAGATCCTGCTTGAGCTGCGCTGGCATCGGTTCGTAATGCGTCTCAAGCAAGGTCGTCCCTTGACCCTGCTCAATCAGAGCAAAATCCAGACCATCCAAACTGGTGCCTGACATTACTCCGATGTAAAGCGGCATCTATTCGCTCTTCATTGCCAACATGGTGGCGCGTTCATCGTCCATACGAGCCATCAGTGGTGAGCTGAGCTGTAGGAAGCGCTGTTTTTCGTTCTTCGCTATGGGGTCCGCCATCGGTAGTTTCAGGCCCAGCGGGTCGACATGCACGCCGTCCACCTGAAACTCATAATGCAGGTGCGGACCGGTCGAGAGGCCGGTCGTACCGATATAGCCAATGATCTGCCCCTGTTTGACCGACGAACCGTTTCGTACACCCTTGGCGAATCCCTGCATATGAGCATAGAGGGTTCTGTAACGATTGCCGTGCTGGATAACAACGGTGTTGCCGTATCCGCCTTTGCGGCCGGCAAGAAGGACCTTGCCGTCTCCTGCGCTCTTGATTGGCGTGCCGCGTGCGGCGGCATAATCTACGCCCTTGTGCGCGCGTATCTTATTCAGGATGGGGTGCTTACGACCGTTAGAGAAACGTGAACTGATGCGTGCGAAGTCGACTGGCGTACGAATGAACGCCTTGCGCATGCTCTGGCCATCAGCGGTGTAATAACTGCTGTTTCCCTGCTTGTTGGTGTAGCGAACAGCTGTATAGCTCTTGCCGCGATTGGTGAAGCGGGCCGCGAGAATATTACCTGTTCCTACTCGGTCGCCAGCGACAGTCTTTTGCTCGTATATAACCTCAAATGAATCGCCTTTACGTATGTCCATGGCGAAGTCGATGTCGTATCCGAATACGTTGGCCAAATCCATCGTCAGGTTGTGACTGAGGCCTGCGCGCTTCGCAGCGAGGAACAAGCTGCTCTCTATACGACCATAGGCGTAAGCAGTACTGACGTCCGGCTTGACCTGCTCCTTCTTGAACACATACTTGGTGCCTGACCTCTCCAGCTCCACGCTTTCCAGCTTGTTCAGCTGGCTGCGTAGCCGGGCTAGGTTGCCCTGGTCGTCCAGCTCGAACTCAAGGCGCTGACCAACCTTCAGGCGGGCAAACTGTTTTGCCTCTTTGCTGCTGGCCAGGACGTCGTGCACGGTTGCTTGCGGCAGGCCAACCTTTGCAAACACAGTCGACAGCGTGTCCCCATTCGCCACTACCACTTCTTTTGACGAGGGCTCGGCTTCCTTAGCCGCTTCGGCTTCTTTCAGCTGCAATGACTGAAGTTCCGGTGCGATAGGTGTTTCGGTCGGAGCGAAGGGGCGCTCAACCGAAAGGCTGACAAGAGGTTGTTCGCTCACGGCTGCAAGTTCAGCAGCGGTATCGAGGCGCAGATCAAGAAAGGTCTTCTTAGCTTCGACTTCGCGGGATGGAAATACAAGGAGTGCCAGGCTCAGAAGCGCAGCTACACCGCTTGCAGCCAAGAGGTGGCTTTTCGGGTAGAGAGGTGCTTTCGATTTTGAATAGGTCATTAGAAAGTCTGGGATGTCTGGCGAAATTTTGTACAGAGAAAATATCTGCCTAAAATATAAGCAAAGTGGTGTCGAGGCAACCCTTGAATCCCCTGGTCGCGGCCTGGTTCGCGTTCGATAACGTTGAATTTTCCGGGCGTTCTTGTAAGGTTTACCGCCTTATCTTCTGGCGTGGGGCCTCCAATGAAGTCGGTTCAAGAGCAGTTGTCGGTGATCAAGCGGGGCGCTGACGAGGTGCTCGTCGAGGCGGAGCTGGTTAACAAGCTGGAGCGCGGTCTTCCGCTTCGAATCAAGGCCGGTTTCGACCCAACTGCGCCGGATCTCCATCTTGGTCACACCGTGCTTATAAATAAGCTTCGCCAGTTTCAGGATCTCGGACACCAGGTGGTCTTCCTTATAGGGGATTTCACCGGAATGATCGGCGATCCGAGCGGCAAGAGCGCAACGCGTCCGCCGCTGACGCGCGATCAGGTGCTAGAGAACGCGGAGACTTATAAAAGCCAAGTGTTCAAGATCCTTGACCCGGCCAAGACCGAGGTGGCCTTCAATTCCACTTGGATGGATCGTTTGACGCCATCTGACTTCATTCGTCTGGCGTCGCAGTACACCGTGGCTCGTATGTTGGAGCGTGACGACTTCAGCAAGCGTTACTCGACCAATCAGCCTATCGCGATCCACGAGTTTCTCTATCCGTTGGTGCAGGGTTACGACTCCGTAGCGTTGAGGGCGGATGTGGAGCTAGGTGGGACGGACCAGAAGTTCAACCTGCTCATGGGGCGCGAGTTGCAGCGCTCCTATGGGCAGGAGTCGCAGTGCATCGTCACCATGCCGCTTCTGGAGGGTCTGGATGGTGTGAAGAAGATGTCTAAATCGTTGGGTAACTACGTGGGGATTCAGGAAGCGCCTGGTGTGATGTATAGCAAGCTGGTATCGATCCCGGATGCGCTGATGTGGCGGTATTTCGAGCTGTTAAGCTTTCGGCATATGGCAGAAGTCGAAGAGTTCCGCATCGATGTGTCGCGTGGCGCCAATCCTCGTGACATCAAGATCAAGCTGGCGGAAGAGATTGTCGCGCGCTTTCATGGTGAGGATGCCGCTGCGACGGCTCATCGCTCGGCTGGCAACAGGATGAAAGAGGGCGAGTTGCCCGAGGATATTCCTGAGATTGAGCTGTGTTCGATGGAAGATATGCCGATCGCCTCGGTATTGAATCGGGCGGGCCTGGTTAAGAATGCTGCTGTGGCCCGGGATTTGTTGGCGTCTGGTGGGGTGCGAGTCGATGGGCAGGTTGTTGATCGGGCGTTTGTCTTTCGCCTTGGTTCCGCTCACATCTGTCAGGCAGGGAAAAAGGCATTCGGGCGCGTGTCGCTTAAGGCCGAATAAAACGGTTGACGCGAGTTTCTGAGTGCCTATAATGCGCACCTTCTCCGGCGCAGGCCTTTGGCGAAACCTCTTGTA
>JAKUTK010000097.1 GCA_022448005.1 Pseudomonas sp.
GGTGAAAGCCGTAGTACTGCCCGATAGCCAACTCGCAGCTGGGCCAAGTAAAAGCTCTGTCCGCTGCTATTGATCGTCAACTGAGCGTCCGTGCCCACGTCCACGGCGCGATAGCGGTTCAGGCCATTGCCCGGTAGCGTTCGGGCCTCCTGATAACCCACGTTAAAATCCGTCGTACTGGCATAGCTTTGAAAGCTCCCCGGTGACTGAGATGGCCCATTGGAGTTGATCGCTTCGCACTGACTCGTCGTGCAAGTCGGCGCGAACCACGACCACCAGCTCCGGGTGATAATGCGGGCGTGCAGTCGTGCATCGGGACTGTTCTGTAATTGCGCGTAATAGCCGAAATCTATCCGGCCACGACTGTGGCTTTGCAGGCCGTCTGGGAAGTTTTCCGAGCAAATCCCTACTTCAGCGCCCCAGGCAAGCGCTGACCAGACCAGACCAACACAGGCGACGAGCACATAATGGAATACAGTTTTCATCAAGGCTTCCTTTCCACCACTGCGCTGAGCTTTCGATAGGCGTAATCCGCCCTCGCACCCGGTTGGCCGTTTTGTGCAGTGGCTACGAGGCGGTACAGGGTAATGTTTCCCCCATCTACCTCTGGATACACGTCGGAGAAACAATCGACCAGCAACGCAAACTCATCGAGGCCGCTCCCTGCAAGCGTCGGCGAAACGTTCTGATCGCAGGCGCTCCCCTCAATCGCTCGTGAAATACCCCATTCCAGGCCAGCGTTGGCCGCTTGGTAGGCACGCGCCTGCTGAATAGCCAGGCTGACGGTTCCGTGCTGGGCCGTCGACAGCCGTGCCATCGTCAGAACGACCACTGTCACGATTACTATTAGAAACAGCGCTGCGACAAGGCCGAAGCCGGCCGAGCGGCCCGGATTGAGGCGATCAAGGCGCATTGTCGACATGGACCTGCTTTATCAATTGAAGGGTTTCGCCGGCCTGGGTCATGCCGAGCGACAGCCTCAATAAGCTGCTGCGCTGCGCGGTACCGGCTCGATAGCTGAACTGGCATCGGCTGACATCGCTGGCAAGCAATTGTGGAGCCGAACCTGGCGGTGGGGTCGAAGGCAGGCTAGCCAACAGCTGGTCGTAGCTATAGCGAACCAATTGCCCGTTCTGGCAGCGATAGCCCACCACACGCTCGGCCAGGTAAAGCCTCCGTTGCGGTGAAGCGAACGCGAAACGAAAGCCGCCAGCGGGCAGGTTGTCCAAAGCAATGAGGGACTCACCTGCCGGCGCTCCATTGCGCAGAGCAAAAGTGGTCCCGGTCGGGGTAATCACGCCAGGATTGGCTCCTGCCCACACATTTGCCCCGGCTACCGGCGCAGCACCGGATTGCGCACCAACGTTATAAAGCACCATCCAGCGCGCACCGGACAGCTCAAGCGAAGGAGTTAGAACCTGCACGGAATCACAGGAGCCATCGGCCGTGGTGCTCCCGCAATTGGCCGGGGCCTCGCCAAAGCGCAAACCTTCGCTGTCGTTGCGGTTGGGTCGGTGGCGACCTGCGCTGTGGATCAACAACAGCTCAAAGGCCTGCCCGTCCGCGCTGACCCGGAGCGAGTTGGGCACTGCCAGACGTACATCGCGCGCCATACGCTGCAGGGCGCCGGCACCAAGGTCGACCAACGCGGCTCGACGGCTTTGCGCCGTGAAGCTCTCCATCGGGCCGGACAGCAAAGTGGAAATCATCACCGCCACCACCCCGGCAAGTGCGATGACCATGATCAGCTCCACCAATGTAAATCCCCGACTCTTTACGGACATTGGCTTGTTCCTGAGCTGTCCGTCTCGCCATAGCAAGCCCGATAGCCGCTGAGCAACAACCGGCCTCCGGCCGGATCGGTTACTCCGACCTCAATATGCAGCACTGGCACCCCGCTCCAATCGCTCGGTCCGCTGACTGATACCGTTACGCGGTACGCAGCCAGCTCCGCAATGGCAGTTCCGAAGGCGTCGTGCGGCGATTCCGAAAGGTCGGTGTAATCACGTACGTCGTTGTAGCAGGCGCGCGCGGGATTGCAGCCGGCATTGGGCTGCGAAGCGAATCCCTGGAGCTCGATCTCCTCCAGATAGGCCTCAGCAATCGCCAGGCTCTGCTGGCGCAGCATTGGGTCGGCCGAGCGACCGGTAATCGCAGCCATGGCCGAATAAAGCGCAGCTGCGGCGATACCGACGATAACGATGGTGATCACCAGCTCGACCAGGGTCATGCCGCGCTGACGCTTCATTGCACCAGCCCGGTTTCTGCAGTCACGCTAAAGGTGAACGCACCGATGGTGGCGCTCGCCGCGCTGGAGGGACGCCCCAGCGAATCGAACACCACCGGAAAATTGGCCGCCGACACCGACACACTCACAGGCACGTCGGTATTGGCGAAGGGAATTTGGCCGTCCGGCCCCTGCACGTCGGCGCTATACGCACCGGAAGCGCAATTGGCCGCCCGACGCAGGCGATAACCGCCGGCGTCGAGGCTGACCTGCGTCAGACAGCCGCTGGCCAGGGCCAGCTTCTGCGCGTAACGCACGGCCGAGACCGTTTCTTCGAAGAACAGGCGCTCATCGAACACCTGTCGCTCGAAGAAGCGCGGCCCCACCACAGCGGCGAGAATGCCGATGATGACGAGCATCATGATCAGCTCGACGAGGGTGAAGCCAGAGGAGCGGATCATGAAAGAAACTGCCCCATCAGCGTGACAGCCGGAACAGCGTTGGGCGCGTCACTAGTTGCATTTGGATACATCAACCACGATCACTGGCGCAGCACTTCCTGTCGCCTCGGTGTACTTCACCTGACACTTAGCTGCATCTGTAACTTTTTTTGCCGAGACGGTGGCAGGTGCTCCTGCCGTTCCGACAATATCAAAATCGTTTGAGGCTATTTGCGCCGCCAGTAGTATTCCTGCCGAAGTTGGATAACCGTTCGACATCGGGATCGTGACGCCTTCCAGGTCCACTGAAGTAACAGCTGAGCTGCCAGTCCCGGTGGTAGTTGCTTTTCCAGCAACGAATGCTGAGTGAGCTATTGCCGAGGCAGATTTGATCGCACCTGCAGCTCCTTGTACCGCAGCAGACCTAGCGTCCGTACTAAAGTCAGCAAACCTTGGCAACGCAAACGCCGCCAGAATCCCCAGAATCACAATGACCATGATCAGTTCAATCATGGTGAAACCACTTTGTTGCTTTTTCATAACTGCACCTTGCTATTGGTTTGTTAACCGGTTGTTTAATTAAACGTGTAGGTCACTTCGCCAAGATCGGCGTTGTAGGTAATGACGTCATCCCCACCATCGGGTTGGTAGGTAAAGCGGCAGCCGTTTGCTGCTGTGCCGGTGCCGCTGGCCGTAACGTACTGAACGTTGTCACCATCGGTTTCGGAAACCACCGGAGCGGTACCTTGCAAAACGCCTTCGAAAACCTGCACGCAATGTGCCGCCGTCAGGTTGACGGTTGCGCCCGCGCCATCGGTCCTTCCGGTCCCGATCGCCCAGCCATTGGCGTTGACATCGATGTCGCCGTTGCCGAAGCCGCGGACGTTCTGCTGACAGTTATCGGTTTCACATCCCAACGTGCCACCGCCACGGTTTATTTCGAATTGGGCACGAGCCAGCAAGACGGCAGCTGATAGCGCACCGGTGGTACCTGCGACCGCCGAGCGATGCGCATCCTTCGTTGCATTCATAAACCGCGGCAGCGCAACCGCCGCCAGGATGCCAAGAATGGCGATGACCACCACCAACTCGATCAGGGTGAATCCGTTCTGTTTTTTCATTGCAGTGCTCGCTCCTCGGTTGCGTCTATCCATGTGGCCAGTTCTCCGGCCGGGACGGGTGTAAATTTCAGGTTCACCAATCCGTCCCGGCTTTGTGAACCTGGTATTGCCTGGTCTGGCGCTGGGTACAGCGCCAATGCTTGCCAGCGGCCGATCTGCGCTGCTGGCCACACCGGCACGCCAGCTCTCAGGACAGGTATCCGCCGCAGGACCTGCAGCGTGCGTCTCGCAGGTTTGCAGATTGCGCCAGGGAATTGGCAATCCCCAGCGGAAACCTCAGCGATGCAAGCAGCCGGCCAACCGGAACTGTAAGTCGTCGCGGCTGGTAAAAAATTGGTATCGCCGATCACGCCCCTCCCCTCGCAGCCGAGGCGAGATCCCACATCGGCAAAAACACGCCCAACGCCAACACCAGCACCATCACGCCCATACAAACGATAAGAATCGGCTCGATGGCGTCGGCCAGTTGCTTAAGGTCGTAGTCGACTTCCTGCTCGTAGAAGTCGGCGACCTCGATGAACAGATCATCCAGTGCGCCGGTTTCTTCACCCACAGCCATCATCTGCAGGACCAACGGGGTGAACAGGCCGGAGTTGTGCGCCGAACGGGTCAGGGCTTCGCCGCGCTCAACGCTTTCGCGGATGCCGAGAATCGCTTGGCCGATGTGCTGGTTGCCGACACTGGCGCTGTTGATCGAAAGGGTCTGAAGCAACGGCACGCCGGCGCGGTACATCATTGCGAAGGTACGGGTGAAGCGCGCCAGGGCGATGCGTTCGAAAATGCCGCCGACGATGGGCAAACGTAACTTGATCCGGTCCCACTTGAGTTGACCTGGGTCGGTCTCGATCCATTTGAAGAAGGCGTAGAGCCCGCCGACGATGCCGAGCAGCAGTAACCACCACCAATCGCGCATGAAGTTGGAGGTACCGATAAGCACGCGGGTGGCCCAGGGCAGCTGGGCGTGAAACTGGGCGAACACCTTGGCGAACGCGGGGATCACCAGGAGGTTGATCACCGCCAGCGCGACGCCCATGGCGACCATGACGAAGATCGGGTAGCGGGTCGCTTGCTTGATGCGCTTGCGGGTTTCGCGCTCCAACTCGAGGTAGGCCGCCAGTTGCTTGAAGGCCTGATCAAGCTGACCGGTGTTCTCACCGACGCTGACCATGCTGACGAACAGGTTGTTGAACACCTTGGGGTGGGCGTTCAGCGCCACGGCCATCGACTGGCCGCTTTCCAGGCTGGCGCGCACGTCCTGCAGGATGTGGCGGAAGAACAGGTTGCGGTTCGACTCGGCCAGACCGCCAATGGCGCGGATGATCGGCACGCCCGCCTTGCTCAGGCTGTACATCTGGCGGCTGAAGATGATCAGCTCATCCAGATCGACGCGCTTGCGGCGCAGCTTTTCGCGCAGCATCGCCAACGCATCGCCGCTGCCCGTCTGGCTCTCGCTGGCCTCGATGGTCAGCGGGGTGATTTGGCGTGACAGCAATTCACCCGCAACGGAATCGGCGCTGGGGCCTTCGAGTGCGCCGCTGATCTTAGCGCCCTGGGCGTTGCGGCCGGTGTAGCGGAAGCTAGGCATAGGCACGCCCCCCCCTGTCGCCACCCGCCGGCGCGATTCTGCACACGAGCAATGGCCGCGCGGGTTCCAACCGCCCTGCGACGCTAAAAGCATCGCCCCGAGGTCGGGCCTCCCACCAGAGCAGCCGGTGCACACCGAACCCTGTAGGAGGCGCGCCCTCGCGGCGATTGGGGGCACCGAGAGAACGCGACCCGCCACTGGGGCGTTGGTCGCTAACCCATTCGGCGTGATTGGTATGGGCGCTGGTGCCCGAGCAGCTGCGGATCGCCAGCAAGCTGGCTCCTACAGGAGCGGCGCGGCGCGGCGCGGGCACGGCGATCACGCGGTCACCTCGTCATCCGCGAGGGTCGCACAGACCTTAAGGACCTCATCCACGCTGGTGATGCCGGCGATGGCGTAATCCAACGCGCATTCGGCCAATGGACGGTAGTGCGGTTGCTGACGTGCCGCTTCGGCAAAACCTTGCGGATCACCCCGGCGCAACGCAGCGATCATCGGCTCGTCCAGTTCGAGCAACTCATAAACACCGATCCGGCCGCTGTAACCGCTGTTGTGGCACTGGTGGCAGCCGCTGCCACGACGGAAACGCTTGTCGGCCAGCGAACCGCCGTGCAGCGTCTCCAGCCAAACCAGCTGACGCGGATCCGGCTGGTGCTCTTCCTGGCAGTTCTCGCAGACGCGGCGAATCAAACGCTGGGCCAGCACCGCGTTGAGCGCCGTGGCGACGAGGAAGGGCTCCACGCCCATGTCGATCAGGCGCATGGCCGAGGTCAAGGCGTCGTTGGTGTGCAGCGTGGACAGAACCAGGTGGCCGGTCAACGCCGCGCGCAGGCCGATCTCGGCGGTTTCCTGATCACGGATCTCGCCGACCAGGACGATGTCCGGGTCCTGACGCAGGGCGGCGCGCAACACGCGGGCAAAGGTCAGGTCGATCTTGGCGTTGACCTGCACCTGGTTGATTCGTGGCAGGCGGTATTCCACCGGATCTTCCACGGTGATGATCTTCTTTTCCGGGCTATTCAGCTCCGAAAGTCCTGCATAGAGCGTGGTGGTCTTGCCCGAGCCGGTCGGGCCGGTGACCAGCACCATGCCGTGGGGACGTTGCAGAAGGCGACGGAAGCGTTCGAGCATCGCTGCCGGCATGCCAGTGCCGTCGAGCTGGAACATTGCCCCGCTCTGGTCGAGCAGGCGCATCACCACCGACTCACCGAACTGCACGGGCATGGTCGAAACCCGCACGTCGAGGTTGCGGTTCTTGACCCGAATATTGAAGCGGCCGTCCTGCGGCAGGCGCTTTTCAGAAATATCCAGACCGGACATGATTTTCAAGCGCATGACCAGCGCCGAGGCGACGCGGTGCTCCTTCATCACCTGCTCATTGAGCACGCCGTCGATACGCTGACGGATCCGCACCACGCCTTCGTCGGGTTCGATATGGATGTCCGACGCCTTCATCTGCACGGCATCTTCGAACAGCGTCTGCAGCAGCCGCACCACGGGTGCGTCACTGTTGCTTTCGGCACCAAGGCGCGAGAGGTCGAAATCGCTTTCCTGCAGTTCGCCTTCCAGCTCACCGGCCAGCGAGGCGATTTCACTGGTGCGACGGTAGAGCTGGTCGAGCGCACCGAGCAGTTCGCTTTCACGCACTACGGCCGGGAATACCCGCTTGCCCAGCATGCGCTCCATCTCGTCCTGAGCGAACAGGTCGAGCGGATCGGTCATGCCGACCAGCACGCCCTCGGCCTGGCGCGACAGCACGATCACGCGGAAACGTCGCGCCACCGCCTCGGGCAGGCTCTGCGTCAGCTGATTGTCGAACTTGTAGTGTTTGAGCTCGACGAAGGGAATCTGCAACTGCTCGGACAGCGCCCTGAGCAGGCGGCCTTCATCGATAAAGCCAAGGTCCAGCACCGTGCGCCCGAGCTTCGAGCCGGTCCGCTTCTGGTCCTGCAGCGCGAGCTGCAACTGAGCGTCACTGATCAGCCCGGCCTGAACCAGGAGATCGCCGAGGCGAATCTTGCGCTGGCGAATATCCTGAGTCATTGCGTGCCTCCGAGTGAACCGGCGCGTTCGGAGGCGAACCGACGCGCGCTTTCATCCAACCCCTGCCCTTGAAGAGCAAGCCGGTAATGCCGGCCGGCCTGAGCCGGCTGATCGAGTTGTTCCAGCGCGATAGCCAGGCCGAGCTGCCAAGCGCCCTGTCCGGGTTGAACGGCGATCAGCTGGTGGTAGGTCGCAGCGCTTGCGGACCAGTCGTTGACCTGCTGATAGAGCGCAGCCAGCAGCGCGTGATACGCCGTGTGACGCTGCAGTGGTGGCGCGCTCTGCTGCAGCGTCGCGATGGCTGCGCCTTGATCGCCGAGCTGTAGCTGGCCGCGCGCGAGCAGCTCGCGCAGCTCAGCATCGAACGGACGCCCCTGCAGCTGAGCCGGCAGCCACTTGAGCAATGCGGCGGTGTCGCCGGCACTGAGGTAAGCACGAGCCAGCCAGCGGCTGATCTCCGGGTTGTCCGGTTGTGCCTGATGCAGTGCCTGCAATTGTTGAATAGCCGCTAGATGATCACCGCGATCTAGGGCGCTGCGGGCTTGCGCGAGGGGATCGGGCTGATGCGCACCGATGGTGAGATTTGCTTTCGCTGAGGGAGCAAGGGGTTCTGCGGCAAGTGCAGCGCGGGGCACGGCCTTGGGCTCTGGTGACGGCTTAACGCGGGCCGGCTCGTTGAGCGTCTCAGCCGGCTCGACTTCACGGGTCACCCAGTCCGGCAATGGCGCCTCGTCCATATCCGGCGACTCGGCAACTGGCAGCGATAGGGTCTGCGGGTCGGCTTCAGCGGCGCTGCCAAGCGACACGTCGAGCCAGAGCTGCGAGCGATCACCAATCGATTCGAGGCGATCAGCGACATTCAGCTGGTCGCCGAAACCGATGATCAGCACATTGACATCGCCGTCCTGCGGCTCGACGCGCCACGACAGCGTCTGCCCGGCTTTTTCGATGCGCCCGGTGCGCGCCTCGCCTGTGAACTGCACATCGTTAAGCCGGAAGCTGACCGACCCGGTCGTATCGACACGCTGATAGCTGACGGATCGATCAAGCAGCAGTTGCAGGACAAAACGTCGGCCGTCGTTTTGTGGCAACACATCCAGCAGCCGGGTCGTGGCGACAACCTCTGGCGGCGGTGCAACCTCTTCGATCAGTGCCGGAACAACAGGGGCTGATACGACAGGGGGCTGGACAACCGGCTGAAGGCGTTCTGAAAGCAGGAACAGCCCAACGGCCGCTACCACGAGGGCCACTGCGACCAGCAAGCCACGACGCATGCGCCCATAGCGCTCACGCCTTGCCGCAGCGGCCTCGTCCACCGGGTAGAGGCTGCCCAGTTGCTCACGTTCGGCCGGCGCAGCGCGGCGGGTCTCCAGATCCCGCAACATGTCGTTGACCAGGCTCACGGCAGCACCTCGGCGAGGTGCGCCAGCCAGGGCCAGGCACTGACGATCAGCGCCAGTGACAAGCCGCCAGCAGCGATCTTCCAACCGAGCAGTCTTGAGGCGCTTCGCCAGAACGGCTTTGCCCCTTCGGTATCATCCAACGCCCGACGAACATGCCGGGCCAGGACCTGACGAGCCCCTTCACCGAACGCCACCATCAGGCACTTGTTCGCCAGAATGTTGAGCAAGCGAGGAATGCCGCCACTGCCGCGCACCAGCAAACGTACCGCCGCAGCCTTGAACAGGGGCTCGCCACGGTAGCCGGCCACCGCCAGCCGCTCCTGCAGGTAGCGGGTAGCATCGCTGACATCCAGCGGCCGCAGGCTATAGGAAAAGGTGATGCGCTGACGCAGCTGGCGAAAATCTTCACGGGCCAGCGTCGCGTCCAGTTCCGGCTGGCCGAACAGCACCACTTGCAGCAGCTTGCGGTGTTCGGTCTCGAGGTTGGTCAGCAGCCGCAAGGCTTCCAGCGTCGCTGTCGGCAACGCCTGGGCCTCGTCGATCAGCAAAACAGTGCTCTTGCCCTGCCCGGCCAGCTCGATCAGGCGCGCGTGGAGCGCGGTGAGCAGGCCGTGATTATCCAGCTCCTCTGCCTCGGCTATATGCAGCTCTTGCGCCAGCGCCTGGCGCAAGGCCATCGGCGTCAATGTCGGGTTCGGCAGCCAGGCGACCTGGTACTGGGCAGCGTCCAGCTCGTTAAGCAACGCGCGGCAAAGCAACGTCTTGCCCGTGCCCACCTCGCCAGTGACCTTGATGAAGCCCTCGCCCTCACCCAGCGCCACGCGCAGCAGATTGAGGCAGGCCTGATACGGCGCCAGCTGAACCATGAAGCCGGTGTTCGGCGTCAGTGCGAAGGGCTTCTCGCGCAGGCCGAAAAATGCTTCGTACATACCGGCCGTTACCTGGTCGACCGAAAGGATTCGGCGGATTTGCGCAGATCATCCAGCCAGACCTGATCGTCCACCACTTGTGGCCGCATGAGGATCACCAGCTCGGTCTGCAGCAAGGCTTTGCGTTGCTGCTGAAACAGCGTGCCGACTATTGGCAACTTCGACGCCCAAGGAATGTTCGCGTCGGTATTGGTGTTGCGGTTTTCCAAGAGGCCGCCGATCACTACGACCTGACCGCTGCGAGCGCGCACGATGGAGTCGGACTGACGCGTGGTCGAGAGTGCCAGCGGCAGATTGAAGACGTTGTCCGAGCCGCCCAACTGGATGCTCTTGTTCTGGTCCTGCACGCGGCTGACAGTAGGCCGCACATGCAGCGTGACCTGGCCGCTTTCATCGATCTGCGGGGTGACGTCCAGCGAGATGCCGGAGAAGAACGGGGTCAGGGTGATGTCCAGATCCGGCGCGGTGGTGCCGCCCACCAGGGAAGTGGTAGTGGTCGAGACATCAGTCACGAAGAATTCGTCGGTCCCGACCTTGATGACCGCCTTCTGGTTGTTCAGGGTCGAAATCCTCGGACTGGACAGCACCCGCACTTCGCCCTGGGTCTCTAATAGCTGCAGCACACCGCTGAAATCCCCGACCTGCACAGCGGCACTGAACACACCGCCGACACTGTTCGGTCCGCTCAGGGTGTCGCCTTGCACGCCGAGGCTAAAATCGGCATTGCCCATGCTGCCGAGCTGCGCCCAGTTGATCCCGGACTGAAAGCCATCGGACAGGTTCACTTCGAGAATCTTGGTTTCGAGAATGACCTGACGCTGCAGGTTGCGCTGCGCCAGCGCGAGAAAACGTTCCACTGCCTGCTGGTCTGCGCTGGAGGCGCGCACCACGAGCAATCCACTTTGCGGATTGACCACAACCTGATTGCCTTCTTCGCCGCCGATCATCATTTCGATCACCGCGCGTACTTCACTCCAGAAGTCCACGTTGCTAGTGGTCAGCAACTGGCTGGCGTTCACGGTTGAGGAGGTGCTGCTGGTCGTAGTGCCGGCCGCGCCAACGCCGGTGCTGTCGCTGCTGGTGACCTGACCGGAACTCACGCGGGTATCGGTCATGCCTTGGCGCTGGACGTTCAGGTAGTCCAGATCGTAGGTGCGGGTGATCGCCTGATTGGGCTGGATCTGATAGCCGTAGGCAGTGCGGCGGTAATCGTAGCCGTAGCTATCCCGGACCGCCGCCAGGGTTTCTTCGAGGGTGACGTTGCGCAGGCTGAAGGTCACGTTGCCGGTCACCCCGGGATGCACCAGCAGATTCTCCCCAGCGCTTTCCATCAGGCTCAGGAAAAATTCGCGGGCCGGCATGTCGCTGACGGCCACATCGAAACGAGGCCCCGACACGACCAGGTTGTCAGCTGCCAGCGGCGGTATCAAACCGGCCTGTACCGACGCCGGCGGAACAACCTTCAGCTGATTCTGTTCCAGGCTTTCCTCGAACAGACGATTGCTCTGCTCGTACAGGCGTTTGTCGCCGTCTTCGAAAGTCTGGCAGGCAGACAGCAGACAGAACAGGCTCAACACGCCGAAGCGAGACATCTGGGTCGGCATCATGGCTGGGTACGGCTCGTTTGAATGATGGGGGTGCTCAGGTGCAGCTCTTGCTGCTGACCCTCGCGATCGATGACGACGGCGTGCCGGTGGACTGCGAGGATGCGGGCATCCCCCACGCGGTCTCCAACCCGCAGGATGTTTCCGTTGATCACGGCACTGGCGCGCCCGGGACCTCGCAGGATCGCCTGCAGATGCAAGCTAGCAGCGGCCTCTGTCGGCGCATCACCAGCGACCCGCCCGGTCGGCGGTTGGGTAGGATCCAGGGCCAAGACCGGCGCGGTGAAACACAGCGCGGCCAGGCAGATCGTGTTGACTGCAGACTTAAACACCAACCCACCCCGCATCGCGACTCAAGGTATGCAAGTCGAGGATGACGCGAGCCCGGCTGGCGCCCTCCTCGCCCACTTCGTAGTTCAGGCTGTCCCAATGCAAGCGCCAGCCACTTGCCTGAATCGCGTTGAGATACGCCAGCAGATCGAAATAGCCACCTTCCAGCGTCAGGCGCAGGCCGTGGCGGTAGAACACCACCGGCGGCGTCTTCTGTTCTTTGTTATCAGCCGTTACCGCTGCAGGCACAGCGAGTGGCCCGCTCGAACTCTGCAGGGCGACCAGTTTCAGCTTGGCCTGGTTGCGCAACAGATCCTGCAGCAGCGCCTTCATGCGGGCCGGCGATATCAGCGTGCTGGTTTCCAGGTCGATGCGCTGCAACAGGTTGTCGTGGCTGGCCTGAGCGGCCGCCAAGGCCTGGCGAAAGCTCAGGTTCGGATCGGCTGCGAGCTTGGCCTGGATGTCCAGCAAGCTGTTGTCGGCCGCGAGCAAACGGGTCTGCGCGTCCTGCTGCCGACTGCCTTCGGCCGCGATGCGCAAGCCCAGCGGCTCGGCGACCAATAGCACGTAGAGCATGATCAGCAGCGCCAACCCGACGCCGTAGGTCAGCCATTGCTCACGCGGCGCCAGGGCCTGCCAATGCTGGATGAGCTTATTCATCGTCCTGCTCCGTCACGGCTTGCGAGGACAAGCGGAATTGCAGCAGATCGCTGTCGTCGCGCTGAACCTCGAACCGGGCAAACGCTCGTCCGCTGAACGCGCTGCTCTGGCCCAGACTCTGCAAATAAAGCGGAAGAAGTTCCTGGTCCTGAGTCAGCCCCAGCAGCGCCATCTCATCCCCGCCGGCCTGCAGGCGAATCCGCGTCAGCCACAACCCTTGCGGTGGGTGGCGATCAGCCAGTCCCTGAAGCAACCCTGAAAAGCCGCTGCTACGCTGCGCATCCAATGTTTTGAGGTGGTCGGCCAGTC
>JAKUTK010000098.1 GCA_022448005.1 Pseudomonas sp.
TATGGCGTGCTCAAGTCAGGGCAACCTTTCGACCCCAGACTCGCCATTGCGCACTAAGGGGCAAGACGGTATCTACAGCAGGTACGCGCTAGCAAGTATTCCGTAGGAGCGCGCTTGCTCGCGAAAAGCGAGGCGGCGCATACGCAAGGCAAGTGCGGGGCATGCATTTAGGTTGCTGGATCAGCAGGCGGCACGCTCTTCAGTTTTGAGTTGGCGCCGCCTTATTTATACCGAATGCGAAAAAAGGATCATGCCTTGCCAACCTGCACCACCAACTTTCCGAAATTCTTGCCTTCTAGCAGGCCGATAAACGCCTCGGGTGCGTGTTCCAGGCCCTGAACGATCTGCTCGCGGTATTTGATCTTGCCCTCGGCGTACCAGGCGCTCATGTCTCGGGCGAACTCGTCATAGCGGTGGCCGTAGTCGTTGAAGATGATGAAGCCCTGCATGCGCATGCGCTTTTTCAGAAGGGTGTCGAGCAGCAGCGGCAAGCGGTCCGGGCCATCCGGCAGGTTGGTGCTGTTGTACTGTGCAACGACGCCGCAGACCGGCACCCGCGCGCTGGTGTTGAGCAACGGCAGTACGGCATCGAATACCTTGCCGCCGACGTTCTCGTAGTACACGTCGATGCCGTCCGGGCAGTGCTGGGCCAGTTGTTGTGGGAAATCGCTGGCCCGGTGATCGATACAGGCATCGAAGCCAAGCGTCTCGACCGCATGCCGGCATTTTTCAGCGCCGCCAGCGATACCGACCACGCGGCAGCCTTTCAGCTTGCCGATCTGTCCGACGGTAGCGCCGACGGGGCCGGTGGCTGCTGCGACCACCAGGGTTTCCCCGGCCTTGGGCTGGCCAATGTCGAGCAGCCCCATGTAAGCGGTGAAGCCCGGCATGCCCAGCACACCCAGGGCGTGAGACGGATGCGCCATATCAGGAGCGAGCTTGATCAGCCCTTGCCCATCGGACAAGGCATAGTCCTGCCAACCGTTGCCACTGAGCACCCAGTCGCCTTCCTTGTAGTCGGCGTGGCGAGACTCGACGACCCGGCAAACCGTACCGCCGACCATCACATCGCCCACTTCCATAGGTGGCGCGTAGGACGGCCCGGCACTCATGCGGCCGCGCATATAGGGGTCGAGCGAGAGATAAACGGTACGCAGCAACAGCTGTCCATCGTCGGGGCTCGGCACCGGGCCGGTTTCCAATCGAAAGTTATCTGTGGTGGGCGCACCGTGCGGGCGCGAGGCGAGGTGGATGCGGCGGTTGTGTTGCGATTGTTGAGTCATTGCGGCCTCCATGGGTCGATCAGGACAGATCAAGATGGGAGCATGGAGGGCGTCGAGCGTTCCATTGCGTGGCCGCTGCGTGGAACAGGGGATAGGCATTCGAAGCCGGAAACACGGCCGCCCCCGAGTAGGTGGCGGCTGTACTGTGCGTAACGCACCTACTTCGCGACGTTAAATGTCGAGCCAGCCTTCGTCGCCGGAATCGTCGCGGAACCGGTTGTACTCGTCTTCGTTCCAGTCACCGCTCTTGTCGCGGTCGTAGGTGTTGTACACGCCCTGACCGTACTCATCATTGGTGAGTACTCCATCTCTGTCCGAGTCCCAGCGCGAAAACATGCCGTCGTTATCGAAGCGGGAGCCCCATTCGTTGTAATCCACGGAGCCAGACTTGTCGGCATCCCAGGTGTTGTAATCCGAGTCTGCTGCGTAGGTCATTGTCGAACCGGCCGCGAGGATCGTTGCCAGGGTGATACCGCCTACTGCTGTTTGCCATTTCATGCTGCTTCTCCTCTGCAAATTTCCGGGTAGTCATCACCAGAGGATGGCGCTGACATAATTTTCGTAACCGGTTAGCAGCGAGAGTTCCAGCAGAATTCGGTGGACCGATACCCGGCCAAACAAGCACAACGGCTACTGGCCAATCAGGTTGATGGTGTTGTTGATGGGTATGTCCTCGACGGACTGAGCCTGGGCCAGCAACTGCGAGACCATCGACAGTACGGCACCCGATTGTCCGCCGTCTGGTCCCTTGGGGATCCAATACTCATCGCCAGCGAACTCGGTTCGGACAACCGCATTCATCGTCATCCCTTGCCTCACTTGGATGATCGGCTGCGGCCCGGCGTGGGTTCTGATGGTCAATAAAGTGCCTTTGGCTTCCTGCTCACGCACGCATTCGCCCAGGTAGTCGAGTACTTCGGCGAGTGAGCGGGTGCGCAGCTCGACCTTGCCGAGACCCTTGGCTTCGAAATACACCCGGCCGCCGCCCACGCTGCCGAAGAAATCCGAGTCGTCAAGCTGAAACTCCTTTCGGCTTTCAAGCTTGCACCGAGCCAGTTTGAATAGCGCCTCCTGAGGGCGGACGAAGCAGAACCGTGCGCTTTCAACTGATTCGGTGAGCTGATAGCGATTGTTTCCACGTGCACTGACGGACAGGTTCTCCTTGCGTGCCGAAATCAGCTGGTCGATGGAGGGGGCTTGCTTGAGCCTTAGCTCCGGACCGTAGCGGCTCACAAGAACGGCCGACTCCATGGTGATGCCCTGATCAACGAGGCGGTTGACCATCTGCTGGAAGTGGTTGAAATCGACCATCTTGGAAGGGTTGTTAAAAAAGCGTTCGGTCCCGTTCGGGCCCTGCACATGAGCATTTTTGAGAAACAGGGAAAGGATCAGTTCGGGTGGGTAATCCTGGCGCAGCATAAATGCCAACGACGTCGTGCTGATCGGTGCGATATAACCGCGGTAGAACTCCTGGTTGTCCTGGGTCGACACGTCGAAGCCCGGCCCTTGTTCAATGGACATGTGCGGATTGAAACTGAAATCTGCGGGTGCTTCGCCTCCGAACGGTAGCGTCAGGTTGGCCCCGGCAAAGAAGCGGCTCCGCCCACGGATAGTTGTCACAGTCGTGAAGTGCGCAGGTAGCGAGGCACTACGACGAACGATGTTGAGCAGTAGGGCTTCGTCTTGCAGACGGCTGTAGTCCTGATTAATCGTGGCCATCGCCGTGTCGAGACGTTCGGTTCCGCCACAGCCCACTAATAGAAGGCTGATCGACGCAGCGGCAATCAATTGTCCAGCCAGCATCGAGCGGCTCATTTGCACGCGCTCCCCGGCCAATCGGCCATTCATGCCAAGGGTGATATGAAAAGCGGCTGACCATCTCATGGCGCTACGTAACGGGCCGAGTGAGCAGATCACTCGGTCCAATGCTTTCAGCCGTTGCGTCGAGGTCAGACTCAAGCTGAAGCAAACGCTTTTCGCCGAGGGCGTTATTCGATTTCGCCTGGTGTGGCGGAGTAGTGCGCCGGGTCCTCTGTCACGGTTTCCTGCTCGGTGCGGTGCATGTTGCGGTTAGGCACGCTGTCGTTCTCCGGCAGGCCTTTGACGACACGGCCATCCTCGGTGACGATCTGCCCTTGCTCGTTGCGGTGAGTTTCGAGCTTTTCCATGGGCGTGGGGTTGCCCATCGGGCTTGGTCGCGCCCCGGTATCTTCCCGTGGCGTGCCGGCTGGCCATTGCGCCAGGGCCGGTTGGGCGGCGCTCGCTAGCAGCGCGGTCACTGTCAGTGACATCAGTAGGGATCTGTTCATGACGGTCTCCTGATTGGATGTGCCGATGAATCGGCGTGTCGTGGCTCCGTTACTGGTTTGCGGTCTTTACCCGACCTGCAGGCTCAACGCTTAGACGCCCTCCGGCTTGCACACCAACAGCGCAATGGGGCCGCCGCTTGAATACTTGCCGGGTACCTTCGCCACCGCTTGTTCATTCGGACTGATCGACATCGCCGGCGACGCCGTCATCACGGTCTCTTCGGGCAAGGCGTGGAACTGGCAGGACGCAATTTCCTGGCTGTGATTGGTCACTTTGATCGCTGGAACACCGCGCAAGTCAACATCATCCGAGGACGCTTCCGGCACGCCGAGTTCTTCGACTTCGATGTTCATACCATTCAAACGGGTAACGACCAGAGGCTCCTGAGCGAGGGCAGGCAGAGCGAACGCCAAGCTGATAAGCACTAATAAAGGTCTCTTCATTCTGCTTCTCCGTTTTGGTGACTTATTCATCTGAACAGGGCGGGCGCGCTGAGTTCGGGTGTCGAATCGAGTCAGCCACTCAGCTGGTCGGGTCAGGCCGCAGGGGACTGCGTCGGACGGGCCGGGCATGAGCTGGCTACGGAATCTGTTCGACGCTCCAGGCGATAGAGATGCCGACCTTCTCGGCGGTTTTCAGATGGGTGAAGAGTCGGTGCGACAGGTCCGGCCATATTTGGTTGCAATTCACTGAACCCCGTTCGTCATTCTGGGTCTGAGCTGAGCGCCATGGCTCAGTCCCATCACGCACCGCAGCGCACCCCTACCGCCAGCAGTCGGGTCGCCTGTCGGGTTCGGACCCAACCTCCTTATTCAGTTTCCGAGCGTTCTAATGGATCAGATATACGCTGTCGTGCTGTCGTACAAACGCAAGGATTTGCTTAAGCGTTGTCTGAATGGGATCAGTGCTCAGAGCCGTCCCTGTGACGCCATCATCGTGGTCGATAACGCCAGCAACGATGGCACTGAGGAGATGCTGCTCGACCTGGACATCGCCAATCTCAAGGTCTACGTGCTGTCCCGAAATACCGGCGCATCGGGTGGTTTCAGTGCCGGGTTTCGCATGGCTTATCAGCAGGGCGCCGACTTTGTCTGGATGATGGACGACGACGTCATTCCTGAACCGGATGCGCTGGAAAAACTGCTCGAGGCCGATCAGCAACTCGCCGAGCACAACCAGCCACGCTCGTTCCTGCTGTCGAGGGCCTTTACCGAGGCCGGCTTGCTCACCAACGTGCCGCGAATCGACGAGCGTACCAACGCCATCGACTACGAGAACTGGCCCGCGTTGCTGCACCTCGGTGTCGTGCCAGTGCGGCCAGCCACCTACGTATCAATCCTGGTGCCGCGACAAGCGTTGGCCCGGCATGGTGTGCCGTTGGCTCCGATGTTCATGTGGGGAGATGACACCGAATTTACGTTGCGTATCAGCCAGGACGCACCGGGTTACCTCGTAACTGCCAGCAACGTACTGCACTTGCGGCGCGTCAGCGGGGCCATCGATATTCTGCGCGAGCCAGACCCTAGTCGCATTGCGCTGCATCGACACCTGGTACGCAACGAGCTTTTCGTGGCGCGCCGTTATTTCCGCAAGCGACGAGTGTTAGGCCTATTTACATCACGACTGGGCCTAGTCGCGGCGATGCTGATGCACGGTCAGTTTGCCAAGGCACGCATCATTCTCACCGGTCTGATGGAGAGCTTCAGCTTCGCACCGGTCCCGGAGCCCGCCGATGCGCCGGTTGAGGCTTTGGGCGTGAGCGTGCGGGAGTTGATCCCAAAGCAGTCAGGCGAGACAGCTGAGCAGGCCACCGAGCAGCAGCCGGATGCCGCGCCATCAACGATTGCCTGTAGCGATGCACTGTCCGAATCGCCTATCCGTACGGGGCATACCAACATGCGGGTTCTCGTCTGCGGCGCCGAAGGACAGGTCGGCTATTGCCTGACGAATCAGGCTGCCAGCTTCGGGTTGGATGCCATCGGCTTGTCTCGCCAGGCATTGGATATTACCCGTGCGGAGCACATTCGCGAGGCCATCGAACGGCATCAGCCTGCGCTGATCATCAACGCTGCGGCGTATACCAACCTGGATCATGCCGAAGCGGAAATAGCGCAGGCTCAAGCAGTCAATCGCGACGGCGCTGCCAATCTGGCTGCAGCCGCTCGACAGTTCGGTATCCCCTTGTTCCACCTGTCGAGTGAATACGTTTTCTCTGGCGACGCTGAGAGACCCTACCGTGAAACCGACCAGGCGATGCCGAACAACGTCTACGGCTCCACACGTTTGGCAGGCGAGGAGGCCATTAGCCAGACGCTTGACCGCTACCTCATTCTGCGGACCAGCTGGATCTACGGTGAGCGCGGAAACAACTTCGTCAAAACGATGCTCAACCTGGGTGATAAGACGGAGGAAATCTCCGTTGTCAGCGATCAGATCGGTTGCCCGACCCGAGCCCGCAGCGTTGCCCGCGTACTGATCGAACTGGCCCTGCGCTATTGCCGTGACGGGGATCTTAAATGGGGGCTGTATCACTACAGTGGCGCTTCACCGTGCAGCTGGGCCGAGTTTGCCACTCAGATCTTCCAGGAAGCCGAATCGGCCGGGTTGATCGACACCGCGCCGCAGGTGCTGCCGGTCCCTAGCTCGAGCCTTCCCCGCGCAGCGATGCGGCCTGAATGGTCGGTGCTCGACTGTTCGCTCATCGAGCAGACCTTCGGCATTCGGCCCAAGCACTGGCGAGATGAATTGCGGCATGTAATTCGGCGAATCAGCGACATGCCGGTCGTGCCGTTCGGGCCTTCGCCAAGCCGCGTTCCGTTCAAGGCGTATCCGTTTTGCATCCGGGAACAGCCTGCGCAGCTGTCCTCGTCCAGACGCTCGGCCACCGGCGACTAGGCTCGCATCACAAAAACAAAACTTTTTCTAAATATTACAGTCCGAGGGTCAGGACTTTTCCGAAGGGATTTCACCATGGCAGATGCAACGATAAAGAGAGTAGGTGTTTCGGGTACAGGGATGATCTCGCACTGTTTCGTTCGTCTGATCATGCAGCACTACAAGGATCTGCGCATCAGCCGGGTCCTGACCCGTCGAAGCGTCGCCACGCTGAGTAGCTTCCCGCTGGCCGACGCGCTGACCAACTCCATTGACGATCTCATTGCGAACTCGGATGTGATCGTTGAATGCACGGGCGATGTGTTTTTCGGAACCGAAGTGATCGAACGGGCGTTCGAAGCCGGGGTGCCAGTCGTCACCATCAACGCCGAGCTTCAGGTCACCACGGGTTCCTACTTGTCAGGCAAGGGTTTCCTGACCGAAGCCGAAGGGGACCAGCCCGGCTCGCTCGCCGCGCTGCGTGAAGAAGCCTTGCAGATGGGCTTTCGGCCATTGGTCTACGGCAACATGAAGGGCTACCTGAACCACAACCCCAGTCCTGAAGACATGGCGTATTGGTCCAAACGCCAGGGGATCAGCATTGAACAGACGACGTCCTTCACCGATGGCACTAAGGTGCAGATCGAGCAGGTCGTGGTCGGCAACGGTTTTGGCGCGACCATCACACGGCGAGGCCTGGAAGGGCTGGCGTCGACCGATCTCAACATCAGTGGCAACGTTCTGGGCTTGATTTCCGAAGGCGTTGGGCAGCCGATTGTCGACTACGTGTTGCCCAACGGTTATTCGGCGGGCGGCGTGTTTCTGGTATGCCGGCACGATGAAATGCAGGCACCGGCAATCGAATACTTCAAGCTCGGGCCTGGGCCTTACTACGTGCTGACACGACCCTTTCACCTCTGCTCGCTCGAAGTCGGCAAGACCGTACGGCGAGTGCTGGCCGGCGGGGGCGTGCTGTTGAACAATTCTGTCTCACCCACCTTGGGTGTCGCGGCGATCGCCAAGCGCGAGATGAAGGCGGGAGAGATGATCGGCCGCGGTATTGGCGGATTCGACGTTCGCGGCGAAGCGGTCAAGCTTGCCGATGAGCTAGATCACGTACCTATCGGTCTGTTGCGCAATACGGTGCTCAAGCGGGCTGTCGAGCCGGGGCAGCTGATCACGTTCGACGATATCGAAGTACAGCCCAGCCGCGTCTTGGACATCATCTTTCAGCAACAGCAAAAAGTGCTTCAGCGTGCTGAAACAGACGCTCAGCCAGCGCTGTTGCGCCAGGCACTGTAATGAGGGCCCAGGACGAAGCGGAGGTCTGGGCTGACGGTTACGGTTTTGTGGAGTTTCAGCGGACCGGGACCGGCCTCGTCCCGTATCACCACGAGTCCCAGCCTGCAAAAACGACGCTGCCAACCGCAGCGTCCGCGCCGTTGACCGATGATCACTCAGTACAAGACGGAACGGATTTCACCCTGTTGGCTTGAGCTCACCTCTATTATGAGGTGAGGCTGATCGTCCAAAATGCTGACCTCGGCAGGCTTGTTCAGGGTATTCCAAAGGCTGCAAGCAAGGCGCACCACAGCTCCGCCAAAGCTGATGGCTTCTGTTTGAGCATCCTGCTCGTTATCAAAAACTGTCAGCACGCTGCCGTACGAATAAACGACTCCCCAACGCTCCGGGTTTCCGTTATCTACCTTGATGAAATCCATGGACGTCTCCTACATGTCACGAGGTTGTGACAAAAATACGTCGCATAAATAGCATGGCGTCATAACGCCGGCAATTGCCGTTCGGCGGGGCTCCGATCTACCTGCCGGACGGCTGAACCATACCGTTTTTTCAAGGCGTTACGGCTTTCCATCAACGCGTTCCGTCACTGTTTCAACTGGGAGAGCATGACGATGGTGCGGCTGAGCGTTGTGATACTTCAAGGCGCGTTGCGGCGCTCGCCCGGGTGTGTTTCGTGGCCCATTGGCGTGGTGTCCGGGAGGGTCACGTCTGGCTCGGCGAAATCGGGGCTATGCACTTCTGAATCCAGTGGCATGTGACTGTAGCGCTGCTTGTCAGGAGAGCGGTGATGTGGCGGCTGCTCGGTTGCAGTCAAGATACGTTTGGCCTCGCAGCGGCCGCTTATGCCACGCGCCAAAGCCATGCCACCCATAGCCAGCTGCAACAAGCCGCTCAGCCCGCCGCGGCGAACTCCTCGGCCCAGCATGACCAATCCACCTGCAATGGAGGCGCTGCGTTCCCAGCCATGCACGTTTTGTGGGGCGCTCTTGTCGAAAAGTCGATTCATGGTCGTTCCTTTTGTTCAGCGTTGTGTGTGATGCCCGTCGTAGGGCGCGGCGGACAAACGATGCTTGCCCGAATGAGCTGATGCACTGCCGTTTTGGCTCGTTTCGTTGGCTCTAGGTTCGGCAGCGGTGCAGCAGTATTCGTTCGAGGCGGGAGATAAGCGGCGCGCGACAAGGCTTGACAGTTAGGCATGGGGCGCGCAGATTTCGCTAAACGTAATTGAATTACGCAAAAGAATAATAGAGCGCTGCACAGACGCAGCGCGCCTTCTGTGCAGCCATGGCAGCCAATATGGATTCATCCATTTTCTCGCAGTTCACAGCGTCCGCTCGAGCTTGGACTGCCCAGGCTTTCGGCAAATCGGTGAGCATGACCACGCCGCCAGCGTCGGCGCGGACTGGCGAGGCCCGTTTGCCCATCGGGCCTGAAGCTCGGATGAGCTGCTGAAATGAAGATCTTGGGCTTTCGATTGACCCTGGGCGACCACTTAGGTCGCAGCGTCCGTGGGATTTCCTGTGCGCCGCCGAGTTGACCTTCGCAGAACGTCAACTCGCTCACGTACCGTTATTCCAAGGAGCCAATCATGGCCGACCTGTTTGAAAATCCCATGGGCCTTATGGGCTTCGAGTTCATCGAATTTGCCTCGCCCACCCCGAACGTCATCGAGCCGGTACTGGAAAGCATGGGCTTTACCCATGTCGCCAACCACCGTTCCAAAGACGTGGCGCTGTACCGTCAGGGTGAGATCAACGTCGTCGTCAATCGCGAGGCGACAGGCCTGCCAGCCTATTTCGCGGCTGAGCATGGGCCTTCAGTATGTGGCATGGCGTTCCGCGTAAAGGACGCACAGAAGGCCTACTCGCGTGCCTTGGAATTGGGGGCGCAGGCCATCGAGCTGCCGACCGGCCCGATGGAGCTGCGCCTGCCCGCGATCAAGGGGATCGGCGGGGCGCCGTTGTATCTGATCGATCGCTTCGGTGAAGGCAGCTCAATCTATGACATTGATTTCGTGTTCCTGGAAGGCGTCGATCGTCATCCGGTCGGCGCTGGCCTGAAGCTCATCGACCACCTGACCCACAATGTGTACCGCGGTCGTATGGCTTACTGGGCGGACTTCTACGAGAAGCTGTTCAATTTCCGTGAGATCCGCTACTTCGACATCAAGGGCGAATACACCGGTCTGACCTCAAAGGCCATGACCGCGCCGGACGGCATGATTCGCATCCCGCTAAACGAAGAGTCCAGCAAGGGCGCCGGACAGATTGAGGAATTCCTCATGCAGTTCAACGGCGAGGGCATTCAGCACGTCGCCTTCCTGACCGACAACCTGATCGAAACCTGGGACAAGCTGAAGGCCAGCGGCACGGTATTCATGACCGCGCCGCCGGAAACCTACTACGAGATGCTCGAAGGGCGGCTGCCCAACCACGGCGAGCCGGTGGAGGAACTTAAGTCGCGGGGAATCCTGCTCGACGGCGCAGAGGAGAATGGCGAGCAGCGGCTGCTACTGCAGATCTTCTCCGGCACGGTGCTCGGCCCGGTGTTTTTCGAGTTCATTCAGCGCAAGGGTGACAGCGGCTTCGGCGAAGGCAACTTCAAGGCGCTGTTCGAATCCATCGAGCGTGATCAGATCCAGCGCGGCGTGCTGAGCACTACCGAGTAACCACCGAGACGGCAACCGACCCCGGTTGCCGTTCCAATCGACCGGTTTGCTTGATGGCCGTTCGAGAACTCCCTAAGGGCACCAGCTGATGTTGGTGCCGCTTTGGTCGAGTTGACTCCTCTCCGTACCGAAACGACCCTGCGACGCTGACCTGACCTGACCTGACCTGCCATGGCGGCGAAGCGAGCGGAGACCATGCATGTGTCACCGCCGGCGGGATCGTCAGTGCATCACGCGATGGCTGATATGGAACTCATGGATGGAATGGTCGGCATCGGTGCCAGTCAGATGGTTGTGCCTGGTGGCCAGGCGCGACTTCCGCTTATGGACGGCGTGTCAGGGGCGTCCTGTTGCATAGCGTCGGTTATGTCGGGTCGGCAGATGGCGCGGTGCTGTGGTCGCCAGCGCTGGCGTCACGATCCCTTTCGTAGCGTTGGGTGTGCGGGAACAGCGGCAACCAGTTCTCGCGACGAACCGTCCAGCACTCGTAGGTGGGCGCCAGTTGGTTGGGGGTATCAAGAGATCCCAGATGCACCTCGATCTCGTCCGCGGTGCGCGCGAAAACGGACGAGCCGCAGCGGGGGCAAAAGAATCGACCGGCATAGCTTTGCGCTTCGCCACTGATCATTACCGCATCCTGCGGAAATACGGCGGCGGCATAGAAGAGGGCGCCGTGATGCTTGCGACAGTCGAGACAATGACAAACGCCAACACGGCTCGGGAGCCCCGTAGCCACAAGCCGCAGGTTGCCGCAAAGGCAACCACCAATGAATCGCTCCATTTGTGTTTCCTCGGGTGGGCGGTCAGATTGGACCTGTATCAACAGTGATAGCCGAGATGGCGAGCGCTCGCTGTATCGGTCATCCGGCCGAGGTGCGGAGAAACTGGGCGATTGCATCGATTACCGTTTCAGGTTGTTCACGATGGGGGGAGTGCTGACACCCATCGAGCGGTAGCTTCTGAACGCTGCCGCTTCCCAACGCGGCGACACGATGAAGATGGTCCAGCGAACCGTATTCGTCTTTCCGGCCATGAATCGCCAGCAGTGGGCAGGCGAAGCTGGGAGCGCTTTCTTCTATCGTCCAGGTGGCGTAGCTGTTTGACAGCCAGGTGTTGATCCAGGCCCACAGAATCCATTCAGCCTTATCCCCATGGTATTTGCGTAGTCGTTCCAGCTGGCCGGGTTCGGCGAATGCTGCCTGGGTGTCACGAATGCCCTGCAGGGTTCGGTCTTCGACGAAGGCGAGGGCGGCGATGGTGATCAGCGCGCGACAGTTGTTCGGGTGATGGGCGGCAAGGCTGGCGGCCATGATGCCGCCGACGCTGTGGCCGAGTGCAATGAAGTGCTCGATGTCCAGCGCGTGCCGCACCGGCGGGAAGAACTGCTCGGCTTCGTCGCGAATGAAGCTGTTCGACCAGTCACCCGGATGCACTGCGGAGCGACCGTAGCCAAGCCGGTCATAGGCAATGACGTCGTGACCGGTAGCCGCCGCTAGGCGCTCGGGAAGGTCGCGCCACAGTTCTACGCAACCAAGGGAGTCGTGCATCAGGACGATGGGCGATTTGCGTGAATCACGAACGCGCCAGCGGCGGGTGAACACGTCGCCGCGTGCGGTGGATAGAACGCGGTCTTCCGTCAAAACGGTCATGAGAATCCTTGTGACGCCGGTTCTGGTTGGCATCGATCTGCGCGCCGGGCGTCAGCGTCATGCATGGCGGCCTCAGGCAGGCCGCCTCGTCGCTGAGTAAACCGCGTGCCGTTGCGAGCTTTAAGGCCCAGGCGGCGCCGATAGTTCTGATCAGCGGCCGCCTGTCGCGGCCATGCCCTGACGTACGCGTCGGCGCTGGCTTCAGTTCGCCGCTGCCGCTGGCTGCTGCGCAGCCACTTCTCGGTCGCGCAGCAGAAACCGCTGGATTTTCCCGCTCGGGGTCTTCGGCAGTTCGCTGACGAATTCGATTTCGCGCGGGTAGGCATGGGCTGACAGGCGCTGACGCACGTGTTGTTGCAGCTCGTCGGCCAATGCTTGGTCGGCATTGTGGCTCGCATGCAGCACAACGAAAGCCTTCACCAGTTCGGTGCGCTCCGGATCGGGCTTGCCGATCACCGCCGCTTCGATCACGGCCGGGTGTTCCACCAGGGCGCTTTCCAC
>JAKUTK010000099.1 GCA_022448005.1 Pseudomonas sp.
CGAAAAATGCCCGTATCTCACGATACGGGCATTTTCTCTAACCACCGTTCAGACCGCTAGGTTTTCACACAGTCTGTGATGCCGGCTTTTTTATTAGCTGCGCTCGGTCGAGGAGATCGGTTCGGCGCTGCTGGGTTGCTGGCGGCTACGCGTCCACTGCCAGACAATCAGGACCAGTGTCGGTATGCCAAGCAACGCAGTCACAAGGAAGAAGTTGCTGTAACCCAGACGCTCAACCATGACGCCGGAGTAGCCGCCCAACAGCCTGGGCAGCAACAGCATCAATGAGCTGAGCAGGGCGTACTGGGTAGCGGAGAATTTCAGATTGGTCAGGCTCGAAAGATAGGCAACGAATGCGGTCGAGGCCAGCCCGCCGCTGAAGTTGTCGCAGGAGATCGTGACGATCAGCATATTGAGGTTGGCGCCCATTTCCACCAGCAACATGAACATCAGGTTGGTCGCCGCCGATGCAGCGCCACCGATGAACAGGATGGGCAGGATGCTAAAGCGCACGATCAGCAAACCGCCAAAGGCAGCGCCTAGCAATGTCATGATCAAGCCAAAGAGCTTGCTGACGCTGGCGATCTGATCCTTGCTGAAGCCCTGGTCGATGTAGAACACGTTGGCCATGACCCCCATTACCGTGTCCGACATCCGATAGGTGGCGATCAGCCCCAGCAGCAACAGCGCCTGCCAGCGGTAGCGCAGGATGAAGTCGGTGATGGGCGTCAGCACCGGGCCCATCAGAATCCGGCCCGGACCTGAGAGGCAGCCCCAACAGATCAGCAGATACATGGTGCCGCGTGGCCAGTAGCCGCCCCAGTAGGATTGGAACATGCCCGTGGTCGATACCATGAGGATGATCAGGACAATCACCGAGACGGCCTGGTGGACGAAATCGAAGCGGGCCGGGCGCTGGCGTTGGCCGGCCTGCTGGAGCATCTGGCGCACCGGAATCATCAGCGACCGCCCCCAGGGCGACAGCGAACCGATGATGAACAGCAGGTACAGTGTTGCCCGTGGCCAGGCCTGGGCAATCAGTGCGTTGATCATTGCCGGAACGGAAATCAGCAGTACCAGCAGCAGGCCAACCGCCGCCATCTGATGATTGAAACTGAACCTGGACGGCTCGTGCGGCAGTGGCGAGGCGCCTTGCGGCTCGGGGATCAACAGGCTGGTCACCAGGCCCGGAAGGATCAGGAGGGCGAAGGCGATATAGGTCGTGGCCCAGGCGGCCTGGTTGTATTCGACGTTGCTGGAGCCCAGCCATTCGGCCAGAAACAGTGCGCCGGCGCTGGCCAGCAGCATGGCGATGCGGTAGCCGGTCATGTAGCTCGCCGCCAGCGTGGCCTGCAACTTGTCCTCGGCGATTTCCAGCCGATAGGCATCGATGGCGATGTCCTGCGTGGCCGAGGCGAAAGCGACTGCTACGGCAAGCGCGATCAGCATCGTCAGGTTCTGCTGCGGGTTGCACATGGCCATGCCGATCAGGCCGATCGCAATCACTGCCTGCGACAGAACCAGCCATGAACGTCGCCGGCCCAGCGCGCCAATCCAGGGCAGCCGCCACTGGTCGAGCATTGGCGACCAGACCCACTTGAAGGCATACGCGAGGCTGATCCAGCTGGCAAAACCGATGGTCTCGCGAGACACGCCAGCCTCGCGCAGCCATACAGAGAGCGTGGAGAAAACCAGGATCGCTGGAAGCCCGGCAGCGAAGCCAAGAATCAGCAGAGTCAACGAGGCCGGACTGGCGTAGGCGGCTAGCGCGGCGCGCCAGGTTTCACGGGACATAAAGGCAGATCAGGGGCTTAATATGAAGCGCGCACTCTACCCGCTGTGCTCCGCCGAATGCCAGCCATGCCGACGTATGTCGACGCGGTCGTTGATCACCTGCACACCTTCAGCGCGAAGTCGGGCACGTTGCTCCTCTCCGGATACGGTGCCGGAGGCCAGGCTGAGGCGACCGCCTGCAGCCATCACCCTGTGCCAGGGCAGGCGGGTATCGTCCGGTAATTGCGACAGGATCCGACCGACCCAGCGCGCTGCGCGACCAAGCCCCGCTACGGCGGCGAGCTCCCCGTAGCTGGTGACCTTGCCTTCGGGGATCTGAGCCAGCGCCAGATACAACGCGGCTCGGCGAGTTTCGGCATCTCCGGTGCGGGGATCGCTGTGTGGTGTGTCAGCCGGCTGGCTTGTCATGGAAGGGCTCCATTAGCGATGAGGTTTGCCACGACTCGAGGCTCCGTTTAGCGGCCAGCGCTTGTTGTCTTCGGTCGCATAAGGATAATGCCTGCCTTTCTCATTTACCCCACAGACACCCACTTGCCTATGTTCTCCCGTCCGCTTTCACGAACCTTGCTTTGCGTAACCCTTTCGACGTGCTCGCTGCCGATATTTGCCGATACCGTGTGGCTGAAAAACGGTGATCGCCTGACCGGCAAGATCAGCGTGCTCGATGGCGGCAAGCTGCTCATCGAAACCGAGTATGGCGGTTCCATTCCGGTGAAATGGAGCCAGGTTGCGACACTGGAAAGCAACCAGCAGCTGCTGGTCAAGGAAGACGCTGCGTCTGGCGAGGTTGCGAAATCACTACAGGCGGCCAGTGATGGCATGGTCACGCTCAGCAACGGCGGCGCTCCGCGTACGGTCCCGTTGAAGTCGATCACACAGATCATCCATCCGAAGCCAATCATTCAGGACCTGACCTGGAAGGGCAACGTCGATATGGCGCTGGACTACAAGCGCGCCGAAACCGATACCGATGATTACGACATTTCATTCAAGACTTCGGCGCGGCATGGCCTTTGGCGTCACAACGGTTCCGGCGGCTACAACCGTGAGTACCGCGACGGCGTGACGGCCACCGATAACTGGGAAGCCGAATATGCGCTGGACCGCTTCCTCGATGAGCACTGGTTCTGGCAGGGTCGTCTGGAATACAAGCGTGACAAGATCGAGGACGTACGGCGCCAGCGCACCATCGGTACCGGTCCGGGTTACCAGTTCTGGGACAACGAGCTGGGCGCCTTCTCGCTGGCGTCACTGGCCAACCGCAGCGACTATGAGTTCGCCAGCGGCAACACGGAAGAGTTCTATTCGTTGGCGATGAAGTGGAATTACAACCGTTATCTGGTGGGCAAGACTTTCGAGATATTCAGCAACGGTGAGATTGGCAAACCGCTGGAAAACGTCGCCGACTATCAGTTGGACGCCGAAATGGGGCTGCGTTACAAGGTGACCGACTGGGCATCGCTCAGTATGAAAGCCGAAAAAGACATCGTCAGCGGCGCAGAGAGCGATCTTGACGAAACCCGCTACAGCATCGGATTCGGTGTGGGCTGGTAAGGCTCGCGTGTCATTGGCCGGGCGCAGAGGGCGCCCGGTTCTGTTTCTGCTGCCTTTACAGGCGCAAGCCTCCATCGAGCTCCAGAATGCGCCCGGTGTAGTAATCGTTTTCGAATATGTACGCCACCGAATGGGCGATCTCCTGGGGTTTGCCCAGGCGCTTGAGCGGGATTCCTGCGGTCATTTTTTCCAGCGCTTCGGGTTTCATGCTGGCGACCATCTCGGTCTCGATGAAGCCGGGTGCAACACCGGCGACGCGAATGCCGTAGCGCGCCAGCTCTTTCGCCCAGACCACGGTGTCTGCCGCGACGCCCGCCTTGGCGGCCGAGTAGTTCGCCTGGCCCATGTTGCCGGCACGGGATATCGAAGAAATATTGACGATCGCGCCCTGGCGCTTCAGCTCGATCATCTTCGCCGCGACCTCGCGGGTGCAGAGAAACACGCCGGTGAGGTTGACGTCGATTACCGCCTGCCATTGCGCCAGGCTCATCTTCGACAGTTCGCCGTCCTTGAGTTTGATGGTCAGCCCGTCGCGGAGAATGCCGGCGTTGTTGACCAAGCCGTCCAGGCCACCGAAATCGTCGCTGACCCGGCTGACCATGTGACTGACCTGCTCTTCATTGGCAACATTGCACAGATAGGCTCGCGCATCACCGCCGGCGCTCTTGCAGGCTGCCACCGCTTCGTCCAGTCGTTCCTGGTTGAGGTCGACCAGCGCCAGTCGGGCACCCTTGCTGGCGAGGTATTCGCCCATTGCGCGTCCGAGTCCTTGGCCACCGCCAGTAATGATGATGACCTTGTCTTTCAGCTGCATGCCCATCTCCTATCTATAGCTGCCAACGTCGAGAAACGACGTCCGCTGACGAAACCGTTATGCTGATGCCCTGCCGAATCGCCCCTTTTGAGGAACTCCCGTGAGCGTTCAAGCCGCCAAGCATGCCCGACATCTCCTGCTCAAGGAATACCGCGGCGTGCTCTCGACTCACTCCAAAGCCATGCCCGGATTCCCCTTTGGCTCAGCGGTCCCTTACTGCCTGAGCGAGGAGGGCTGGCCGCTGATCCTGATCAGTCGGATCGCCCAGCACACGAAGAATCTACAGGCAGATCCGCACTGCTCGTTGCTGGTCGCCGAACGTGGTGCCGAGGATGTACAGGCAACCGGCCGACTGACTGTGCTGGCCGAGGCGGTGCCTCTCACGGACAGAGCAGCAGTCGAAGCCGCGGCTGAGCGCTACTACCGTTATTTCCCGGAATCACGCGACTACCACCGCGTTCACGACTTCGACTTCTGGGTGTTGCAGCCAGTACGCTGGCGCTATATCGGCGGCTTCGGCGCGATTCATTGGCTCGATCAGGTGGCATTGGCCAACCCCTTTGCACGTACAAGCGGGGGCGAGGTCGACATGCTTGAGCATATGAATCAGGACCACAGCTCGGCGATTGCTCACTACGTACAGCAGGCAGGCCTGTCGTCTGCTCCGGCGGCGCGCATGGTCGGCATCGACAGCGAAGGCTTTCACCTGAGCATCGGCCAGGCCATTCACTGGTTGGCGTTTCCGGATACCTGTACCAGCCCAGGCGCCGTGCGCCAGGCCTTGGTGGCGATGGCGCGGCACTGAATTAATGCCCGCGTAAGCGCAGCGGAGAATAATCCGGTTACAGCCTGTCTGGCGGATGGGTTGAATTCGCTGCAGCCCGCCGTCATCTACACAAAATCGGAAGCCGTACTTCCGCCAAGGATTATCGATGCGAATTTTCTTACTGCTGTTTCTTCTGTTCCCGCTGGCCGAGCTGGCGTTGCTGATCAAGGTCGGCGGCTCCATCGGCGTGCTGCCGACCATCCTGCTGCTGGTCATCAGTGGCATGGCGGGCATCCTGTTGATGCGCCTGGCCGGTTTCGCCACAGCGTGGCGTGCGCGCGAGCGCCTGGCCCGCGGCGAATTGCCGGAACGGGAAATGCTCCAGGGCTTGATGATGGCTGTTGCCGGGGGGCTGTTGTTCCTGCCCGGATTTCTCAGCGACGTCGTCGCGCTGCTGGTGCTCTTTCCGCCGACCCGCAAACTCTTCCTCGGGTTTGTCGGGCGTCGTGTAGAAGCTCAGGCACAGCGGCGGCGAGCCTTTGCCGATGACCTGCGTCAGCAGCAGGAAGATCAGCGTGGACCGCAACGTCCCAATGTGATCGAAGGCGAATGGGAGCGTCGCGACAAATAATCACCGCTCCTGTCGCGAAGGCATGTCTCGGCATGCCTTTTTATTGTCGTCAAATGCAAAAAATCCTCGCCGTCGCCCTTGAAATCATTTTCCGCGCCCGCATGTAGCGGTCACCGCAAGGTCGCTGTCGCAATTTGACAGTCCGTCTTCTGCGGCTCGCATTGCGGGCCGCAACCGGCACCGCCGGATTTGCCCAACCCGCCGATGAAATGCATCGGCATGGAAACCACTGTACTAGGAGAGATCGACAATGAAGCTTCGTCCTCTACATGACCGCGTCGTGATCCGTCGCAGCGAAGAAGAAACCAAGACTGCCGGTGGCATCGTTCTGCCGGGCTCCGCTGCTGAGAAGCCTAACCGGGGCGAGATCGTCGCTGTTGGCACTGGTCGCGTTCTGGACAACGGCGAAGTCCGTCAGCTGGCCGTCAAGGTTGGCGACCAGGTCGTATTCGGCCCTTACTCCGGCAGCAACACCGTCAAGGTCGACGGCGAAGACCTGCTGGTGATGAGCGAGAACGAAATCCTTGCCGTCGTAGAAGCCTGATCAGCGCTCGCCTATAGCGAACAGCGTTCCATCAACAGAATTTGAGGAAGAATCAACATGGCTGCTAAAGAAGTTAAATTCGGCGATTCCGCCCGCAAGAAAATGCTGGCAGGCGTCAACGTTCTGGCTGACGCGGTAAAAGCGACCCTCGGCCCGAAAGGCCGCAACGTGGTTCTGGAAAAGAGCTTCGGCGCTCCGACCATCACCAAGGACGGCGTTTCCGTTGCCAAGGAAATCGAGCTGAAGGACCGTTTCGAAAACATGGGCGCTCAGCTGGTCAAGGACGTAGCGTCCAAGGCCAACGATGAAGCCGGTGACGGCACCACCACTGCAACCGTTCTGGCCCAGGCCATTGTCAACGAAGGCCTGAAGGCTGTTGCGGCTGGCATGAACCCGATGGACCTCAAGCGCGGCATCGACAAGGCGACCATCGCCGTTGTCGCCGAGCTGAAGAACCTGGCCAAGCCGTGCACCGACTTCAAGGCCATCGCCCAGGTCGGTACCATTTCCGCCAACTCCGACAGCTCCATCGGCGCGATCATTGCCGAAGCGATGGAAAAAGTCGGCAAGGAAGGCGTCATCACCGTTGAAGAAGGCTCGGGCCTGGAAAACGAACTGTCCGTCGTTGAAGGCATGCAGTTCGATCGTGGTTACCTGTCTCCGTACTTCATCAACAAGCCGGACACCATGGTGGCCGAGCTGGACAGCCCGCTGCTGCTGCTGGTTGACAAGAAGATCTCCAACATCCGTGAGCTGCTGCCAGTTCTCGAAGCCGTTGCCAAGGCTGGCCGTCCGCTGCTGATCGTCGCTGAAGACGTTGAAGGCGAAGCCCTGGCTACCCTGGTCGTCAACAACATGCGCGGCATCGTCAAGGTCGCGGCCGTCAAGGCGCCTGGTTTCGGCGACCGCCGCAAGGCCATGCTGCAGGACATCGCGATCCTGACCGGTGGTACCGTGATTTCCGAAGAAGTTGGCCTGAGCCTGGAAACCGCTACCCTGGAGCACCTGGGTAACGCCAAGCGCGTCGTGCTGAACAAGGAAAACACCACCGTCATCGACGGTGCTGGTCAGCAGGTCGACATCGAAGCCCGCGTTGCGCAGATCCGCAAGCAGGTTGAAGACACCACTTCCGACTATGACAAAGAGAAGCTGCAAGAGCGTCTGGCCAAGTTGGCTGGCGGTGTTGCCGTGATCAAGGTCGGTGCCGGCACCGAAGTCGAGATGAAAGAGAAGAAGGCCCGCGTCGAAGACGCCCTGCACGCCACTCGTGCAGCCGTTGAAGAAGGCGTGGTACCTGGCGGCGGTGTTGCCCTGGTACGCGCTCTGCAGGCCATCTCCGAGCTCAAGGGCGAGAACGAAGACCAGAACGTCGGTATCGCGCTGCTGCGTCGTGCCGTTGAAGCGCCGCTGCGTCAGATCGTTGCCAACGCTGGTGGCGAGCCGAGCGTCGTAGTCGACAAGGTCAAGCAGGGTGAAGGCAACTACGGCTTCAACGCCGCTTCCGACACCTACGGCGACATGATCGAGATGGGTATTCTGGATCCGGCCAAGGTAACCCGTTCCGCTCTGCAGGCTGCGGCCTCCATCGGCGGTCTGATGGTGACTACCGAAGCTATGGTTGCCGAGAGCATCGACGACAAGGCTGCTCCAGCCATGCCTGATATGGGTGGCATGGGCGGTATGGGTGGCATGGGCGGCATGATGTAAGCCAGCCTGTCCTGCTAAAAAAAGCCCCGCCTAGTGCGGTAATGCTGTTCACTTAAGCATTTGAGTCCAAGCCGGGGCTTCTAGAAAATCCGATACCAGTCCTCTGGTATCGGATTTTTTATGCCCATTCAGCAGCAATTGCTCGACCTCGGTGACCTCTTCAAGTTCTCTGATCTGGGTGCCTTCGCAGAACATACCCATTGAGTGGGTTGCCAGCGCGCTGAACCTCTCGGCGCAAGCCACCATAAGACGTCGTCGCCTGCCGAGCGATCAGGTTCTCTAGTTGGTGCTGGGCATGGCCCTTCGCCCCAGGCACGCAAGCGAAACCCAAATCTGCCCACACGTTGGGAGGTGCGTGAGGTCAGCTATGAAAGCCAGGGGAAAGTCACGTCGCTGCTCACTTCATTGCCTGCCGGGGAGTACAGCGCGGAGGCTGTCGCTGAGCTCTATCTGGAGCGCTGGGAGATTGAGTTGGGCTTTCGAGACATCAAAAGCTCGATGCAACAAAACGCAGTGACACTGCGCAGTAAGAAGATCGACCTGATTTATCAAGAAGTCTGGGGGCTCTTGCTGGCTTATAACATCATTCGTCGCGAGGCCAGCCAGGCCGCAGTAGCCTTTGGCAGAACGCCTTCAGACATTCGCTTCAAACCCGCCTGCCAGTACATCGCGGTGCAATTGATCGTGATGGCGGCGGCCAACCCGGTTTCGGCAACGGGAAGGAGGCTGGCTGAATTGCGGGGAGGTGTCGCAGGGCTGTTTCTGGATCACCGTCCAAGGCCGGGGCGGCCAAGAACGGTGAAGATTTCCAAGACCCGGTATCCGGTGGACCGTAAGGCTGCTCCGCTTAAGTGAACAGCATTACGCATCATATGCGGGTTTTTTTGGGGCACTGGATCAGTCTTCCATCGCACCCATCGCGGTGGTGTTGAAGCCGCCGTCGACATAGAGAATTTCACCGCTGATCCCCGATGCCAGATCTGAGCAGAGGAAGGCGCCAGCATTGCCGACCTCGTCAATAGTGACATTGCGACGTAGCGGGGTTTGCTTTTCGTTGGCTGCCAGCATCTTGCGGAAGCTCTTGATCCCGGAGGCTGCCAGCGTACGAATGGGCCCTGCAGACACAGCGTTCACGCGGGTGCCTTCAGGGCCCAGGCTGCCGGCGAGGTAGCGAACGCCGGCCTCAAGGCTGGCCTTGGCCATCCCCATAACGTTGTAGTTGGGCATGGTGCGCTCGGCACCGAGGTAGGAAAGCGTCAGGATGCTGCCATTGCGTCCCTTCATCATTGGGCGTCCGGCCTTGGCCAGCGCAACGAGGCTGTAGGCGCTGATGTCGTGGGCGATGCGGAAACCTTCACGAGTAGTAACCTCGGTGAAATCGCCATCGAGCTGATCACCTGGGGCGAAACCTACCGAGTGGACGATGCCGTCCAGACCGTCCCACTTCTTGCCGAGCTCTTCGAAGACCTTGTTGATCTCCTCGTCGCTGGCAACGTCGCAGGGGAAGCACAACTCTGGGCCTGAGCCCCAGCCAGCGGCGAACTCTTCGACGCGCCCCTTGAGCTTCTCGTTCTGATAGGTGAACGCCAGCTCGGCGCCTTCACGGTGCATGGCTGCGGCGATCCCGGAGGCAATCGACAATTTGCTGGCAACGCCAACGATCAATACGCGCTTACCGGTAAGAAAACCCATGTGCTTTTCCCTCTTCTGGTTGTTCATCAGTGGCTGGAACCATGAAAGCCGATTCCAGCAACTGCTGTGTGTATGGATGTTGGGGAGCGGCAAAGATTGCCTCTGCCATTCCCTGTTCTACGACTTTGCCTTGCTTGACCACCATCATCTGGTGGCTCATCGCCCGTACCACCACCAAATCATGACTGATGAACAGGTAGGTCAGGTTGTACTTGGCCTGGAGTGAGCGCAGTAGCTCCACCACTTGGCGTTGCACCGTTCGGTCCAATGCCGAGGTCGGTTCATCAAGCAGAATCAGGTCCGGCTTGAGGACCAACGCCCTGGCTATTGCAATTCGCTGCCGTTGACCTCCAGAAAACTCGTGGGGATAGCGGTGCCGACTTTCAGGGTCGAGTCCAACCTCCACCAGTGCATCGATGATTGCTTGTGCTTGTTCCTCGGAAGAACCCAAACCATGGATGCTGAGTCCTTCCCCGACGATCTGTCCCACCGACATGCGCGGGCTCAGGCTGCCGAAGGGATCTTGAAAAACGACCTGCATTTGCCGCCGCAGTGGGCGCACCGCTCGTTGCGACATGGTTTCCAGTGCCTGGTTCTGAAAACGGATTTCGCCGCTGCTTGAAATCAGGCGAAGAATAGCCAAACCCAGCGTGGACTTCCCCGAGCCGCTTTCGCCCACAATGCCCAGCGTCTGGCCTTTTGGCAGGTTGAACGTGACGCCATCGACTGCCTTGATATGGTCGACGGTGTGTCTAAACAGTCCCTTCTTGATAGGGAACCAGACCCGAAGATCATTCACTTCCAGCAGTGTCGGCGCCGACGCTTCGACCGTTACCGGCCCGCCGCTAGGCTCTGCTCCAAGCAGCTCCTTTGTGTAGGGGTGCTGCGGTGATCGGAACAATTCCTCGCAAGGTGCTTGTTCGACGACGCAACCACTCTTCATGACACATACATGGTTGGCGATTCGGCGAACCAGGTTCAGGTCGTGGCTGATCAGCAATAGGGCCATGCCCAGGCGCGCCTGAAGCTCCTTGAGCAGCTCAAGTATTTTCAGCTGCACCGTCACGTCCAGCGCCGTTGTCGGTTCGTCGGCAATCAACAGCTCGGGTTCGTTCGCCAGTGCCATGGCGATTACCACGCGCTGACGCTGACCGCCCGAGAGTTCGTGAGGATAGGCTCGGATCCGCTTGGTGGGTTCAGGTATCCCAACCAGCTCAAGCAGCTCGAGGGTGCGGGCCGTAGCTGCCTTAGCGTTGAGGCCCTTATGGATCCGCAGCACTTCGTTGATCTGCTTGCCTATGGTATGCAGCGGGTTGAGCGAGGTCATCGGCTCCTGAAACACCATGGCGATCCGATCTCCACGTATGCCCCGCATGCGTTTTTCCGACGCTTGGAGTAAATCCTCGCCTGCATAGTGAATTTCACCCGCCGGATGCTGCGCGAGGGGGTAGGGCAGCAGACGCAGGATTGAGTGCGCTGTGACGGATTTGCCTGAACCGCTCTCGCCTACCAGTGCCAACGTTTCGCCTTTGCGGATATCGAAGCTCACGCCCGTCACCACGCGCTGGGCCTGGCCGTTGCTAACGAACTCGACCGCCAGATCGCGGACCTCAATAAGGTTCTCGGTCATGCTATTTCCTTGGGTCGAAAGCATCGCGAGCAGCCTCGCCAATAAACACCAGAAGGGTCAGCATGATAGCCAGCACCATGAATGCGCTGATTCCAAGCCACGGCGCCTGCAGATTCGACTTGCCCTGTGCCACAAGCTCGCCTAGCGAAGGGGCGCCGGGCGGTAAACCGAAGCCAAGAAAATCCAAGGCGGTCAAGGTGCCGATCGCTCCGGTCAGGATGAACGGCATGAATGTCATGGTCGACACCATGGCGTTGGGCAGAATGTGGCGGAACATGATGGCGCCGTTGCGCATGCCCAGCGCGCGCGCCGCTCTCACGTATTCCAGGTTGCGACCGCGCAGAAACTCGGCCCTGACCACATCGACCAAACTCATCCAGGAAAACAAAAGCATGATGCCGAGCAGCCACCAGAAGTTGGGCTGCACGAAGCTGGCGAGGATGATTAGCAGATAAAGCACCGGCAGGCCGGACCATATTTCCAGTACTCGCTGACCTACAAGGTCGACCCAGCCGCCGTAGAAGCCCTGTAGAGCGCCGGCAATCACACCGATAACCGAGCTGATCAGGGTAAGTGTCAGCGCGAACAAAACCGAAATTCGGAAGCCGTAGATGACCCTTGCGAGTACGTCGCGCCCCTGGTCATCGGTGCCCAGCCAGTTTTCCCAGGACGGCGGAGCGGGGGCAGGTACCTGCAGGTCGTAGTTGATACTGGAGTGATGGAAAGGGATCGGTGGCCAGATCATCCACCCGTCCTTCTTCTCGATCAGTTCCTGAATGTAGGGACCTTTGTAGTTTGCCTGCAGGGGAAACTCGCCGCCAAAGACAGTTTCTGGATAGCGTTTAAACACCGGGACATACCAGTCGCCGTCGAAACGAACCAAGATCGGCTTGTCGTTGGCAATCAGTTCGGCACCCAGGCTCAGGATGAACAATGCCAGGAATAGCCAAAGCGACCACCAGCCGCGCTTGTGGGCCTTGAACAGGGCGAAGCGGCGCTGGTTCAACGGTGACAGCGTCATCTCAAGCCTCCCTGCTTTCGAAGTCGATTCTCGGGTCGACAAGCGTATAGGTCAGGTCACCGATGAGCTTGACTACTAGGCCGAGCAAGGTGAACAGGAAAAGCGTGCCGAACACGACAGGATAATCGCGATTGATGGCGGCCTCGAAACTGAGCAGGCCAAGTCCGTCGAGGGAAAAA